>DASZDO010000089.1:0-11114 GCA_035941955.1 Chthoniobacterales bacterium
CTGCGCGGCCTGCCAGCTGCCGCGCGAACTCGCGCCCGAGGCCGGCGGACGCTCCGGTGATCAACGCGCTCGAACCTTCGATTTGGAACTTGCTCATCCTTTGCGCAGAATCGGCTCGAGCGTTCGCCAGACCAGGTCGGCCATGACCCGGTGTCCGGCGGCGGTGGGGTGAATTAGGTCCGGTTGATTGAGATCGCGATGGCCGCCAACGCCTTCAAGGAGGAATGGGATCAGCGCGGCATTGTTCTCTCGCGCGAGCTCGGCATAGACCTTCACGAAATCTGCCGCGTACCCTGCGCCCATGTTTGGCGGGATCTGCATTCCGGCAATCACAATCCTGACCGCTGGATTTTTCGCTTTCGCTTTGTCGATGATTTCCTGGAGGTTCGCCTTCAGCGATTTCACCGGCAGGCCGCGCAAGCCGTCATTTCCGCCCAGCGCGATCACGAGCACGTCGATAGGGCGTTGCAGCAGCCAGTCAGTCCGCCGAAGCGCGCCGGCGCTGGTGTCGCCGCTCAAGCCGGCGTTCTGGATTTCGAACGGCAAACCGGCCGCGCGAATTTTCTCTCCGATCAAAGCTGGGAAGGCCTCGCTCGGTTGCACGCCGAGGCCCGCGGTCAGGCTGTCGCCGAGAAATACGATGGTTTTCTTTCCGGACGCGGCCTGCGGCTCAGCGGCCTGGCCGAAAATCGTGGCCGAAAAAAGGCAGAGGGCGAGCGCAATTCGGCAAATTGCTGGCATCGTTTTCCTCATGCGCGGCGAATCATGTTCGCGTAAGCAAGACGAACCCGCATCCACCGTCAATGACAGCATTCTCGATCCTCGACGTTCAGCGCCTGACCAAGACCTACCTGACCAGTGCCGGCCATCTGACTGTGCTCAAGGATATTTCCTTCACCCTGCCGCAGGGCGCGACCTGCTCCATCCTCGGGCCATCCGGCAGCGGAAAGACGACTTTGCTCGGTCTCTGTGCCGGGCTCGACCGGCCAACGTCCGGCTCGGTCCTCTTGAATGGGATCACGCTCGGTGAGGCGGGAGAAGACGAGCGGGCCCGCATCCGCAACGAGCACGTCGGGTTTGTTTTCCAAAATTTCCAACTCATCCCGACGCTGACCGCGCTGGAGAATGTGACTGTTCCGATGGAATTGCGCGGCGATCGAACCGCCCGCCAATTGGGATTGGATTTGCTCCAGCGGGTCGGGCTGGCCGAGCGCGTCGATCATTATCCGGCCCAACTCTCCGGCGGGGAACAACAGCGCGTCGCCCTGGCCCGCGCCTTTATCAATCGGCCCAAGATCCTGTTCGCCGACGAGCCAACTGGCAATCTCGACGCCGAGACGAGCAGCGGGATCATAGAGATCATGCTCGAATTGAATCGCAGCGCGGGGACCGCGCTTGTCCTGGTCACGCACGATCCGGACGTGGCCGGCTTGACCCAGCGAACCATTCGGCTGCGCAACGGGGAATCGGTCTAGTGCGCAAAGGAACCGATTGATCGCCGCCCTCATGACTCTCCTAAGCCTCTCCTTCTACGAGAAGGAACCTGCCGCCGAAGGACTCT
This sequence comes from Chthoniobacterales bacterium, assembly GCA_035941955.1. Lineage (GTDB taxonomy): Bacteria > Verrucomicrobiota > Verrucomicrobiia > Chthoniobacterales > UBA10450 > AV80. The sequence continues at coordinate 1,562 of DASZDO010000089.1, forward strand.
TGGTAGGGCGAGACTCGGTCGAGCCGAATGCGCCATCACACCGACCGACGGCTCGACAGAGTCTCGCCCTACCAATGACGGGAGCAGCGCGCAATTCCCTCTCCCTGAAGGCTAGGTTGAGAGTTATAGGCCGGTCTTCATTTTTTTTGACGTCATGAACCCCTCCTTCGTCTGGAAGATGGCGTGGCGGGACAGCCGGTCGAGCCGGAGGCGGTTACTCCTTTTTTCGATCTCGATCACGCTGGGGATTGCGGCCCTCGTCGGGATCGGATCGTTTCGCCACAGCCTTTCCCAGGCGATTGACGATCAGGCGCGCAGCCTGATCGGGGCCGATCTGGTGGTCGGATCGACCCGGCCCTTCAGCCAGGAGGAGGAAGCGCTTCTGCACTCGTTAGGCGAACCGCAGGCGCGCGAAGTCCGTTTCTCCAGCATGGCCGTCTTTCCCCGGAGCGATTCCACCCGCCTCGCGCACGTTCGGGCCCTGGCTGGCGATTTCCCCTTTTATGGCGCGATCGAGACAGTTCCCGCGCCCGCCGCGCGCGACTTCCGCGCCGGCGGCCGCGCCCTCGTCGACGAAAGCCTGCTCCTTCAATTCCGGGCCCAGGTGGGCGACCCGATCAAGATCGGCGATATGGAATTCACCATCGCGGGCGCGCTGCGGAAGATGCCGGGCGAAGCATCGGCCGCCGGGTCGTTTGCCCCGCGGGTTTACATTCCGCTGCAAAATCTCGCCGCAACCAATCTCCTCAAGACGGGCAGCATCGCGCGTTACCGCGTCTACGTGAAATTCCCCGAGGGCACCGACGTGGCGAAACGGATCGAGATTCTTGCGCCGCAAATCCAGCGGCTTGGTCTCGAATACGATACCGTAGCCAAGCGGAAGAGGGATCTCGGGAGCTCGCTGGAAAATCTTTACCGCTTTTTGAATTTGGTCGGCTTCGTCTCGCTCCTGCTGGGGGCAGTCGGCGTGGCCAGTGCGATCCAGGCGCATCTGCAACAGAAGACCCGGACGGGCGCGATCTTGCGCTGCCTCGGAATGTCCTCACGCGGAACGGTGGCCGTTTACCTTATCCAGACCGCGGCCATGGGATTGGTAGGCGCGACCACCGGCGCCGCTCTCGGGGTGGCGATGCAGCGGATCTTTCCGCGCATCCTGAAGACGTGGCTGCCGCTCGCTATTCCAACCACGATCGCCTGGGAGCCGATCGTCCGCGGGGTCCTGATTGGCTTTGCGATTTGCATCCTGTTTGCCCTGCCGTCGCTGCTCCGGTTTCGGCGCCTGTCGCCCTTGCGCGTTTTTCGGGCGGAGGTCGACGTCGAACCGCGCACGGCCAAGCGCGATCCAATTCTCTGGCTCGTCTATGCCTTGATCGTGGCCGGCGTCACCGGCTTCGCCATTTCGCAGACGGACACACTGACCAAGGGATTGGTCTTCTCCGCGGCGCTCGGAGTCGCGGTTGCGATCTTTGCGGGCGTGGCAAAATTATTAATCGCCGGTGTCCGAAAATTTTTCCCGCACGGCTGGAGTTTCGTCTTGCGGCAGGGGCTGGCGAATCTCTACCGCCCAAACAATCGCACTCTTCTGCTCACGCTTTCGCTGGGCCTGGGCACTTTTCTCCTTCTGAATCTTTATCTCAGCCGCGAAGTCCTGCTCGCGCAGTTCCAATCCGTGGGGACGAAGACCCAGGCGAACATTTTCCTTTTCGACATTCAGCCCGATCAGAAAAGCGATGTCGCCGAAATCGTGCGATCCGCGGGAATGCCGATCATTCAGGAGGCGCCGATCGTGACGATGCGGCTGGCCGAAATCAAAGGGCGGAAGACGGCGGACATTCTCGCGGACCCGCACCGGAAAATCCCCGAGTGGGAGCTCCAGCGGGAGTACCGCTGCACGTATCGGGAACAATTATCCGACACGGAAAAAATCACTGCGGGGCGTTGGATTGGGCGCGTCGATTACCGTCCCGGCGGCTCCGTTCCGATCTCGCTCGACGCCGAGATCGCGAAAGACTTCGAGGCGGCGATTGGCGACGAGCTGATCTTCGATGTGCAAGGCGTGCCGATCAAAACCACGATCACCAGCTTGCGCGAGGTCGATTGGAAACGATTTCAAACGAACTTTTTTGTGGTTTTCCCCGCGGGCGTTCTCGAAAGCGCGCCCACGTTCCATGTTCTGGTGAGCCGCGTCGAGACACCGGCTGATTCCGCGAAGCTCCAGAACGCCGTGGTTGCGAAGTATCCCAACGTCTCCGCCGTCGACCTGACCTCGGTGATTCAGACGGTCGATTCGATTCTGAGTAAGGTGGCCATCGTTATCCGGGTGATGTCGCTCTTCACCGTCGGCGCCGGGATCGTTGTTCTGGCGAGCACGATTTGGAGCGGGCGTTACCAGCGCCTCCAGGAGAGCATTCTGCTGCGCACGCTCGGCGCGTCGCGCGCGCAAATCTGGAAAATCCTATGCGCGGAGTATTTTCTGCTCGGCGTTTTTGCCAGCGCGACGGGTATCATCCTCGCGGTCGGCGCGAGCTGGGCGCTGGCCAAGTTCGTTTTCAAACTCAATTACGCGCCCTCACTCTGGCCGCTGCTGGTCACGGCGGCGTCGGTCAGCTTGCTCACGGTGGCGATCGGTCTCATCGCAAGCCGCGGCGTGGGGAGCCGGCCGCCGTTGGAGATCCTGCGCGCGGAAGCGGAGTGAGGGAGGGAACGTTACAGGGTTAAAGCGTTACATGCGTTACAAGAACCAAGGCGCCGATCTGCTTCCGTTTGTAACGATGTAACATTTTTAACGCTTCAACCTCCTCGCGCCGGCGCCAGCGATTTTAGCTCGCTCTTAGTCAGCGGCCGCCAATGCCCTCGCGGCAAATCGCCCAGGCGCAGATGGCCGACGCGAACTCGAACCAATTTTTTCACTTCGTACCGCAGTTCGTAAAACATCCGGCGGATCTGCCGGTTGATGCCCTGGCGCAGGACGACGCGCAGACGGGTGGTGCGCAGCGCTTGGACTTTTTCCATGCGCGCCCGTTGACCGTCGAGCATCATTCCGGCCAGCAACTTCGGCGCAAGCACCGGGTCCCAGGGACGATCGAGGGTCACTTCGTATTCCTTTTCGACTTTGTAACGAGGGTGCGTCAGGCGTTGCGCGAGGTCGCCGTCGTTCGTCAGGATCAGCAGGCCTTCGGTCTGCGCATCGAGCCGGCCGATGTTAAAGAGGCGAGGGAACTTCGGGGGCAAGAGATCGAAGATCGTATCGCGGGCATTGGGGTCCGTGCGCGTTGAGACGAAGCCGGCGGGTTTGTGCAGGATGACGTAGAGCTTGCGCTCGCTACGCACCAGCTTGCCTCCGACTTTGACGTGATCGTCCTCCGCGGGCTGCGCGCTGAAGTCGGTGCAGACGCGCCCGTTAATCGTGACGCGTCCGGCGGCGATCAGCTCGTCGCAATGCCGCCGCGAACCGACACCGGCGGCGGCGAGGAAACGGTTCAGGCGCACGGCGGGGACGTTGAAGGGTTGAAGCGTTGAAGGGTTGAAGGGTTGAAGCGTTGAAGCGTTGAAGCGTTGAAGCGTGAAGCGTTTCCGCTTCAACCTGTTTAACCCTTAAACGCTTTAACGACTCGCTACGCGTCCGGCTTCGTTTTCGGAAGGCCAATCACTTTCGTGCCTTCCTTGAACTGCCCGCGCTTCTTGAGCAGGTCGACGCGCTCGAAACGCTTCAGGACATTCCGTTTCGCGGTGATCGTGCTGGCTCCTTTTAGACTGCGATGTTGCGACATAAAATGCTCCTGCTTCGGTTTTCGAAATCGAGCGCCCACGTTACGACGGGAGTTCGCTTTTTCAACTGGAGATCCGCAATCGGGTCCTTCCACGGCTCGACAGAGTCTCGCCCTACCATCGTTCGTCACTCTCTCTTGGTAGGGCGAGACTCTGTCGAGCCGCCGCGGTGTTCGGGGAAAAGCTCAAGGATGCTTTGCTCGTTCGCCTGGCAAATCCCGCGTTCGGTGATGAGTCCGGTAACCAACTGCCGCGGTGTGACATCAAACCCGAAATTAGCCGCGGGGCTGCCCTCCGGGGCCACGCGCACTTCAATCTGCCGGCCGCCGTGCCATCCGTCCGCGGAATTCACTTCTTCCGAACCGCGTTCTTCGATCGGAATGTCTCTAAGCCCGTCGCGAATATTCCAGTCAAAGGAGGAGGAGGGGAGGGCAACGTAAAAAGGTATCGCGTTGTCCTTCGCCGCCAGCGCCTTGAGATAAGTGCCGATCTTGTTCGCGACGTCACCGGTATAGGTGGTCCGGTCGGTGCCGACCATCACCGCGTCCACGCGGCCGTGCTGCATGAGGTGACCGCCGGCGTTGTCGGCGATGACGGTGTGCGGCACGCCATGCTCGCCCAATTCCCAGGCGGTGAGTTTCGATCCCTGGCTTCGTGGCCGCGTCTCGTCCACCCAGACATGCACCGGGATCCCGGCATCGTGCGCCGCGTAGATGGGCGACGTCGCAGATCCGTAATCCACGAAAGCGAGCCAGCCGGCGTTGCAATGCGTCAGCACATTCACCGGCGCGCCGCCTTTTTCCTCACTGAGGCGCCGGATTAACTCCAATCCATGCTGCCCAATCCTCCGGCAATATTCCGCGTCTTCGTCGGCTATTTGCCGGGCGGTTTCGAACGCGGCGCGGCGCTTCTCTTCCACGCCCTCCGCGGCCGCGATATTTTTCAACTGCCGCTCGATGGCCCACGCCAGGTTTACCGCGGTCGGTCTCGTCGCCTTCAATTGCGCCGCGGCGGCCAGCAAATCGTCCTCGAACGAATTGCCCGGCGCCGCTCCCAGCGTTGCCAGGTACATTCCGTATCCGGCCGCCGCTCCGATCAGCCCCGCCCCGCGCACGTGCATCTCTTTGATCGCAGTCGCCATCTCATCGACCGTGCGCACTTCTTCGATCACGAAACGGTGGGGAAGAAAACGCTGATCGATCAAGTGGATGACGCGGCCTTCCGATTCGCCGGCCCAGATCGTCCGGTAATGTTGGCCGCGTACTTTCACGAGCAGTTAGAATGCGATCAACATCCGTGCAAAGCTAGGCCGGAAAATCAACGGTGTTCATCAGATGGAACTGATCAGTCCTATTCCACGCCGTGAGTCTCGCGTCTCGAGCACGCGTGTCGGTCTGCTCATGACGGGGTTGATTGTTGCTGTCGTCGCGTTGCTCGGGGCGCGCACCATCGAATGGTTTGTCTTGGGACAGTCGCTCCGCCTCCGCTTTCCGAAGGTGGAATGGATCACGACGGAGCAACTGGCGGATTGGCTGGCCGACAAGAAGCGGCCGCCGCCGGTCTTGCTCGATGTGCGCACCGAGGAGGAATGGAATGTGAGCCACCTGCCCGGGGCGCGGCGGGTGGACCCAAATGCCTCGGTCGAACAAGCCGCTGCGGGATTGCCAAAGGAAACTCCGATCGTGACCTATTGTGCTGTAGGCTATCGCTCAGGCGAGCTGGCCACGAAATTGCGCGCGGCCGGATTCACCAACGTTTGGAATCTCGAAGGCTCGATTTTCCAGTGGGCGAACGAGCGCCGGCCATTGGTGCGCGGGGACGAGGCAGTCACGGCGGTGCATCCCTACAGCAGTTTGTGGGGCCGGTTGCTGACCGATGATGCGCGCGCGCCGCTGGAGAAGTAGCACAGGCATCTTGCCTGTGGCCTAGGAGCGGCGGTTTGCAACCGCCGTCTTGTGGTTCGGCGATTCCAAATCGCCGCTCCCTGGTCTTAGGCGCCCTCCGCAGCGAGCGCCTTTACCTTGACCCTACAGCTGGTTGCTCAGGACGACGTACTGACCGCACGTCGTGACCTGATGAAAAATATGAACCCGCTCTATCACTAGTCGCTGCCAGTGAGGGACACGGTCCTGCCCGATGATCAGGTAAAAAGGATCGGCGCGAGCCCACGCTTCCAGGACGAAATGCTCGTCGAGATATTTTTCCCGCGCTCCAGGACTTTGGTCGAAGAAATCGGGTGATTGATTCACGAAGAAGAACTTTTGGTCCAGATAGAAGGTGAGGGAACTGCCGCTCTGGAGCGAGCCTTCGTAAAGAACCTGACCGGTTTTACCGAGACGAGGGTTCAGGAATCGTGCGGCGTCAGCGAGGGAAAAAAACGGGGCCATTCGCGCGGTGCCTTCCGCGAGACAAAGACCGGTTGGAATCATTGAGGCAAGGACGGCCAGGGCAATGCCGGCTCGTTGTTTGGCGGCGAAATAGGCTGCGAGCGCAGCGAAGGCAAGCAACGCTGCCCCGGCGATCTTGAGCAGAGGAAGCAACACGAGCCGGCTCCCGGGGGGAATGCCCGGAAGCGCAATGCTGCCAAGAATATCCGGCCGCAAAAAACCGATCGCGCCCATCGCGGCCCCCGCTACAGCAATCAGGCAAAGGGCCGCGACCTGGAGCGCTCGCGGTGTCCGTTCCCACATTACCGCGGCCCAGAGTGCAAATGCGCTCCACATACTCATTGATGAGCCGGAGGACCCGCTGCCCACGAGAAGGAGCGGAAGTAAACCAACCGCCATCCAGCAGAGAGGCAGCGCATCCGCGAACGTAATTTCATGCGGGCGGAAGGTTCGTCGCGCCGCAAACAGCAGGCCTGGCAGGACAAGGATCGATGCCGGGAACCACCAGGCGAGGTGAAGGGCCAGAAACTGCCAGCGCGGCAGCCCATCTTCGTTTTGCCAACCGAGCGCCCGGGGGAGAAATCCCGGGAAATGATGTTGCGCCCAGACGAACCAGGGGGCGACGACCAGAAGAAAAAGAAGCAGGTACGGCCAATGCAGGAGGAGCCGAAAACGCAGGCGGGCTTCGCGGAAGAAGATGGCCAGCAGAAGGCAGATGGCGCCGAGATAGAGCACGGTCTCGAGTCCCTTGGCCAGGCAGGCGAGGCTCACGCAAAGCCAAACGCCGGTGAACCACCAGTGGCGGAAACGGCGGCGTTGATAACCGCAGATCGCGCAGAAGATTGCTCCGGCGATGAGCGCGCCGAAGACCGGCTCCGGCGTGACGAAGCGGCCGTGAAGGAAAACGCCGCAGAAACAAAGGTGGATCAGGCCGGCGGCGAAACCGCGCCAATAACCGGCCAGACGTTCGCCGATGAGAAACGTCAGGGCGATCGAGGCGATCATGGCGAGCGCGATAGGCAGGCGCGCGGCCGTCGCCGTGACCCCGAAGATCTTGTAGGAAAAAATAATCAGCCAGTAGACGAGCGGCGGTGTTTCCAAACGCGGGACGCCGTTGTTCGTCGGCGCGAGCCATTGTTGCGTGGACAACATCTCGCGCGCGCCGCCGGCAAACTGGCCCTCCAAGCCATCATAAAGGTCGCCCCAGCCGGCGGTGGCGAGATGGAGGACGGCCGCGAGCGCGAGAAGAAAAATGAAAAGGGCGTGGCGAGTAGGCGGCGGGTCGAGCACCTGCGGCTCGAGGAACGTGTCTTCGAGCGTAAGGTTGCGTGTCCCGGCGACCATGGCGACAATTCGTTAGGCCGATCTGGCGCCGCCGCGGGAACAGGGTGGGAGATAACGCCTCATGGTTCGTCCGAAATCCGGTATCGATCCCAGTCATCCGGCACGCGAAGCAACCTGGCTTCGGGCATCTGGATGATCGCCAGCATCTGGCGGCATTCCGCGATCAGGGTGTCATCCGCCGGCCGCATGACTCGGAACGCGCACCAAAACCGGACCCGTTCGAGCCGGTCGAGCCAGCCTTCGACCACGAGCCGATCGCCCAGCTTCGCCGCGCGGCGGTAATCGATTTCGGTCCGGACGACCACGGGATACTTCTGGTTCTCCGCCATTTGGGCGAGGCCGAGCCCGAGCTGCTCGGCCAGAAGAGTCCGCGCTACTTCGATGAAACGGAGATAGGCGATGTTATGAACGACGGCGGCGCAGTCCGTATCGAAGAACATCACCTGGACGTCGGTGCGGATGCGAGGCGCGCTTTCGTTCAACATACGAAACCATCATTTCGAAAGCGATCTCTAAAGCAACGGAATTTGTCGCAGGTAGGGACGTCTCTGTTCGGAGGGACGTGCTTCTGCACGTCCGTCTTGTCGCGATTCTTAAGGAACGCTCTTATTGAAAAGAAAGTCGGACATGCAGAAGCATATCCCTCCGAACGAGGCAGCCTCAGCGCCGCTCGCGATCGAGCGGTTCTTCCCACGAATGCAGGAGCGCCGAGACCGATTCCGTCACTTCGTCAACTGTGACGGCTTTCATGCAGCGGAAATCGATCGGGCATTCTCGCAGGAAGCAGGGACTGCACTCAACTTGATGGCGAATCACGTGATGGCCGCTTCCGAGCGGGCCCGTAAGCCGGGGCTCCGTCGAGCCGAAGACAGCGACGACGGGAACACCCAGGATCGTAGCGAGATGCATCGTGCCGGTGTCGTTCGTGAGCAATAAGGCGCACTCGTTCAGCTCGGTTATGAGCTCGTGCAGCGTGGTTTTTCCGATGCGATTAACGCAATTGGCGCCAACTGCTGCCTCGATGATCGCGCCGCTTTCCGCATCACCCGGCGTGCCGAACAAAATCCATTGGACCGGACGCTGAGCTGAAACCCGAGCGGCCACTTCGGCGAAGCGCTCCGGAAGCCACCGCTTGGCCGGACCATATTCCGCCCCGGGGCAAAGACCGATTTTCGCGGTCGCTCCGTTCCCGTTCGCGCGGGGCAAGAATACGCTGACTGGAGGCTCGGCGGGTCCACCCAGCTCCCGCGCAAGGTGGAGATAGCGGTGGACCTGATGCTCGATCGGCCCGAGCCGCGAAGGCTCCGGAATGACCTGGTTCAGCAGCCACCGGCGATGATGGCCGCGGTACCCAACTCGCCGCGGCACCCCGGCCAGCCACACCTCCAGGGCGGTGCGCAGGGAATTCGGGAAAAGGATGGCGGCATCGAAGCGCGGTTGCCGCCGGATCAATCCGATCGCGGTGGTGAGCGAGGCGCTCGTCAGGCTAATGATTTCGTCCACCTCGGGGACCTGCTTCCAGGCAGCCGCGATTTTTTGCGGCGCCGCGATTGTGATGTGCGCATCCGGGCGTCCGGCCTTGATCGCGCGAACCGCGGGCATGCTGATGATGCTGTCGCCGAGCCAGTTTGCCCCGCGGATCAAGATTCGAAACGGCTTCAAGGCATTGGCCGGCAGGTCAGGAGGAACATAAATACCGCGCTTGTAACGCGTCAGGAGAAAAGCGGGCTTCGGGGTCTTCCAGCGATTGTGGACCCAAAACCAATCTTCGGGCGCCTGCCGAATCTGCTGCTCGATCGTCTTGTTCGCCTTCGCGGTGATGGAGTTCACCGAGTCGCCGGCTGAATCGAGGAGCGTGAAAACCATCCGCCAGCGCGCCGGCCCTTCCGTGTGAACCGCCGCGGCGACGACCGCCCCGCCCGTTCTTTTGGCCAGCAAACCCGGGAGCGGGGAAGTCGAGGCGAGCCTTCCGAAGAACGGTGTCCAGACACCGTGGTCTCCCGCGTGCTGATCGCCGAGAATTCCGATGAGCCCGCCGGATCGAAGCAATTCGA
>DASZDO010000090.1:0-91356 GCA_035941955.1 Chthoniobacterales bacterium
CTGGTGAATGGCAGGCGATCCATTCACTGATCACTGATCACTGATCACTGATCACTGATCACTGATCACCGATCACTATTTCACGCCTACTTCCCCAATTCATCCGCCAGCGCCCCCGCGTCGTAAACTTTCCGCAGCGCCTCGGTAATAGCGGCCGAATCGACCGAAACGGCTCGCCCCTGTTTGTCGGTGTAAACACAATCGAGCACGAGCGATTGGATGTTGCCGTCGAAGATGATGCCGACGAACTCGTTCGCCTTGTTCACGACCGGGCTGCCGCTGTTGCCGCCGATGATGTCGGCGTCGGAGACGAAATTGTATTTCGTCGCCAAATTCAGCGCCGACTTCTGGTCGATCCAGCGCTGCGTCAGGTTGAAAGGCGGCTGATTGTTGTGCTCGGCTGAGCGCGCATAAAGACCGGCGAAGTCCGTGAAGGGAGCAACCGGTTTGCCGTTCTCCTCGTAGCCGCGGACCGTGCCGTAGGAAAGGCGCAGGGTGAATGTCGCGTCGGGATAATTGCTCGTGCCTTCCAGGGCGAAGCGGGCCTTCGCGATCTCACCATAGGCCTGCTGCTTTAATTCATCCTGCGCGTCATAGACCTTCCTCGCCGCGCGGGCCGGAGCGTCCACGAGCCGGGCCAGCTCAATCATCGGGTCTTTTGCCGCGGTAACGGCCGCCGCTCCCCCTTCATACAATTGTTTGCGGACCGACACGTCTTTCAGCTTCGTGCCGGTGATAAGCTCAAGGGCGCGTGCCGTGGGTGATTTGCCGCCCAGGACCTTCTGCACCAGCGGATCGTTGTACCCGAAGCGCGTCGCCAGATCGGTGAGCGAATCGGTCAACATGATCTGCTCTAGATCTTCATAGATTGGCTGGGTCCCAAACAGGTCGAGCTCGAGCGATTCCTTGTTGCTGTCGCGGAATTCCGGGAACCGCTCGCCGTTCGGTTTCGGACGCTCGTCGCCGGCGCGGAGGAGACGGCGCGCGTATTTGAAGAGCGTGCTATAGAAGCCGCGCGGAGCACGGTAACCCGCCCCCTGTTTCCCGCGAAACGTCTCGTAATAACTGTAGATCGGGAGAACCTTTGCCGTTTCCTCCTGCGCTTTCTTGATCCGCTCGTAGGCCGCGACGGTCCCTTTCCACTTCGCGTCCTTGCTCATCGCGTCGCGCAATTTTTGTTCGCGCGCCTTGAGCGACCGATCGACCTCGGGATCGAGCAGCGCGGCGAGATAACCATCGTAGCGTTTTCGATTATTCTCGACACCCCGGACGTAGTCCTGCGCGCGCCGCTGATTTTCGAACGAGCGCGCCCCCCAGGCATGCAGGAACGCCTCCCGCCGATAATACATATTGAGCAGGTAAGGCACTTCCTGATCCCGCATCTCAGCAAGTTCGGTGACGGCGAGCTGGCGGTCCGTGCGGCCGGGATGACCGCTGACGAAGGTCAGCTCCCCATCTTTGGGTCCCTCGGGATTCCATTTCAGGAAATGCTCGACCTTCGCCGGCTGTCCGTTCTCGTAGGCGCGGAAGATGCAAACATCGAGATCGAAGCGCGGATACTCAAAATTATCCGGATCGCCGCCGTAAAATGCAATCTGCTCCTCCGGCGCGAAGACGAGGCGCACATCGTCGTAGCGTTTGAAGCGATAAAGGTGATATGCGCCGCCCTGATAGAGAGTGACGACATCCGAGCGCAGGCCGGTCTTGTCTTTGCTCTCTTTTTCAATTTCCGCGATGACGTTCTGGCGCGCCGCGGCGGCTTGGTCCGCGCTCAGGCCCGATTTGAGAGCGGCGGCGACACGCGGAGTCACGTCTTCAATCGACATGAGGACGTTGAGCTCCAGATCGGTGGCGCGCGGTTCATCCGCCTGGGACTTGGCGTAGAAACCGTCGCGGACGTAATTGTTTTTTTCGCTGCTGATTTTCTGGAGGGTATCGAGGCCAACGTGATGGTTGGTGATGACGAGCCCGTTCGCGGAAACGAACGACCCGCTTCCGCCCGAATTAAAACGGACGCTCGATTTCTGGAGATGCTCGAGCCACTGCGGTGTCGGTTCGAACTGATATTTCTCTTTGAATTGCTTGAGCGGCGGATTGTTGAAGAGCCACATTCCCTCGTCCGCGAGGATTGATGGGAGACCTGCTGAGATCATGACGAAAGCGAGCAATGCGACGCGAAAAATGGGATGAGCCATAAGTCGAGCACCTTAGAACGGAGCGGCGCGACTGCCAGAAAATTTCACTCGACTTTTCTCTTCCTCTACCGCTTCCGCTGCTTCTGCTCTCTCGTTTGAAAAGGAGGAGAGGAAGAGGAAGAGGGGAGGTTACAACCCGGCGGGATGACGGGCTTCGAAACCGAAAGGAGCGCGTGGGATGGTCTGCCAGCGGGGAGCCCACCGGCGGGAAGAGTTATACGGGGTGGTGTCGAGCCGAAGGCCGGCGATTACCGCGAAGCTGTGGCCGTTCCGGGCGTAAACGGTGATCCATTTGCCCCGTCCACGGCTTCCATAGCTCCGAAGTTCTTTGGAACACATCGGGGAAGGAACGAGCCCGGCGGCGCCCAAGGCATACGACACCGTGCCGGAGCAGTCGTATCCGCTATCTTTGAAGGAACGATGGCCACCCCCGTAACGATATGGCTTCGAGCGAAGCTGATTCGCGGCCCAAATGGCGCGCTTCACCGCGAGGGGTGCTTCCGCGGGGGCGGCGGCCACTCCACCGCGAAGCCGGGCATGCTTGCCCGGAACGGTGGGGCCCGATGAAGGGAACGGATTGGCAAAACCGCCCTGGATCAGGAGCGCCAAAACCGCTCCGCACAATAATGTCTTTCGACCAGAAGTTCTCACGAAGTTTAAATCAGCGTTTGCTATGCCAACGGGGATGTCTCAAAAAATCGCCGAAAGGTGAAGGGAAATTTTCCGCAATGCCTTGGAGCCCAGCGTGGTAGCCGCGCTTCTGTAAACGCAATCGAGCCGAGCCGCAAGCTCGCGACGCCACTAATTTTGCTGTTGCTGGAGGGCCGCCACTTTCTCCTCGGCGCGGCTGACCTCCGATTTTCTTCCGCTGCCCAGGGCCAGCAGTTTTTTCTGCCGGCTGAGATTCAAGCGCGCAGCGTCGAGCTCGGCCTTCTCCCGCCGTGTTGTGGCCGACGCCGCCTCGTTCGTGGCCGCGACCAGGGCGGCCTGGGCGATCTCCAGCTCGCTTTGAGCGATTTCCGCCGCCTCGAACCGCAGTTGTTGCGCCGCGACATTTTGCGTTGCGACTTCGAGCCGGGCATTCGCCAGTTCCGCTTCCAGCCGCACAACCTTCAAGACGCGATTTTCCGCGTCTACCTTTGCGATCACGCCGCTTCGGAAGAGACGCTCGCCCGCCGCGGCACTTTTCTTCGCCTTTTCGAGCGCGAGCTGGACCCGGTCCGGATCGAGGTCCGCGGCGATGCCCGGGGTCGATTGCACCTGGCTCCGGGTCGGAATTTCCTGGATGAGCAAAGGGGGCTCGATGTCGAGCGGCTCGCTCGGATCCTGGGGCAACTCCTCTTCCGCGAGCAAAGATGCCGCCAGGAAAACACTGAGGAGCAATGCGAAGCGACGCACCATCGCGGCAGATTATCATAGCTTGCGGGCGACCGGCTAGTGAAAGAGAGCGGGCCGGTTCAATAATTGGTTCGTCCCTTTCGATTCGGACGAAGCGCGAAGATGGGAGCAGTCCCGATTCTTTCTGCGATGACTTTCGATGACAGGGAAGAAGTGGGCGGCGGAAACAAGCCGGACCGGAAATCAGCTCACAAACTGCGTTTGCCGGATTTGCTGCGAGGGCCGTTCGACATCAAGTCGGTCGCTCTCACCGGCCTGTTCGTGCTCGGGGTGTTTTACACCATGTATTTCATGCGGGCGATGCTGTTGCCGCTGGTTCTGGCGTTGCTGCTCAGTTATCTGCTCGCTCCTCTGGTCAGGCTGCTCGGACGCATTCGGATTAGGGCGGCGTTTGGCGCCGCCATCGTCCTTCTTTCGCTCGTCGGATTGCTGATCTATGGGGTCTCGCGCCTGGCGGAGCCGGCGGCGGACTGGCTGGAAAAAGCGCCTTACAGTTTGCACCAGCTCGAGCAAAAAATTTTGCCGCTGAAGAAACCGATGGAAAAAGTCGCTCAGGCCAGCGGTGAGATCGAGAAACTGACTACGACCACCGAACCGCAGGCGCAGACGGTGGTCGTGAAGCGCAACGCGTTCGCCGAATCCTTTCTCACCCAGACCCCGGAGTTCATCGCGAGCGGCGTGGTCATGTTGATCCTGCTTTATTTCCTTCTCGCCTACGACGGGGTCTTCCTGAGCAAGATCGTAAAGGCCATCCCGCGTTTGGCGGACAAGAAACGGGCCGTGGCGATGGTGCGCGAGATCGAGATGCAAATCTCGCGTTACCTCTTAACCATTACCCTGATCAATATCGGGCTTGGCATCGCCGTGGGGACAACGGTGCACATGTTTGGTTTGCGCAACCCGATCATGTGGGGCGTGCTCGTCGCGACGCTGAACTTCATCCCTTACCTGGGCGCGCTCACCGGCATTATTTGCATGACGCTCGGCGCGGTCTTGAGCTTCGACAGCCTCGGCTACGCGATGGTGTTTCCCGCGAGTTATCTGATCATCGCGACCCTGGAAGGAAACTTCATCACGCCGCTGGTCTTAGGCCGTTCGCTCACGCTCAACCCGGTGGTGATTTTGATCGCGCTGGCCTTCTGGGGCTGGATGTGGGGAATTGCCGGCGTAATCCTCGCGGTGCCGATCCTGGCGGCGTTTAAAATATTTTGCGATCACATCGAACCGTTGAAGCCGATCGGGGAATTCCTGAGCTGAAGACCCGCCGGGTCGCAGGTCATTTTCGACCGTAAATGTCGAAAGGCCCGTGTTTCCCACGGAGTTCAAAGTGGGACTGGACAATCCGGTTCGGGGCATCGGATCCGAAGCGCGAGGAGTCGTTCGGTTCGTTCCACTCGTCCAATCCATGATCGAGAATAAGCCAGTCGGCCGCCGCCAGATCGGCGCCTAGTCTCGATTCGGGCCGGTTGGCGGAGAGCGGATTCATTTCGAGAAAGTAGGTCGCGGGGATGAGCTGCGGAAGAAGATGATAAATGAACGTGTCGTTGTAGTTGCTTCGCCGCAGGTCTGCCGGACCGACAAAAAGCCTCTGACCCGGCGAGGCAAGGCTCGATAGCTTGTCAAGAACCGCCCCCGTTTCGTGGGCCATCGAAATAGACTCTACCGGAAAGCGGCGTCCTCCATGCTCGAGGAAAACCATGTCGTCTTTCCTGGAGCGTCCGCCCAGTCCGATGGCGTGGCGAACGGCTGGGACAATTTCAGGCGCCAATCCTAGCGCCACGAGGAGAGTGACGGCGACGAAGAGCAAGGAACGGCTGGGTGAAGGCGGCGACGTGCTCCACCGATCGGCGATGATGGCCAGCGCAACGGGAAGCAGAGCCAGGGAAAGGAAGCAGCAGAGGGTGACGTGACCGCTATCCATTCGCTGAAGCGCCTGATGGGTTGTCCCCAGTGAAAAAATCGCCCCGGCCGCAAAAAGGCGATTGGACCAAAGGCTTTTGTCTTTGCCCAGGGCAAGAAATCCCGCGACCAAATTGGCTGCCGTAGCGATAACGTGGAAAACCAACAGATAGATCACGTACGGCTGAAGCGAAGACCAGGGAAGTTTCCGGGCCGGATTGGTGAAGATAACGGGATAGAGAAACAGGTTGTCGAAGACGTTCCGGAAACCGGCGAAGCAGATCAAAACGAGCAGGGGAAGCAAGCCAAGCCCCAGCCCCAGGAGGTAGTTCCACCGGATTCCGCGAGTCTGAAAGAACAGAAGGAGGCCGGCGGAGAACATCACCGCCGGCGTGAGGTCGGGCCTGAACAACAGGGCCGCGGCGCCGAGGACTCCAGCGCAGAACATTTGCCTGGAACCCGGATGAGCGGCCGCGAGAAAGAGCGACCAGAGCGCACACGCCAGGCCACCCAGCCAGGGAGACGGCGCCAATCCCGTCAGCAAAAGAAAACAGTGGGCGATAAAGAGGGAGCCGAGGGCGAGGGCCGTCCCGCGCGACCGGACGATGCAGAAAATCGCCGCCAGGATCGCCAGGTGGTAAAAGAGTCCGAGTGTTCGCGCGACAAAAATTCCCGGCTGGAAAACAGCGTAGACGCCCGCGAGCAGGTAAACATTCGCTGGCCCGTAGAAAGTTTCGAAATCCCGGTAAGGCAGCCAACCCTTTAGAATAAGCTCCGGATAAAGGAGCAGCGCACCGTCATCCATCCGCTGGGCCACCGCCTCATAGCCCGGCGCCGCCGTCGCCACGATCAGAAGAAGCACGATGGTCGCAATGGCGAAGGTGCGCCGGCTTCGTGGCAAGCTCAACATACTCGGCGACCGCTTCTACGATGGATTGCGAGAATTTCCAAGAGGCCTTTTGGTTGGGCAGTAGCGCCGCCGTTTTCCGACGGGCCCAACCATCCGCCCGGGCGCCGGCCGGGGAGAACGGCGGCGGGAATTTTCCCCTGTTGGAATGCGCTCTGCTGAGCAGAAGCGGGGGGAGCATTTGCAACGGCGAACGAAACGAATTCTAGCGACATCATTGTTCGCGATCTTATGGATCGCGACGGTGGCGTCAGGCCTGCGCACGTTGTTCCATTATGAGAATACTCCAGGCCGCGTCGGAGCGCTCCCTCGAGCCTGGCCGGCGACGCAAATCGAACGTTCCAGCGACCGTCCGACGTTGATCATGCTGGCCCATCCGCATTGTCCCTGCACGAGGGCCAGCGTCGGTGAGCTGGCGCAAATCATGGCGCGCCTTCAAGGAAGAGTTTCGGCCTATGTTCTGTTCGTTAAGCCGAAGGAGACCGGGCGCGATTGGGACGGGACCGATCTGGTGCGCAGTGCCGAGGCAATTCCCGGCGTAAAGGTCCTCCTTGATCCCGATGGCGTGGAAGCACGCCGCTTCGGCGCGGAGACATCCGGGCACACGGTGTTGTTTGGGGCGGATGGACGGCTGCTTTTTAGCGGGGGGATCACGGCATCACGCGGACACGCCGGGGACAATGCCGGGGAGTCCGCGATTACCGCCCTCGTAAATAACCAAACGCCGGCCCAAACAGAGGCGCTTGTTTTCGGCTGCGCGCTGGCTAACCGCGGCGAAACAGGGCCCACCGCTTTATGTTTGAAGTGAGCCTCGGCGCCAGCGGCGTCAACTATTCCGTCGAGCGCGCCAACGAGCTGTTCGAGCAGCATCGGCAGGAAATTTACCGGGCCACGGATCGCTTGTTCGCGAGGCTGATGTTCTTCCAGTGGATCGCTGGAATTCTCATCGCGTTTCTCGTCGCGCCTTTGACCTGGGAGGGCCAATCGAGCCAGGTCCACCTCCACATCTGGGGGGCGATTTTCCTGGGCGGCGCCATCAGCATTTTTCCGATTTGGCTGACGCGGATTTCCCCCGGCGCGACGATCAACCGCTACGTTATCGCCGTCGCTCAGACGCTCATGTCGGCTTTGCTGATCGCGCTGACGGGCGGACGCATCGAAACGCATTTCCACGTCTTCGGTTCGCTGGTCATTCTTTCGTTTTATCGGGATTGGCGAGTGCTCATACCCGCGACCGTCGTGGTGGCGCTCGACCACTTTCTGCGCGGAATCTATTGGCCGTACTCGGTCTATGGGGTGCTCACGGCCAGTCCGCTGCGATCGCTCGAGCACGCGGGCTGGGTGATTTTCGAGGACGTGTTTCTCGTTATCTCCTGCCTGCGCAGTATCCGGGAAATGCGTTCGATCGCGACCCGGACCGCCGCGCTGGAGGCGAGTGAGCAAGGCTTCCGTCAGATCTTCGAGGATGCGCCGATCGGGATGGCTGTGGTGGGCCTCGACGAAAGCTTCAACCAGGTAAACACGACGCTCTGCCAGATGGTGGGATACACGGAGAGCGAGCTCATGCAATGCACCACGGTGGACATCACGTTCGAGGACGATATCCCGCAGGGAAAACAAAATGCGGAAGAGCTGCTGACCGGGGGGCCGCGCTCTTCTGTCGAAAGGAGATACATCCGGAAGGATGGCGAAGTGCTCTGGATCACCCGCACAGCCTGTCTCATGCGGGATGTCGATGGGCATCCGCGCAACTTCCTGATCATGGTGGAAGACATCTCCGAGCGGAAGCAGGCGGAAAAAGCGTTGTGCGAGAGTAAACGCGAGTTGGAAGCCGCCCACCATGCGAACCAGCTCATCATGGACAACTCCCAGGACGTGATCTGCTCGGTAGATGAGTGGGGCCGCTTTATCAGCGTGAGCGCGGCCTGCGAACAGTTGTGGGGTTATACTCCGGCTGAATTGGTGGGCCGGCCGTACGTTGAGCTCGTTTGCCCCGAAGATCGGGCGCTGACCAATCAGGTGGCGGAGGTCCTGAGGATGGACGGGAAGATTTCGGATTTCGTTAATCGTTACACCCGGAAAGACGGAACGCTGGTCGACGTGCTTTGGTCAGCTTCGTGGTCGGAGGCGGACAAGATCATGTTCTGTGTGGCGCATGATGTGACCGACCGCGCCCGGATCGAGAAAGAACTCCGCGAGGCCAAGGAAGAGGCGGACCGCGCCAATCACGCCAAGAGCGAATTCCTTTCCCGGATGAGCCATGAATTGCGGACGCCGCTCAACGCCATTCTCGGGTTCGGGCAACTCCTGGAAAGACAAAACCCCACGGAGGCCCAGCGCACCCGCGTCAATCACATCATTAACGCCGGACGCCACCTGCTCAATCTCATCAACGAAGTGCTCGACATCAGCCGGGTCGAAACGGGCAATTTGCAATTGTCCCTCGAGCCCGTTTGCGTGACGGAGGCTTTGGAAGAAGCGCTCAGCCTCATGCGCCCGCTCGCCGCGGAGCGCGGTATCGAGCTCCTCACGCCCGCGCCGCTGGAGCCGGCCGATTATGTCATGGCCGATCGGCAGCGGCTCCAACAAGTGCTGCTGAACTTGCTCACCAACGCCGTTAAGTACACGCCCGTTGCCGGCAAAGTTACCGTTTCATCCAGCACCATCGGCTCCGGTCCGATCCGTATCATGGTTAGCGATACGGGAGCCGGGATCCCTTCGGAAAAGCTGGCCCGGTTATTTACACCGTTCGATCGGCTGGGTGCGGAGCAGTCCGATGTGGAAGGGACTGGGCTCGGACTGGCGCTTTGTCAGCGTCTGATCCACGCCATGCACGGGACCATCGGGGTCGACAGTGCGGTAGGCAGCGGCAGTAGGTTTTGGGTGGAGCTGGCCCGGGCGGAGTCTCCGTTCGAGCGCGTGGCCCTGGAGAAACACAACGGAGCTTACAGTCAAAACGGATCGGAGGTGTGCAGCCGCACCATTCTCTATGTCGAGGATAACCTCTCCAATCTCACGCTCATCGAGCAAATGCTGTCCGATCAGTCTCATATCAAGCTCATCACCGCGATGCAGGGCAAGCTGGGGATCGAGCTGGCTCGGCGGCATTCCCCGGATTTGATTTTGCTGGACCTGCACCTGCCCGATCTAGCCGGCTGGGAGGTGCTTTCCCGTTTGCAGATCCAGGAAGCCACGCGTGAGATTCCGGTGGTCATCATCAGCGCCGACGCTACTTCCCGTCAGATCAAGCGTCTCATGGCCGCAGGGGCGAGCGCATATCTCACCAAACCGCTCGATATGCAGGAATTCTTTCGAGTGATCAACGAGACGCTTGCTCCCCGTCTGGCGGCCTAGAAGGGAACCGATGGAAAGCTCCGCGCAGGCAATTGGCCAAAACCTCGAAAGGCAGAACGCATGGCGTGGCGATACGAGGACGCTCGGCAAGATGAAGATCCTCATTATCGATGACGAAACCCTCAACGTCGCGCTCCTGGAGGACATGCTCTCGGAAGCCGGTTACAAACAACTCAAATCCGTGACGGATTCACGCCTGGCGCTTGAAGTTTGCGACACTTTCGGGCCAGACCTGATCCTGCTCGATTTGATGATGCCGCACGTGGATGGGTTGACCATTCTTCATTCCCTTCGCTCCGCCGGCGACGAGGTCTTTCTCCCGGTGATCGTGCTCACGGCCGATGCGAATGAGGGAACCAAGCGGGCCGCGTTGCGCGCGGGGGCGACCGATTTCTTGCTCAAGCCCCTGGACCATCTGGAGGTTCTGCTCCGCATCGCCAATCTCCTCGAGATGCGGCGTCTCCACGTCCAGCTCGATACGCAGCGCGCCGCCCTGGAAGACGCCCTGCGCGAACGCAGCCTGGAGCTTCGCGCCGCGCACTTGAATCTCGAAAACGCCCTCGCGTAGGCGAACACGGGTGCGCCCGGTCACCAAATGAGGCGGCGTGGTGGCTGCCGGCTGCCGCCCAATAATCGGACATCCCAGGAATTGCATTTGCAGCGGAGCCAAGAAAGCATCAAGAAAGGCTTTCATGGAAGTCGACGACGAACACGCCTACGACGTAGTGGTTATTGGCGGAGCTCTTTCCGGAGCTGCCACCGCCACGCTTCTGCTCCGGCAGAATCCCGGGATTCGCGTTTTGATCGTGGAAAAATCCGCGCAACTCTTGCGCCGCGTTGGGGAGGCGACTGTCGAGGTCAGCGCCTATTTCATGGGGCACATCCTGGGACTGACGCAGTATCTGAACGAGCACCATCTCATCAAACAGGGTTTGCGGTTCTATTTCACCAATGACGAGGTGAAAAACCTCGAGGAATCGAGTGAAGTGGGCGGGCGTTACCAGGTCCGGCTGCCCTCGTACCAACTCGACCGGGCCACCTTCGACGAGGAAGTGCTTCGCCGGGCCTGTGCTGCCGGCGCCCACCTGATGCGGCCGGCCAGCGTGGTCGACGTGCAGCTTTCCGCCGGGCAGGAGCAGACGCTCATTCTCAAGAATGGCGCGGGCTCAAAAACAGTCCGCGCGCGCTGGGTCGTCGATGCTTCCGGCGTAGGCGCTCTGCTGGCGCGGAAAGAGGGTTGGTGGAGATCGAACACGGCCCATCCGACGGCTGCCGCCTGGTCGCGCTGGAAAGGAGTGAAGGATTGGGACAGCCCGGAACTTGCCGCGAAATTCCCCAAATGGGCCGGGGAGGTCTACAGCATCCGCAGCACCGCTACGAACCATATCATCGGCGATGGCTGGTGGTGCTGGTTGATCCCGCTCAAGGGCGGAGACGTGAGCGTGGGTGTCGTCCTGGATCAACGCCTGGTCGACTGGCCGCAGGACAGCCGTGGGATCGGCGAACGGTTGAAGGCTTTCCTGATGGAGCATCCGGTCGGGAAGGAGATGCTCGCCGATGCGGAGTTTGATGAGAGCGACGTGCATTGGCGAAAAAACCTCGCCTACTACAGCACCACTTTTGCCGGCGATGGCTTCGTCCTCGTCGGCGACGCCGCCGCGTTTATCGATCCATTCTACAGCCCGGGCATGGATTGGATTTCCTTCACGGCCACGAGCGCGGCGGAGTTGATCACGGCGCAACGGCGCGGTGAACCGATGGAGGATCGGATCGAACGGTACAACCGCGATTTCGCCCAGAGCCACCGCTGCTGGTTCGAGGCGATCTACAAAGACAAATACGAATACATCGGCGAGTTCGATTTGATGGCCATCGCCTTCTCTTTGGATCTCGGCTTTTACTACCTGGGCATCGTCTCGCAGCCTTTCAAAATGGGAATCGAGGCCTTGCTGGTGCCGCCGTTCTCGGATCCCGATTCCCGCCCGTTCTTTCATTTTATCCGCGCGTACAATCGCCGGTTCGCCCAGATCGCCCGCCGCCGGCGGCGGATGGGAACGATCGGAAAAACCAATCGCGGCCGGCGTTACCTCATTCCCGGGTTCACGCTGAAACAGACCGACGTCGGGCTCGTGGTGAAAGCCATGGCCAAATGGTTTTGGCTGGAGCTCACCGAGGGATGGCACACCTGGTTCAAGCACGAAGCCAGTCAATCCGAGCCGGAACCCCGCCTGGTTCGAAGTCCGTATTAGGCGAAAAAATGTTCGCCTTTCGGAGCGACAAAGTATAAATCCTCGCGCGATGCGAATTTCACCCACCACGCCGGGCCGATGGCTGCGTTTGTTCTCTTTTGTCCTTGGCTTGTCTGGAGCCGCGGCAGCGCTCGGACAGCCGCCTTATGGATTGGATAACAGGGATCCAATCGGTCCCTATTTGAACAACGCCATGCCGCCGACCAACGGGGCGTTTCCTGCTCTTCTTTCCGCCACCGGCGCCTTTAGCAATCTCAACACGCTCACTCCATCGACAGGCCTGATCCCGTTTGCGGTTAATTCGCCTCTCTGGTCGGATGCCGCCATCAAGAGCCGCTGGGTCGCCGTCCCAAATGACGGACCGCCCTATACGAGCGCCGAACAAATTGCCTTTGTGCCTGTCGGCGAATGGGGTTTTCCTAACGGAACTGTCTTCGTCAAACACTTCGAGCTGGTCGTCAACGAGATCACAGGAGCGAGAAAACGGCTGGAGACGCGGTTACTTGTCCGAAGAGAAAACGGCGGGGTTTACGGAGTGACCTACAAATGGCGGCCCGATAACAGCGAGGCCGATCTGCTGCCGGGTGCCCTGGATGAAGACATCGCCATCACGACCAGCTCCGGTGGGCAGCGCATCCAGCGATGGAGTTATCCCAGCCGCGCCCAATGTCTGGAGTGTCATAACAGCCAGGCGAATTTTGTCCTGGGCGTAAAGACGCACCAGATGAACGGAGATTTCACCTACCCGCAAACCGGGCGAACGGACAATCAGTTGCGCACCTTTGCCCATGTCGGCCTGCTCGATCCGACGCCGAGCGAGGCAGAAATCCCGACATTCCTAAAATCGGTCCCCGTGAGCCATCCCACGAGCCCGATCCAGCACCGCATGCGTTCCTGGATCGATGCCAATTGTTCCCAATGCCATAGACCCGGCGGCCAGGGCCCCGGTTACGACGGACGCCTTTATACACCCTACGAAAGTCAGGATTTGGTCACTTTCATGAGGTTCCGTGATCACGAGGGGTCGTCGCTCTATCAGCGCGACAACGCCCTGGACGACACGAAAATGCCGCCTCTGGCCAAGAACATGGTGGACGAGACGGCCATGGCTGTCTTGCGCCAGTGGATCGCAAGCCCGCTGGAGGTGCTATCGGTCTATCTCTTTCAGGATACCAGCCATCTCGCGGTGAGATTCAACAGCCACATTGACCCGGCTACAGCGGTCGTCGTGGAAAACTACAGGGTCGACGACTTTACCGTCCCGTCCCAGGCCGTGATGAGTTCGGAGCCGGATACCGTGATCCTGACTGTGCCGCCGCGAACGCCAAACCAGACCTATTTTCTGACGACCAGCCAGGTTCAGGACACAGCGCCTTCCGCGAACACCATTTGGCTGTGGAGCCAAACGGAGTTTGTGGCGCAGGAGAGGCCCGCGGTCACGGGTACCCGCCTGGCGAATATCTCTACCCGACTTGCAGTTGGCTTGGGCGACGACGTGCTGATCGCCGGCTTCATTGCGCGCGGCGCTGCCCCCAAGCGGGTCATGATTCGCGCCATAGGACCATCGCTCGGCCCCGCCGGAATTCCCAATCCACTCATGGACCCGGTGCTTGAATTATTCGACCAGACCGGGGCCCTGATCGCAACCAACGACAATTGGGAGATCAATGCCAACCAGCAGGAGATTATCGACACTGGCATCCCGCCGTCGTCGCCCGCTGAATCGGTCCTTCTGGCGAGGCTGCCCTCCGACGATATTGGCGTCGCGTACACCGCCGTTCTCCGGGGCGCGGGAAATACCACGGGGGTCGGCGTCCTCGAAGTATACGATCTCGACCAGGGATTGGGTTCGAGGGTTTTGAACATCTCCACACGGGGCCGAGTCGACGTGGGAGATAACGTGATGATCGGAGGCGTTATCGTTGCAGGGCAGGGTTTGCAGAGAGTCCTTGTCCGCGCGATCGGGCCGTCGCTGCCCGTTGCTGGAAATTTGTCCGACACAACGCTGGCGCTGCACGATGGCAATGGCGCCCTGATCACCTTCAATGATAATTGGCGGAGCGATCAGGAAGCCGAAATCATCGGCACCACGATTCCGCCTTCGAACGATTTGGAATCGGCCATCGTCGCGCAGCTCCCGCCGGCTAATTATACGGCGATTGTGCGGGGTGCGGGTAATGCGACCGGGGTCGCTCTCGTGGAACTTTACGCGTTGAACTGAGGCGGCTTGCGCGCTGGCGAGACGACGTGACAACATTAGCGTTGGTTTGCGTGGCGATCTTCGTCATTGCGCTTCTTTATTCCTCTGTCGGTCACGCTGGCGCTTCCGGCTATATCGCGGTTCTGACCCTCTTCAGTTTTGGTCCAAGCATCATCAGGCCAACCGTTCTGTTGCTCAACGTTCTTGTCGCGAGCATCGCGACGTTTCAATTCTGGCGCGCCGGACATTTCTCTTGGCGGCTATTCTGGCCTTTCGCTGCGCTCAGCGTGCCTTGCGCCTTTCGCGGCGGCTACCTCTTGATTCCAGCGCACACGTTCAAATTGATCGTCGGCATCGTGCTTCTGATTTCAGCTCTCCGATTGTTTTGGGCGAATAAACTGGCTGATACAAGACCAGTGAATCCAGCGCCTCTGGCCGTGTCGCTGCCAGTTGGCGCAGGCATCGGATTTCTTTCCGGCATAACCTCGACCGGGGGCGGCATATTTTTGACTCCGCTCTTGCTTTTCTTCCGATGGGCAAGAACGAAGCCAGCAGCGGCAACGTCCGCGCTTTTCGTCCTGGTAAATTCAATATCCGGTTTGCTCGGCTATTTCAGCAACCGCCAACCTCTGCCATCCCTCGCTTGGCCCTTGGCGGTAGCCGTAGTCCTCGGTGGCATCATCGGTTCACAAATGGGAAGCCGCCACCTGCCGAGCCGTATCATTTACATTTGCCTCGCCTGCGTCTTAACCATCGCAGGTCTGAAATTGATCCTCATCTGACAATCGGATTTCAAATTAGGGCACTACCGATTCCTTTGTGCGTATTCAGGTTGGTCATTATGGGCGGGCCATGATTTATTCGAGCGGCGAGCGGGCCTATAGCTCAGCGGTTAGAGCAGGGGACTCATAATCCCTTGGTCCCAGGTTCGAATCCTGGTGGGCCCAGCCTTCGCTTTTGAAACCGGAGCGAAAAAGCGCAGGCTGCGCGCCGTAGCCCAGCGTTCCTCTCGCTCGCTTCCCAAACTCCGGCCTGCACGCTCTTTCGGGTGCGAATTTTTCAGGGAAAAGGGGATTTTCCCCGCTAATCCGCACCGGCAGGGACTTGTGCTCCACCTCGCTATTCTGCGGAAAAGGCAGAATTCCGGTTAGAGCCCCGTGTTGTCTACGTCCCAAGGTTCGACACTGGAATCGGTCATGCCATCTTTATAGGCGACTGCTGCGAAATACGCGTACTGACCATTCCCAACTCCCAAGGGCCCGTAGTACACCTGGCAATTGATCGGCGTCGGGCCGTTGTGGGTCGGAGTAGGGGGCAGGCCATACGGCCACAGGCTCCTGGTGTAAAAGATGATTGCTCCGCTGGTAGGGGTGGTTATCGAGACATAAATAGTATTCGGATGGTGACCTGTCTGGGTAAATTCCGGCATCTCGACCTGGTCGGCCAGGACAGAGGAAGTGGGGAATAAAATCAGCGCCAGCGCTGTGAGCGACGCACTAATGGTGCGGCAAATGGATTTTGGTTTCATGATAACTGACTCTTTCTTGGTGAGGGTTAACTACGACGTCGGCTCTGTGCGGGGTTTTTTGCAACAGAACGTTTCCACTTATTAATACGACATTCCCTGAGCAGAGTTGGCCAAAGGTTGTTGCGGCGTGTACCGGCGGCCGCAATCCCGTCCCCATTTTCAATTTCGGATCGCGGATTTCGGATTGCGGAAAGAAAAGGGGGAATCGACGCGAAATTTGGAGTGGCGAAGCCTTCGGAGCGAAATTTCCAGGAGAAAAGGCCATTTTCCCTCGGTAAGCCATTGACAGAATCAACGAGTATTACCATAATGCCGCGTGCTGAAGAAATTCATCCCGCAAAAGCCCATGTCCTCGATCGGAGAAGGATCGTTAAGCGCGGGCACTGAGGAGAAAGGGCTCGCTCAGCGCGAAGAACCACGGGCAACAACACCAACAATCGATCCTAAAAAATATATGGCTGAACATTCTGGCAAAGACATTCTTTCGAGCGACGTCGAGATCAAAGGCTCGATCAAATTTCAAAAGGAATTGCTCATCGACGGCAAAGTCGAAGGTGAAATCAATTCCGATGGCGTGCTGACGATCGGCGAAAACGCCGATATTCGCGGCGAAATCAAAACCAAATCGATTACCGTTTACGGCAAAGTCCAGGGCAACATCACCGTGGGCGAGCGTTGCGAGCTGAAATCGCGGTGCACGCTCCAGGGCGACCTGAAGGCGGCCCGTCTCGTGATCGAGGAGGGCGCCACGTTCATCGGCAAGTCCGAAGTGACTAGCAGCACCTCGAGCAAGAGCGCCACCCCCGCGGCACCTAAGCCGGAAATCGTCCGGAATGAAGAGCCGGCGACGCCTCCTGCCAAAACGGCTTTCGGCGCCCGCGTCTAAACAGCCACCCTTTCGCGACCGCGACCTGTGGCCAAGCCGTCGCCTGTAAAAGCCAATGTGGATTGTCCACATTGCGGCTTTAAACAGATGGAGTATGCGGCGGCGAAGAGTACGATGTGCCGCCAATGCGGCGCGCATTTCGTCCCTTCGGCTCCCAAGCTGGAAGTGCGCCTTCGGCCGAAGGACGAGCAGCCGCTTCCGACGATTGCCGATCCGTCGCTTTTTCGAAAGCTGGAAGGCTTTTGGAACAAGCACCACAGCTCGCACATCGAATGTTTCGACTGCAAAGCCACCCAGGAAATCAGTTCCGCCGCCACCTCGACGATTTGCCCCAAGTGCAGCAAACACATCGACCTGCGCGATTATAAGATCACCACGAGCTTCAGCCGCTCGATTCGAACCCACGGCCAGATCCATTTGACCGCGAAAGGCGATCTGAGCAGCAGCAGCGTGACTTGCCGTTCCGCGTTGATCGAGGGCAAGATGCGGGGCAACCTTCAGTGCCTCGGCACGGCCACGATCAATTTCATCGGCAAGATCCCCGGACGGCTGACGGCGGAGCACGTTTTGGTGGAGCGGAAATCGGACATTCAATTCTTCCGGCGAGTCCGGGTCAAAAGCATAGAAATCCGCGGCCGCATGACCGGCGAAATCATCGCGGAGGGCGCGGTCGTTATTCACCGCAACGCCACGCTGGACGGCGATGTGACGGCGAAATCCATTTCGGTGGAGAAAGGCGGAATTTTTTCCGGACAACTGATCATCGGGAGCGCCGGGTTGACGCAAGCGGAGTTGCTCCCCGAGCCAAAGCCGGCCGCAACCCCCTCTCAGGATGAGATCGTGCCGGAAGTGGTGCCGCATCCTCTGCCCGCGACTTAGCTCGCGGCTCAATGCAAAAGCTGCTTCCACGCAGTCCGTACGACCGGCTGGGCGGATATGTGCATTTGCCCCGCCTCATCGACAAGGCCAAGCTGCATCGCAAGGGGCTGCTCGACGGGTATAACTACAAGACGGTCGGGTTCGACAAACATCTCCTGGCTTTCTTGAAGCTGAATCCGGACGCGTTCGAAGAAGCGGCCCATCGTCTCGACGATGACGCCGCCATCCTCGACTGGATTTCGAAGAACGGCGCCAAACATTCGCCCGAAGCGATCGAGCATTGGAATGAGGCCATGATTTCGCGTCGGCCGGATACGGCAGCGAAGAAGGCGCGGTTCACGCATTTTCTCAAGGAGTCCGGCGGCGAAGGCCGCAAAGACATCCGGACGTACTTCGACCTGATCGAGTTCGATGAAGGGCGTTTGAAATGAGGTAGGGGCGAGCCCTTTACCTCACGAACTTCGCGAAAATCTCGTTCGCTTCCTCGAGCGTCTCTTTGCTGCCAATATCGAACCAGGTGCCGTTGATCTGGTAAGCCTTCACCGGCTTGCGCTGATAAAGCCACTGGATAAACCGGCCTGGCTGATCGGGATTATTCCCCGCCGCGATATACGTCGTGAACAGCGGAATGAGTTCACGGGAGAAATAATAGAGGGCGATTCCCGCCAGCGTGTTTTCGGGCGTGGGCGGCTTCTCTTCGAACCGGGTGATGACGCCCTCGTGATCGATCGTGATGCTGCTGTATTTCTTGATCGCCTCGAGATCGCCGACGTCGTAAGTGGCCAGCGTCGCTTCCGACGTTTTCGCCACCCGCGCGAAATCCGCCAGCGGCTCGCTGAAGAGATTATCGCCGGCGACCACAATCAAATCGTCCTTCGCCAGATTTTCCCGGGTGATGGCGAGAACAATGTCGCCAAGGGCTCCCAATTTGTCCGAGTCGTCGTTCGAACCGTCGTCGATGATCTTGATCGCGAATCCCGGTTTTTTCTGGCGATAGGTCTCGGCCCAGCTTTGAAAATCCTTCACAAACTTCCGGTTCGTGACGACGTAAACCGTTTCGAGATCGGGAATGGGCGCTAGGTTGTCGAGCACCCAATCGATCATTGGTTTCCCCGCAACTTCGAGAAGCGGCTTCGCTTTGTGCAGCGTCAACGGATAGAGCCGCGTTGCGTAACCGGCGGCGAGGATCAGGGCGTTCATGGCGGAAATTGATTGCGGAGAGGTTAAGCGGAAAGTCGAAGGCAGCCAGCGTGATTATTGCAGGTGCCGGAGAGCACGTTGGATTTCGGGTTGGCGGAACACGGACTTTCAGTCTGTGCGGCCAGCGGAGTGGCACTCCGCTGATCCTGCAGGAGACAAAAAGTCCGCTGGCCGCACAGGCAAAATGCCTGTGTTCCTCTCAGGCTACACCGTGCCGAGGGCCGCGCGGTGCAGCCGTTCTTGCAAGGCGGCGATGCGGGACGGATCGGCGATTTTCCCGCGCGTCGCGCGATCGGCGACATAGAAGGTATCGATGGCCGCGCCTTTCTCGGTGCTGATCCGGGAGAGCGCGATCGACACTCGCTCCTCTCCGAAGGCGGAGAGCAATTCATAGAGTAATCCCAGCCGATCCGGCGTTTGAATTTGAATCAGGGTGTGGGTGGGATGGGCCTTGTTTTCCACGGTCACCCGGGTCGGAAAATCCATCTCGCCCCGGCTGGCCCGCTTGACGATCTTCCGCCGCGCCCGGTCGAGGAGCGGCGCAAAATCGAAGCTCTCATCGGCCAGCGCGCTGCGAAGGGTTGTCTCCACCAGAGCGTGGTCCCGCTTGTCTGTCACCGCGCGAAATCTCGTGTCGCACACACGAAAAATGTCCAGCACGACGTTGTCGCCGCGGGTGTAAATGTCCGCGCTCAGGATGTTGATCGGCACGATGGCGAAAGAGCCCGCAATTTTCGCGAGGAGATCCTGACCATCCCAGGCGCAGAACGAAACAATACTGTGGCCTTGCTGCGGAAACGCCTGCCACGCGATCGCCGGGCTCAGGGGTGGCTCGCCCCGCACATAAAGATTTTCCAGGAACCTGCGGAAGAGCCTCAAGTGCGAAACGATTCCGCTGAGCTCAAACGCCCGGAAATAATTGTCCGGCATGAACTCGAAGTGCGCTTCCACTTCCTCCGCGTAATCAGGCCCAAGGTTTTCCGTCACCCGCTTCTGGAGGAGCTCGCGCTCAATCTTCGTCTGCTCGAAGAACGCCTCCTGGTCGGAGAGATATTGCGAGGTCGCGTGATAGAGCTGCCAGACGAGCGTTTCCTTCCAGTCCGACCAGGCATCCGCGCTCGTGCCCTGCCCATCGGCGAGCGTAAGGAGCATCAACGCGTCGAGGTTTTTCTGGTCCTTTACGATGCGGGCAAACTCCACCGCGGTCTCCGGATCATCGAGATTTCTCTGCTGGGCCGTGTTCGAAAGAGTCAAATGATGGTCCACCAGAAGAATGAGCGAGCGCCGCTGCGCGGACGAGAGCTGAAGGCGGACCGCGGCGCCCTGCGCGAAAAGGGCGCTGGCCTCGGAATGAGGGCGCGCGCCGACGGCCCGGCCGGTGTCATGCAAGAGAAGGGCGAGATAGAGAACGAAAGGGTCCTCGAGCTTTTCGAAGAGCTCGCGATAAGAGCGGAATTTCGGATTTTCCGTCTGCATGATCTGGTCCAGCTTGTCGATGCAAACCAGGGTGTGTTCGTCCGCGGTGTAGCGGTGGAAAAACTCGTGCTGGACCAGGCAGGTGAGCTGCCCAAACTCCGGCACGTACCGGCCGAGAAAGTCGACCCGGTGCATCATCCGCAAAATGCGGCCCACTTCGCCTTTGCGCGAAACGATCGCCTTGAATATTTCCCGCGGCCGCGGGGCGTTGCGAAACGCGCGGGTCACCACGCCCAGATTGCGCGTGAAGAGATCGGCCAGATCGGGGCTCAGATCCAATTGCCGTTCCTGCGCCAGCTGGAAGGCCCGCATCATCGCCTCCGGGTATTTTACGAAATCGGTTTGGCGCTGCGGAAAGAGCTGGCGGTTGCGAATGCGAAAATAATCGACGCGCTCCTCCCGCGTTTTCAGCCGGGGCAAAAAGCCAAAGAGCGAGCGCGTCGTGTTCGAGGACCGGCCGCTGGCAAATTGCTCGGTGATCCGCTCCGTCACGCGAAAAATGTTCCGCGTGTGCTCGTAATAATCCTTCATCAACGCCTCGTTCCGCAGGGTGCCGCGTTTCTGCGCGTAACCGAGCCGCTGGGCGATTTGATCCTGGACGTTAAAATGTAAAGTGTCCGTGGCGCGGCCGGTGGCGTAATGAAGGTCGGTGCGCAGGCGAAGGAGAAAATCATAGGCCGTTTCGATCCGTTTCCGGTCGGCCTCGCTCAGCCAGTCCCGGCCGACGAGATGCGTGGTGGTGAGCGCGCCTTCCTTGAAAAAAGTCATCCAAAGAAGGTTCTGGTAATCGCGCAAGCCGCCGCAACCGCTCTTCAGGTTTGGCTCCTGCACATAAACGCTATCGCCAAATTTCGCGTGGCGCGCCGCCTGGTCGTGCATACGCAGTTCGACGTATTCCCGTTCGCGTCCCTGCACGCAGTTTTCTCGAAACTTTTTGCGAAAGAGGCGCGCCAAATGTGGATCGCCCGCCAGGTGCCGCGATTCCAGCATCGCGGTTTTGGTGAGCATGTCCGTGTTCGCCAGGCTGATCGCTTCGGGAATCGAACGGGTGGAGTGGCCGACTTTGAATCCCACATCCCAGAGAAGGTAGAGGATTTGTTCGACGACTTGCGCGGCATACGGCGAGATGACGGAGCCGTTCTGATCGTGCAGGAACATGATGTCCACGTCGCTATGGGGATTGAGCTCCCTGCGGCCGTAACCGCCCAGCGCCACCACCGTCAGTGGAGTGGAGGAGGCTGCTTTGTCTCGTTGCGCGAAGCTCGCCGCCGCCGCGAAGATGTGGCGCAAGACCACGTCAATCAGCTCAACTCGGAGCGCGCAAATTTCCCGGCCGCCCCCTCCGGATTGGTGAATCAAACGCAGGCGATGCTCCTCGATCTTCAGAAATTTCTGGTAAAGCGGCAGAGTCTCCATCGGCCGCGTCGTGCCCGCGGTGGCGAGGTCCCGCTCGGCGTGCGCCAGAACTTTTTCGAGATGACGGGAAATGGCCATGGTGGGGACGTTAAGAGCGTTACATCGTTACATCGTTAAAGCGTTACATCGTAAGAATGCACATGGAACCCGCGGTTCGCAGGTCCATTGTAACGCTTCAACGCTTCAACGCTTTAGCGTCCACCCTCACAGCTCGATCGCGTATCGCTTCATCTTGTTGTAAAGCGTCGGGCGCTGAATGCCGAGGGCCTGCGCGGCCTTTTTCTTGTTTCCATGGCATTGGGCCAGGGCCTGGATGATCGCGTTCCGCTCCATGTCGTCGAGATTCTGGACGCCCCCATTGTTGTTGCGCTCGGCCTGTTGCAGCGCGGCGGGCAACTGCACCTCGGCCGGCAGCTCTTTCACACTGATCTTGTTTTGGCGCGCGAGCACGACCGCGTATTCCATCGCGTTTTGCAATTCGCGAACGTTGCCCGGCCACGAGTAGTCGAGCAGTTTTTGAAAGGCTTCCGGGGTGATTTCCGGTTCATTCTTACCGAGCTCCTTCGCGAACCGCTTCAGAAACGTGGCCACCAGCGGGGGAATATCTTCTTTCCGTTCGCGCAACGCCGGAATCTCGATTTGAAAGGTGTTGAGCCGGTAATAAAGATCGGCCCGCAACCGGTTCTCGGCCAGGGCGCTGGCAATCGGGCGGTTCGTCGCCGCCACGACGCGAAAGTCCGCCTTCATTGTCTTCGTGCTTCCGAGAGGGCGGTACTCGCGCTCTTGCAGCACGCGTAAAAAGCGAGTCTGCAAATCCGGCGGCATCTCGGAAATCTCATCGAGAAACAACGTGCTGCCGCCGGCCGCCGCGATCATGCCGGCAAAATCGTTCGTTGCTCCGGTAAATGCGCCCTTCACGTAGCCGAATAATTCGCCCTCGATCATCGCTTGCGGAAAAGCCGCGCAATTTAATTTCACCATCGGTTTGGCCGCGCGCCGGCTGCGGCTGTGGATCACATTTGCGATGACTTCTTTGCCCACGCCGCTCTCGCCCGTGATCAAGACATTGGCTTCGGACGGCGCCATCGCTTCGACCAATTCCTGGATTTCCTGCATCGCCTTGCTTTTCACCACGGGCGCCAGCCGCGTCTCCGCGATCTCGAGCCGCTTCTCGAGCTGCTGCGTCTTCTCCCGAAGCTGCTCCGTTTCGCGGAGGAGCGATTGTTTCTCGAGCGCTTTTTCGATCAGGCTGAGCAACTCTTCCGGCGCGTACGGCTTGCTGATGAAATGATAGGCCCCGCGTTTGATCGACTCGATCGCGTTGCTCAGGGAATCGTGCGCCGTTAAGATAATCACCTGCGTTTCCGGATATTCCTGCTTGATCTGATCGAGCATTTGCAGGCCCTCCGCGTCGGGCAGTTGCAGATCGAGCAGGACCACCGCGGGCTGATTGCTTTTCAAGACCCGCAGCCCGTAGGACGCGGTCGCGGCGGTCTCGACTTGGTAACCGTGACGGCCCAGGAGCGCTTCCAGGGTGAGCAGAATGGGCCGCTCATCGTCGATGATGAGGACGCGTCGGCTTTCAGCAGTCATGATTTGTGGTCATTCGGGATCGGGGGTGGAAGGAGCAATCGACGTGCGCGCGTAAGTTTTCATTCACGCGAAAATGGTTGCGGGGGTCTGTTACACGGCCGTTTCGGACAACGGAAGCACCACCGTCGTGATAAGACAAGATGCGGGCGAATCATAACGCGCGTCTAGCTGGCCTCGGTGAGCCTCGATGATAGACCTCGCCCGATGAAGGCCAAGACCATAATGACCTTGTCCGACCGACTGCATCGGCTCTCGCCCCCAGTTCTCCGTGGAGCGTTCGAAGTTCCGTTTGGGTTCGCGGATGGTGAAGAGGAAACGATCCCCTTCGATCCGCGCCTCGGCCGAGATCGCGCCTTCGCCGCGCTCACACCGGAAGGCATTCGCGAACAACTCGGTCAACGCAGGGAGCAAAACCTGTGGATCGATCTGGAGCGAGGCGTCTCCCACCTGGGTGTCCCATTGGACTCTTGCGCCCTCGTCCGGGTGCTCGGCCGCCAGCCTTTGCTGCAGATCTCCCACGAAATCGGCGGCGGAGTAAGGCATTTCAGTCAATCGCGGCTGGCTGAGTGCCGCGGTCAGACTCTGCAAGTTTGCTCCCACCTCGGAAACCATGGCCCGCAGGCGCTTGATTTCCTCTTTCAATTCCGGGTCTTCCGCGATCTCGGCCAGATAGGCGGATTGCAGCTCGGCGGCGTTGAGATCGTTGCGGAGATCGTGGGCCAGTTGCCGCACGAACTTCACCACGTCCGGGAGCGAGACCTGAAGATCCGGGTTCGGTGTGGAATTTGATTCAGCAGCTGCGGACATGTGAAAGGGACGACGCAAACCCTAACCTATGCGGCGTCCAGTGCCAGCGGGCAGATGAAGCACAGGCAAGGTGCCTGTGCTACGTGGCCCTGGAGAATTTCTGCGCCGAAATCGCGTCGCCGCCGGAGACCTGAATCCCGGGATCGTTCGCCGCCAGGTGCCGCAGAATATGAAAAACATCCTCGGCATCCGATTCCAGCGCTGACGCAATTTCGTCCGCGGTTTTCCCCGCATCGGTCAAACTTTCCTGGACCTGGTTCTGAAGTTGCAGGATGCGGGTGGCTGCCTTTTTACCGGCTTCAACGCCAGGTTGATGGTACGCGTTCACGTTTACGAGGCTGGCATAAAAGCCGACCGACCTTTCGTACAAGGCAATGAGCGCGCCGACGTTGAACGCGTTCACCTCCGGGATGGTGATGGTGATCGATTCGCGTGCGTTTTCATACAGCGCGGACCGCGTTCCCCGCAGAAATCCCTGCAGATAATCGCCGCTCGTTACGCCCTTCTCTACTTCGAACGGTTGCCCGGTCCGGTCCTGCCGCACCTCGATAAACGTAGCGAAGAAATTCAAGACACCATCGCGCAACTGCTGCACGTACGCGTGCTGGTCGGTCGATCCCTTGTTTCCGTAAACGGCAATGCCCTGGCGAACGATATTGCCGTCGAGGTCCTTTTCTTTGCCTAACGACTCCATCACCAGTTGCTGAAGGTACTTGCTGAAGAGCATCAGCCTGTCTTTGTAGGGGAGGATCACCATGTCCTTTTCTCCGCGGCCGTTGCCCGCGTAAAACCACATCAGGGCGAGCAGCATCGCCGCGTTTTGCGTTGCGCCGGCTGTGCGCGTCTTCGCATCCATCGCGGCGGCGCCCGCGAGAAAACTTTCGATTTCAAAACCCTCCAGCGCGGCCGGGACGAGGCCCACCGCGCTCATGATCGAGGTGCGGCCGCCCACCCAATCGTGCATCGGAAAACGCGTGAGCCATCCGTTCTTTTCCGCGTATTTGTCCAGCTCGCTGCCCACGCCCGTGACCGCGACGGCATGTTTTCCGAAATCGAGGCCGGCTTGCTGGTAGCGCTCGGCGGCCTCCAGCATTCCGTTGCGTGTCTCTTTGGTTCCGCCCGATTTCGAGATGACCACCGCCAGCGTTTGCGCGAGGTGATCGCCGATCTTCGCGAAGACACGATCGAAACCATCGGGGTCGGTATTATCGAGAAAATAGATATCGAGGGGATCGCTCGCGTTCCCGAGCGCGTCCGCGATGAATTGGGGCCCGAGCGCCGAGCCGCCGATGCCGATCAACAGGATATGTTTGAAGCGCGCTCCGTTTTGCGGCGCGATTTTTCCGCTGTGAACGTCGGCGGCAAATTGCTTGATGCGCGCATTGGTTTGGTCGATGTCCGCACGGAGCTCCGCGGTCGGCGCGAGGGTTGAATCGCGGAGCCAGTAATGCCCGACCATTCGTTGCTCGTCCGGATTTGCGATCGCGCCCGCTTCCACCTCGCGCATGGCGGCGAACGCCTTCTCGACGCGCGCCTGCATCTTCTCAAAGAAATCGTCCGCGAAGCGCATCCGGCTGATGTCGATGGAAAAGTCGAGATCGTCGTAGGTCAGAAAATATTTCTGAAACCGCGGCCAGAGAGACGTGGAAGCCATTCCGTTGATCTAACAGGAACAGCGCGCCGATTGGAACACGATTGTTTGGCCTCCAGGGGGAGGGGATGAATGACCGCGCATTACATTTTCGTGATCAAAGAAAATACTGCTCGATCTTCTTACGTATTCACGACACGTTCCCAGACGCGGTTATGGAGAACGCCGAGGCGGTCCCAGAGCGCGTTCTCAATCCGGCATGTTCAATCCACGCGCATTACTCGCTTTGGCCCTTTGCGCGGCCGGCGTCCTTCTTGGGATATCCAGCTTCACTGGAATGGGGTGGAATGCTGCCGGGGGCCTCGGCGTTGCGAAGCACGAGCCGGGCAGCCCGACGGAACCGCCGCAACGCTTTATGCCGGTCCCGGGCGGCGAAGCGGACGACCTGGACAGCCTGGAAATTGAGTGGCACAACCGCCTGACCTACCCGACCGGCCGGTTCGATCCTGCCTGGGTGCGCCGGGCGGCCGAACAGGATGCCAGCATTTCGCGCGGCGTCCCGGCGGGTCTGCAAACGAACATCAATCGGAGCAATGCGGCGCTGGGTCTCGATCCCAACGCCTTCACCGCGCTCGGTCCGCAGCCCCTGCGCATGACCGGATGCTCGGGCTGCTTCGACTACGGGATGACCGAGGGGCGGGTCAACGATATTGTCATTGATCCGGTCACACCCAACATCGCCTATGTGGCTAGTAATGGCGGGGGCGTCTGGAAGACGACGAACTGCTGCAGCGCTGCCACTTCATGGAGCGTTGTCACGGACGATCCGCTGCTCAGCACGATCGCGGTCGACACGATTACCCTCGACCCGAACAATCATAACACGATCTATGCGGGCACCGGCGACCTGAACTTCGGCTCCTTCTCGATGGGCAGCCAGGGCATTCTCAAGTCGACCGACGCCGGCGCGACCTGGACGCTGCAGGGCGCGGATGTCTTCGGACCGGGCTTGCCGCTTCCGCCGGGTCAGTTCCCGCAATACCAGGCCGTGGGCAAAGTGCGGGTCGATCCCCGGAACAGCAACAACGTCGTGGCCGGCACGAAGACGGGTCTCTACTTTTCGTACAACGGCGGGACGAACTGGACCGGCCCTTGCACCACCAACGCGTTCAGCACGATGCGCCAGGATATCACAGGTCTCGCGCTGATCGACACCGGCAGCAGCACACGCGTCATCGCCGCGGTCGGCGTGCGCGGCTTTGC
Source organism: Chthoniobacterales bacterium (assembly GCA_035941955.1). GTDB lineage: Bacteria > Verrucomicrobiota > Verrucomicrobiia > Chthoniobacterales > UBA10450 > AV80. The sequence goes on from DASZDO010000090.1 coordinate 26,842, forward strand.
CACCACCGTCCAGGTCAACCTCGATCAAAACGGAGCGAACGGAATCTACGCCGGGACGCTGCCGGCCAGCGGCTGCCCCGGAGACTTTACTTCCATTGCCACCAACGCCAACGGCTGGACGGGACTCAATGCGGGCAGCGGGACGGCCTACGTCAACTCCACCACCGGCAATCAGCTGGGTCGGGTGGACATCGCCGTCGCGCCGAGCAATTCGAACTACATCTACGCGCAGGTGCAATCCATCACGCCCAACTCAAATGGCGGTTGCGGCAGCGCGAATGGCTGCCAGCTCGGCGCCTATCGCACGACCGATGGCGGGATAAGCTGGAGCCTGATCCCTGGTTCGCCGGGCGCTTCGCTCTTGAATTGCAGCGGCAGCGCCGGCGACTATCCGCAGAACTGGTACGACCAGGGGCTCGCCGTCGATCCGAATAATCCCGACCGCGTTTTCTTCGATACTTTCGACGTTTGGTTCTGGGCCAACGGAAATACTGCCTGGAACGACACCACGTGCGGCTATAGTGGGGGAAACATCGTGCATGTGGACCAGCACGCGCTGGCGTTCGTGCCCGGCTCGTCCAGCATTTTGCTCGCGGGCAACGACGGCGGCGTCCACGGGACGACCAACGCCCATGTCGCCAGTCAAGGCGTCGATCCGACCTGGTTCAACATGGACACGGGTCTGAACACGATCGAGTTCTACTCCGGCGATATCAGCGGGAATTTCGCGACCTCAGCTGCCCCGCAGGCAAACGGCGGCGCGCAGGACAACGGCTCCATGTCAGTTACCTTCTCCGGCAGCCCGACCGGCCCGGTTCAGTGGCAGATGGGCAAAGGCGGCGACGGTTTCTACGCCCGCATCGACCCGGTCGGCACCGGATCGAGCTTGCGGTTTTGGCAGGGCAACAACAGCGGGAATCTCCACCGTTGCACGAGCAACTGCACCTCTCCCGGCGCCCCTTGGAGCAACCGGACCGGCGGCTGGCTCAGCGATACGCGGTCGTTCATTTTGCCCTACGAGATCTTCAAGGGCGATCCGAACACGCCGGGCAACGACTGCGGGCCGGCTGGCGCCACCACCGGTTGCGGCCACCTGATCGCCGGCACCGTCCGGGTTTGGGAGACGATTACCGGCGCAGCCGCAAACCCGACCTGGTACGTGAACAGCCCGCCGAACCTGACGAAGCAGACGCTCGGCAACCGCTCCTTTATCAATCAACTCGCTTTCGCGCAGGCTCTGCAATCGACCGTGATCGTCGGCACCAACGACGGCAATGTGCAGATCGGCCTCGGCCTCGGAACTGGTTCGAACCAATCGACCTGGGTGGACGTTACCGGCGGCAACGCCGTCCTGCCCAATCGCCCCATCCTCGACGTCGTCTTCGACCCGACAACGACGACGGCACCGATTGGCTACGCGGCTGTCGGCGGCTTCAACGCAAACACACCGGCGACGCCCGGCCATGTCTTCCAAGTAGTCTGCACGACGGACTGCGCCTCGTTCGTTTGGAACGACAAGAGCGGCAACCTCCCCGATATCCCGGTCGACTCGATCATCGCGAATCCGAATTTCCCGCAGCAAGTTTTCGCGGGGACCGATTGGGGCCTTTACTACACGGACGATATCAGGGCGGCCAGCCCGACCTGGTCGCGATTCCAGAATGGATTGCCGAACGCAATGATCTGGGACATGCAGTACGATCGGGGCTTCACCACGCTCTCCGTCTGGACGCGCGGCCGCGGCGCCTATGTTTGGCCGCTGCCCTCAGGCCCGGTGGCGACTCCTACGCCCGGCGTGACCCCCCCTCCTACTCCAACTGCGACCCCTAGTGCCACCGCAACGCCAACGACTACGCCCGCGCCTACTCCCACACCGACACCAACCTCAACGCCCGTGCCCACTGCTTCACCTACTGTAACGCCAGGAACGACACCTACTCCGGCCCCGGCGGCACAGGCCCTCAATCTTTCTACCCGTATGCGAGTTCAGACGGGCGATGACGTGGGCATCGGGGGCTTCATCATCACCGGAAACGCGACCAAACATGTTCTCATCCGAGCTATCGGACCTTCGTTGCCAGGTGTTCCCAATGCGCTGGCCGATCCGGTGCTTGAATTGCACGGCCCCGGCACGTTTGTCACGATCACAAACAACGACTGGCGGGAGGACCCTGCGCAGGAGGCTTTGATCAAGGCGACAGGCATCGCGCCGACCAACGATCTCGAATCCGCGATCGATGCGAGGCTGGCTCCGGGAGCGTATACCGCGATTGTGCGAGGCAATGGCAACAGCTCGGGTGTCGCCTTGGTGGAAGTGTACGATCTCAATCAGGCGGTAGATTCGAAGCTGGCCAACATCAGCACCCGCGCCTTCGTCAACACCGGGGACGACATCGTCATCGCAGGTTTCATCCTCGGCAACGGCGGCGGCAATGACCGAGTCATCGTGCGCGGTCTCGGCCCAAGCCTCAGTGCGGCGGGCGTGCCCAATGTCCTGGCCAACCCAACCCTGGAGCTGCGCGATGGTAATGGAGCGCTCCTCTTGGCGAATAACGACTGGCAGGATGACCCGGGGCAGGCCGCGGAAATTACCGCTGCGGGTCTCGCGCCGAACAACGATCTCGAGTCGGCCATAGCCGCGACGCTGCCGCCGGGCCTTTACACAGCGCTGCTCGCGGGCCTGAACAACGGCGTTGGCAACGGCCTGGTTGAGGTCTACGACCGCGGCGGTGGGCCGTAGGCCATTCCATTTGGAGGGACGCCCGCCGTGGCGTCCCAAATATTAGGGACGGGAAAATTAGGGACGGGACAGCGCCCGTCCCTCCAAATTAAGTCACATGTTCGAAATGATGTTATCGCCGAACTCGGAGCATTTGATTTCGGTCGCGCCGTCCATGAGCCGCGCGAAATCGTACGTGACGCGCTTGCTGGCGATCGCGCCGTTCAAACCCTTCACGATCAGGTCCGCCACGTCGTTCCAGCCCATGTAGCGAAACATCATCTCGCCTGAGAGAACCACCGAGCCGGGATTTACCTTATCCTGGTTCGCGTACTTCGGCGCGGTGCCGTGGGTCGCTTCGAACACGGCGTGACCGGTGATGTAGTTGATGTTTCCGCCGGGGGCGATCCCAATCCCGCCCACCTGAGCCGCCAGCGCGTCGCTCAGGTAATCGCCGTTGAGGTTCAACGTCGCGATCACGTCGAAATCCTCCGGCCGCGTCAGCACCTGCTGGAGCGTGATGTCCGCGATCGCGTCCTTGATCACAATGCCGGCGCCCGGTTTGCCCATGGGGATCTTGCACCATGGGCCGCCGTCGATCTCTTCCGCGCCGAAATATTGCTTCGCAATCTCGTAACCCCAATCGCGAAACGCCCCTTCGGTAAACTTCATGATGTTTCCCTTGTGCACCAGAGTCACGCTCTTGCGCTGGTTCTTGATCGCATAGCTGATCGCGCTGTGAATCAGCCGAACACTGCCCGAGCGGCTGACCGGCTTGACGCCGATGCCCACCAGAACGTCATCGCTCTCCGGCGCGCCGACCCTTTTCCAAAACTCCGATGCTTTTTCCTTCGTGCCAAAACGGATCTTCTCGAACGCCTTCGGAAATTCCTTCTCGAGAAACGCGAGGATCTTCTTCGACCCATCGCTGCCCGCGGCGTATTCGATTCCGGCGTAAATGTCTTCCGTGTTTTCCCGGAAGATCACCATGTCGACCTTCTCCGGCCGTTTCACGGGCGAGGGGACGCCGGTGAAATATTGGACGGGCCGCAGACAGACGAACAGGTCGAGCAGTTGCCGCAGCGCGACGTTGAGCGAGCTGATTCCACCGCCGACCGGCGTGGTGAGCGGCCCTTTGATGCCAACGAGATACTCGCGAAACGCCTCGACCGTGTCGTCTGGCAGCCATTCATCGAACTTATCCTTTGCGGCCTGCCCCGCGAAAACCTCGAACCACGAAACTTGTTTTTTCCCGCCGTACGCTTTTTCGACCGCCGCGTCGAAGACGCGCACGCTCGCGGCCCAGATATCCGGTCCGGTCCCATCGCCCCGGATGAACGGAATCACGGGCCGGTCCGGCACGTTCAGTTTCCCCTGAGAAGTCGAAATCTTGTCGCCCGCGGGCGGAGTAATGTTTTTGTACGGCATAAGGCTGGCATTGTAATGGCCGATGTCTCAGCGGCAAATCGAATCCACACCGGCTCCATCCGTAGGCGAGGCCGCGTTCGATTCGATTGCATGAAGTCGAGCACGAAGGACAAGATAAAAGGCAGCCTGAAGCAGGCTAAAGGGACCATCAAAGAAAAGGCGGGCCAGGCCAGCGGCAATGCCGGCTTGCGGGACCGTGGCACAGCCGAAAAGGTGGGAGGAACGATTCAGAGAAAAGTAGGAGATGTGAAAAAAGTCTTCGGGAAGTAGCACTCGCGCGCACGAAAAGCGCGCTTGGCAACAGAGCGAGACTCACGTATCAACGGGGGCAGTGAGAAAAGAAATATTCGTCTGCGATCATTGCGGCGCGCGAAAACGACTCGACAGCGCGCAGCGCCATTGGTGCGAAGAATGCACCTCCTCCAGCCCGGTGGAACTGCGGCCCGCCAGGGACAAGCGCCCCGCGGAAGCTACACCCGCAACTCAGGCGGCCGAGCGCTGACCGCACTGCCAGCGGCCTTTCTGCTCGCGGGCAAGAGCATCTGGCGCGCGGCACAGGCACCGGGCAGCTCGTTGGAATTGGAACCATGGATTATGTAAATCTCGGCGGCACCGGCTTAAAAGTGTCACGCATCTGCCTCGGGACCATGACCTATGGCTCGAGCAAATGGCGCGAGTGGGTCCTGGATGGAGAGGCCAGCCGGCCCCTGATCAAACAGGCGCTCGAAGCGGGCATCAATTTTTTCGACACCGCCGACATGTACTCGTTAGGCGAGAGCGAAGCGGTGCTCGGTCGCGCGTTGAAAGATTTCGGCCCGGCGCGCGACCAGGTCGTCATCGCCACGAAAGTATTTTATCCGGTCGGCGACGATCCGAATCAGCGCGGACTCTCACGGAAGCACATCATGCACGCGGTCGATGCCAGCTTGCGCCGGCTCGGGACTGATTACATCGATCTTTATTACATCCATCGATTCGATCCGGAGACACCGATCGAGGAAACAATCCAGGCGCTCCACGACGTGGTGCGCGCGGGGAAGGTGCTTTATCTCGGCGCTTCCTCGATGCCCGCGTGGCGGTTCGCGAAGATGCTCTCCACGGCCGGCGCGAATGGATGGACACGCTTCGTGGCGATGCAGAACCATTACAATCTCATTTACCGCGAAGAGGAGCGGGAGATGATTCCGCTCTGCCTGGAGGAGGGGATCGGGGTCCTTCCCTGGAGTCCGCTGGCGCGCGGCCTCCTGGCGGGGAAGCGCAAGCCCGAGACGACCCGGGCCAAAACCGACATCTACCGGAAAGAAATTTACGGTGACAAGATTGGCGAGGCGGATGCCAGGGTGATTGAACGTCTGGAAACGGTGGCGGCGGCGCAAGGCGTCGCACCCGCGCAGGTAGCTCTCGCCTGGCTCATGCAAAAACCGGGTGTGGTGGCGCCGGTTATTGGGGCGTCCAAGCCGCATCACCTCGACGACGCGCTGGCGGCGCTCGACGTTCGGCTCAGCGGGGAGGCGATCGTCAGCCTGGAAGAGACCTATGTCCCGCACGCCGTGGCTGGGATGGCACGCTGAAACCTGCCGGAATTTGACTGGCGAAACAGGGTCTTTTTCTCGTTGTTAGCAAGCAAAGACGTATGGTGATTGTGGAAAATACGTAGCCTAGGCACGAAATCGGCTAAGAAGGGGCCCGAATGGGCTTCTCCACGCGAGCTGGGATTGGCTTCCCGTTCGCCCCAAAGCGCACGGTGTTGGCCCTTTACGTCCTGATCTCTACCTTGTCAGCGCTTGACGCTAGCGTCGTCCCGATTTCCCCGATCGGGAACCGGCGTGCGGCATTTGATGGCCTCGCGTCCGGCGACGGCACGGGTCGCGACCTCGCGAGCTTGCTGGCGATCAACAACGATAGCGCCAGGAACACGGTGCCGATGGGCTTGGGGAAAGTCTTGCGAGATGCCGGAGCTTCCAGCTGGGACGAGCAGGCGCTCTTGGATTACCGCAATTTGGTCCTATCCGGTTCTGGCTCGAATGAGCCGGTTCCGCTCGAAACAGGCCATTTCGCGTTCGTCAGCGGCACTCTCGAACTGGGTAACGGCAATTTCACGCCCGCGTTTCGCGCAGACTTCGGTGAGGCAAACTTGAGCCGTGCTGACAGCGGCGCAGACGTTAGGGCTTTCAAGACGAATCGCATGGCTTATTTCGAGGGCAGTACCGCCACCTTCATTTGGAATGCCGAAAACGTGGCGCATTCGAGTGGCTCGATGACCGGCACCTGGCAATTACCGGATGCGACCTACGCGCTCCAAGGCGGCCTCGAGACTCCAGCGCTCGCCGGTCCAGGCACTGTCGCGCCGGATGCGATCACGGCGACCTTTATCTGGGATGGCGGCGGCGCGAACAACAACGTTACGACGCCGCAAAACTGGGTCGGCGACGTTGTTCCCGGCGCGAACTCGGACATCATCTGGGCAGGGACGACGCGCCTCACGGTTAATGTCGATATTGGCGGACCAGCCAGAACGTGGACCTTCGACAACACCGCGGGCGCCTTTGTCATCAGTGGCGCGGCCTTCACTTTGTCCGACGGCATCACCAATAACAGCACGGTCACCCAGACAATTAACAATGCCATCACCCTGACGCTCGCGCAGACGTGGAGCGCGGCGAGCGGGAATCTGGTTTTTGGAGGAAACATTGCCAACGGTGGTTTTCTTTTGACCATCAATGGCAGCTCAAACACGAGCGCGAGTGGAATTATCAGCGGGACAGGCGGCCTAACGAAGAGCGGCACCGGTACGCTCACGCTCTCGGGCGCGAACTCCTACACAGACGCGACGACGGTGAGCGCGGGAGTATTGAATATCCAGAATGCGACCGGTCTCGGGACAACGGCCGGCGGCACGACGGTCACCAGCGGCGCGGCGTTGCAGCTTCAAGGCGGCATCGCAGTCGGGAACGAAATCCTGACCTTGAACGGCACCGGCATCGGCAGCAGTGGCGCATTGCGGAACATCAGCGGGAACAACAGTTGGGCGGGCGCCATCACGATCAACTCCACCACCCGGATCAATTCTGATTCCGGGACGTTGACCCTGGATGTGGCGAGTGGAAACGCGATCACCGGAACCAATGACAGCCTCCAGTTTGGCGGTGCGGGCAATATTACGATCAACGATGTCATTGCCACGGGCAACGGCACCCTTACCAAAGACGGATTAGGAACCCTGATCTTGAACGCCGCCAATACTTACACCGGCGCGACCACAGTGAGCGCGGGCATTTTGAATATCCGGAACGCTAACGGCCTGGGCACGGCTGGTGGCGGCACGAGCGTTTCCAGTGGCGCGACCTTGCAGTTGCAAAACAACATCACCGTTGGGAACGAAGCGTTGACGATCAGAGGAACGGGAGCCACCGGGCAGAATGGCGCCCTGGTCAATATCAGCGGAACGAACACTTATAGCGGGTTACTGACCTTAGGCGCGACTTCGACGATTTCGTCCGATAGCGGCACGCTCAATCTTACGAACACCGGAACAATCACTGGTGCAACATTTGGCCTGACGTTACAGGGTTCCGGCAACGGCACGCTTGCGAGCATTATCGGAACTACGTCCGGAACACTGACGAAAAGCGGCACAGGCACCTGGACCCTGACGGGCGCCAATACCTTCACCGGCGCTACCACGGTGAATGGCGGAACCCTCACCCTCGCGAGCGGTTCGGGCAGCGCGCTTGGCCTCACGAGCGCAATAACGGTCAACGCCGGAGGCACCCTGCTTCTGGGTGCGAACAACCAGATCAACAATCTCGCCTCCCTCACGCTGGCTGGCGGCACTTTTGCCCGAGGAACTTTCAGCGAGGGCGGCACTAACACTACAGGCCTCGGCGCGCTCAACTTAACGGCCGCCGGCTCGCACTTGGATTTTGGGACGGGCTCCGTCGGCATAATTACCTTCGCGAGTTTTGCTCCGGGCAGTTTCACTTTGACGATCGATAACTGGTCCGGGTCGGCTGGCTCCATGGGCACTGGATCGACGGACCGGCTGATTTTTGCCTCCAACCAGAGCGGCAATCTGAGCCGCTTCGATTTTACCGGATTCGCGCCCGGCGCGGTCGCATTCGACCTGGGGGGCGGGTACTGGGAAATCGTGCCGGTGCCCGAAGCGGAGACCTACTTCAGCGGATTCATCGTTTTCGCCCTAATTTTGTTTCATCACCGGAAGCAACTTCGCCAATTGGTCCATCGTCAGTATGCCTCCCGGAAGCCGCGTTTTTCCACGGTGCACGGCACGGGAGTTGCATCATAAACGGGCAATAAAACGTCTTGGTCCGTCGTATGGCCGGCCAAAACGGATGACTCATTACGAATTATGAAACCTTTCCTCGCCCTACTTCTTAGCTCCCTCCTTTGCTCCTGTGCGGACATGTACGTCACGAAGACGGACGTGGCCGGCTCTACCGCCAGCACTGCCACCAGCGATGCGAAGGATTACGACTCCAAGAGCGGCATTCGCATGGTGACCAACTGCGGCGTCGGTGCGAGCGAGCCCAAGGCGATTTACATCCGTCCATTTTGCATCGACAACGCCATCTTCCAAGGCGATCAAACCGCTTCAGACGGCGAAATGCCGATTCGGAAAGCGCTTACACCGATTGAGTTTGCCGGCGACTTGAAGGAACAACTCGAGAAACTCGCGCCTGCCCGCATTCTCAAAGACGACGAAACACCGCGGACGGGCTGGCTCATCGAAGGCGAGTTTACCATGGTCGATGGTGGCGATCCGGTTGGCCGTTTCTTTCTTGGGACTTTCGGCGTAGGCCGTTCGATCCTGGCGATGCACGTCAAGGTCACCGATGTGGATAAAGGCATGGTAATTTACGAATTTGATATGGCCGGCGGAAGCCGCAATCAGGGCCGCCACGGCACCATCCGCGCGAGCGGACTTGGCAAAGCCACTCCCTTCGATCTGGTGAACGCAGCCGAACGCATTTACCTCGTCCTCAATCCCAATGCTTTTCGCTACGGCGCACGGTCGAGCGTGGCGCTGCAATAAGCGGGGAGTCGTTAGGCGGGTCGCGAACAGGAAAGGTGCGGCCGCCAGAATGAGGCAGCGTGTCTGATTGCCGGTTGCCAACCAGGCCCCGGCGATTAAGGTGCAGCGGTTTTACACTCTCGTGACTATTCCGCGCCGTTTTTTCATCGCCTTTTTTTCACTCATGCTCTGCCTGCCGGCCGCTCGCGGCCTGCACGCTGCGCGCGCCTACGCGATCGTCGATTCGCAAACCGGCTTCGTTTTGGACCAGCAAGGGCCAAGAGAGAAACGCCAGGTCGGCAGTCTCACCAAAGTCGCCTCGGCGATGGTGGTGCTCGATTGGGCGGAGAAACAATCGGGCGACCTGAACCAAATGGCGTCGATTCCGCCCGAGGCATTTGTCGGCACCAGCGAAAACCTCGTTGGATTCCAGCCGGGCGACAGGATCACGCTGCGCGACCTGCTCTACGCCTCCCTCGTTCAGTCTGACAACGTCGCCGCCTACACGCTGGCCAGTCACGTGGGAGCCGCGCTGCAGTCGATCCTTCCTTCGGCCAAGGGGACACCCGTCGAGGTTTTTGTCGGCCAGATGAATTCGCTGGCCAAGACCCTCGGCATGGAGCGCACCCGCTTCCTGAACCCACACGGGATAGATGCCGGGCGCTCTCTCCCTTATTCGACCGCCTCGGACATGGCGCGGCTGACGCGTTACGCGGTAAACAAAGCGGCCTTTCGTTTCTACGTTTCGCAAAAGGAACGCCAGATTTCTTTCAGCCGCGGCGGCAAAAACGTCAGTTACATGCTGCGGAACACCAATGAATTGCTCGGCCGGGATGGCGTCGATGGGGTGAAGACGGGACGCACGGCGCGGGCGGGCGATTGCCTCATTCTCTCCGCGCATCGGGAATCCCAAATCGCAAAGGACGCGTCGGGGCGGACCGTCGTGACTCCGCGTCATCTCATCATTGTCATCCTCGGCAGCACCGACCGTTTCGGCGAAGGCTTGCAACTCATCGCGCGCGGTTGGCAGCTTTACGATCAGTGGGCCGCCGGTGGACGAATGGTGGATCCGAAGAAAACTCTTTGACCTTTCGGCCGCGCAAATGACGAAGCCCCGGATCGGCGTTCTGACGAGCGGGGGCGATTGTCCCGGCTTGAATGCGGTCCTGCGCGGAGTCGTTCTTTCCGCGGCAAAGTTGGGCTGGGAAGTTCTCGGGTTTCTCGATGGCTTCGAAGGTTTGCTTCCGCCCGGAAACTACATGGTGCTCGATCGCCGCCGGACCGCTGGCATCATGCCCCGTGGCGGCACCATCATCGGCACCACGAACCGCGGCCATTTCGTCGCGAAAATCGGAGCGGGCGATCGCACCGAGGTCGCTGAAGAGGTCATCGCCAACGCACGCGAGGTCTTGAAGGAGCTGCGTGTCGGCGCCCTTATCATCGTGGGCGGCGACGGTTCGATGACCACGGCGCTCCAGCTTCAGGAAGCCGGCATCAATTGCATCGGCGTTCCGAAAACCATCGACAACGATTTGGAAGCGACCGCGATGACATTCGGTTTTGATTCCGCTGTCGCTACGGTCATGGACGCGCTCGATCGTTTGCATACCACCGCCACGAGCCACAAACGCGTCATGGTGCTCGAAGTCATGGGACGCCACGCGGGCTGGATTGCGTTGCACGGTGGCATCGCCGGCGGCGCCCATATTATTCTGATCCCCGAGATTCCGTTCGATTACGACAAGATCGCCGCGGCCATAAACGCGCGGGCCGATCGAGGCAGTCTCTCCGCCATTGTCGTCGTCGCGGAGGGAGCATGTCCGCGCGATGGCCAGATCGTCATGCGTCCCAATCAGGAAGGTGAATATCGCCTGGGTGGAATCGGCGACATCGTCGCGCGCGAGATTGCGGCGCGCACCGGCAAGGAGACGCGCTGTACCGTCCTCGGCCATTTGCAGCGCGGCGGCGCGCCCACCACGCTCGACCGCATTCTCGGCACCCGTTTCGGAGTGAAAGCGGTAAAACTCATCAACGAAAAGCAATTCGGTTCGATGGTGAGTTACCAAAGTTATCAAGTGCGGCACGTGCCGATCGCCGACGCCGTAAACCGCCTCAAGCTCGTCCCTCCCGACGGCGAAATGGTGCAGACCGCCCGCGACGTGGAGATCTCCTTCGGCGACTAAGTTCTTTCTCGTCCTTCTGGAGGGACGACCACCGCGTCGCCCCAAATATCGGGGACGGGACGAAACTGGGCGCGCGTCATTTCGGCTTGTTCCGTCCCATCCATCGACGATAGGCTCGCGGCCGTGAAAGCGATTGGTGGCGGAATGCTGGGCGCGGTGATGATCGCTGCCGCATTTCTTGCTGGCGCGCATTGGAACGAATTGACCAAAAACCCGCCGGCTCCATTTGTGCGCTACGAAATGCACGTCGCCGCCGATGGCACCGTGACCAGGCTGGATCGCGTGACCGGAACGCTCCATCTAATGACCGCGAGCGGCGCCGGCGATGTCCCCGAGCAATTCGTCGCCCCCACCGTGGCGCCAAAACCGTAAGGTAAGCGAAGTCGAAACGGGACTGCCGAACTTGCCGTTTCGGAGCTCCGCTTCTCCCAGATTTCACTGCGAAATTCGACATTCGGCATTCGACATTTTCTTCTTGCCCGATAGTGTGCTGACAGCGTGAACGAAACCTCCACAGCACCCGAAACCAACGCCCCGAACAGCAAGGAAGATCCCGCGGCGCCTCGCGCGTCTTCCGCTCCCTCTTCCTCTGCCCCCAGCTCGGATCGCGCCGATCTGCGCCCGGAGAGCATTAACGACGCCGTCATCCGCCTCGCCGGAAACTCCCAGGACGGCATTCAAAGCGCGGGCGCTTTTCTCGCGCGCCTGGCCGGCCGCAGCGATCACGATGTCATGACCTACATGACGATCCCCGCCACCATCTCCGGCGGCCCCTCGATCTTCCAGGTCCGCATGGGCACCGGCGAAGTCCTCTCTGCCGGCGACGAAGCCGATTTCCTCGTCGCGTTTTATCAACACAGCTACCAGGACCACATCGGCTTTCTGAAAGACGGCGGCGTGCTGCTTTACGATTCGGACAACGTTGAGCCCGACCTCGACGACAAACGTTTCGTTTACGTCGGCGTGCCGATCACGGGGCTCACCGTCGAAGCGCTCGGCGGAACGGCGAAGGACAAGGGCAAGAATATTTTTATCCTTGGCCTGATCGCGAAAATCTTTCATCTCGATGTCGAGAAACTGAAGACCCTCATCAGGGAAAAATTCCGCGGCAAAGACGAGAGCATCGTCAACACCGCGCTCATGGCGTTCCAGGCCGGCTACGGCTACCCCGTCGGCAACGTCCTGACGAAGCAGTACAAATTTGAGGCGACCGTGCCGAAAGAAGGCGACCGCGCGCAGATCACGATGGATGGCAACCAGGCGCTCGCCTACGGGCTGATCGCCGCCGGCGTGCGTTACGGCGCCGGCTATCCCATCACGCCCTGGTCGTCTGTCATGGAAATCTTGCGGACCGAACTGCCTAAATACGGCGGAATTTTCGTCCAGGCCGAGGATGAGCTCGGCGCCGTTTCACTGGCGCTCGGGTTTTCGTTCTCCGGATATCTCGCCGTCACCGGCAGCGCCGGCCCAGGCATCTCGCTCAAGACCGAGGCGATCGGTTGGGCTTCCATGTCGGAGATGCCGCTCATCATCATCAACGTACAGCGTGGCGGCCCGAGCACCGGCCTGCCCACCAACGTTGAGCAGAGCGATCTCTTTCAAGCCATTTTCGGAGGGCACGGCGACAGCCCGCGCGTCGTCCTGGCGGCCGCCACGGTCGAAGATTGTTTCTACACCGCGATCGAAGCCGCGCGGATCGCCCGGAAATACAGCACGCCGGTTTTCATCTTGAGCGACACCTCGCTCGCCACGCGAATCGAAGCGTTCGACGAACCACAGCTAAAAGATTTGATGATCGATCCGACGCTCGATCTTTCACCGCGTCCCGCCGGTTTCAAGCCGTATGCGGTCGATCAGATCACGCAACACGCCACGCCTGGTTCGCCGATGATCGACGGAAAATATCCGCTCGTCTCAGGCCTCGAGCACGACGAGATGGGCCATCCCACCGGCAGCCCGAAGTTGCACATGGCGATGACGGCGAAACGCCGCAACAAGTTGCGGCAGCTCGCCGAGGAAATTCCAGTGCCCGAGGTCTATGGCGATCAGGACGGTGGCACGCTTCTCGTCGGGTGGGGTTCCACGTATGGACCGATCCACGACGCCGTGAAACTGGCGCGCGAACATGGCGAGAAAGCCGGCGCGCTGCATCTGCGTCACGTCCATCCATTGCCGAACGGACTTGAAAAAATCTTCGCCCGGTTCAAACGCGTCGTGGTCGTCGAGATGAACGACCAGGGCCTCTACGGTTTCGGCCAGCTTGCCACGATTCTCCGCGCGCGTTATTGCGAACCGAAAATCGAAAGCGCCACCAAGACGGACGGCCTCACCTTCCGCGTCAAAGAAATTCTCGAACGCGTTTTCGAAGGACGCTCCTTTGCCGCCCGGAATATTCCGCGCGAAGGCCTCCCCATCGTTCACGCCGACACCTCAGCCGAGAACGTGAAGACCTTGAAAGAAGTCGTCCCGCAGGGAGTCGGGTGACATTTAGCGAGTTAGCGACTTAATGATTTAGCGATTTGAAAATGAGCGAAGCCCCTTTTCATTCCGAGCCTGTCAAAGATCCGGACATGGCCACCGCCACCGAGCGCGCCGCCGCGAAGGTGCCGGACGCCGTCGATCGGGCCGGCGACAATACGCCGACCAAGCCTGGAACTGAGGCTGCCCAAGCCTCATCCGGCCTGGCCGATCATTCCAAGCATCCGCCCGGCGAACGTGCTGAAAACGCAGACGTCGCCGTTTCCGGCGACGAAGCCGGCCAGAAATGATTTCCAAATGAGCACCGAAACCAACCAAACACCACCAAACGGCAGTGTAGCGGCGGCCGTGCCGGCCGCAGGTTCCACCACCACCGCAGAACCTCAATCCCGTGCGGACGACACGTCCGCCACTACAGCCGTGCTGGAATTCGTCCGCGAAAAAGTCACCAAGAAAGCCGTCACCGCCGACCACCCCACCTGGTGCCCCGGCTGCGGCGACTTCGCCGTGCTCGCCTCCTATTACAAAGTCATCGAGAAACGCCAGCTCGATCACGAGAAGATCGTTACCCTGGCTGGGATCGGTTGTTCCTCGCGCTTCCCGTATTTCGTGAACGGCTACGGCGCGCATTTCATTCACGGCCGCGCCGTCCCGCTCGCCTCCGGCATCAGCCTGGCCCGGCCCGACCTGCACGTCTTTCTCTTCGGCGGCGACGGCGATGGTTTCTCCATCGGCGGCAACCATCTCAATCACGGCGCGCGCAAGAACATCAACATGACCTATTTCATCATGGACAATTTTGTCTATGGACTGACGAAAAAGCAGACCTCGCCGACGTCGCCGATTGGTTTCAAATCGAAGACCGACCCGACCGGCGCGATCGACATGCCGGTCAACCCGATGAAACAACTCATCTGCGCCGGGGCCACCTTCGTTGCGCGCACGCACGCCACCCAGGTTAATCACATGATCCAAATGATCGAGCGCGCGATGGATCACCAGGGCTTCTCTGTCATCGAATGCCTGAGTGAATGCGTCGAATTTTTCCCCGGCGCCTTCGACCCGGCCAATCCGCGCAAAGGCGGCGCCTTCGCCCTGATCGACGAGAAAAAATGGGACAACACCCCCGAGGACGAACTTCGCCACGACGTCACCGACGAGCTCGCCGCCTACAAGCTGGCGCAGTTGCCGTTCCCCGGCGTCTTCGGCGTCTTCTACGAAAGCGATCGCCCGACCAAGAACGCGCTCGAGAAAAAGTGGATCGACACCACCCGCGAAAAGCTTGGGCATCCATCGGACCTCGCGCTCCTGCAGAAGACGTTCGACCGGATGAAGTGAGCCCACTGTGAGCCTGACCGAAATTCTTGCCGAAATTCCGAAGTTGTCCTTTGCCGAGCGGCAACAGCTGATCCGGCGGACGATCGAGCTAGAAGACGACGAACTCACGACTGAGGAACGGGCGATTCTCGACCGGCGACTCGAAGATTTTCGTCGTAATCCCCACTCAGGTACCCCCGCCGAGCAACTGAAAGGTGAAGTGCTGCAGCGGCTGAAGCCGCAATGATTCGCGAAATCATCTTTCGTCCAGCGGCCGTCGATGATGTTGTTGAGGCCGCCACGTGGTACGAGGCGCATGCGCCTGGCTTGGCCGAAGAATTGGTCGACGAGATAATGCGAGCAACAAGGCGCGCCCAAGCTAATCCGGAATTGTTCCGGATCGCCCGCGCTGACGGGGAGGTTCGCCGCGTTTTAACTGAGCGTTTTCCCTACCGAATATTCTTCTCAGTGGTCATCGACATACTTTATGTCCACGCCGTGCTTCATGGTGCACGACACGATCGTCGATGGCGGGAGCGCCTCTAGCACGAGCTGCCAAATCTGAATCTGAAGCCTCAATCAAAAGGACGACGCAGATGAGCAGCCGACACGATGCAGATTTCTCCTTCAACCAGCTCTGCTCGTTGTTGATCGAAGTCGGCTACACCATGCGTAAGGCCAATGGCAGTCACGTTACGTTTCAGCAGGGTGCGAGCTTCTTGAATTTGCAATCGAGTCCTGGCGGAAAAGCGAAGCCGTATCAGGTCCGGCTGGTGCGGCAAGAGTTGCCGAATGTGAATCTGAACCCATGACGGAGATAACCGTGCAACCCGGCGGTCGCGATTATGAAATCCGAATTTGGTATTCGGCCGAAAAAGGTGACGAATGCTTTATCGCCCAAGTCGTCGAATGGCCCGGCATCATGGCGCACGGGGACACGCGTGAGGACGCCGCCCGCCAAATTCAGCTGGCGCTCGATGGTGCTCTGGGAACCGCCGCCGAACGTGGTATCAAACCGCCCGCGGCCGCCGTCGCGCACGCGTTGTGACTTCGCGTTTCCCGCTGTTGGTGTAGTGGCGGCTGTGTCAGCCGCAAGGCAGAGTTGCAGCCGACACGGCTGCCGCTACACCCTCACGCCACCGGAACCACCGTAGCCGTCGCCATGTCCTCAGCCGCTGCCGCCGCCTTGTCCGTGATCAGCCGGCGCAGGAACGGATTGAGCACGACGAGCGCGAGGCCGACCACCAGGCTGCCTACGCCCAGCGCGGCGAAGAGCTTCACATAATCGGGGTTGGTCACAAGCGCGGTGGTGCCGGCCGGCTCGGGGATCATGCCAGAGAAATCGCCGGCAAAGAGCGACGCGAGGCCGGTCACGAGCATCCAGCTGCCCATCATCACCCCTTGATATTGCTTCGGCGCCATCTTGCCGATCATCGCGTACCCGATCGGCATGATGAGCAGTTCACCGATGCTCTGGAGCACGTAGCTCAGGAAGAGCCAGACGAACGCGCTTTTGCCATCGGCCCCGGCCAGCTTGATCCCGAGCGGGAGAATGAGAAAGGCGAGCGCCATCAGGAGCAGCGACGCCGCGAATTGCTGCGGTATGTCGATGCGCCACCCGCGCGCGCGCATCCGGATGAAGAGCGACGCGAGCACCGGCCCGCCGAGTACGATACTGACGGTGTTGATGTTCTGGATCCACTGCGGCTGAATCTCCACCTTGCCGATCATCAGATCGACGTTGTGAACCGCGAACAGCATCAGGCCACTCGGCGCCATCTGATACAACGACCAGAACATCAGCGAGCCGAGGGTCAGGATGAGAAACGCGGTCATGTTCCGCTTTTCCCGGCGATCCGGGTGGCGCACGGTGAGATAGATCAGCACCAGCGCGACGACGCCGCAGATCCCTTTGAGGATTATCCCGGTGTTGCCGGGCCGCTGGAGACTGAACCACACGATCGGAACAATGCCGAGGACGATGCCGATGCCGACGAGGAGGCGCAGCCGGAATTGCTTCGGTTTTGCCTCGAGCAGCGGAGTGTTGCGGTCGAGCAGCGTTTTCCACGAGATCAGGGCGAGGATTATGGCAACGAAATTGCCGAGCGTCGCGAAGATGAAAAGACTCGCGTAGCTCTCAGTCGCCTGGAAATAGCCGGCGGCGCTGAACCCGACGAAGAACCCAACATTCATGCCGGCGTAGTTCCAGAGGAAGGCTCCTTCGCGGCGCGGATCGTCCGAGGTAAAGCGCTGCGTCAGCATCATGTTGATGCAGGTCACGTTCAGGCCGCTGCCGGTGAGAAAGAAGGCGAGGCCGACGTAGAACATCGCGAGCGTGCCGGTTGCGATGCACGCGCAACCGATGACCTGCGCTGCCATGCCCCCGACGAAGAGATTCCGGTTCGACATGAAGCGGCCGCCCAGGTAACCGCCGAAGAGATGCAGGCCGTAGTTGAACGCGCCAAACACGCCCATCAACGCCGTGGCCATTTTCGTCGAGAGCTGGAGATGCTTCGTCGCGTACAAGACGAGCGTCGAGTAAAGAACCGCAAACCCCAGCGTCGCGAAGATCTGGATAAAAAAGAGCACCGCGGTGCCCTCCGGAGCCGCGGCGAAACGGTCTTTCAACGATTTCATCCGTCTCGATTTCGCCCGTTGCGTTGAGCGATGTCAAGCCTTCGGCAGCTTCCACTCGTCTCTCGACGCCATGACGGGCGTGGCTCCGATGGAGCTTTACGCCCTGGGCTGCGAGCCTAAACAATGTCAATCCCGTAGAAGGCGTCGCTCCAACGGAGCTTTCCGCTCTCGCTCACTGCAATGTCGAGTTGCCCTGGATGCTGGATGAATCGTTTTCGACCACGCGATATCCGACCGCGCGATGAGAGCCCCGGGGGCCAGCGTCTGAGATTAATGCAGTTGCCAACAGTTTGGCTCATCCGTTTTCCAAACTTGGTGGCGCAACCCGGTTAGGCCTCAAAGCTCGCTTGAGCCGCGCCGCCACTCGCTTAGAGTCCGTAAGTTCATGTTCCCAAAGCCGCAGGACTTTCCAGCCGCTCCGGCGAAGCTTACGCGTAATTCGTCGGTCTCGAAGATGATTCCTTTCCAGCTTCGGACACCAGTAGCGAGTGTTCATTCGCGGCGCTCGGCAGTGGACCGGACATTTGTGCCAAAAACAGCCGTCGACGAATACCGCCACTCGATTGTTCACAAAAACGAAGTCTGGTTTGCCCGGGAGGTCCGCATGTCTTCGCCATCCTCTAATGGCAAAACTACGGAGAATTTTGAGCAATCTGAGCTCGGTCGCGGCGTTTCCTCGTCCACGGATCGCGGACATCATTTTGTGACGGGCGTGAGGACTGAGTTTCCGGCGCCGTCGCGAGTCTCTTGCTGCAGGCCGATCTCGTGTGCGCGGCCCCGCCTCAAAGGTGTTGCGCGGGATCGCGTCTTCGGGCATACCACACTTTAACAACATGCCTGTCGCGACCAAGCTCCAGTATGCGTCAATCGATCAATTGTCGATCGATCCGTCGAATCCTCGGCTCGGGTCCGAGGTAATCAGTCAGCAATTGAAGCCAGATCAGTTGCTCCGGCAGATGCGGGATTGGGAATTGGAGGAACTCGCCGTGTCCTTTTTAGAGAGCGGATTTTGGCCCCAAGAGGCCCTGTTGGTTGTCGAAGAGACTCTCTATGGGGAACGGAAGCCAAGATTAGTCGTCGTCGAAGGCAATCGCCGTCTAGCTGCGCTGAAGTACCTGAGAGAAGCGATAAATGGACATCCCGCGACGCCCCGCTGGACTGAGATCGTTTCGACAAGAAAAACGAAGGTTCCGAAAACGCTGTTCGAAGAAGTGCCTTATCTTGTCGCTGATCATCGACAGGAGATCAGCGCCTATCTCGGCTTTCGGCACGTCTCTGGCATCAAAGAATGGGATCCGCCAGAGAAAGCTGCGTTCATCGCGAAGATGATCGATGAACAGAAGCTTACTTACGAGCAAGTGATGCGGCGGATCGGCAGCAAAACCGAACCGGTGCGTCGTAATTACATCTCGTATCGAATCCTTCTTCAGATGAAGGAGCACGACGAGCAGATTGATCTCAGTCGTGTAGAAGAGAGATTTAGCGTATTGTTCCTCTCTCTGCGCACGCGCGGCGTGCAGAAGTATCTCAAGGTTGACATCGAGGCGGCGCCTGGCAAGGCGAAGCGCCCTATTCCGCCAGATCGAGTACAAGCATTAATTCACTTTGCACGTTGGCTTTTCGGGTATCAGGACGTCGAGCCGATAGTATCAGATTCCCGCCAAGTCGATAAGTTCGATAAGGCACTAAATAACAAAGACGCTCTCGCCTACCTTGAGCGGACGAAGGAACCACATCTTGACGTCGCTTATCGGCTGGCTGGCGGCGAGGAATGGGAGGCATACGAAGAATTAGAAATCGCTGCTACGCATTTAAGAAGTGTGCTCGGAGTCATTCATCTGCATCGCAAGTCGTCTCGCATAAGGGATTCAGTTGAGAAAGTTGTCAGAGCCTCTTTTGAGCTACTGAGGGGTTACCCCGAAATGCACGCCGATCTACTTCAAGAGCAAGTAGAACTCGGCCCAATTGCATTGCCACGTCAGCGACGTCCGGGGCGTTCTAATGCTAGGCATTCCTGAAGTCGGTTTTCGGCGGTCGGCGCGATCGCACAATTGTGACCTCCCAGTCGTATGTGACTGGATCGAGGCGAGCTTATTGCTCGACGAAACCGAAATTTCGCAGACTCATGTCTCGGACATTCTTCAAGAGCAGCAATTTTACCCTCGGGACACCAATGATGATCGTAACTTCACCGCAGAGTTCATTGGAATGGTGTGGATGGAGCTTGAGCGGCGGGCACGACTGCTTAAGAACGTTGGTTTGTACGTCGTGTCAGGTAAGCGCATAACGCGTAGATGCAATTGGGACGAGTGTGTGGGCGCGGCCTTTCTCGTGTTATTAACGTGCGGTGAATATTATTTAACCTTACGGGAGATAGCCGATTATATATGGCAGGGAGAACTTTTCGAGGATTTCTGTTGTGAGGCCCTTCGAGGCAATGGGTGGCAGGCGACGCGTACTGGTTGGGCAAGTCACGCGGGTGCTGAGAAACTAACGAGGACGGTTGAGGCCGTCGCGAATGCTACTGACGAGAACTTTGTTAACGCGGCTGCTGTCGAACTATACAAACACGAGAATGAATCAGGTTGTGATTTAGTCAGCCATTGGGCATACGCGGAGAAGTGGACAGGCCGACCCCTTGTACTCGTGCAGTGCGCTTCGGGCGCCGACTTCGAACAGAAGCTCGGGACGCCTGATATTGATCGCTGGCGTGGTTTTATCACCTTTTCTACGATTCCGATCCGAGGATTTTGCACACCGCGAGCTTTCGAACACCGCGAGTTCCGCCAGCATTGCGGTAAGGTTCATGGAGTGTTGTTCGACCGGTTTCGGCTTCTGGAGCCATTTGCCGGCGGTGCGACGTTGTCGCCAGATCTCAGTGCCCGTCTGTTCGACTGGGTATTGCCTCGAATTCACGCCTTGCCGCTTCTTCGATGATGAAATTCGTGGATCTCTTTGCCGGACTTGGAGGTTTTCATCTCGCTGCAGGGTCCCTTGGCGGGAAATGCGTTTTCGCTTCGGAAATCAATGAATCGCTTCGGAACCTTTATAAACGCAATTTCGGAATCGAGCCGGCTTCAGACATCACAAAAGTAGCGCCAAACGAAGTCCCAGAGCACGACTTACTTTGTGCCGGATTTCCCTGTCAGCCATTTTCGAAAGCAGGCGATCAAATGGGTCTCGAAGACGAATGTCGCGGCACAGTGTTTTGGAGTGTACTCGAAATACTCCGTGCTAAAAAACCGACTTGGGTCCTACTCGAAAACGTTCCACACTTCGTTCGTCACGACGCAGGAAATACTTTTGGCAAAATCCGCACGGCGATGGAGCGGGCGGGGTATCAAGTAGAGTACCAACAATACTCGCCGCATCAGTTTGGCGTCCCACAGATTCGGGAGCGTGTATATATGGCTGCCTACCGAGGACAGCGAGCGCAGTTTCCCTGGCCGACTCCGGCGAGGTCATGTGAACGCCTTTCAGTGAACACCATTTTGGACAAAAACCCTCTGAATGCCACGCGTCTCTCTCGCCATGTCATCAGATGTATTGAAATCTGGCAGGAATTCCTGCAGTTGATCCCTGCCGACGCCAAGCTGCCATCCTTTCCAATTTGGGCGATGGAGTCGGGCGCCACATATCCGTATGATCAGGGCTCGTTGACACGCCTACCCCTGAGAAAACTACATAAATACAGGGGCTCATTTGGTCGAAGCCTTCAGGGATTATCTCGAAAGCAAGCAATGGCTGCTCTTCCAAGCCACGCTCGCCGAAGCTCCAACTCTTTTCCGAAGTGGAAGCAGCAGTTTATCAAACAAAACCGGTTCTTCTTTGCGAAATACCAGAAGCAACTGAGGCAGTGGTTACCGAAACTATCGTCATTACCATCCAGTTATCAGAAGCTTGAATGGAACTGCCAGGGAGAAGTCCGCGATATATGGCAGTATTTGCTTCAATTCCGTGCGTCTGGTGTTCGTGTAAAGCGCCAGGACACAGCACCATCGCTTGTCGCGATGACCACAACTCAAATTCCTATTGTCGCATGGGAGCGGCGGTATATGACAACGCTCGAATGTGCGCGACTGCAGAGCATGGCAAAGCTACGCGAGTTCCCTCTTGGTATTGCCGCGATGGAGGCACTAGGGAATGCAGTCAACGTCACGGTCGTAAGAAACATATTAGAGCCTATCGCAGCGGAAATAGATTTGGAACGTCGTGCGCGCCGCGCAAAGGCGGCCTAGAGATCGAACTGACTGGTAGGTGCCACCGGAAAGGGGGGTGGGGGTCAGTCGGTGAATCTCGTCAATCCGCAGCGGCCCACCTGCCCCGAATCTTGGCGGTCGGCATCGTAGCCTCCTCCGCCAAAGTAGCGTTGGCTACGGCGCGCCGGGAGCGGCTTACGATAGGTGTTCATGGAGTTGAGGGGCGCTTCCAACCGCAATCGAAGATCAAACTGTTAGCGTCAAAAGAACGTGGGAAGCGTCGGCGTCATTGGATGCCTCCCACGGAGTGGGAGAACTTGAACCCGGATTTTTGCAGGACGCGGATCGAGGTTATGCTTCGCCACCCCCGGCGTAAAGCGGCTGGATCGGTTCCAGGCAGAGGAAAGCGGAGAGCGCCTCGGTGGCCACGGCGCGCCCCCAAGAGGCGTGGTCACACTTAGTCCGTCTGGCGGGGATAGCAGGGCCTATGATACGGGATGGCGATGCGGGTATGAGCTGCGAAGATGCGACAATCTTGCTGTGATCGTGCTCACCGGATATAAAAGGTCGCAATGGTGAAGATCTCGCGCCGAGTATTGGTCTTCGCGGCGGGTCTCGTTGTCGTCGCCGCGACCCACGTCTCCGCCAAGGAAACCCGGGCGGTGATCGATGATCCAGATGGATTCACCAACGTGCGGGTTGAGCCGAATGCGAAGAGCGCGGTCGTGGCAAAGGTGAAGCGCGGCGAGGTTTTCACCTTCACCTTTGAACCTTCCAGCCAGGGCGTGGAGTGGTGCGCGGTGACACTTGCCTCCGGGAAGAAGGGTTACATGCACGCTGATCGGGTCTTCTTGCACAGCACGATGGCGGAGCTGGCCAGCAGGAAACCGGACGACGAGATCACCGAAAAGGCGGCCCGCCGCCTCTTCGATTATCTGGCCCTGGCACGGGCGGCAGCGCGCGGGGAACGGGCCGCGATGCGGACGTACTTTGCATTGCAGCGCGATGGGGAGGAGGGAGAAATGCACGCATTTTACGAAGTAGTGGTGATCCACATCCTCGGGGACGAAAAGCTGGCTGCCTTTCTGCGGCAGCAGTCGACCGATTACCGGGCCACAGCGCGTGAGGTGTGGGGGCTGATTTCCGGGTTAGGCATGATCGGCGGACCAATGGAAGAAGGCGCATACCTGCGGCGGCATTTTCCGAAGACGGTCGCCGCGCTCGACCTGCAAACTCGGGAATGAAGCCGAAGCCGGGCTTCTTCATGGAGATTCAGCCGGATAGGAGTTGAGGAGCGTTTCCAGCCGCATTCGGAGATCAAGCTGGTAGCGTCAAGAGAACGTGCGAGGCGTCCGCGTCATTGGATGTCTCCTCCACGGAAGGGGATAAACTGAATCCGCATTTTTGCAGGACGCGGATCGAGGCCACGTTATGCTTCGCCACCCCCGCGTAAAGCGGCCGGATCGGTTCCAGGCCGAGGAAAGCGGAGAGCGCCTCGGTGGCCACGCCGCGGCCCCAAAAGGCGCGGTCGATCCAATAGCCGACCTCTCGCTTCCCCTCCGCCGTCCAACTGCCAATGTTTCCAGCCACCTCACCGTCAACGATTATCGTCTGTTTCAGAAGCGAGTCGTCGGCCAGGAGCTTCGCCCAATGCTGGTCGAACGCAGCCCGGTCCCGAGAATTGAATGCGACCATGGCCACCGCGATCGGATCTCGCTGGTGCTCGAAAAACAGCGGCAAGTCGTCCGCTTCGACATTCCGCAATTGGATCTTTGGTTTCATTGGAATCTGAATCATAAATTCGAAATCCGAATATCGAAATCCGAATGGAGCGATCGGGTGAGCGACATAGAAGGTAAAGCTGCGAGGGTAGCAGCGAGTGAGCGTGGGCAGCAAACGAGTTTCAAACAAATTCAAATTACGAATGACCCGCCTACGCCAAGGCTACGGCGTGACAGGCCGAATAAACAAAACGGGAAGCCGTTTCGGTATCGCAACGCCGGAGGCGTGAAGGAGATTAGCCGGTGGTGCAAACCACCGGATCTCCGCCAAGGAGAACACAAGCCCCGGTAGGGGTGGTGGAATGCACGTGGTGTCGATCCATCGCCCCTCCGGGGCTCGTCGTAATGCCATCCATATCCGGTGGTTGACACCACCGGCTAATTTCCTTCACGCCTTCGGCGTTAACCAGAAGCCGGATCAATTATTTTCGAAAGCGGCGAGGGGATGACTTCGGCGGACGATCACGAGCAGGAGCACGAGCACGATTACGAGGAGAGCGCTTAGACAAGCCCCCGGTCTCAGAGCATTATCCCGGAGTAGCCCATGGAGATTCATCAACTGCGGTACTTCGTCGCTGTGGCCGAGGAGAGCAGCTTTTCGCACGCGGCGCAGCGGGAGCATGTGTCGCAACCGTCGCTCAGCCAGCAGATCCATAAGCTGGAAGAGGAGTTGAACCAGCAGTTGTTCGATCGGCTGCCGCGCTCGGTGGTCCTGACCGCGGCCGGCAGATGTTTATTGCCGTACGCGAGAGTCATTTTGACGGCGATCGCTGACGCGGGACGCGCGGTGACGGCGCTCGAAGCCGAGGTCGCGGGCCGGCTGGCGGTCGGCGCCATTCCTTCGATCGCGCTCTATATCCTGCCGCGATTGATTGGAAGATTTCAGCACGCGTATCCGAAGGTGACCTTTGAGCTGTTCGAGGACACGACGGGCAAGCTGGCCCAGCAGCTCGAGGACGGGACGCTCGACCTGGTGATTGCATCGGGCACGGACGAGAGCCCAAACCTGGCGCGCCATTCGCTCGGCCGGGAAGCACTCCTTTTGCTGGTCCCGGAGAAGCATCTGTTCGCGCGACGGAAGAGCGTCCGATGGGGCGATCTGGCGGACGAGAAGTTCCTTCTTTTGCATGATGAGCATTCGCTTTCGATCCACGTGCGCCAGCTCCTGGCGGCCAATGATCTGAAACCGGAGCTGGTCCTGCGGGGCGCTCAGCTGGTGACGATCGCGAGAATGGTCGCAGCCGGGCTGGGCGTGACTGTGATCCCGGAGATGATGGCTACGACCGAGTTCGTGAAAGACTGTGTCGCGGTGCCTTTCGCGAAGCCGGTGCCCACGCGCGAGCTGACTTTGTTGCGCAACCCGCTGCGGGCTGAAAGCAATGCGGCCGCGGCGTTCCGTGAGGAAGCCGCAGCCGTGTTCTTGCGACAACCTTCGCCGATCCGCAAGGCCAGCGAAGGCTGACTTACCGTTTTACAGGTTTACGCTTATGGCATGGGCCAGGGAGAGGATGGACCAGGTGGAGGTCAGAACGATCACTGCGAAAAGAACGAACTCGGCGGCGACACTCGGGCGCTCGCGTTGCGCGAAGCGCTCGCCGAGAAAGCGAAAGGCGCGCAGGCGCATGGAGGTCTTCGAATAAGGCAGCTGACCGTTTCGACCGTTGCTGCTTGTTTGTAATGTTTGCATGCCTAAATAAAAAGCAGGCTGCGCGCTCTGATTAATACTTAATGCCACTGGCTGTGATAGGCGGTGCCTATGGGGCAGCGGGGAGGCTGGATGCGGGAGATGGCCCGTAAGATACTGACACACAGACACTTGGCTACGGCGCGCGTTAGCGGACGCAGCGGAGGCCCAGTCCCGGAGGGACAGAGGACATTAGCCGGTGGTGCAACCACCGGATGTCTGCCAACAAGCGCGCAAGCCCCGGCAGGGGCGGCGGAATCACGCGACGCCATTCCGCCGCCCCTCCGGGGCTGGCCGCAGTTTGTGTTTATTATGTCCGGTGTTAGCACCACCGGCTAAATTCCGTCACGCCTCCGGCGTTATCCGGCCGATACGTCCATTCGGCAACTACCAGGGAATGACCTTTCGGTCTTTCCAAAACTTGCCGGTCTCCTTTTGGGGGGCCTCTGCTGCGAGCCAAACAATCCCGGCCGCGCCTTCCCCGACGGAACGGGTGGCATTCGATCCGCCCATGTCGGTCTGGACCCAGCCGGGACAGACGGAATTGACGGCGAACTTCGGCAAGGCCGCGGCCAGTTGTGAGGTGACGCCGTTCAACGCGGTTTTCGAAATGCAATAGGCCGGCGCCCAACCGTCAGCGCCATCCGCCAGCTGGCCACCTCCGCTGGAAACGTTGACGATGCGCGGTGCGTCGCTTTTTTGCAGCAGCGGCACGAACGCTTGCGCGACCAGGAGCGGGCCGAGCGTGTTGGTTCGCAGCGTTTTCTCAAATGTGTCGGCGGAAATCTTTACGACGTCTTTGTCTTCATCGAGACAAATCCCGGCGTTGTTGACGAGCACGTCGAGATGATCGGCGTGGCGTGAGAATTCTTCGGCTGCGCGCCTGATGCTTTCCGCATCGGCAATGTCGATCTCGAGAGCGGTGATCCTGCCTTCGCTCTGAAGTTTCTCCGCCGCGGCGCGTCCTGCTTTCGCATCGCGTGCGCCGAGAAACACAGCAAAGCCTTGTCGGGCCAGCTGGCGCACGACTTCAAAACCGATCCCTCTGTTCGCGCCGGTCACGAGCGCGATCCGCTTTTTTCTTGCCATGCCAAAGAGTCAGCCGGCGAACCCGCCGTGCAAATTCGAAATTCGAAGCTCGCGCGCCCAAAGTCCCGGAGGGACATAGGAGATTAGCCGGTGGTGCAAACCACCGGATGTCTTGTTCCAAGAACGCGAGCCCCGGCAGGGGCGGCGGAGATCACGCGGTGCCGTTCCGTCGCCCCGCCGGGGCTAACCGTATTTTCCATCAGCATCCGGTGGTTGGCACCACCGGCTAATTTCCGTCACGCCTCCGGCGTTATGCTATACGTGAGTCACGTATAGCATCATCTCACGCTTGCGCCGACTGCCGTGATCGGGGCCACGACGCGGCAGAGCAGGGGAGACTGGCCAATTATTTTCGAGAGCCAGCGGATGCCAGAATCTCGTCGAGCCGGTCGTAACTTACCGCTACGCCGTCGGCCATGCCGGTCTCCAGCGCGGCGTCACGCTCGGCGCGGGAAGCGAAGAGCATGGTCATGGTCAGCGTGGTGGTGTCACCCTTGGCGGTGATGCTCGAAGTGACGAGAGATTCGCCTTCTCCGAAAATCTCGGTGTGGACGATGCGCCCGGGCCGGACGATCTCGCGATATTCACCGTGCATGGTGAATTCGCAGCCTTTCTCTTCGTTGCGCCAGACATAGCGCCACGCGCCGCCGACTTTCAGATCCATCTCGCAGACAGACATAATCCAGCCGTCCGGGCCCAGCAACCAGCGCCGGACTAACTCGGGCTTGGTCAAGGCGTCGAAAATCATGTCGGGCGGAGCGTCGAAGTCTCGCGCCATCACGATCTCGAGTTCGCCGGGTGTGGTTACTTTGAAGGTGTTACTTAGTTTCATAGTTCTCTTGGTGTTGCTGTGAAGTGATTATTTGTTGGCGGCGCTGTTCGAGGTCACGATTTCTTCGAGGCGGTCGTAACTCGGGGCCACGCCGCTTTCCATGTCGGACTCGAGGACGCCATCGCGTATCGCGCGCGAGTCGTAGCGCAAGGTGACGGTCATGGCCGTGCTCCCGCTTTGCGGGATCAGGAGCGTGGTGACGAGGCAGTCGCCGGAATTTATCGAATAACTCGGTGTTCACGAGCCGCTCCGGCCGGACGATCTCGCGATACGTTCCGCCCATTCCCATTTCGCGGCCGTCCTCGTGGCGCCAGACGTAGCGATAGGCGCCGCCCACCTTGAGATCGATCTCGCAGATTGGCATCGACCAGCCGGGCGGGCCGAGCAGCCAGCGCTTGACCAGCTCGGGCTTGGTCAGGGCGTCGAAGACCAGATCGCGCGTCGCGTCGAACGCGCGGGTCATGATAATTTCTCGCTCACCGGAAGGGGCGATCTTTAGTGCTGCATTGTTGTTCATGTTCTTTTCGATTTTTTCACTGCTGGTTTCGCTGACTTCGAGGAAAGTTTCTTTTCCGACTTCATCTCGGCGAGCAGGGCATCGAGCCGCTGAAAGCTCGTCTCCCACACGCGGCGATAGCCCTCGGCCCAATCGGCCACTTCGCGGATAGTGTCGGGTTTGATGGCGCAAAAGTTTTGGCGGCCGTTGCGCTGCCGTTCGATCAGGCGCGCGTTCTCCAGGTAGGCGAGATGCTTGGAGATGGCCTGCTGGGAAATCGAGAAGGGCGCGGCCAATTCCATGACCGTGGCCGGGCCCCTGGTGAGGCGGGCGACAATCGAGCGCCGGGTCGGGTCCGACAGAGCGGCGAAAGTTGAGCTCAAGTGATCCACAACCATATGGTTGTGGACGGGAGAGCGATGGTCAAGCGGAAATTTATCGATTTCGGATTGCGGATTGCGGAAACCGGAAAGGGTTCTCGCCTTCGCGAACGATCCGCCTACGCCAGGGCTGGATGACTAAACGGGAAGACGGCAACAGGCTTGTCCCGGAGGGACATCGGATATTAGCGGTGATGCAAATCACCGGTTTCCCGCCAACGAGAACGCGAGCCCCGGCAGGGGCGGCGGAACGCACACGAGGCCGTTCCGTCGCCCCTCCGGGGCTCACCGCAATTTCCTTCAAATCCGGTGGTTAGCACCACCAGCTAAGGTCCCTCACGCCTCCGGCGTTTCTTGTACGTCGACCAATTTCCTATTTCACCTCGGCCTCGAGGTGATGGGCGACAACGAACTTGAAGAGGAGGAAGCAAAGGCCGGAGCCGGCGGCGAAACCGGCGTGGAGTAGCCAGAAAGTCGTGGTAGGCATCGTCTCGTAGAAGCCGCCGACCCAGCCGACGAGGCTGTTGGCGGCGAAGAAGGCCAGATAATAGAGGCCGATGATCGTGGCGTTGATCGCTTTGGGCGCGACCTTGGCAAAGAGCGCAAGACTCACCGGCAGGAGATGGGCGAAGGCAATGCTGTTGAGAAAATGGAAGGCGACTGGCCAGAAGAGCCCGATTTTTTGTCCCGCACCTTGGGTGGCGGCGGCGGTGTAGAGGCAGAGAACGCCGGCGACCGAGAAGACGGAACCGATGAGGATCTTGGTGATCTCGTCCGGTTCGCGCCGGCGCTTGCCGTACCAACGGTAGAAGAGGGCGACGAGCGCGAGGAAGCTGACGCTGACGATGGCGTCGAGGGTCACCAGCCAAGTAGTGGGCAGCGTTTTGCCCATGAAGACGAGATCGAACTGACGGTCCCCCCAGACGAGATACGCGTTGAAGATCTGGTTGTTCGGCACGATCGCGACGGCCATCACTGGGATGAGGAGAATAAGCGCGAACACGGCGCGCCAGTCGCGTCCGGTGAGTTTCGCTTTCGGCTCGGCAACTCCGCCAGTCCCGCTTTGACCGCGTGGATCGTTGTCGCTCGTGCGCAGATATTTCTGCCCGGAAAGGTAGATGGCGATGGCGAGGAGCATGCCGACTCCGGCCGCACCGAAGCCGTAGTGCCAGCCGACTTTTTCGCCGAGCGTGCCGACAATGAGCGGCGAGGCGATGACTCCCGCATTGATCCCGAGGTAGAAAATCTGGAAAGCGTCGGCCCGGCGGAGATCCTCCGGTTTATAGAGTGAGCCGACCTGGCTGGCGATGTTGCCCTTGAACATGCCGCAACCGAGGATGAGGCAAAGGAGCGCGAAAAGAAACGCGGCCTCGAACGCCATCAGAAAATGGCCGGCCGCCATCGTCAGCGCACCCAGGAGAACAGTGCGGCGCCGGCCAAGCAGGCGGTCCGCGATAAAGCCGCCGACGATCGGGGTGAGATAAACGCTGGCGGTGTAGGTGCCGAAGATGGCGGAGGCGAGCGCCTGACCATCCAGTCCGAAATAGAGCCGGCGCACGCTCTCGAACGCGGCGACGTGCTCGATGCGCCCGGGCAGGAGGAGATACTTGACCATGTAAAGGACGAGGAGCGATTGCATCCCGTAGTAGGAAAAGCGTTCCCACGCCTCGGTGAAGGCGAGGTACCAGAGCCCGCGTGGATGGCCGAGGAAATTGGGCTGGTGGTCTTCGCCGAGCAGAGGCGCGGCATCATCGGGTTCAGCGGTAGCGGTCATGCGCCGCTAGAGTAGCGGAAATTCGAAATTCGAATATCGAAATCCGAAACAGATTCCGACAAAAGATCGCGAGCACGCGAAGGCTTTCGGTGTGATCAAGTGTTCGAGGGAGAAAATTCGAAACGGCGATCCGTTTTTGTTCATTCGATCATTTGAAATTTGAATTTGTTTCGGATTTCGAATTTCGAACCTTCCCACCTCACCGCATCGCGCCGGCCATGACGTCCGTTGGCTTCAACGCAATCGCGAAGGGCTCGAGCGGCATCGGCTCGTTGTGATCGAGGAACTGACGGCAGAGCGCGAAGAATTCGGCGCGGGTCGTGGCGCGGCGGACACTGTGCAGAAACTCACCGGTCGGTTCGACGCCGAGGCCGATGAAGTTCAAATACTTCTTCATGTTGTTGATCTGGGCTGACTCCCGGATGCCGGGCGTGCTGACGGCTTCGTAAAGCGCGTGCACATATTCGAGCACGTCGCGGCCTGCCGGGCAGAAGACGGGCGCGCCGCGGCGCTGCTCGCGAATCTGGCGGAAGAGCCAGGGATTGCGAATGACGCCGCGGCCGATCATGAGCCCGCGCGCGCCAGTGAGCGCGAGGACTTCATTGGCCTTGCCGGCGGAATAGATGTTGCCGTTCGCGAGGACGGGGCACGGCATCGCGGCGACGGCGCGGGCGATGAAGTTGTATCGGGGCGCGCTGCGATACATTTCTTTCACGGTCCGCGCGTGGACGGTGAGCAGGTCGAGCGAATGCCGGGCGAAGATCGGAAGGAGTTCGTCGAAGACGGCGGTGTCATCGAAACCGATGCGCGTCTTCACCGTGAACGGGATGGCGATGGCTTCGCGCAGTGCGCCCAGGATTCGGTCGATGCGATCGGGGTCGCGGAGCAGGCCGCCGCCGGCGCATTTGCGATACACGATCGGGACGGGGCAGCCGAGGTTCAGATCAATCGCCGCGACCGGGTGCTGTTGCAATTCGCGCGCGGTCCGCACGAGGGCCGCGATGTCGTTGCCGATCATTTGTGCGATGACCGGGCGGCCGGTCGGGTTTTGGGTGATGGAGGCGAGGATCTGCGGATCGAGCCGCGAATCGGGCAGGACCCGGAAATATTCGGTGAAGTAAACGTCTGCGTTTCCATAGCTGCTGATCAAGCGCATGAAGCGCAGGTCCGTCACGTCCTGCATCGGCGCGAGCGCCAGGATGGCCTCGCCGCTCCGAAGCAGGTTCTGGAATGAAGTGAGTGGGTCGAGCGACATAGACGGGTCCGAGCCGGACTGGCGTAGCCGCAAGGTAGCGGAGAGTGACGCGGGAGCCGAGCGAATCCCCGAAATTCCAGCGGGCTCGGAACCACGCTGCACTTCCAAGGCGGCGGTCCCTAGTTGAGCTCGCCGATGGCCAGGTCGCCCCGCGGCAGGATGTGGGTTGGGCCACACCGCCGCGGGGGCTGGGGGGCTGGGGGGATCAGCCGGTTCTGAAGTGCAATCCAAACTGCGCCGGTCTGCGGCGCAATGAAACCAAGGCAAGAAGGATGAACGCCGTGGCGGTCGCTTGGGGCGAATGCGTTTTGTTCATGGGGAGGAATGAATGGAGGCCGGATTTGGGTTGCTAGCGGAAAGGTTGAGGGCCGGAAAAGTTCACGAGCGCCCGCATCATGCGGGATGTTCGGAAGAGGCGGCAATGGGCCGAATGGCGTACGCCGCGGCCGGCTCAGATGCGAACAGGTTTACGGCGGGCGAGGGTGGAATTGTCGCCAGCGAGCCGGTGCTCGTACCACCAAATGCAGACCGCGATGCGCGTTTCCAGGTGCAGTTTCTCCAGAATATGTTGCACGTGCTTCTGCACGGTGCGGGGACTGCATTCCAGAATCTTTCCTATCTCTGCGTTGCGCTTCCCGGCTGCGATCCATTCCACCACCTCAAGCTCGCGCTTCGTCAATGGCCGCGATTCAGGATCGGCGGGGCGCTTTGAACCAGCTTTTGTGGGCTCGCCGCCTTGGCGGCCGTTCCGGGTGGACATGGGGGTTGCCTTTAATAGCCTACCCCGCAAGTCTCGTCCATACGCTCTAGCGCGTACGACTGTCCGGACTTGTCCGGAGCGAATCTGGCCGGGAAGAGCGCGGGGCGTGCGCGGGAATCGAACTCAGGGGTGCACGATGGCGGGCGGGGCGTTATGGCCTCTTCGGTTGTTTGCGCGCCTCGCGCTCTGCCTGGCGCTTTTCTTCTTCGCCTTTTCGTTTTTCTTCCCGCTCGGCCTTCTCGTCCGCTTCACGCTTTTTCGCGGTCTCCGGCGACATGATGTCGTAGCTGACGAGCAGCGGCTTGTCGCCGCTCATCCGGTAAACGAATGCTTCCACGGCGGAGCCGTTGTCGTACGCAGAGTCGTACTTCAATTTGACGTCGGTGACGCCATTGTCGGAGTTGAATCCCCAACTGCTCCTGGCCGCGCTCTTGAAGGCGCCGTAATTTCGCTTCACCCGCTCGAGGGTAGCGACAGTTTGGTCCGCTGTTTGCGAATTACGAAAATTGATATGCGCCTCGTCGTAGACCGCCTTGAATTCGCCCGCGTTCCAATGTTTGTGAAACCGGTCGACTTCCGCCTCCGCCGCTTTGGTGTCCTTCTTCAATCCGCATCCGGACAGCCCAAGGACCAAACCGACCGCCGCTCCTGCAAGTAAGGATGAGTGCTTCATGTTTCTTCCGTGGTTTGAGCCAGCGCGTAAACGTTTCATCGCAGCTGGTGTGATTGCCAGTGCTTGTACCAGTTCTATCAAGCAACTGTCGAGTCGACTTAGGATCGTCCGGCGACGCGATGACGGAGCCGGAGGACGGGGCGTTCGATCGCCAGGAACAAAACGGTCGCGGCGGCGTATACGCACAGTTGGACCCCAACGATCGCCGGAAAGGAGGTCAGCGAGATATTTTGGGTCGCCAAGAATTGCGCGACAAAATGGATGACGAGCTTCTGCACGAGATACGCACTGTAGGCAGTGCTGGCGATGAACGCGGCGCCCGGAACGGCGATCCGTCGGAAGGGCAATAGCGGGCTGACTACGCAGACCAACAGCGCGGCCATGCCGAGAGCGATGAGCGGGAACTGCCAGACGCTTACGGTAACGGTGATCATTCCGGTTTCCTCGATCCAAAAGGCGTAAACGATGAGCGCGAGTCCAGGCAGCCAGAGCCAGCGCGCTGCATCCATTAGGTATCGCCACCATTGCGGCCGGAATTTCTCGATCGCGGCGAGACCGACACCGAAGACGAGCGGATCGAGCCGGGTCCAGGTGGCGTAGTAGATCCAGGTTTGGAAGGCGCGCCAATAGACCCCGGTCTCGACGAGATTTTGCCGGGCAAGGAACCAGCGCAGCGCCAACCCGCCGATGACGATGGCGCACGGAACGATAAAAGCGGCGCGGCGCCATCGAACCACGCAGAGCAGGACCAGCGGCAGCAACAAGTAGAATTGGTCTTCGACGGCGAGCGACCAGGCGTGAGAGAAGGCGGTGCCGCCACGGAGCCCGATGTTTTGCACCGAGAGCAGAAATTTCCAGAGCGGAAACATTTCCGGGTACTCGCGCCAGGAGGGCAAGAGGGCGTAAATGGCAAGGACGACGAAATAGGCTGGCAAAATGCGGAGGGCGCGCCGCGCGAAGAAGCGCCGGAGATTGAAACGCTCGCCCCGCGCCAGCGGCGCCAGCAGTTGCCCGCCGATCAGATAACCGCTGAGGACGAAGAAGAGATCGACCCCGATCCAGCCGAAACGGTGTGCGTCGCCGGGAAGCGGGAACCCCATGATGCCGGCGTGGTAGATGACCACAACGACGATCGCGAGCCCGCGGAGCAAATCGAGACCGGGCTGGCGCTCGCGGTCTTGAAAGCGCGGATCGATTGTCGTTTGACTCACAGAATCACGGATGGCCGAAACTAGCAGATGGTTCTCTGCCGTCGAGGACCGGGCCACCGCTCCCGGTTGCCGGCTTGCTAGGTTCGACCGGCGTTCGGCTGGAGCGCCTGTTGCGCGGCCATTTTGAGCGAGGCGATCATTTCACGATACGGGATCGGACCGTAGCTGATCCGCGCAACCCCGAGGGCGGCCAACTCTCTGGATGGCGGCGCCTCTGGCAAGACCATGATGTTGACGGGTAACGGTGAGAGGTCACATAGCTTTCGAATCTGCGCGGGACGGGTGAGGCACGGAGCGAAAAACCCGTTTGCGCCCGCTTTCGCATAAGCGGTGGCGCGTCGAACAGCGTCTTCCAAGTGTTTATCCTCGTGCGCGGCCTCACCGGCCTGGATGAAAATATCTGTGCGAGCGTTGATAAAGAAGGGCACGCCCGTCTGCTCCGCGGCGCGTCGCATGGCAGCGATCCGCGCGCACTGGTGGTCGGTGCAGTAAATCCCTTCACCGCCAACAATCTGATCCTCAAAGTTGCAGCCGACGGCTCCCGTTTCGATGAGCTGCGTCACGTTCGCGGAGATCGCTTCGGAGGATTCTCCGTAGCCTCCTTCGAAGTCGATCGTTACAGGCAACTCGACCGCGGCGACAATTCGCTTCGCGTTAGCGATCGCCAGGTCGAGCGGAAGTTCTTCGCCGTCGCCGCACCCATGCGCGGCCGCGACCGACCAGCTTCCGGTCGCGATCGCTTTCGCACCCGCGTCAGCGACGGCGTGCGCGCTGCCCGCGTCCCAGACGTTGAAGAGAATGAGCGGATCGCCTTTGACATGGAGCGCGGTGAGTAATCGGGCACGTTCGGTCTGAGTCATGAAACATGACTGCTACGTTTGGGCGTGATTTGCGAACTCATTCAGCCGCCGAAATTCGGGCAGTATGGTTTGGGCCGGCCTCGCCATCGCGGTGACTTCCGGAGCGCCGCGCTCCAAGAAGCACGAACGACGTCCCCTTGCCGTGCGACCAGGAAAGAAGCGAGCGAGCCTTCCTAGCTCGATTGCGCCGCCGCGGGCGCGCCGAGCCAGCCCTTGATCTTTTCCGAGTTCTTCTTGTCGAACGCGTAGGTGAGTTTGCCAAGGGGATGGCGCACGACAAGGCGAAGTTTTTTCCGGTTCAAGTCCGGAATGCATTCCTGGAAATTCGTCCGGTTCATATAAAAGGCGCGGGCCAAATTGCGTTGCGCGCAAAACACCGCGTCGCTCATGAATCTCATCCGGCATCGTCGCGAGGATGCTTCCGCGATGTCGGGCGATTCCTTCAATTTACTTTTGAAGAGTTGTTTGCAGAGGCCTGAGGCTTCTTTGACGGTCTCGTGGTTCATCGAAGCGATGGATTCTTTCAGATGGCCAAGCTTCAGGTATTGCTTGAAGAAGATGACAGCGGCGATGAGCGGCCAAATCAAAGCGCCTGGGCTGGCGTTTCCCGCGTCACCCGCCAAGAGGTTCAGAGTTGTAACGCCAACGTTCCAGAATAGCAGAAGCGTGCTGACTATCGCCGCGGCCAGAAGGGCGTGCAGGGAAGGCTTCGTCAGCGCGACAATGCCTGTCCCCAGCATCAGGAGAGCGAGCACCACAAGGCCAGCGTTCAGCATAGTTACTTGAATGGCCGCGTAGCCGATGAACAGGTTGATGACGCCCCAGACAATGCCGGCTATTCCCGTGTTGCGAATCGTCTTGCGCGCGCAAACTACGAGGAGAGCCTGGTTTTCGGTGGAATCGAATAGAGGGTCGTGATGCATAGGATCGTCTCAGCACGTCATATGCCTCAGTATCCAGAGTGTTTCCGGCTCTTGAAGAAAATGGCAGGAAAGGTCAAGACAGCGGCGCTTCGATTGGTCATGATAACACGATGTTACGGACGCCTGGAGTTCTTGGGGATGGGAGCACGGCCGGCCGGCTGCGGCGCGGGCTGAGTCCGGCGCGAGGGCCGCGGGCGGTCGATGTGATGGCGCGAGAGGCTTGTTTTTCGCGGCGGCAATTTCATCGACTCACCTTGCAAGTGCTCGGCGAAACGCCAGGAGCGCACCAGCGGCGGCTACGGCTGGATCGTGCGGCTTGGCTGCTCTTGAGCTCACGCGCGACGATCCTCGAGCTTGCTCTCGAAACAGGATGGGAGAGTCACGAAACCTTTACGCGCGCTTTCCGGGCGCGATTCGGAATGACGCCATCGGCTTTCCGCAAGAATCGCGGAGTCACGCTGCCACCTTCACTGCGCGCTGGATTTTCCATCGCAACCCACGCGGCGAAATAGCGCCGCGGCTACAGTTATGCCAACGAAAATATCCAAGACCTCGATCACCGCCGCTACGCATCGTCTCACTTTGGAAATCGCGCGGCCGCGCGCAACCGTTTGGACGGCCTTCACGGGCGATGTCCATTCTTGGTGGCCGAAGGATTTTTACGCCACGGGATCACCCCATCGCATGGTCTTTGAAGTAAAACCGGGTGGACGGCTCTACGAGGACTCCGGCAATGGCAACGGGCTCGTTTGGTATCACGTGATCGCGGTCGATGCGCCCGACGCAATCACGCTGTCCGGGTTTATCGCGCCGCCTTTCGGCGGTCCGGCCACTTCGCTTCTCCGAGTCGCGTTTTCCGCGCAGGGCAAATCGGCCACAATCATGGAGGTGACGGACTCGACCTTCGGTTGCCTGGGAGACCTCAAGACTACCGAAGAGGGCTGGCGCATGTTGTTCGAAGGCGGTTTCAAGGCCTGGATGGAGCGAAAACGGTAAGCTCGACGCCCGGTGTTTTGAGAGGGAACGCCATCCGGCGGTCGTTGATCCGCGGTTAGCGCAGCGCGCCGACCTGCTTCTGCAAACAAAAAGCCCGCCGCCGGTCGCCGCGGCGACCGACAGCGGGCTGAGAGTGTTTGTCGAGAGGCAGCCTACTTCTTCCCGGCCCGGATGTAGGCGATCTCCATGCTCTTGGTCTCGCCGCTCCCCCTGTCCTCATACATCTCGAAGTTGTGATGGTCCTTATCGATGACCTTTATCACTTCGCGCATCTTCGTCTTCATCCCCGGCATCATCTCGCAGTTCGCCATGTAGGTGAAGGTCTTGGTAGCGGCGTCATAGGTGCCTTCGGCGTTCATCATCAGGGTGCTCATGTTGTCGACCCATGAGGAAAAGAACTTCTTCGTGACATTGTCGTAGCCTTCGATGGCCATGCCCTTGAAATTCATGTCCATCGGTTTGCCGTCCTTGCCGGGCATTTGAAATTTCCCGCTAACCTCAAAGGTAAAGTAGCGGCCATCGAAGATCGCTTTTCTGGTGGCGGTGCCTTTTGATTCACTCGGCTTCCCGGTCGTGGGATCCATCATCATTTTCATGGTGTAAGTCCAATTGCCGGCCAACTCGGCGAGCAGCTTGTGATTTTCCCCCGGTTTGCCCATCTCCATCATGACTTCCATCATTTTCTTCATCTCCTCGGCGCTGGGCTGCGCGCTCGAGACGGCCGGACTCGTGGGGGGCGCGCTCACGGCTGCCGCTGGGCTCGAGGCGGCGACTGGGTTGGCGGCCGATTTGCTCAACGAAGGCTTGGCAGGTGAAGTTGCCGCAGGTGGAGTTTGCGCGAAAGACATCGATACAGCCGCGCAAAACGCGGTCAGTGCTAAGGATATTCGTTTGTTCATAAGGCGGACTTTCCTCACAGCGACGCGCGCAGTCAAGCTTTGACAGGCCAGGGAGGGTCGGGCAGTCGCCGCGGCGGCGCGACCCGGTGCCGGCCCTACTGAAGAGGCGACAAGGAAGCGATGATCATTGTAACCAGGCTGTCCGGGAAAATACCAAGGAAGAGCACGATCAGGCCGAGGACAGCGAGTGAAGCCCGCTCCAGAAAATCGAGTTTGATTGAGCTCAAGGATTCGGGGCCGCCAGCCGGATGGACTCGTCCCGTGGCTGGGATTGGGGTTCCGGCTTCAGAGTCATCAACGAAAATAGCCTTGAGCACCGCGAGGTAATAATAGAGCGAGATGAAACTGCCAAGCAGCGCCAGCGCAACCAGCCAGAGCAAACCCTGGTTCCCACCGGCGCGGAGCGCCGCGCTGAAGAGATAGAATTTCCCAAAAAATCCAGCGAGCGGCGGCAAGCCGGCCAGCGAAAGCATAAAAATCGCCATGCACCCCGCCAGAAGCGGCGAGCGCGACCAGAGGGCGGAAAAGTGGGTGAGGTCGTCACCGCCCGTCTCCCGTCGCACGAACGCGACGACGCCGAACGCGCCGACGAGGGTGAAGGCGTAGAGCGTGGTGTAGAACAGCGTTGCGGCGAATCCCTCGCGACCACCGGCGACGAGCCCGAGCAGAGTGTAACCGGCGTGGGCGACGGCGGAGTAGGCGAGCAGGCGCCGGACATTTGATTGCGCGAGCGCGACGAGATTTCCGAGCACAATCGACAGAGCGGCCAGCGCGGCCAGAACCGGCGCCCAGCCGCCAATCATCGCATGCCATGCGGCGCTTCCGTGGGCGGGACCGAAGCCGACCAGCACGATTTTTCCCAGCACAACGAAGGAGGCGACCTTTGAGCCCGAGGCAATGAACGCAGCGGAAGGAATCGGCGCCCCCTGGTAAGTATCGGGCGCCCAGAGATGGAAGGGCGCGGCGGCGATCTTGAAAGCGAAGCCGATGAGGGTCATGACAAGCCCGGCAGCGAGCAGGGGAAGGAGGGGGCCGGCCGTGAGTTTCTGTCCGATCGCGGAAAGGCCGGTCGTGCCGCACATCCCGTAGACGAGGCTCAGCCCGAACAGCGTAAAGGCGCTGGCGGTGCTGCCGAAAAGAAAATACTTGAGCCCCGCTTCGGCGGAGCGCGGTTCCGTCTTGTCGAATCCCGCCATGACATAGAGCGAGAGGCCAGTCAGCTCGAGTCCAATGAAAATCATGAGCAGCTCCTCGCTGCCGACGAGCAGCATCAATCCGATCGTGGCGAGAAGGAGGAGCGCGAGATATTCCCCGTGATGACGGAGAGCGCCGGCGCTGCGTGCGAGGACCATGCTGAAAAAGGCCAGGGTGAGGCAGATGATCTTGAAGAGCGACGTAAGAGGCGTGATCACGAGCATTCCGCCAAAGAGCGTGGCTTGATGCGGCAGCATGAGGACCGCCGCCGCGGCAAAAAGTAGTCCCGCTGCCGCTACCGCGGAACAAACGTCGACTCGCCGCGCGCGCGCGAGGCCGAGGGCAAGAACGGCGAGCGCCGTTGCCGCGACGATCGCTTCCGGCAACACGAGTCTCAGCAAGTCGAAGTACATGGTCGTGATGTTCACGGATGGAAGACGCGAAGCGCTTCAACCGCCGGCATGATCCGGTCCAGCAACAGTTTGGGATAAAGCCCGGCGGCGAGCGTGGCGAAGATGAGCAGGCCCGCGCCCAGTTTCTCCGCCGCGGTGATCGGCGCCAGGCTTTCAGCGGACAACACGGCGGTCGTCCCTTCATTGGTCGAACCAGCGTCGCCGAAGAAGGTCTGTTTCAGGGCGCGCAGGGTGAACGCCGCGACGAGCACCATACCGGCGCCGGTTACCCAAACGGCGACCGGGTAAGCTTTCCACGCACCCAGAAGGATGGTGATTTCGGCCGCGAACCCGCTGAAACCCGGAATGCCCATCGACGCGGCGGAGGCGATAACGAAGGAGAAGGCGGCGAACGGAAGCGCGCGGCTCAGCCTCATCTCCGAGAGCGCGTCGAGATCGCGGGTATGGGTGCGGCGATAAATCATGCGTCCGGCCACGGCGAAAAGCAGGGCCGCGATGACGCCGTGCGAAAACATTTGCAGCACCGCGCCGCCGAGACCGAGCGCGTTGGCCGTAGCCAGGCCCAGCAGCACGAAACCCATGTGGCTGACGCTCGAATAGCCGATGACAAATTTCAGATCGCGTTGGCGCAATGCGACCGCCGCCGCGTAGACGATTCCAATCACGCCCAGCACCGCGATCCAGATCCGCCACATTTGGAATCCGTCGGGAAAGAGATTCATGGCCACGCGAAGCGCGGAGTAGGCGCCGAGTTTCATCACGATCCCGGCGAGCAGCATCGAACCCGCGGTTGGCGCGGCGACGTGGCCGGTTGGCGCCCAGGTGTGCAACGGCCAGATGCCCGCGAGGATGGCGAACCCGACGAACATCACCGGGAACGCCCATGCCTGAAATTGCGGGGAAAACCGGTAATGCGCCAGCTGTTGAAGATCGAGCGCCGCGGCAGCGTTTCCTTTTCCAGCGGTGACATACACGGCAACGATCGCGAGGAAAACAAGCGCGCCGCCCAGAAACGAATAGAGCGTCAGCTTCATCGCGCCGTATTCCTTGTTGGTCGATCCCCAGATCGCGATGAGGAAATATTTCGGCACGATGACCAGCTCGTAGAAGACGAAGAGCAAAAATAAATCGGCGCTGAGGAAGACGCCGTACGACCCGCCGATGACGAGCAACAGCCAGAAGAAAAATTCGTTAGGCCGCTGCTCGACATCCCACGAAAAGAGGACCGCGCTCACCGCGGTCAGCCCCGTCACCAGCGCCAGCGTAAGACTGATGCCGTCGGCGGCGAGGTGGAATTCCATCCCGAGCGAGGGGATCCATGGGAGCCGGACAATTGTCGCGAAAGTTTCCGCATGGGGTGCGTGGAAAAAGGCCAGCAGACTCGTTGCGAAGCCGGCGAGGGCCGTCGCAAGCGCGATCCAGCGCGCGAAAAATCCCGGCATGAAAAGCAACCCGAACGCGCCGGCGAAGGTAATGTAGATGGTCCAGGCGATCATCGGTTGAGGGGTATTCGAAGTTTGCGCGTCCCATAACGCGGCGCCTTCTCCCGAACATGAAATCCGATCTCGCGGCGAGGTTTCTCCGGCGGGGCCATCAATTGCCGGATCGCATCCATGATCGCGCCGATTTCGTCGTCATGTTTGCCGACGCGTTTTTCCAGCTCGGCAAATTTTCGCGCGAGTTCGCGATTTGTTTCCAGCGCTTCGCGCAGTCTCACGAATGCGCGCATGATTGCGATATTCACTTTCACCGCGCGCTCGCTGTTTAGTACGCTCGAAAGCATCGCCACGCCTTGTTCGGTAAACGCATAGGGGCGGCTCCGCATCCCGCCCCAACTTGAAATCACAAATTGTGATTTCAAGTTTGTAAACTCTTCAGCGGTAAGCTGATACACAAAGTCCCTTGGGAAGCGACTTCTGTTTCGCTTCACCGCCTGCGTTAGGGCACCAACATTTACACCATAAAGCGACGCTAATTCCTGGCCCAAAATCACCTTCTGCCCACGCAACAAGTACAGGGACTGCGCGATTCGCTCGACTGGAACAATGGCCTTACTCATTGCGGCGAGAGTCACGCAAATAATCGCGTCATCTGAATGACGGTGGCGTTGAAGATGTTGAAGACGAATTGCGGCGCGATCCCGAGGGCGAACATGAGCAGGGTGACGGGAACGACGATCAACTTTTCACTTCGTTTGAGGTCGGGAAAAGCGCTGCAACTCTCCGCGAGCGGACCGCTGAAGAGCGCCTGCATCGCGCGCAGAAAGACGATCGCGGTGAAAAGCAAACCGAGCGTGGCCACGGCTGTTGGCCAGGGCGCCAGCGGGAAGGAGCCTTTGAAGATGAGAAATTCGCCGATGAAGCCGTTTAGCGCGGGCAGACCGAGCGAGGAAAACATGGCGACGCTCATCCAGCCGCAGAGCAGGGGAGTGCGTTGCATCAGACCGCCGAAATCGTTGATGCCGCGGAGGCCTCGCCGTTGCTCGAGTAGTCCGACGTAGTAAAACAGCGCGGCCGCGGTGATGCCGTGACTCACGATTTGCATGAAGACGCCGCTCAGCGCCGCCTGCATTTCGGCCAGCGGCCGCGCAATCGGCGCCGTCACGGCGAACAGACCTAGCATGCAATACCCCAGATGGTTGATCGAAAGGTAGGCGACCATTCGTTTCAAATCCGTTTGAGCCCATGCGGCGAGCGATGAGAAGACGATCGAGCAAACTGCCAGTCCGAGCAGCCACGGGCCGAGGATTTGGATCTCGCGCGGGAAGAGCGGCAGCAGCAGGCGGACGAAGCCGTAGACGCCCATTTTCGAGAGCACACCGGTGAGCACCATCGAGACGCCGACCGGAGCGCTTTCATAGGCATCAGGCAGCCAGGTGTGAAAGGGGAAGAGCGGCACTTTCACGGCGAGGCCGAGGAAAATTCCGGCAAAGGCGAGCCACGCCATGTTGCCGGTGAGCAGCCCGGTCTTTCCGAAATTCGCGAGCGCGGCGAAATCGAACGTCCCGCGCGCGAAATAAATTCCGAGAAACGAGAGCAACATCGCCACGCTGCCGAGAAATGTGTAAACGAAAAACTTCGTCGCGGCGCGATCGCGATTTTCGCCGCCCCAAATCTTGATGAGGAGAAACGCGGGGATCAGGCTCATCTCATAAAACAGGAACCAGAGAACGAAATTCTGGGCGGTGAACGTGCCGTAAAGCGCCGCTTGCATCAGCAGCATCAGGGCGCAGAAACCGCGGCCGGCGCGCTGGGCTAAAAAGGCGAAAGGGAAGATGAGCGAAGTCAAAAACACCAGCAGCAGACTCAAGCCATCAATCCCGACGAGGTATTCGGCGCCGATCGCGGGAATCCAGGCGTGGCGTTCGACCAACTGAAGTCCGGTGGCGGCGGTGTCGAAATCCCGCCACAAGGCGAACGCCGCGATGGCCGTGAGCACGTTGAATCCGAGGGCGATTCCGCGGGCGTAATTCTGGCGCGCAACGCCGACGAAAAGCGCTCCGGCAATCGGAAGGAGAATCAGCGCTGTGATCAGGCCAGCCATGCGTAAAGAATGAGGAGCGCCACCATGCCGACGGCCACCGCGCCCATGTAGGTTTGGACTTGCCCCGAGTGCCAGCCCGACATGAAACGCCCGAGCCCGCGCGTGCCGCTGGCGCTTTCGTCCACTCCGGCGTTGATGCCGCGTTCGTCGACGGTTGTGCTAAAGATTCCAAAGAGCTGTCCAATTCCGGCGACGCCGCGCACCAGGCCGTCCCAGACGCGACGGTCCATCCAGTCCGACACGCGGGAAAACATTGCGCTCCCGGCGACCACAGTGTTCGCGTAAAGCTCGTCGACCCACATTTTCCTTTCGAGAAAGCGAAAAAACGCGGGCACCGTCTGGGCGAGGGGATCGATCGGGCCGGCTTTGCGATAACACAAAACCCCGAGTCCGATGCCCGCGGCCACCAGCGCAAACGAAACGAAAAGCATCGGCTGGATCAATTGTCCCATGTCAAAGTGAACGGCCTCGCCGTTGAGATAGTCGTGCAGCCACGGCCAGGCGGGTGTGAGCACGACACTGAGACCGATCGAGCAGAGTGCGAGCACGATCAGCGGAACGGTCATCACCGATTGACTCTCATGCGCCGGCGCCGAAGCCGCGCGCGGGTTGCCGAAAAACACGTAGATCATCTGCCGCGTCATGTAGAGAGCGGTCAGGACCACGCCTGCCATCATCAAGTAATGCGGCACGGGCGACCGGCTCCAATGCAGGGTGGCGTGCAGGATTTCCTCTTTGCTCCACGCTCCGGAAAAGAAGAGCGGGACGCCGCTAAGTGTCATCATTCCGATGGCGTAAGTGACGAACGTGATGGGCATGAGCCGTCGCAGGCCGCCCATCGTACGAATGTCCTGCTCGTGGTGGCAGCCGTGAATGACCGAACCGGAGCCGAGGAACAAGAGCGCTTTGAAGAAGCCGTGAGCGAGCAGGTGCATGATGCCGGCCGCGACACCGCCGACGCCGAGCGAGACCATCATCAGTCCGAGCTGCGAGACCGTGGAGTAGGCCAGGATGCGCTTGATGTCGGATTGGGCGAGCGCGATGAGCGAAGCCATCAGCGCCGTGATGACGCCGATCCAGACGACGACAAGGAGTGAGGGCGTCACGCCATCGATCTCGCCTAGCGAGAAGAGCGGATAAACGCGCGCCACGAGAAACACGCCGGCGGCGACCATGGTAGCGGCGTGGATCAACGCGCTGACCGGCGTCGGGCCTTCCATCGCGTCGGGCAGCCAGACGTGCAGGGGGAACTGTCCCGACTTGCCGACGGCGCCGCTGAAAATCAGCAGCGCTACGAAGGTGGCGCTGG
Source organism: Chthoniobacterales bacterium (assembly GCA_035941955.1). Lineage (GTDB taxonomy): Bacteria > Verrucomicrobiota > Verrucomicrobiia > Chthoniobacterales > UBA10450 > AV80. The sequence continues at coordinate 70,907 of DASZDO010000090.1, forward strand.
CGCCGAGCGCGAGGAGTCCGGCCTTCTCGAGGCAGCCATTCCCACCATCATAGAAAAGCAGGGTGCCGCTGCTGCTGTAGAGCCAGAGCATACCAAGGAACAATCCGAGATCGCCGAGGCGCGTGGTGATGAACGCTTTCTTGGCCGCGGCCGCCGCGCTTGGTTTATGAATCCAGAAGCCGATCAGCAGGTAGGAGGCGAGCCCGACCAGTTCCCAGCAGACGAAGAGAAGGAGCAGGTTATTCGCGATGACGACTCCGAGCATGGCCGCGGAAAAAAACGAGAGGTAGGCGAAGAAACGGGTGAAATTTTTGTCATCTGCCATGTAGCCGATGCTGAAGATGAAAATCCACAGACCGACGAACGTGATCATCACCATCATCGCGGCGGTGAGCGGATCGAGGACCCAGCCGATCCGCAGCGCCTGTTCGCCGAAAGTGAACCAGGTGAAATTGTGAACGGCGCGCCACCCGGGCTGTTCGAGCGTGGGCAGGAAGGCGATGACCGCGAGGGTGAAAGCGGCGAGCTGGCCAATGATTGCGAGCGCTGCTCCCGGCCGGCGTCGCGATTTAGCGAATGCTAAAATCAGGAGCGAAACCGCCAAGGGCACGGCGGGGATCAGCCAGAGATTGGTGACGATCCAGGGAGTCATGGTGCAGAAGGTGACAAAGTTAAAAGGGTTACAACGTTAAAAGGGGCAGCCATCAGCCCTTGAGTTGGTCGAGTTTATCGACGCTGGTTGTTCGGTAATGGCGGTAGACGGCGATAACCAAGGCCAGCCCGACGGCCGCTTCGGCGGCGGCAATGGCGATGGAAAAGATCGCGACCATCACGCCAGTGGGTGATTGCGGTTGCGGACCGAAGCGCCAGAACGCGATGAAGTTCAGGTTGGCCGCGGCGAGCATCAGCTCGATGCCGATTAGAATAAAAATCGCGTGACGCCGGCTCAGCGCTGCCAGCAACCCGATGGAGAACAGGGCCGCGGAGATGATGAGGAAAAGTGAGAGCGTTGGGCTCACGGTTTTTCCTCCATGACGAGAATCAGCCCACCGATTAATGCGGCAGTGAGCAACAGGCCGACGCATTGCAGCGGCCAGATGTAATCGGTCATCAATACTTCGCCGATCCGCTTTACGGTCAGCGCTTCTATCAGAGGCGCGGGGAGAGAGAGCGATGGCGTCTGGAGAATGGCCCAGATCAAACCGGCGAAAACTGCGATGGCAATCACCACGCCACCCCAGTTAAATCCGCCGGTCTTCTCGTCCGCCCGGCGGGTCAGCAGAATCGTGAAGACGATCAGGACCGCGACCGCGCCCACATAGACGAACACCTGAACCAATCCGACAAACTCCGCGCCGAGGAGAAAGAAAAACGCCGCGATGCCGACGAACGCGATGACGAGACAAAGGGCCGCGTGAATGAGTTTCGGCAGCGAGGCGGCGGCAAGTGCGCCCGCAAGTGTCAGGATGGCGATAACGGTAAAGGCGGCGGTGCTCATTCGGCGAATCGATAAGTGCGGGGCGCGAATTTCTTCTTTGTCTCAACCAGTCGCGACAAGCCGAGGTAAATGATCGAAACAACTCCCAGCGACCAAAGCCATCCGGCCAGGCCATGCCGCTGGTAATGCCAGACAGCCGCGGCGATAATGCACGTGAACGCCATCGGCAGCATGAATTTCCAGGCGAATCCCATGACGTGATCCACGCGCATCCGCGGCAACGTTCCGCGAATCCAGATGAAGACAAAGAGGAGCACCGCGAGCTTCGCGAAGAACCAGATATACGACGGAATAAACTGGAGAACACTGAGCGGTGCATGCCAGCCGCCCAGGAACAGGGTCACGGCCAGGCCACTGACGGCGAACATGCCAAAGTATTCCGCCAGGAAAAAGTTGGCGTACTTGAATCCGGAATATTCCGTCATGTGTCCCGCGACGATTTCGGATTCTCCCTCCGGCACATCGAACGGGGTCCGGTTCGATTCCACGAGACCGGAGACGAAAAACAGAATAAAGGCGGCCAAGCCCCACGGGGTGAAGACGAACCAACGGGGCACGATACCGGCCAGGACGTAGCCTTCCTGCGCGGCGACAATCGCGTCAGCCGAGAGCGAGCCGACAATCATGATGACCGGAAGCACGGTAATAATGAGCGGCAACTCATAGCTGACCATTTGCGCGATCGCGCGCATCGCGCCCAGCATCGAGAATTTGTTATTGCTCCCCCAGCCGGCCATGAAGACGCCGAGTTCGGTCGTCGATCCGACAGCGAAGAAAAACAGGATGCCGCCGTCGATCGAGAAGGGGGTCATATTCCGGCCGTAGGGAATGACGCCGAGCGCCAGAATCGCCGTGGCCGCGATCATGATTGGCGCGATGAAATGGATGATCTTATCGGCCCGGATCGGTACGATGTCTTCTTTGATGAGGAGCTTGATGCCGTCCGCCACCGGCTGGAAAAGCCCGAACGGCCCCACCCGATTTGGTCCGTAGCGATTTTGGATGCGGGCGAGAATTTTCCGCTCCAGCACCGAGATGAGCGCGAAAAGCATCATGAACGCGCCGAGGACCGCGGCGATATTGATGAGACTCGAAGCGATTTGGATCACCCAATCCGGGGCATCCGGCAGGAGCGAGAGGAGCCAACGCTTTGCGCTAACGAAGATCTGGTCAACACTCTCGCGAGTCATCTGCGATGAAGAAAAGCGATGCCCCGTTCTTTAAGCAAGGCAGAACATTTCGTGGCGGATTGCCTCACTCTGACATCGGCACTTCCGCGCTGGGTATATCTGTGCAAATCTGTCTCGATCTGTGAATCTTTCCGAGCAATTTAACGGGGACTGTGTTTTGATCCGCCTTTCGCATGACGCCTGATCCCTATTTCTTCCTCGTGATTTTCTGCGGCGTCGCGGTCGTCTTTCCGTTGGCGCCCCTGGCGCTCGCGTGGATGTGGCGGCGTTTTTTCCAGCCGCCCAAGCCGGGGCCGGCCAAGAATGCGACCTACGAATGCGGGGTCGAATCGACCGGCGAAGCGCGGGTGCAATTCCAATCCCACTACTATCTCTACTGCATCATTTTTCTGATCTTCGACGTGGAGGCGATTTTCCTGATTCCATTCGCGGTTGCTTTCACCGGCCTGCCGATGGGGGCGTTCATCGCCGTTCTGGTCTTCCTGCTCCTGCTGATCGAGGGGCTAGTTTGGGCCTGGAGCAAGGGTTGTCTGGATTGGGCGAAAGTACGATGAGCGGCCAAGTCGACGAAGGTCTTCGCAGCGAACTGCAAAAGCAGGGGATTTGGGTCACCTCGACCCAGGAGCTTTACAACTGGGGCAGGCGCAACTCGATCTGGCCGCTGCAATTCGGCCTGGCCTGTTGCGCGATCGAGATGATCGCCACGGCGGCGTCGCGCTACGATCTGGCCCGGTTCGGCGGCGAAGTCTTTCGCCCGTCGCCGCGCCAGGCGGACCTGATGATCGTGGCCGGCACGGTGACCAAGAAAATGGCGCCGCAAATCGTGCGGCTCTACAACCAGATGCCCGATCCGAAGTACGTGATCTCGATGGGCGCCTGCGCCATCTCGGGCGGGCCGTTCAAGCAAGGCTATAACGTTTTGAAAGGGATCGACCGTTATATTCCCGTGGACGTCTATATTCCGGGATGCCCGCCCCGGCCCGAGGCGCTGCTGCACGCTTTCATGGAATTGCAGCGGAAGATTGATACGCAAAAACTGACCGGCGATGGCAAGGCGGGCTTTCTGGATCGTAACCAGCCGAGCGAGTTTCCGGTGCCGGCTTTTGGAGCGCATGATTTGGAGCCGCCGAGCAACCCGGATGTGTTCCGGCCACCGGTGGTCGAGCGGACATGATCAGGAACAGAGACTTGCAGTCTGTGCGGCCAGCGGAGTTGAACTCCGCTGATCTACCAAACGGCGGGCAACATGCCCGCCGGCCGCACAGGCCGCAAGCCTGTGTTCCATTTTACTATGGAACCACTCGACGTAATTAAGGCGCGCGCCGAAGCGGCGGTGCCCGGGGCCAGGATCGAGATCATCGTCAATCCGGGACCGGCGCAGCAATCGTCGCTCCTGCTCGACCACGAACACGCGACCTCTGTTGCCCTTTTTCTGCGGGACGATCCCGCGCTGCGACTCGATCACTGCTCGAATGCGACAGGGGTGGATTGGCTCGATCGCAAGGTGTCGAAAAAAGTGAAAGCAAAGAAGATCGTAGAGGGAGAGGAAAAGGAAGTGGAAGAAACGCAGGAGGAATTTTTCCCCGGCTATCTCGAAGCGGTCTATCACCTTTATTCGATGACGCTCAAACACGGACCGGTCGTGATTCGAATGCGGACGACCGACCGCGCAGAGGGCGCGCGGCTGCCGTCGCTTACGCCGATTTATCGGAGCGCCGAATTTCAAGAGCGGGAGATTTTTGATCTCTACGGGGTTCGCTTCGAGGGACACCCGGATCTGCGGCGCATTCTGATGTGGGATGAGTTCCAGGATTACCCGATGCGGAAGGACTATCGCGAACCCGACGATTACGAATACGAACCGACAGCTCACGACGACGTGCTGGAGAAGGCCAAACAACATTCCAGCGCTCGGCCTGATCTGGACGGCGCGGAGAAGCTGACCGCCCAATCATGATTCTGTCATCCCGAGCGGAGCGTAGCGCAGTCGAGGGACCCCGCGATGGAGCCTCACCGGCAATTTCACGGGGTCCCTCGACTACGCTTGGGATGACAGAGTTGATGGAAGTCTCCATGGGGCCGCAGCATCCCTCGACCCATGGCGTCTTTCGTATGAACGTCGCGCTTGAAGGCGAGATCGTTCGCAAGCTCAAACCTGTCTTCGGATATCTGCATCGCAATCACGAAAAAATCGGCGAAAACACCAGCTATCTCGGTTCCATGCCCTACACGGACCGGCTCGATTACTTCTGCTCGATGACCAATAACTGGGCCTACGCGCTCAGTGTCGAGAAGCTGGCTGGCATCGAGGTCCCCGAACGCGCCGAGTACCTCCGCGTTATCCTCGCGGAGCTGACACGGCTTCAGAACCACGCGTCCCTGCTCGGATTTTTGCTCAGCGATATGGGCGCGTGGGGCACTCCGCTGATGTACGCATTCCGCGAGCGGGAAATTATTCTCGATCTGTTCGAGTCGCTCTCGGGCTCGCGGATGATGTGCGACTACATGCGTTTTGGCGGCTGCCGCTGCGACCTGCCGCCGGGTTGGATCGAGCGGGCGCGGAAGGTCGTTGACGCGTTCCCGCGCTTTCTCGATGAGTTTGAGAAGTTGATCGTCTCGAATGAGATCCTCATCGCCCGAACGCAAAATGTCGGCAGACTCTCCGCAGAGCTGGCTATCAACGCGGGCATCACCGGCCCGATGCTGCGCGCGTGCGGGGTCGACTACGATCTGCGGAAAGTGGATGGCTACGGGTTCTATCCACGGTTCAAGTTCCGCGTGCCGCTGGGCGAACACGGCGATTGCTACGACCGGCTGATGATGCGCGTTCTGGAAATGCGCGAAAGCATCGACATCTTGAAGCAGGCGATGGAACAATTGCCGGCTGGCCCCATCATGAATCCCAAGGTGAAGATTCGTGCCTTTAAGCCGCCGGCGGGTGAAGCGTACGGGCGGATCGAAGGACCGAAAGGCGAACTCGGATTTTATTTGATCAGCGATGGCAGCGCGAATCCGTATCGTTACCGGGTGCGCCCGCCGAGCTTCATTAACCTGACCATTTTGGAAGACCTTTGTCTGGGACACACCGTAGCAGACGTGATGGTAATACTCGGGAGCGTCGACATCGTAATGGGGGAGGTGGATCGATGATCGGGGCGGGCGTCCTGAATGGCATGGCGGTGACGCTGCGGAACTTCATCGGGAGTTATTTCGAGCAGGACCGCCTGACCACGGTGCAATATCCCGAGGAACGCGAGGCGCTCCCAGAGAACTATCGAAACTTTCCTTTCCTGGTCTACGACACCGACGATGCCGAGGCCGGTCTGCGCTGCGTGGCCTGCAAGATCTGCGAGAAGGAATGCCCGCCCCAGTGCATCCTTATCGTTAAGAGCGAAGACAAAAAGCCCGATTACATGGGCAAGCCGCAGTTTTATCCGCGGGTCTTCGATATCGATATTTCGGTCTGCATGAGCTGCCAGATTTGTGTCGAGGTTTGTCCCTTCGAAGCCATCAAGATGGACAAGGTTTTCGAGCTCAGCCGGCGCGAACGCTTCGACGCTTTGCTCATGCGCAAGGGCGAGCTGGCGAAATCGAACAGCTACTATCACGCGATTCACCCGATCGAGGCAGCGGAAGTGGATGCCAACCTCGCGGCAGCAGCAGCGAAAAAGAAACCCGCCGCCGAGCCCCGCCCCGCCCCGAACGCCGCGACCTAGGAAAGTCTCTCGGCCCGGCATTATTACACGATACCCGCGAAGACGTTACCCAACAGATGCTTACGCGGTCCCAGAAAAAGACAGGGCTTATCAATTCGCCCGCTTTACTAATTCGCATTCTGGGTGAAACATCTGCCATTCCCTGTCTGTGGTGCGACGGCGGCTGAGAAACAATATCATGGCGGTTGATTTGAAACTCCTGGTGGGTAACGCAATAAAGGAACAGAGGTCTGCCTTGGGCATATCTCAGGAAGAACTTGCGTCGCGTGCGGGTTTGCATCGCACCTACGTTTCCGAGGTAGAACGTGGCGAACGAAATCCTTCGATCGCGAGCATTGAGAAGCTCGCCCAAGCGTTGGAAGTTTCTTTCACGAGCCTTTTCGACCGGACGGGCCAACCTGTCGGATCACGAAACACCGTGGAGATCCTCCTGGTGGAAGATAACCCGATAGATATTGAGCTAACGAAGAATGCATTCAAGAAAGCACAAATCACGAATCCTCTGCACGTAGTGAACGATGGGGAGGCAGCGCTTGATTTTGTTTTCGCAACGGGCGCACACGCCGACCGGTTGAAGGCGCGTCCGCCGCAACTAATTTTGCTCGACTTGAATCTCCCAAATAGAAGCGGACTGGAAGTGCTAAGAGAAATCAAGGCCGACCCGCGGACGCAAAATATTCCCGTGATCATCCTTACTATCTCAGATCGGGATAGCGACATCAACGAGTGCCGCCGGCTCGGGGCGGAGACCTACATAGTGAAGCCGGTGAGTTTTCAGAACTTCAGTAAAGTCACCAATGTTTTGAGTCTTTCCTGGGTATTGGTAGAGCCGAATGGGACGCTCACGGCGCAACCAAACGTGCTGCCGACCCGGGCGACAACACCATGATCGTGCTGATCGCGTCCACTCCGGGAGCGCGAAATGACCGAATGCCGGCGCGGGCGGGGTGAGAGCTCCATAATCAAACCAGTGGCTTTTCAGCTCACCCCGAGCAGGTATATCCCCACTCGCGGCGGTATTTGACGCGGTCCTAGGCTAAGCGAAGTTATTTTCCTCGCCCCCATGGAAAATGCTTATCCGCCACCCGCCGATCGGCGGGAATCGTGTGGAGCAAGTGACTTTTTCGTTCTGCCGCCTTCCCTGGCCTACCTTCCGCGCGTTACCTCGGTCGTCGCTTTTGGGATCGCTCTTTTCTGCTTCTTGGCCTATGCGGCGGATTATCCTCCGGTGGCTGAGTTGATGAATCCTCTGACTTCCGTCGGGATCATGGTCGCCGCCGCCAGTCTCTGGTTTTCAAGTTGTTCGCCTCCGGGCGGCAGGACTCTTTGGTTGGGCCGATTTTTTTCCTATCTTGTCCTCTTGCTGGGGCTTTCGAAGCTCGCCCATCTGCAGTTCAATTTTTCCCCCGCCCCGGATCGGCTGCTTTTTGTTGGCCGCTCTTATTTGCCGGACATGGATGGGATTACCGCCCTCGCTTTTATGGTCACGGGGATAGGCATTGCCTCTTTGGATCTTTTTTACAAAAAGGTCTCTCTGGCTCAGGCGCTTTGTATTTTGTTTATCTTTCCGCCCGTCTTGATCGTGACTTCTTACTGCTATGGGGTCACCTGGTTTTACGGCCAGCAGCCTGGGGTTCGTGTTGCCCCTTATGTCTCGATTTGTCTTGGCCTTATCTGCCTCGGGGGATTTTTTGCGAGGCCCCACACTTATCTTTGCCAGATCTTCGCGGCTGACGACATCCGCGGCATCATGGTGCGGCGCCTGATTCCTCTGGTCTTTCTTCTCAGCCTTGTAGTGGGGTGGTTGCGGCTCCAGGGCGAGCAGGCTGGAATTCTTAGTCCGCAAGCTGCCACCGCCATCTTTTCGGTCATGCTGGCGGGTCTTTTCTGTGTCGCTCTTGCCTGGACTTTGGTTTCGGTTTCGCGCCTGGAGCGTTCCCGGGACGAGACCCGCGCCGCTCTTCTGGAAGCGAAAGAAGTCGCCGAATCACATAGCCGCGCCAAGAGTGATTTTCTCGCGAATATGAGCCACGAAATTCGCACCCCGATGAACGGCATCATTGGCATGACCGAACTCACGCTCGCAACGGAACTCACCCGGGAGCAGCGAGAATATCTCGATATGGTGCAAAGCTCCGCCCATTCCCTCCTGGGTCTGATCAATGACATCCTCGATTTTTCAAAGATCGAGGCCGGCCATCTGAAGCTCGAGGCGATCGATTTCAGTTTGCGCGATTGCGTGCGGAAGGCTCTCGAGACTCTCGGGGTCCGCGCTCGCGCGAAAGGCCTCGAACTCGCCGTGCGGATCGATCCGCAGGTACCCGAAACACTCGTGGGCGACCCAGTCCGGCTTCGGCAAATCATTACTAATCTCGTCGATAACGCGATCAAGTTTACCACGCGCGGGGAAATCGCGGTGGAGATCAAGAGCGAAAGCCGTGACGCTGCTGAGGTGGCTCTGCACTTTTCTGTCCGTGATACCGGGACGGGGGTACCGGAAGATAAACGAGAGCTCATCTTCGAAGCGTTCGTCCAGGCGGATGGCTCTACAACCCGGCACCATGGGGGAACCGGTCTCGGTTTGGGCATTTGCCTGAAACTGGTGGAGCGTATGCACGGAAAAATCTGGGTGGAGAGCACTCCGGGGGAAGGGAGCGTATTCCACTTCACGGCGCTTTTTCCCATCTCGAAGTCCGTCTTGCCGGAGGCGATCGCAAACGTAATCCAGCAAAAAGCGGGGCCCTGCGCGACCACCCACGCAATGCCGGACGCTGTCGCGGCCGAGGAGCCTGCCTTGCCACCGTTGCGTATTCTTCTCGCGGAGGATAATCCCGTTAACCAGGCGGTCGCGATGGGTATGCTCCAGGAGCAGGGACATACCATAACGCTGGCGGAGAACGGCCGGGAAGCGGTCCGCTTCTATCAGCTCGAACGCCCCGATCTTATCCTGATGGATGTGCAAATGCCCGAGCTCGACGGGATCGGGGCGACGCGAGAAATTCGCGCGGCCGAGGAAGGGTCCGGCCATCACACGCCCATCATCGCGATGACGGCGTACGCCATGAGGGGCGATTCGGAACGCTGCCTTCTCGCTGGCATGGATGCATACCTCTCGAAGCCATTAACTAAGGAACTTTTGCTCAAGACGGTCGAATCGATCGTCAAGGACGGCCATGCTGCGACTGCGCCTGCAACGATCACCGGCCCTCCTTTCAGTCGCGCGACCTTGCTCGACAATCTCGATGGCGACATGGAATTGCTCGACCGAGTGACGACCCTGTTCAAGGAGAATACTCCGGAGTATCTGGCGCGGATGGGGCAGGCAATCGCTCAGCGCGATGGCCTCGCACTCGAGAAATCGGTCCACATTCTTCTCAGCTCTCTCGTGGTTTTCGGCGCGGATCGTGCCAGAGACATCGCCAGGACCCTGCAACTCACTGGCCAATTGGAGAACTTTGATGAAGCGGCGAAGCGCTATGTGGAATTGAAAAATGAAACGGATCGAATTTACGCCGCCCTGGCATCGCACTCCTGATGCGAAGAGAAGACTTCGTTATCGGCCGATCCGAGTCCGATAAGATTTGCGCCCGCCGGAAAGTCCTCTCGCGTCACGGCGGCTAAAGTTGCCCGCCGCTGCTTTCTCGGAAAAAGGATGCCGTTGATCGGCAGCCTCTCTAGTGAAACTGCGCCCAGTACTTAAAAAACTTTTTATGTTGACAGCGGTTTGAGTCCCCAGTATTCGTGCCATCCGCATGTCAACAGGCTATAGTCTACTTCCCAAGTTGCGATGGCCGCTGAGGGCTCTACCAATGTCAGACCGTCGCCAACCTGCAAGCGAAGAATCGAGCCCGTGGGCAGATTTCTTGGCTTTTGTCTGTCAACAGACTATCGTCTATACTGGGCTGCCCGCTGGGCACGCTCCGCTCCCCATTAGCGGAGGTCAGTGGTGGGCGATCGGGGCTGAGCCCGTTCACCCGCCCTTCCAAATCTCCGCGTCAGCATCGGTAACCGCCAATCGGCCGCCGGCCGTCGCGAGTCAGCCCGAACGAAACGACGTCGCTGATTTGCCCCTTTTCCGCGAAGAGGTCCTGAACTCCAGAACCGCACAGTGGATGGGCAGGATTACTCTCTCCCAACCTGTTTCGTCCTGGGTGCTAACGGCGCTGGCGTCCCTGTTCGCCATCGCGGTGTTGACCCTCTTGTTCATCGGCACATACACGCGGCACGAGAGCGTCCAGGGCCAGTTGGTCCCTTCATCGGGTCTTCTCCCCGTTACGGCCCGCTCGGCAGGGACGGTTCTCTCAACACTGGTCAGCGAAGGCCAGACTGTCACGAAAGACCAGCCCTTGGTGGAGCTATCCAGTGACGTCAGCAGCCTTTCTCGAGGCCAGACTCAAGAGGCAGTTCTGGGTGACCTTCAAGCACAGCTTGCCGAGTTGGAGGCGCTCTTGAAAAACCAGGAGCGCCTGGGAGCTCAACAACAGGAAGGTCTGGCGGATCGAATCCTTATGCTGAATAAGCAACTGGCTGAAGTTGACCGGCAGTTGTCCACCCAGCGGGAAGTAACCGGCATCGCGGAGCTTCGTTTGGAGAAATTGAAGCCAGGCGTCCAGGATGGCACCTTTTCCCAGGTAGAATTTGAGAAGTACCAGGCCGAAGCCCTTAACGGGCATGCTCAACTTAATATCCTGGCGCGCCAGCGTCTCGATATCGAGCAACAACTAAGAACGCTCCAGGACCAACTCCAGCAGCTTCCCCTTACCAACGAGGCTCAGCGCAATGAGCTTCGCTTTCGCCTCTCCGGGATCAATCAATCCCTGGCGCAGAATGAGGCGCAAAGAGCTGTCGTCTTGCGGGCTCCCCGAGACGGCGTGATTACCAACCTTATCGTTCAAAACGGTCACGCCGTGACGGTGGGTCAGCGCCTGCTTTCCATTCTCCCGGAAGGATCGCTTCTCCAAGCCGAACTCTGGCTCCCAAGCCGGGCGGTGGGATTTCTCGAGACCGGCAATCGGGTAGTTCTGCGTTATCCCTCATTTCCTTATCAAAAATTTGGTCAGAAAGGGGGACGGGTTCTGGAGGTTTCCAGAAGTGCTACCGACGCCTCGGAACTAACCAACCTCCTGGGCCGGACTGTCTCCGAACCTCTCTATCGCGTCCTGGTGACGCTGGATCAGCAAACCGTGAACGCCTATGGCAGGGCGGAACTACTCAAACCTGGCATGACAGTCGACGCCGACATCCTCCTCGACCGGCGACGGCTCATTGAGTGGGTGCTCGAACCCCTCTACGGCATCAGTCGCTCCTCTCAAGGATCCGCTCCAGGAAGCTAACAGAGGCAAATCAGAATCTCTCGCGATGTCTCTTACTGACCAACTGCAACGTCTCGGCAAACGGAACTATCTCCCGATGTTCCTACAAACGGAGGCGGCGGAATGCGGAGCGGTCTGCCTGGCCATGGTCGCCAACTATCACGGGCATAAGCTGGACCTTTCGGCGATGCGGCGGCGTTTCCCGGTCTCATCAATCAAAGGGACAACCCTTGCCGGCTTGATAAATATCAGTCATCGCCTTGGATTCAATCCGCGCCCGCTTCGCGTCGAGCCGGAGTACCTCCCGCAATTGCAAACCCCGTGCATTCTCCATTGGGACATGAACCATTTCGTGGTTCTCAAACAGGTTACCGCCCGGAAAATCGTCCTCCATGATCCGGCGCGTGGCCTGGTCCGCCTCTCCCACGAGGAGGTCAGCAATCACTTTACCGGAGTCGTGCTGGAATTGGATCCGATTCACGATTTCCAGCCTATCCACGACCGTCGTTCCGTTTCGATCCGCTCGGTCACTGGCCGCATCGTCGGCCTCAAACGATCCTTGATTAGGATCCTGCTGCTCTCCCTGTCGCTGGAAGTCTTTGTTCTTGTCTCACCCTTTTTCCTCCAGGGAGTCATAGATCAGGTTCTAATCTCTGGAAACAGGCAGTTACTTACTGTTCTCTGCGCCGGGTTTCTCATCGTCGTTCTTTTTCAGGGCGCAGTCACGGGCCTGCGCGGATGGCTTCTGACCTGGATCTCTGCCCGGATTAACGCGCAGTGGAAAACGAACCTCTTCCACCATCTCCTGGGTCTACCCATGGACTACTTCGAGAAGCGTCACATGGGGGACGTGCTCTCACGGTTCGGGTCGATCGAGGTTATCCAGCACACTCTTACGACCAGCTTTGTTACAGCCATGCTCGATGGGATTACGGGCTTGCTCGTTCTGGTTCTCCTGGCGGCGTACAGCCTTCCTCTAACGGGCTTGGTCCTGCTGGTCTTTGGCATCTACGCACTCTTGCGCTGGCTCTCATCGCATCAGCTCCGGAACGCTCAGGCCGAGCAAATTCATCAAGCTGCGCATCAGCAGACCTCTCTGATGGAATCCGTTCGCGGAATCCAAACGATCAAGCTCGCGAATGCCCAGCCGGAACGAGTTACGCGCTTCGCGAACATGACCGTCGAGGTTGCGCATCGCGACATTATCATTCAGCGAATCGGAATCACCTTTGAGGCACTCAACCACTTCTTATTTGGAACCCAGAGAGTAGTTATCATCTGGTTGGGGGCTCTCAGCGTTCTGAACCAGCAATTCTCCGCCGGCATGCTCGTGGCTTACATCGCCTATGCGGAATTGTTCACGGGCCGGGGAAGGAGCCTCATTGACAAATGGATCGAGTTCAGGCTCCTGCGCCTCCAGGCCGAGCGGATCGCCGACATTGCCTTGACGCCGCCGGAGTCGCAGTTGGAGGTCGGGTATTCCGGGCCCCTTCCGCAGACCGCCCTTGAGGTCGATAATCTCAGCTTTCGTTACGCGGAGAGTGAGCCGTGGATACTTAAGAGCTGCTCCCTCCGGATCGAGCCGGGAGAATCGGTCGCGTTGGTTGGCGCCTCGGGGTGCGGCAAGACGACCCTGGCAAAACTCATGCTCGGGTTGCTGCAACCCCAGGAAGGCACGGTCCGTATCGGCGGCATGGACATTCGCAAGTATGGCCTGGAAGCCTATCGAAACCTGTTTGGTGTCGTCATGCAGGAGGATCAGCTCTTCTCAGGTTCCATCACCGATAATATCACCTTCTTTGATCCGGCTCCGGACCTGGCCCGCGCGCAATTGGCGGCGCGCCAGGCGGCCGTCCATGAAGAGATTCTCTCCATGCCGATGGCGTACGACACGTTGATCGGAGACATGGGTTCGGCACTCTCGGGCGGGCAGAAACAGCGGCTTCTGCTGGCGCGCGCTCTTTACCGTGAACCGAAATTTCTTCTCCTCGACGAAGCAACCAGCCACCTGGACATCTTTAACGAGGAGAGAGTAAACGCCGCGATTCGAGACCTTCAAATAACGCGCATTGTCATAGCGCATCGTCCCGAAACCATCGTGAGCGCCGATCAAATTTTTACCCTGCAAAACGGGTATATCAGATCTTGTACGAACGTCGAATATATCGACGCGTCCAGGGCGGAAAGCATGATCCGCTTTCATCATGCAGCAGTGAAAGAAAAACAAAGCAAATGAAAAAGACAGAAGAAAACAAAAAGCAAGCAGTGCCGGTCATGAAACAATTGGCACGTCCAATGTCGAAGAAAGAACTGGCGAGCGTTGCCGGAGCTGGCTGCGCGCCCTCCTCCCAGCAATATACGGGAATTCACGACGAGCCCGATTACGCGTTCTAAGAAAACCAGATGAGTCCACTCTAGTAGTGAACTTCAATCCGTAACGGCTGTGCCCCCGGAGTACCATAAGCTCCGGGGGCGCATGCCAACTAACTTAGCCAGGACAATGTTGCTGCTCTTAGAACCAGACTTACTAATTAAGGAATCGGGCAACTGTTCAGGCATTTCCGGAAGCGCATTCTAGCATTACTTATGAAACAATTTCTAATCATGGGCCAGCCTGGGGACCTTCACGCCAACTATGTATCCTGGGCCCTCGGTCGGGCCGGGTATCCCACAAAATTTATCAACTCCTCCCACGAGAATTGCCCCACCGAGACAACCCTCTACCTGGATGAGGACAGGGATGAGTTCACCAGCGCCGATTGGACCGAGGCTGAGGCTGCCTGGTGCCGCCGGCTTCCCAGGCCGCCAGGCCCGGACAGGAGCTTTGGCGAGGATGACGGCTTCACGCTCGTGGAAGAACAGCGGTTTGCCAGGTGGTTGATTACCCTGCACGAGAGTGGCCCGCCCCGCTGGATAAATCCTCCGGCGGCCGGCCTCGCGGCAGAAAACAAGCTTCTCCAGCTGAGGCGCGCCCGGTCTCATGGCATCCGCGTTCCGCGCACGCTCATCACGGCCCAGGCAGATCGCTTTAGGGCCTTCTTAAAGAGCGAAGGAACGATCGTCGCGAAACCACTCTGTGGTTACTCGTGGGAATACGCGTCGGGGGAAACCCTGACAGCATTCGCTAACATCGTGGACGCTAAGCGTGGCGCCGAGCTATCGGATGAGGATATCGCCCAATGTGTCACCATCTATCAAGAGCGCATCGACAAGACCGCCGACGTAAGAATGCTTATCATGGGCCAGGATATTTTTGCGTATAGGATCACACAAGAGGGCGAACAGCATTTTGATTTTCGAATCGGATTTTTCCAGGAAAACCAATTGAAGTACGAACCCCTGCCTGTCCCCGCTTCCCTCAAAGCAAAGATAACCAGCTTCGTAGCTTCCATGGGAGTCAATTTTGCCAGTGCCGATTTTGCCCTGACCGCGAGGGGGGAGTTTGTTTTCCTGGACCTAAATCCAAATGGCCAATGGCTATTCATCGACACCGGCTGCCCGGAGGCCCGCATAGGTCAAAAATTTTGTTCTTTTTTTGTGAAGGGCAATTTGGATTCAAGCGCTGAGGACCTATTTCCCTCTTTTGCTGAGTATTTGGAATCCGATGTAGTGAAAGCATCGGAAGAAGCGTTCCGGCGGCATTCCGTCTCTCAAGTAGAACTTTCCACGTGGAAGCAAAAGCATGGGTAACCGAACGTTTTTCGGCCGCTAAATTCGCCCGACACGGATGGAGATTCGCGTAAGTCAGCTCTGACCGGTCACAGGGTGGAAAAGGGGGGGCGCGCGCAAACGTCAGTCTGCGCGATGGCTTGAAGGCGTTTGACTATCCGCCGGCTCCTGTATCTTAACGATGCCGGCAATCGCTAGTTCCTCAGCGGCCACGCCGGGTCCATTCAAATTGCTGATCATCATTATGCTGAAACTTCCTTTTATTTCTCAACGTTCTGGGCGGTGCGACTCTGTGGCGTTGACTTCATCTGTCTTGAAATCGTTTTACGCGCTGGTCTGTGTGGGCGCCATCGTTCTTCCGGGGAGCCTCCTCGCGGCTGAGGAAAAAGTGGAATTTCCCGCGGCCAGTGCGCATGCGGTCGTGAAACAGCGCATCGGATTGACGGACGTGGAAGTAGATTACTCGCGGCCGAACAAGAATAATCGAAATATCTTTGGCGGTTTGGTGCTGTTCGACAAACCGTGGCGCACCGGGGCAAATCAGCCAACGAAGATCAAGACCAGCGCTCCCGTTAAGGTCGGGGACAAGGAGGTCGCCGCCGGCGAATATGTGCTCTATACGATTCCGGGCGCCAACGCGTGGACGGTCGTTCTCTCAAAAAATTTGAAGGCGCAGAGCCTTGCCGATCATAAGCCAGCCGATGAAGCCGCTCGCCTCACGGCGGAGCCAATGGCCCTGCCGCTGCCAGTCGAGACGTTCACGATCGGGTTCGAGGACTTGCGGGCGAACTCGGCGACGATGTACCTCGATTGGGACAAGACGCGGGTCCGGGTCAAATTGACCACGAACGACGTCGAAAAAGTGAGCAACGCCATCGACGCGGCGGTGAAGAGCGGCAAACCGCAAGAGGCAGGGTTCTATTATAACGCCGCGAGTTTTTATCTGGACCAGAATAAGGACCTGCCCCAGGCGTTGAAGTGGGTCGATCAGGCGCTCGAAAAGAACCCGAAGGCCTATTTCATGCATTACAAGAAGGCGCAGATTCTGGCGAAAATGGGCAACAAACCGGAAGCGATCGCCGCGGCGGAAAAATCGATCGAGATACTTCAAGCGGGCCCTAATCCGGACGAAAGCGCCATCGGAAACAGCCGCGCGCTGATCGATAGTCTTCGCTAGGGGGACGAAATGGGACGCCACAGCAGGCGTCCCTCCAGGGGAGCGGGGGTCCCGCGTCCCTTATAATCTCCATAGTCAAGGTGGTGCGGCTTGTGATAGGGTCGTTTTCAATCTTGATTCGTTGATGATCGTTCGCAGACCTTTCCTCTTCTCACGTTGGCTGGGCAGCTTGCTGATCGCAATCGGTCTGTGGTCGTTCCCCGGCTCCGCGCCGGGGGTGCTCCTGTTCCGGACCGGCGATCCCGAGGCCAACACTACCGAGCCGACCGGCGCGCTGGCCGGCAGCGGCTGGCAGTACGAAGGGAGATTCGGCAATTTTCTTGGGACTGCGATCGCCCCGCATTATTTCATCACAGCCAAACACCTCGGAACCGGTCCGCCTCATTTCATTTTTCACGGCGTGAACTACACGATCCTGGACTCGTTCGCCGATCCGGGGAGCGACCTGCGAATCTTCCGAGTCGCGGAGACGCTTCCACTCTACGCGCCGCTTTACACCCGCAGTGACGAGCTTGGAAAAAATCTCGTAGTGATCGGGCGAGGGACGCAACGCGGCGAAGATCGTGTGGTTGGTGGGCAATTGCGCGGATGGCTTTATGGACCGAGCGATAGCGTCCAGCGCTGGGGCGAGAATCAGGTAAGCAGCGTCCTGGGTGGAACGATCCGGGCCCTCTTCGATCAAGCCGGATTGCCGCACGAGGCCCACATTTCCGACGGCGATTCCGGGGGCGCCGTCTTCCTGAAGGACGGCAGCGTCTGGAAACTCGCCGGGATCAATTCCGACGTGGACCGGTTCGCTTCCGGGCCTGACGGAGGCGGTCCCTACAGTGCGGCCCTGTTCGACATGCGCGGATCCTATCGGTCGGATGGCACGCTGGTTACGGGCGACACCGCAGTCCCCTCGGCTTTCTACGTCGCGCGCATTTCATCGAGGATCAGTTGGATCACCAGCATCATCGGGACGACGGATCCGGGACTGGCTAATATCTCGGCCCGCGTCACGCTCGGAATCGGAGACCAGGTTTGCATCGGCGGCTTTATCATTCAAGGCCAGCCCAAGCGCGTCGGCATTCGCGGGCTCGGGCCCTCCATTGAAGTAGGCGGCGTTCCCGTGCCGGGACGCATCGCCGATCCGATGCTCGAACTGTACGACGCAACCGGCACGGTTATTTTTTTTAACGATAACTGGCGGAGTTCGCAGGCCATTGAAATTGAGAACAGCGGTCTGGCGCCCGGGAGCGACATGGAGGCGGCGCTCATCGCAATCTTGCCGACCGGGAATTTTACCGCGGTCCTGCGCGACACGAGTGGAAGCACCGGAATTGGCCTGGTCGAGATTTACGATTTGGATCCGGCCGGCAATTCGCAACTCCTTAATCTTGCCACGCGCGCCTACGTCGGCGCTGCTGACGACGTGTTGATCGGTGGAGTGATTGTGCAAAGCGTTTCCATGAGCCTGTTGTTGCGCGCGCTCGGACCTGAGCTGGCCGCGCATGGCGTGACCGGCGAGTTGCGCGATCCGGCCCTGGAGCTGCACGATTTCAACGGCGCGATCCTCGTCAGCAATGACAACTGGCAAGACGCATCGAATAGTTCCGACATATTCGCGACCGGGTTGGCGCCCCTCGATAATCGCGAGTCCGCTATCCTGGCGACGTTAGGTCCGGGAACCTACACCGCGATTGTGCGCGGCCTGGATGGTCCCGGCGTAGGCCTCCTGGAAGCCTATCTCATCAATTGACCGTTTGTTGCCCAGGATCTCCCGGTTCCTGGGCCGGAGCGTGCGGATAACGAATCAATATCGAACCGAGGGGGGAGGTTCGGGGGGCGGCGATTTCCCAGCGGCGGCCCGCTGAGCGGCTGTTGCGGTTTCCAACGCTTCAGGATTGGGCTTGGAAGGTCCCCTGGTGTCTGCCCGCCAGATTAACATTCCCGTATGAACGAGCATACTAAGCACGAGGCCGGCGGTAACCCAAAAGCCGATCAAATAGCGGATTGATCGCTCGGCGAAATCGAAGGGGCCAGGCGGTTTATCCTTGTGCATTCAGAACGATGGCAGACCCGGCCGGCGCCTGCAAGCAGCGGGCCATACGACGAGTGGGAATTTCATGCAGACCATCCGCGGGGCTCGTTGCGCTGCTATTCTCCCTTCCGCTCGACCGCAAGCGCTGCGGTAAACCCGTCGGGGGCCGCTAGATCGTGCAAGGTCCAGTGTCGCGCGGCCTCGCCTTCTTGCGGAAGTGAAGGCAGGGTGAGCAACGCGTTCGGCGCTGCGGCGTCGAGGGCTACTTCGATGCGATTTACTTCGACGAAGAGGCCCTTGCCCGTCGCCTTGGCGTAAGCCTCCTTGCGCGTCCAGGCGCGAAGAAAGGCGGCGTCGCGGGCGGCGGCATCCGGCAGCGCCTGCCAGATGGACAGTTCGCGCGCCGAAAGCACTCGCCCAGCGAGCGCGGATAGACCGTCGCCATCGCGTTTGAGGCGACCGCCGGATTCGAGATCGATCCCAAGCTCCCGATCCCACGCGAGCGCGAACATCGCCCAACCGGCGGAATGGGACAGGTTGAAGCGCAGGATGCGGTCTTGCGAAAATGCAGCCGCCAGGGCCGGCTTGCCTTGCGCGCCATACTCGAAGATCAGCGTCGGCGCGGGCTTGTCCAAGGCGGCGCCGAGCAGTTGACGGAGAAGAGCGCGCGAGGCGAGGTAATGCCGCCGATCATGCTCAAAATGAAATCGCGCGGCGCGGGCGTGCTCCGCGGCATCCAGCACGGCGCTCAGCTCTTCAAGCTCCGCGGACGAAACCGCGTCGAGGTGCGCCGTCCAGACCTGGACGCCGTTGACAGACGTGTCGGGTGTTTGCAGGAGAGGCGAAGACACGGAACAAGAAACTAACCGCGAAACGTTACAGCCGGGACGAATTTTCCTCTGGCGCACGCGAGGTCGCGACCGTGTCCTGGAGACAGCTCTCGATCGTTTGGGCCAGGGTATCGACGTGCGCGGTGATGCATTCCAGGTGGCTGCCGATCAAGGGGTGCATCGTCACGTCCGGAGCGAGCTCCTGCCACTCACCCACCACGTTCCGGCCGCGGCGCACTACGTCCTCGGAGAGCAGCAACGCGACCGGCCCGCGATAGGGCTGCGGACGATAGCGGGCTGAAGCCCAGAGAAACGCCGACGGCACATCGCGTTCGCGCCGGCCGGCGGCGCTTGATTCCGTCGGGATGGCCGATTGCCGGGCCTCGCGCCGAAAACGGGGGCGCAACATATCGTATGTGCGCATGAATCGATTGGAAATGCGGCGGAGGACAACGCGCGCCTGCGCCCGCACATTCAGTCCGTACCAGCGGCTGAGCCGACCGCGCCAGAGGACCCAGCGCCCAAACCGATCGACTTTCGCGTGATCGTCCCAGCGAAGCAGCGCGCCGAACGCGCCCGCCAGCCAGCGCAGCGCGCGCAACACTTTGTCTTCCGGCGCCGCGTCGATCACCAGCAGCATTTCGACCGTGTCGCCGCCGGCCTCAATCTGCTGCGCCAGCTCGTAGGCCACCAAACCGCCGATACAAAAACCCCCGATGACGTACGGCCCCTTCGGACGCACGGCGCGCAACGCGGCCAGGTGCGCGGCGGCCATTTCCTCAATGCTGGGGGCCGCTGGAAGCAGGCGGATATCCTGGGGCGGCAGAACATAAAAGGGCTGGTCCGGCCCCAACGAGCGCGAAAGTTTCAGGCTGTAGAATCCACCGCCGGAAAGATCGCCATGCAGATAAAAAAATGGTGTGCTCCTGCCGGCATCGTTGACGCGGAGGAGGGTCGGCGATTCGTCAATCACCTCGCGAGCGATCTCACCGGCCAGATGCTCCACGTTTGGATTGCGGAAGAGCGCGGAGGGGA
>DASZDO010000091.1:0-37360 GCA_035941955.1 Chthoniobacterales bacterium
GTTCCGAACCATTTCGCCCGTGCTCTCCTTCAGGTAGGCCGGATACATCGACACGCCGGCGTACTCGCCCTTCGCGTTTAACGCATAGAAATTGATGCCGAAATTCGGATTGCCCTTGCTGTTGAGCAGGCGTTTCTCGACCGTGTTCGCCTTGATCCGTTTGCAGGCCTCGAGCCCGGCATCCTTCGGGTGCATCCCGCGCCGCATGTTTTCGACGATCAGGAACGAACAAAGGTTGTAGAGATTCGCTTCGCCGCGTCCGGTCGAGCCCGCTGCCCCGATTTCACCGTCGACGTAGAGGCCGGCGCCCAGAATCGGTGAATCGCCGACCCGCCCCGGGATTTTCCACGAGAGGCCGCTGGTCGTCGTGACGCCGCAAATATCGCCCCTGGCGTTGATCCCGTTGCAATTGATCGTGCCGTAAAGGTGCCGTGGATCGATCAAGCCCTCTGCCACCATTTGTTGCAGGATTTTGCGACTCGCATCCGCGCGTTTTCGCGGGTCGAGGTAATGCTTCGGGTCGATCCGGCGTTTCCATTCCAGCCAAAGCTTTCTCGAATGCTCGGTATTCAAGTCGTCCTCGATCTTGAAGCCGAGGTCGCGGGCGAAATCCTGCGCGCCCTTGCCGACAATGAGATGATGGTCCGTCTGCTCCATCACCGCCTTCGCCACCAGCGAGGGCGTCCGCACGCCTTCGAGGGCGGCGACGCCGCCCGCGCGTTTCTTCGGTCCGTGCATGCAACAGGAATCGAGCTGCACCACGCCGTCCGCGTTCGGCAAGCCGCCGTAGCCGACGCTGTCATCGAGCGGATCAAGCTCCACGATGTTTACCCCGGCGATCAAGGCGTCGAGCACGTCCGCCCCGTCTTGGGTCATCAGGGTGAATGCCTTTTGGACGCATGTCATGTCGCCGCCGTTCTTGAACTTGTTGCCGTTAGCAGAGGCGATCACGACCGGCTTGATTGATTTCGAATTCATAGTTGGAGAAGCCTGGGAAAAGAGTGCGCGCGGAGCGAGTGCCGCAGTCAAACCAGCCGCCGCGCTGGAACGAACAAATCGCCGTCTATTCATGTCCGATCAAACCACGGAACGGCTTCCGATGACAACCAGCACTTTCCCGCCAACTCAACAGGCGGGCACCCGGATCGGCGTCCGGGCACGGGCGGTCAGCGCGCCTGCGCGACCTCACCAATCGGTCCGCGGGTGAAAATGGCCTCGAGGGTGGCCAGGACCGTCTCCGGGCCAACGCGTTTTTTGCCTTCAAACGTATCGGCAAGCACCTTCCCGCTGGCATCGAGGAGAACCAGGCAGGGGATGCTTTGGCCGCCATATTTTTTCAACGATTCCTTGCCGGGCAGTTTTGCAAAGTCGACTGCCGGCCAGGGCATTTGCGTGTTCCGCATATGAATCCCCATCTCCGCGGCCGAGCGATCGCAGCTTACCAGGATGATCTCGAATTCCGGATGCTGTGCTTTGACCCGGTTATAATATTCGATCAGCTGCAGGGTGAATTGACGGCAGGCTCCGCACCAGTTGGCGGAAAGTAGAGCGCGATGAGTTTCTTGCTCCCGAGCGTTTCATCATCGAAACGACCCACGCTTCCGTTGTTCCAATGAACCAGATCGCCTTTGACAAGATCGGCCACGGCGGCCCGTGTTTCGTGGGGGCGCTGGGCCGCGCGTTCGCGGGCGCGCTGGGCTTGGTAGAGGCTGTCCATCTTCCGCAAACGCTGCGTTTCGAGGGCCTGCCGTTGGGCCTGGGCAGCTCGCTGCTCGATGGCAGCCAGGGCCTCGGCCCGCGATGTTTCGTAGGCGCCGCTTTTTATTGCCTCGATTAGGGTTGGGCTGGCGCCCGCTCCTTTCAAAGCCGTCTCCCCCGCGGCATCGCACGTATCGGCCAGATGTCGCACGGAGAGCTCACGTTGCACGGCGTCGCTCGAATAACCTGACCGCAGCATCAGGCAGACGTCCTTCACCGTGAGCGGCAGGACCCCGCCGCTGACGCTGCCTAAGGCGGCATTGACGAGAAGAAAGACGATAACCAGGAGGCTGCGCATTCCCTTTACGCGAGCAGGAGATGCGCCACCTCAAGCGGCCGTCCGTGCGACATAGACCGTGCTGGCCGACTCGCACTCCAGCAATGGATTGTGAAACGAGACGATGTGAGCCCTCGAATCGGCGAACGCCTTATCGAGCGCCTTAAGAAACTCTTCGTCTGGCGGATCGTCGGACCACATGGCGAAGACTCCGCCCGGGCGCAGATGACCTGCAATTTGGCGAAGTCCTTCGGCTTCATATGATGTCTGGTGACTCCGATCGAGCAGACTGCGGGGCGAGTGATCGATATCGAGGAGGATTGCGTGAAACCGTTTGCCGGGATCTTCCGGGTCGAATGAGGGCGAGGTCGCCAGCTTGAAGAAATCGCCGTGCACGAAGCGGCAGCGCGGATCGCCGGTCAGTTGCGTTCCCAACGGGACCAGGCCGCGCCGATGCCAGTCGATCACCGCGGGAAGAGCTTCGATCACGACCACGGATTTGACCGCCGGGTGTTCCAGCGCGGCGCGCGCGGTATAACCCAACCCGAGACCGCCCACCGCGACCTCGAGCCGATCCGCATGCAATTCGGCCAACGCCAGCCTGGCCAGTGCCACCTCCACTTCGGTGAACAGGCTGGACATAAGAAAGCTCTCGCCCAACTTGATCTCGAATATTTCAGTGCCATTCAGGGACAGCAGCCGCCTTCTTCTCAGGACCAGCTCGCCGAATTCGGTCTGCTGGTAGTCCAGCTCCTCGAAATTGACGCTCATACCACGAAGGCTTTGACGGCCTTAGGAGAAGTTACTTTTCGTTTCCCGAGTCGCGCGGCGGCGGACTCGCGACAACCAGGCCGGCCATGAGGAAAACAAATGCGGCCGAGAATAAGCAGTAACGGCAAAAGGCGTGCAGGACGAATGCTTGCACGTAAAGGAACCAGAGAGTCATCGCAAACATCGCCCACACCGTCAGGGCGAAAAATTTGCGCGCCCGGGCGTAGCCGAACCCGGCGAAGATCGCGAAAGTAAACGCCGCGAAATAACCCCAGACGCCCAAAGCGGCCACGGGGATTCCAGCTATTTTCGCATAGGGACTGCCGAGCACCTCCTGACAGCCCGTGGAACCGGCACACACAGCGGTTTCGCCCGTCAGGGCCGCGACCGTGAGATAGGTGGCATCAGCCAGGCCGGCCAGGGAGATGATGGCCGCAATGGTGTAGAGAACGATTCGGGCGCGCGATCCCGCTGGTGCGGCTTGTTTTTCAGTTTTGCGTTTCACAGCCAGGTCTCAGGGCGATGGTTTGGGATTCAGGGCCGCCTCGATGGCCGCGCGGATGGTGCCGACGTTCACCGGCGGGGGGACCTGGCGGTCGTTAATGAAAATCGTGGGAGTGCTATTCACCCCCAGGTCGGTGCCGCGCTTCTTATCGGACGCGACCCGCTCTTTGACTTCAGGGCTGTCCACATCGGTTTTGAAGCGCTCGAGGTTCAATCCGAGCATTTCCGCATAGGAATTGAACAAGGCCCGCGCCTCATTGGATTTGCTCCAAATGGGTTGCTCTTTGTAGAGCAGGTCATGCATCTCCCAGAAACGGCCTTGAAGACCCGCGGCTTCCGCGACCAGCGCGGCTTCCTGGGCGTGCGGGTGGCCGGGGAGCGGAAAATGGCGGAAAATTACTCGGAGCTTCGCCGAATAACCTTCCTCGATTTGTCCGTAAGCACTGGCGAGATTAGCGCAAGGCGGACATTCAAAATCGCCAAACTCCTCGAGCGTGACCGCTGCATTAGCTTGACCGCGAACGTGCATGGATGCGGTTTTGTCGGGCGTGGCGGAATTCTTGGGAATCTCCAGGAGGGCAGGCCGTTTGGCCCGATAGAGCATCGCTCCGGCACCGAGCGTGAGCGCTCCGACGACCGCAACAATCACAAATGGAAGATATCGTTTCATTGAAAAGCGGGCTGGCGGGACGTTCCAACCGGCATTCTCGCCTCGCCTAAACGCTTGTTTAGCACGCCGGAAACGACGACGATAGCGGAATGATTGCCAGAAATTTCGCGCTTTTTCGTTTCTTGCCCGGAGTTCTCCTGCTCGCTTTGCTGGCCGACGCTGCCGCGGCTTCGAAGGGGACCACCACGCCGGGAACCTACCGCGATTGGAACGGCGACCTCGACGAAGTGACGATCATCCAGCCTTTTCGCCTGGATACTTATAACGACATTGCGGTCGAGTCTTTTGATGTCGCCGGAGTAGTCCTGCCGAACCCGAATGAAAATACGTACGAGCCGGTGCGATCGGCCCTCAGCTCGATCAAGCCGGCATTCATCCAGGGATTGCTCCAGAATCTGCGGCGGAAGCCGGGTGCCGCGAATGCACCGCGAGGCAAGGGGGAAACCCTGGTCATTCGTGCGCGTCTGCTCAAGGTGGACCCAGGCTCACAGGCGGCCCGATACTGGATCAGATTCGGAGCCGGCGCGGTAAGAATCGAGATGTTGGGCGAGGTGATTGACGCTCGTTCCCGCAAGGTCCTGCTTCGATTCAGGCAGGAACGGCGGTCTGGGGTTGGAGTGCTCGGTGGCGGATACAGTGAACTCTTTGACCGGACCGCGCGGCAAATCGGAGGAGACGTCGCTGAGCTGCTGAATGCCTTCTGATTAGCCATTTGGCGTTTTCAGACGATGTCGCCAGGCCGCTCGGCGAACAGTAGAATTCTGGGATGCGAGGACCATTTCGCTGGCGGGTAACGAATCTATTTTAGGGTCACGCGCCTAACCAGGAAAACGGTTTACCGAGGCGTCGTCGCCCGCTGCAAGGAGAAATTACCATGCGAAGAAAACCCGTTTCCGAATCCGGCGTCTTTAACTCACGCATCTTCCTGGCCTTTCTCCTTTGTTTATCGGGAGGGCTGCTGGCCATGTTTAGTTTTGCTGCACCGACCGCTCCGTCTGCGGTTCCCCGCTCGCCGTCCGGCACGCCACCCACCTTCGGGCATCCGGTGATCAGCGGCATCGGTGGTACTGGCTTCGAGCAGGACTTGCGGCTCGATCCTTCGAATCCGGCTCGCGTCTACACGAGCGTCCCCGGGACACTTTCCGCCGACACCAGCTGGATCTGGCGCTCCCTCGACACCGGCAAGACCTTCAAATGGGTGCCGGGCGCAACCGCCTTGGAAGGCAAAGTCACGACTTGTCACGGCGGCGGTGACACTGAACTCGCGGTCGACTCGGTCGGGCGTCTTTATTTCAATGATCTTACCCTCGCGAACTTCAGCACCGCTCGTTCTGACGATCAGGGAGCGACCTTCATCTGTAGCAACACCGGTGTGCCCGACACCGCGGTCGACCGCCAATGGTATGCCGTCGATGGCGACCCGCTGAACGGCGGCAGCATCTATCTGACCAATGACGAGATTGGGCCAGGCGGCGCGATGTGCGGGGAGAGCGTCGGCAACAACCTCCTCGTGATGTATCGCTCGCCGGTTACCGGAGCGGAAGCGAGCGCTGGGATTACCTTCGGGCCAGCCAACCGGGTCACGGCGCCTCTTTCGTGCGACGAGGCGATCATGGGGAATAACGAAGTCAGCCCAGTGGCGACGACGCTCGGCCAGCCTGACGGCATCGGCGGATTTGCCACTCTTCCCACACCGGTGAAGCACGTCTTCGTCATTCACGATAACGCCCTGCTCAACAAGATTCTAATTGGCCGTTGCTTCCCGGTCGCGTTTGGCCCACCGCTGCCCAATGTCAGCGATCCCAGCGGCTTGAATTGCACCGATATCGTGGTGGCGGACTTGGGCGCCGGCGTCAAAACGGGGGGAGACTTTCCGACCATGGCGATTGATAACGCCGGCAACCTTTACGCGGTCTGGGAGCAGGCCCCCATCGATGCCAACGGGGACGTTATCGGCGACACTCTGCTTAAGTATTCGTATTCAACCGACCAGGGAAATACCTGGGCGCCGCCGATCGGGATCGATACCTCCGGGTCGCCGTTCGGCACCCTGCACACCAATGTCTTTGCCTGGATGGTCGCGGGCGATGATGGTCGTGTGAACATTGTCTGGTACGGGACGCCCGGTGCGCCAGCCTTCCCTTCAGCCGGCCCCGACTCTTGTCCGGCCTCCTGCGACTGGAGCCTGTGGATGGTCCAAACCTTGAACGGTCATGATCCCGTTCCCACCTTCACCGCGCCGATCCAGGCGAGCTCGCATTTCATTCATCGCGGCAGCATCCAAACACTCATCGGAGGGCAAACCGGCGACCGCTCGTTAGGCGACTTCCTGCAAGTTCGGATGGGCGCCCTCGGCGAGGCGCAAATTGCCTACGCCGATTCGAATAATATTAACGAAGCCTTTGCTCCGCACGCCATGTTCGTCCGGCAGAACGGCGGGGACGGATTGTTGGTGGCCAGCTCGCCCGTGAACATTCCGGGATTGGCGCCGTTCAATAGCGCGTCCGACCCTACCGGCGACGGGAAGTACGAGGTTAACGGGATTAGCAGCGCGAACATGCCCCAGCTTGATATCGTTAGTTCGAGCGTTGCCAAGGTCACGACGGCTCCATGCTCGGCACCCGATCCTTGTTACCAGGTCTCGATGCAACTGAACAACCTCAGCCTTGCCCCGAGCGCGATGGAGGATCCGGATCCTAACCTCGTTTGGCTGACGCAATGGTTGGTTCCTTCAACGACCGATCCTCTTGGCGGAAAGAATTTTCATGTTTATGCCGAGTCTTTGAATGGCGCCGGGTTGCAATGTTTTACGGGAGAGAACGCAGCGGCCATCGTGGGCGGTGGCGTCACTTTGACTTACCCGGGCGGAGCCACGCCGCTGCCCACCGCGAACTGCCAGTCTACGCTCGGTCCGAACGGGACGATCACGATTTATGTTCCGCTTTCCATGGTCAATGAGGCCGGCGCCATCGACGACCGCTTGCATGAGGTCACCGCCAGCACCATGACGCTCCAGGAGCCGGCGAATTCCATTCCCCCCTTCGGGGGACTGGGTGGCTCGCTCTTCAATCTGATCGACGTCGTCCAAGGGTACGTCTTTGAACCTGCCGGCGCTCCGACACCGACGCCCAGCGCGACGGCGACAGTCAATCCGACAGCGACACCTAGCGCCACGGCGACTGTTAACCCGACGGCGACACCCAGCGCGACCGCCACGGTCAACCCGACGGCAACGCCCAGTGCCACCGCGACAGTCAATCCGACGGCGACACCCAGCGCGACCGCGACGGTCAATCCGACAGCTACACCGAGTGCCACGGCGACGGTCAATCCGTCCGCTACGCCCAGCCCGACAGCTACGGTCGCTCCCAGTGCGACGCCGACACCCACGGCAACGCCCAGCAACCTTCAATTACTGAATATTTCGGGCCGGGTTTTTGTCCAGACGGGTAACCAGGTCGGGATCGGCGGATTCATCGTCAAAGGCACCGGTTTCAAACGGGTTATTGCGCGCGCCATCGGACCGTCGCTCACGGCCAGTGGCGTGCCCGGCGCGTTGCAGGATCCTTTTCTGGAACTGCACGATAGTAACGGCGCGATCAGGACGAATGATAATTGGCGCAGTTCTCAAGAGACCGAGATTCAGCAGAGCGGTCTCGCGCCTACTGACGACCGCGAATCCGCCATCATCGTGACGGTCCCGGCCGGGAATTACACGGCCATTATTCGAGGCGTGGATAACAGCACGGGCATCGGCTTGATCGAGATTTACGACTTGGGATCACCGTTCGCGGACGAGCCTGAAATGAAACCCGAGGAACCGGAAGGAGTGACCTTCAGCGAGCTGGGAAATCTATCGGTTCGTGCCGACGTCCGCACAGGGGACAACGTTTTGATCGATGGCGTGATCCTGCGCGGTGAGATCCCGAAACGAGTCCTCTTCCGTGCCATGGGCCCGTCGGTGCCGGTGCCTGGCGGACTCCAGGATCCGACCCTCGAACTGCACGACGCAAACGGAACGCTTCTCCGGGCCAACGACAATTGGCGAGACGCGCCCAATATGGCGGAGATTGAAGCGACCAACCTCGCGCCTCCCGACGCCCGCGAGTCGGTGATTCTCCTGACCCTGACGCCCGGCAATTACACAACGATCACCCGCGGCGTGAATGGCACGACTGGGATCGGACTAAACGAAGCTTACAAACTCGATAATTAGCGCTCTGTTTAGAAGTTCGCTGTGCGAAATTTGTCGGCCTTGGAGACGGTCTCCGCTCAGCCGCCGTGTTCACGGGGCCAGGGTACCAGCCGCTTCATTCGGATGGCGTGGTTCCTAATGGCGCGGGGCGCGAAGAGCCAGGAAACGGGCAATCGTTTTGAAAGGTGACCGCAACGTTCTTGAAAAGCATTGCATCGTGGCTACGCTGTCGCCGCAGTATCGGGGGGGTATAGCTCAGTTGGTAGAGCGCGTCGTTCGCAATGACGAGGCCTGGGGTTCGAATCCCCATACCTCCACAAATTTCGCGTGAGCGAAATTCAAAAGGCTCTTCTGGGGATGAGAACGCAGTTCGACTGGTGGGGCGCGATAGCGCAGGGTTCCAATCCCGCCCCTGCGGGATCACTTGCCAGAGCCGAAGCGACAGCTTCGGATAATCCCCATACCTCCACAAATTTCGCGTGAGCGAAATTCAAAAGGCTCTTCTGGGGATGAGAACGCAGTTCGACTGGTGGGGCGCGACAGCGCAGGGTTCCAATCCCGCCCCTGCGGGATCACTTACCAGAGGCGACGCGCAGCGAGCCAATCCCCATCCCTCCACTTGGATGTGAAAATACTTGCGCGCGACCGCAATTTCCCTTCCCCTTTAAGCCATATGCAATCTGATTCGAGCGACAAAACGGCTGATGCGATCGTCGGGAAAAAATCGGTCGAGAATGCCGATCAGTGCCCTCGGGTGACCGGCGTGACCCAGATGCCGGACTCCGAAGTGCAGGGGCGGGGGACGATCCGGAAATTGGTGCAGGATCCCTATTGCCTTTCCTATGTCTTTGCCGACCTGCCGGATGACGGCTCCAACGTTGCCATTACTTGCCCGGTGTCCGGCCACACCTTCTATGCGTCGGTCATGGAACGGTTGTGATCCGGGACGGATCGCGTCGGGGGAGATTGCTCGAGGGCGTCCGATGAAAGCCCGGCGGCCAGAACTCTAGAAAGACAAATATCTTATGGGACTCATGGACTTCATCAAAGGCGAGCTGATCGAAATCATCGAATGGACCGATGACTCGCGCGATACGCTCAGCTTCCGCTGGCCGGATAACGACAAGGAAATAAAAAAAGGCGCGCAATTGATCGTGCGCGAGTCGCAGGTCGCGCAGTTCGTTTACCTCGGCCAATTTGGCGACACGTTCGCGCCGGGAAAGCACACGCTGACCACGGACAACATTCCGGTGCTCACGACGTTGAAAGGATGGAAGTACGGCTTCGAAACGCCTTTCAAGGCGGATGTCTATTACGTCAGCACGCGCCTGTTTACCGGCAATAAATGGGGAACGTCGAACCCGGTGATGATGCGCGACAACGATTTCGGGATCGTCCGGGCGCGCGCATTCGGGACGTATGATTTCAGGATCACCGATCCGAAATTGTTTCTGAAGGAAGTGGCGGGGAGCGATCAGCATTTCCGCCTGGACGAATTCGCCGATACGATGCGCTCGCGCATCGTCAGCCTGTTCAGTGAAGCGCTGGCCGCCTCGAAAATCCCGGTGCTCGACGTCGCCTCGCGTTACAGCGAAGTGGGCGCGGCGTTGCTGCCGTTGATCAATCCGGTGACGAACGCGAAGTACGGCCTCGAGTTGACCAGTTTCATTCTGGAGAACGTGAGCCTGCCGCCGGAAGTGGAGCAGGCGATCGACAAGCGTTCGTCGATGGCGGCCGTCGGCAACTTGAATGATTTTGTTAAGTTCCAGATGGGGCAGGGGATGACGCAACCGGGCGGAGGCAGCGCCGGCGGATTCGCCACGGAGATGGCAGTCGGCATGGCGATGGCGCAGCAGATGATGCAACAGCAGGGCGGAGTGCTCGGCCCGCAGACGACGCCGGGCGTTCCACCGCCCTTGCCCGGCCAGGGGCCGCCACCGGCGCAACAGCCTCCGCCGGTGCCCTCGAGCGCAGCAAAACCGGCGGAGTGGTTGAGTCCCGGGGATGTGGCAAATACTCTGGGCGTGAGCGAAGGCGATATCCTGGCCACGATCGAAGCGGGCGATCTCAAGGCCAAGAAGATTGGCTCGACCTGGCGGATCAGCCGCGCGGCCCTGGATGAGTTCATGAAGAGCTAACGGCTCCGCGCTTCCATGGCTGAAATCACGGCGCGGCAAAAACAGGCCTGCCCCGCCTGCGGAGCGGCAGCGGAGTGGAATGCGGCGAAGCAGGCGCTGGTGTGTCCATTTTGCAATACGGTCCTGCCTCCGCCGCTGCCGCAAGGAGACACACCGGCCGCGGAGAACGATCTGGCCGCTGCTTTGCAGGCGGTGGGCGACGATCAGCGTGGCTGGCAGGCCGAGAAAACTTCGGTCAAGTGCCAGAGCTGCCAGGCCATTTCAGTTTTCGATCCGACCCGGGTTGGACAGCGTTGTGAATTTTGCGGCTCCGCCGCTCTGATTCCCTACGAGGAAACCAAGGCGCCGATTCGCCCTGAGTGTCTGCTTGCCTTCAAGCTTCCCGAACCGGCCGTGCGCGATCTGGTCCGCAAATGGTATGGCGGCCGCTGGTTCGCCCCCAACGCCATGAAAGGGCGTTCGCTCACGGACACGGTGCACGGCGTTTACATTCCCTATTGGACCTTCGACGCGCACGTGGCCGCCGATTGGACCGCGGATGCCGGCTACTATTATTACGTGAGTGAGAGTTACACCGATTCGAAAGGCCAATCGCAGACGCGCCAGGTGCGAAAAACGCGCTGGGTCCCGGCCTCCGGATCGATCCAGCATTTTTTCGATGACGAGCTGGTGCCGGCTTCGCGCGGGATCGACGAAAAGCTCTTGCGAAAAATCGAGCCGTTTCCGACCACGACCGATTTGAAGCCTTACGACCCCGGCTTTCTCTCCGGATGGGTGGTCGAGCAATATCAGATCGATCTGATCGCGGCCGCGCAAAATTCGCGGAACATCATGGAGCGAAAGACGCGCGATCTTTGTTCGGCGGAAGTGCCTGGCGATACCCAGCGCAACCTCAACGTCGCCTCCGTTTTTTCCGGGCAGACGTTCAAGCACATTCTCGTCCCGATCTGGCTCGTCGCCTACACCTATGGCGCCAAGACTTTCCAGGTGGTGGTGAACGGATACACCGGTTCGATTGCCGGGCGTCATCCCCTGAGCTGGATCAAGATTTCGCTCGCGGTCCTGGCTGTCCTTATCGTCCTGATTATCGCACTGGGGATTTACGCGAATTCGCAATAGGCGGCGCTTTTGGGAGGGGCTGCTATCTGGCGCAATCGGGCGCGCCGGTCGTGCCGCCGATCGCTGTCTTGGACGACATTTGTTGGGCGGTGATCACAACCGCCACGGATCCAATGATCAAGCCCGCGCCGAGCACCGTGCGGAGGGTCAAAGTTTCGCCGGCGAAGGCAGTGCCGAGCAACACGGCCACGACCGGATTGATATAGGCATAAGTCGCCACCTTCGCCGGGTCGCACTGGCGCAAGAGGAAAATATAAGCGGGAAATCCGACCAGGGAGCCGACAAGGACAAGATAAACAAACGCCATGGCAGACGGCATGGTGATGTGGCGTGGATCGAAACCACGATACTCTCCGAATGCGACGCCAGCCAAAATGAGCAAGGCGCCGCCGCAAAGCATTTGCTGGCCCGCGGCCAGGAAGGGCGACGGTGCATTCCTGGCCCTGCGTGAATAGAGAGAACCCGCCGACCAAACGAGCGACCCCAACAGCAGGATCGCCATCCCCCAGGCGAGATGTTCGTTAGCCGAATCCGTTGAATTTGTCAGTGCGCTTCCCACCAGGAGACCGACCCCGAGAAACCCGCCGATGAGTCCCAGCCAAACCATCGGGGTTGGACGCGGCGCCGTGCCCGTGATCCAGCCGAGCAGCGCGATATAGATTGGGACCGTCGCGACCAGCAGCGCGGCGAGCCCGGTGGGCACCCACTTCTCCGCGACGGTCACGCCGCCGTTCCCAAAGAGGAGCAGGCAGGCGCCGACAATGAGCGCGTCGCGCCACGTCGCTGGATCAGGCTTAGGCGCGCCCTGAAAACGCGCGATGGCGAACATGACGATCCCGGCGAGGAAGAACCGGACGCCCGCCATCAAGAACGGGGGAATGGATTGGATTGCAAAAAAGATCCCGAGATAGGTCGAGCCCCAGATCAGATAAAGAGCGGCAAAGGCGGCGAGGATGGCAATTTTCGGCGGCCGCTCCATGATGCGGAAACTCTGCCACAAGGCGTCGGCGTGACCACACGCTTCTCATTGTCGCTCGGAAGGGACTACAGCCTTGCGCGCTGTAGCCGCCCCGCTATGTCGGGCGTTAGCGTTAAGACGGTTTCACTCTGCAACGCTATAACTCTTCAACGCTGCAACGGTAATTAGCGCGTTACGCACGGCGGATCCCGCAGGCGCGGGACCGTGACCACAGCGTGCGTCCGCACGTCCCTCCGAATTAGAAACGGCGCTTTACTGGGCGCGGCGGCCGAAGATCATCCGGTAAATGAGCAGCAGGATCATGGCGCCGACGATGGACATGATCCAGCCGGCCACGTAACTCGGGTTGGAGAAAATCAGTTGGCCGAGCCAGGTCCCGAGCCAAGCTCCGGCGATACCGATCAACATGGTGATGATGCATCCACCCGGATCTTTCCCCGGCATCAGAAGTTTTGCGATCACTCCGACGACGAGCCCGATCCCACAGGTAATCAGAATAGCTTGGATATCCATAATCGGCAGGCTATTTGGGCGTTGAGGGACTGACAAGGCAAAATCGCTCGCCCCGGAACTGTCGACGAGTTTACAGCTGAATGACTTGCGCGGACTTGATGTCGTCGCTCGATCGAATCAGTTGGAGCAGGGCATCGTCTGGCGGGGTATCGAGGTTAAGAACGGTCAACGCCGTGCCGCCGGCCTGGTTTCGACTGAGCGACATCGTGGCAATGTTCACCCCGTGGTCGCCGAGCAACGTCCCGATCCGGCCCACGATTCCCGGGCGGTCGGTGTTTTCCAAGACCAGGACGACTCCATGGGGCCGCGCTTCCACATGCCGGTTATTCACATTCACAATGCGCGGGGTCGCGCCGAAAAAAGCGCCCGCCACCGAAACCGTCTTGCCCTCAGCCACGGCGGACAGTTCAAGAAGATCGGTGTAATCGCCCGCCGCGCTCAACCGTGTTTCGGTGACTTTCATCCCCAGACTTTCCGCGAAGGCCGGCGCATTCACTTCGTTGATTTCGCTGCCCCCGGCGTGTTCCAAAAATCCCTTCAGCACGGAGCGCGTGATGGCGGTGGTATCGACCTCGTTTACTTTTCCGCTGTAATTGATGTTCAGCCGCTCGACTCGTTTTGGCGCGAGCTGCGCCAGAAAACGCGCGAGTTTCTCGCCGAAACGCAAATGTGGACCGACGATGGCCAGCGTTTTGGCATCGAGATTGGGCATGTTGACCGCGTTGCGAATGGTGCCTTCGAGAAGCGCCGCGCGGATCGATTGGGCGATTTCGATGCCGACGCTTTCCTGCGCCTCCGCGGTCGATGCGCCGAGGTGAGGGGTCAGAACGAGGTTCGGCGCTGCGCGCAGCGGTGAATCAACGGGAAGCGGCTCCGTTTCGAAAACATCGAGCGCGGCCGCCGCCACCTGCCCCGAGTGCAACGCTTCGGCCAGGGCCGCTTCATCGATGAGACCGCCCCGCGCGCAATTAATCACCCGCACGCCACGCTTCGTTTTTGCCAGCCGGGCCCGATCGAGCAAATGGTGCGTCTCCGGGGTAAGCGGTGTGTGCAAGGTGATGAAATCCGCGGCGGCGAGCAGATCATCGAGCTCATCGATCAACTCGACCTGCAACGTCCGTGCGCGTGTCGCCGAGAGATACGGATCGAAGGCGGCCACCCGCATCCCGAAGGCGATCGCGCGCCGGCTCAATTCGCTGCCGATCCGGCCCATGCCCACGATGCCGAGCGTCTTGTTGAAAAGCTCGACGCCTTCCAGGTTTTTCCGATCCCACTTCCCCCCGCGCAGCATCGCATCGGCCTGCGGAATTTTTCGGGCCACGCAAAGCAGCAGGGAAAACGCGTGTTCCGCGGTGGAAATCGTGTTCCCGCCCGGCGCGTTCATCACGATCACGCCCCGCCGGGTGGCCTCCGCCACGTCCACATTATCGATCCCGACGCCGGCACGCCCGACGACCCGCAGTTTCGATCCCGCGTTCAAGACCGCCGCGGTGATCTTGGTCTGACTTCGCACCACGACCGCGCTGAACTCCGGGATGATTTCCACGAGCGCCGATTCGCTCAGGCCGGTCTGGGTCGAGACTTCGAGCGCGCCGTCGCGCGTCAGTTCGTCCACGCCGCTTTGGGAAATGGAGTCCGCGATCAGGATTCTCGGAATGGTCATGTGGTGGGCACTGTAGCAGCTCGAGACGGCAACAGTCTGCCTGAAATTGCCGGATTGACGGCTGTCGCTCTTTGGTCCGGCCGCCCGGGCGTTGGCCAGGGAACTGCTATACCAAAAGTTACCCGTTTGCCCAGGGCCCGATGAGATTTCTCACTGCATTTCAAAACCAAACCCGCGAATGGATTTTCGCCCAGGCGGCCATCCTCCTGTTGCCGATTGCGGCTTTGGATTACGCCACGGGTTACGAGGTCACCATGTCGATCTGGTATTGCGTCCCGATTTTCATTGTGGCCTGGTGTTGCGACAGAAAAATGGGGGTGTTAATGGCGCTCCTGGCCGGAATCACCTGGTGGTGGGCGGATGTCCAGGCGGGCCATCCCTATCTGCGAAGCTGGATGGAAGGATGGGAAGTGTGCGTGCGGTGCAGCTTCTTCGTTATTACCGCCATCGGGACCTCGGCCGTGAAACAACAGCGCGACGCGAGCGAGTCACGGATCGCGTTGCTGGAATACTCGCAACGGCTGGAGCGCGAAATCATCGGCATTAGCGAGCGGGAGCAGGAGCGGATTGGCCAGGATTTGCACGATGGAATCTGCCAAATTCTCGCGGCTTTGAGTTGCAGCGCGGCTTCATTGAAGAACGACCTCGAAGGGCATCATCTCCCAGCGGAGGCCAAAGTGGCGGATGAGCTGGCCGGGTTCCTCCGGGACGCTGTCGCCCAGACCCGTAATCTGGCGCGCGGCCTGGTTCCCGTGCAAATGGATGACGCCGGCCTCCCCGCCGCTCTGGAGGAATTAACGGCGTCGGCCACGCGTTTACTTGGCATTCGGTGCGACTACGAATCCTCCGGTGCGCCATTGGTCCGGGACAATGCGGTTTCGATGCATCTTTACCGCATCGCTCAGGAAGCGCTCAACAACGCCACCAAACACGGCAAAGCCGGCCACGTTCTCGTGTCGCTCGTGAGGGACGAAAAGGCGACGACGTTGCGCATCGCGGATGATGGCGCGGGAATTTCGCAAACTTCGTCCGAAAGCGAAGGAATGGGTCTGGGCTTGATGCAATATCGCGCCCGGCTCGTCGGCGGGGATTTGCGCATTGAAGAGCCGCCCACTGGAGGCACGATCGTTTCCTGCGCCATCCCGTTACAGGAAGAATGTTGGGGGCAAAATGCCGCGTGAGACGCGAGCCCAGGTCGTGCTCGTCGAGGACCATCCGATGTTCCGCGAGCAGTTGACCCACCTGATAAACAAGCAGCCCGACATGGCCGTCTGCGCGGAGGCGAATAATGCTCCCGATGGCCTGGCGGCGATCAACCGCCTCCGGCCTTCCCTGGCCATCATCGATATCACGCTCAAGGACTCGAGCGGTTTGGAATTGCTGAAGGACCTCCGTGCCCAGGGCATTAAGATCCCGGTCCTCGTGCTCTCGATGCACGCCGAGTCGCTCTATGCCGAGCGCGCCTTGCGCGCGGGCGCGAACGGTTATATCACGAAGGAAGAAGCTTCCGCGAAAGTGATGACAGCGATCCGCCAGGTGATCAACGGGGAGATTTATCTCGATCCTCGCTTCATGAAGCGAGTCGTTAGCCGGATCCTGGTGAACCCCAGTAGCAATGGAGCGGCCGCTCCGCTCGAGCGCCTCACCGATCGCGAGCTGGCCGTCTTTGAGCTGATCGGCGAAGGGCGGACCACCCGGGAGATCAGTCTCCGGTTGCGGGTCAGTGTCGCCACCATTGAGACCTACCGCGCCCGGATAAAGGAAAAGCTTGGTCTCGAGAATGCAGGCCAATTGCATGCGAAGGCGAGCAGTTGGGTCCACGAACGCCACGCCATCGCTGGATAAAGCGAAGCTTTCACCCCGATTTTCCGTGCCGGGGATTGTACTGGTTTCCAGTACAAAAGGAAACCGGGCGTTGTCATGCAACTCAGGCCCCACGCCTGCTTTATTCTGCGCACAATATGAAAACCAGACTTTCAAAAGGCCGTCACGGCTTCACTCTCGTCGAAATCATGATCGTGGTCGCGATCATTGCCTTGCTCGCCTCGATCGCTGTGCCCGGGTTTCTCCGGGCCCGCAAGCGTTCCCAGGCCAGCCGCATCATCAACGATCTGCGGCTCATCGATGGCGCGGTCGACATGTATGCGATTGAAAATAACAAATCGAGCGGCAACACCGTCCTGGTCAGGGATTGGACCAAGTATCTCAAGAACGGCACCAACCTTTTCGTCACGGGGACCGACATCTTGGGCAATCCCTATGGCAACCAGTCGGTGGACTCCATTCCGCGGGTGCCCGCCAGCAGCAAGGCCGCGCTCTCGGACGTAACCGACTACACCTTCTGGTCGCCCTATAACTAATCTGATTGCGCGCGGTTCTGCCGCGATTCGCGCAACTAGAAAGCCCGCCGGCGTACCCCGGCGGGCTTTCCGTCTCACGCGCGCTACTTCCCGAGCGCTTTCTTCACGTCCTTCACCATCGGACCGTGAAGCCCGACTAAATCCCGAAGCCGGTCCTCGGAAACCCCGAGCTCTTTCGCCCAGCGTTTCCGTTCCCATTCCTCGTTCACGTTGATTCGGTCCTGATCGGCCTTTCCGCGTTCGTCGAGATTGTCTGGCATATGTCCTTAATTGTTCGTAATTACGTTGAGCTCAGTGAAGAAAGCACGACTAGTCAATGATTCAGAGTGCTGTCCACGGAAGCGACCGGACCAATACCGCACGACACGTTTACGTTGCTTTCAAAAGTTCCCCTCGCATAAACTCGGTCCCCTTCGGCCACCTCAAAATTGACCGGCACTTGGGGTCGTCGGCAGAGTCCCCAAATTCTTATGTCTCTTGGTGTATCGTCTTGAATGCATTCCCGGTCGTGATCAGTTGTTCTGCCGCGAAGATTGAAGGGCTGCAGCGGCGTTCTCCCCCAGGACTGGCCACCTAGGTTGACAGTCCCACTTGTGAAAGTGCCGTGAACGATATGATGTGCAGTTACCTGAGGAAGGTGAGGTTGAGATTGAATCCGAACTATTGCCCAACTTCCGATTGCTCCGGAGCGAGATAGACCGAAACTAAACTTGAGGAGCACGGCAGTCTCGTTGCTAAACGGATAGAAAAACGTTTCGCTTCCTGGGCGGGGCTCGCATGTCAGTCGGAAAGTAGGGTGGGTGGAATTAGGTGCTAAATGGGCTTCGCCGTTGACCCATGTAACCAGGTTGTCGAGTCCCGGCGCGTTCGTGGGATTATATCGCAGATCGGGGCGCCGAGGGGGTGTTGGTGTTTGCGCTGCGGATTGTTCGGTGAGCATCAAGCCTAGCAGTAGCCCAGCCGTGGAAGTGATAAGGGCTTTCGTTATGGTCATGATCCTTCTACCTTTGCAGCGGTGCGTGACCCCCTCACGGTTTCGGCGGCGGCGGCTCCTCTTTTTTCGGGATGGTCGCCGCGCGATCGATAATGATCCTGGCCGTGAAATAGCCGTTGTAGAAATCGGGCGCGGGTTTCTTGAACGCGGTCATCAGTTTATCGATTTCATTGCGAAAGATGCTGCGCACGGCGCTGATCGCTTCCGGTAACGAGAGCGTCTCGACCTTGCGGTTCACGATAGCCTCGCGCGGAGCCTCCTTCTTGTTCGCAAAGAGATCCTTGGCGGCGGCGAGCGCGTCTATCTCCGGGGTCTTTATTCCGAAGGCACCAAGCGCGGGCAGATTCGCCGTGGCTGCATCGATGACCCGTTGGGCTGTCTGCACCAAATCGCTGTCCGGCAGGCGGTCCAGGGACGACTTTGTGACCTCCACCTGGGCGCCCAGATCCTTGTTGCCTGTTTTGGCGGCAAAGGCGGCAACCGCGTCCGCAATGACCAGCGCCTTTTCTTCCAGGTCATCCCGGATGTCGCCCTTGTCACCGGTGATGCCCCCGGTAGGGGCCTGCTGCTTGCCTGTTTTGGCCCGGATTTCGGTCGTGCCGGCCTTTGCTCTGCCGTGCGCGTCAACAAAGGCGGCTCTGTCCTTCCAAGTGTTATTGTTCTTGTCGAGAAAGGCCACGGTCGTCTCGAACATAGTGATGATGTTGTCCTGATCTTGAGTCATAAGGGGGAATCTGTTGCTGGGGTTTGCTCTTCGGGGTTCATTAATTAATACGAGATTGACGGCCAAAAGTTGAACAGAAAGGGGCGGTAAACGTCGACCGGCGGCCTGCCGCTCTCGCATCGCCGTTGTCGCCCATTACGTCCCTCCCGAGCGGTCGCGCCACACTCTGAGCGGTCGCCCGGCCATGCCGAGATGCGGTCGCGCGGCGCCCAGACACCGTTGCAGGAAACAAAGGCGCCGTTGCGGGAAACGGAGACGCCGTTGCAGGCAACCGAGACTCAATTGCGCGACACCGAGATGCCGTTGCACGCTACCGAGATTCAATTGCGCGACGCCGAGATGCCATTGCGCGATACCGAGATGCCGTTACACGCCACCGAGATTCAATTGGCCGACGCCGAGATGCCGTTGCGTGGCACCGAGATTCGATTGCACGGCCCGGAGATGCCGGCGCGGCTCGGCAAGAGTCTATCTTTAAAGGGTTTAGGGACTTCCGGCGGCCGCTGACTCGCCTAATCCAGCCCTTTCAGCAGATCGCCCCAGGAGCACCGCAATGAGCGTTTGAGCCGGATCAGGGTTTCCAAAGTAGGGCTGGAGGTGCCGTTTTCGATCCGCTGAACTTGCGATCGATCGATATCTGCTTTTTCCGCGAGTTGCTCTTGAGTCAGGGCCGCTTCGCCGCGGATTCGAGCAATGTTTCGAGCAAAGATCAGGCGCGAGCTCACGGCACAAGGTGACCAAGAGTTCCCTGAAAGGTCTGCCGCATAAATGCGGCTTTTTTGCTGGCGCTCTTCCTCGGTTTCTGATAAAAAGGGAATTACCCCCCCCCATGAACACCGAAAGCCAGGGACTTTCCCCACTTCGCATCCTGCTCGCCGAAGACGAACGCTCCGTGGCGTTCTCCATCGCCTTTGCGCTCAAGATCGATGGCCACAAGGTCCAGGTCGTGGCCGATGGCGCACAGGCGCTCGCCAGCATCGGCGTGGAACCCGATGGCTTCGACCTGTTAATCACCGATCACAGCATGCCGGGAATGACCGGCGTGGAACTCATCCATCAGCTCCGGGAGAAGTCTTTTCGGGGCAAAGTCATGGTGCTCTCGGCGCATCTGTCGCGGGAGAACGGCGCCGCCTACGAGGCGCTCGCCGTGGATGCGATGGTTTCGAAGCCTTTCGACGTGCACGAACTGCGCGCCACGGTCACCCGGCTTGCGCTCGGGATGAAGCCTGGGGCAGGGGATTCAATTCAGCTTTCGCCCGCCGCTATGCACAACATGCTGAAGACAGCGCTGAGCGAGGAGGACGAGCCTGACGGGGCCTTTGAAGGTGGGTCCTGAAGAGTTTTACAGGAGCAAACAGAGAGAACAGAGCTTCGCATAGGCGCTGGGCCCGGCGAGCGCCCGGTGATTTTCGGCGTTCGAGATGACGACTCCGTTTTCTCTGTTGCCTCCTGTTGGACTTCGTCTCTGGGGCGGCGAACTGCGGATCCTCGATGCGGCCGGGGCGGTCGTCCGGATACGGCATTACGAGCCGGTGATACCGATGAGCGGCGCTGTCGGCGGACTGCGTGGGCCGGGTGCGGAATGACTTGAAATCAGCCGCTGTCGCATTTCCGTCAACCATGACTACCGAGCTTCAATTTCTAGCGGCCACGGTGATTGTGGGACTCTTGCACCGGTATGCTGGCGGCGGCGATCAATGGTGCGGTGGTGGGATACGCATGCACTAAGCGAGTGAAAGAAGCGTATGAGCGGGGAGGAGGGCCGCGTTAGGAATTAGTCGCTATTGCTCCGGCGAAATTACTCAAACGGACGCACCGGGGTCTGCTCATTGACGTCGTCGCGCGAACGTATTCAGAACAATGGCTGCGATGATGCCAGCGAGCAATGAGCCGCCAAGGACGGCCAGCTTGGCCGATTCAATCAAGGCGGCGTCCTTAAAGGCCAGCATCGCAATGAAGAGCGACATCGTGAAGCCAATCCCGCCCAGCCATGCTGCGCCGTGTAGCGTTGCCCAGCGCATGTCCCCCGGCAGTTCTGCCAGGCGGCATTTGACCGCGAGAAAGCACGCGGCGGTTATCCCAAGCGGCTTGCCGATGACGAGGCCGGCGAGCACGCCGAGGGCAATATTCATGTTCGAGATCGGTCCGCCGATGTTCACGCCTGCGTTCGCAAACGCAAACACGGGCATTACGACGAAGGCCGTGAACCGCTGCAACGCATGCTCGAGTGTCAGGATGGGAGCGGTCGCAGCCGAGCTTGCGCGGTCGAGCGCATAGAGCGCCTCCTGCTGGCCTTTGCTGGTAAGGACGACGAGGTCGCCGGTCTCGGTGCGATCGAACTGATCGAGGAGCCCCCGCGCCTCACGTGAGAATTGGACGGCGTTAATCCGCGTCCGGGTGGGAATGGTCATGGCGAGGAAGACACCGGCGATGGTCGCGTGGACTCCCGATTCGTGTACGAAAACCCAGAGCACAATGCCGAGCACGAGGTAAGGCCAGAGCTGGGTGACGCGCGCGGCATTCAACACCACGAGGCCGAGAACGGTGAGGGCTGCGGCTGTGAGCGCCCCCCACGCAATCGCGCCAGAGTAGAAGATCGCGATCACCATTACTGCGCCCATGTCATCAACAATCGCGAGGGCGGCGAGGAAGACTTTCACGCTGGTCGGCACGTGCGGCGCGATCAAGGCCAGCGCGCCCAATGCGAACGCGATGTCGGTAGCCATCGGGATGCCCCAACCGTGCACGCCAGGTCCAGTTGAGTTGAAGCAAAGGTAAAGAAGCGCGGGAACAACCATTCCGCCGATGGCAGCGGCAATCGGTAAAGCAGCTTTTCTGGGCGAAGCCAATTCGCCCGCCAATAGTTCGCGTTTGATCTCCAGCCCAACGAGGAGAAAGAACAGCGCCATCAAGCCATCGTTGATCCACTGATGGAGTGTGAGCGTGAGCGAGTGCCGACCGCTGCCAATGCTTAGCGGGATTTCCCAAAGGTGGTGGTAAAATGGAGCCCAGGTCGAGTTCGCCCACACCAGCGCGACGAGCGCAAAGATAAGGAGGACGAGTCCACCAACCGTTTCGGTCCGGAAAAACCGCTGAAACAGGTTTTGCGACGACGGAGCCACAGTCATATCAGGATTTCCGCTAGACCTTGATGCGGATAACAGCAACCCGAACTTGAGCGGCTTGGTAAGATGTCCGGCGTGGTCATGGCATTGCCGCCACGGTTTTTTTGCGTCGCCCTTGTGCCATCGGGCTGCGCCAGCAGTCGCGTTGCCTTCGAAACGGCATCAAAAACGCGCGGGCACGGCAGATAAGGTTTTGCCGCCCCAGAAGCCGGGAGTAGAATCAGATCGCCCGCAAACGGGCAGCACGTAAGCATGGAACGGCCTCCAGGGGATCGATGGCTCAAATGGATATGAATGGCGTTCCGGCATCGGTTCGAACGCAAGCGCCGTTAACGCGAAGCACGCGCGTGGGTTTCGATTCCTCCACGGTCAAAATCTGTCTGTTGGTCTTCGCGGGCTATTATCTCGGCGCGAAGCTCGGGTTCGCGCTGACCCTTCAGCCGCGCCCCGTTTCCGTTTTATGGCCGCCGAATGCCATTCTTCTGGCGGCCCTTCTCCTGACGCCGGTGCGCCTCTGGTGGATCGTGTTGCTGGCGGCATTCCCCGCACACTGGCTGGTCCAATTGCAAAGCGACGTCCCGCCGCGCATGATTTTTTGCTGGTTCATCAGCAATTCCTGCGAAGCACTCATCGGCGCCGGTGGCATGCGTTACTTGCTCGGGGGCCCGGTGCGATTGGATCGCCTTCGCCATGTCGCCGTTTTCTGTCTCTGCGGCGTTTTTCTCGGACCGTTCCTGTCGTCGTTTCTGGACGCAGGCTTCGTCGCCCTGAACGGTTGGGGACAAGGCAGCTACCGGGAAATTTGGCGAATTCGTTTTAGCTCAAACGTTCTCGCGGCGTTGACGATTGTGCCGTTCCTCGTCAGCTGCGTGACCGAAGGAATAGCCCCGTGGCAAAGAATTTCGCGCTGGAAATGGCTGGAAGGCGGTTGCCTTCTCCTGGGCTTGTGCGCGGTCAGTTTTGTCCTGTTCAATCGAATAGCGTCGAACGCTGATTCGGCGCTGATCTATGCGCCGTTGCCGTTCATGTTATGGGCGGCCGTCCGGTTCGGATCGCGCGGGGCGACGACCGCGATTCTGGCCATCGCGTTGCTGGCGATCTGGGGTGTAGCTCACGAGCACGGTCCATTTTCGGAGAAATCGGCGGAGGAAAACGCTCTTTCGGTTCAACTCTTTCTGATTTTTATGTCGCTGCCCTTGTTGTTCCTCGCCGCCCTGATCGAAGAACGGGACAAGGTCGTGGAAACGTTGCGCGAACGCGAAGAGCGCATCAGCCTCGCGACCGAATCGGCCAACCTCGCCCTCTGGACGGTAGACTTCAGGCGGGGCGAATCATGGATGAATGAAAAGGGTCGTGCGCTCTACCATCTTGCGCCGGACGAACCACTCTCGCGCGAGTTCTTCCTTTCGCGCGTGCATCCGGAGGATCGGCCCAAGATCAACGACGCCATCGAGCGAGCCCGCAGCTCGACCCAGTCGTTCGAGGTGGAGTACCGGCTGCTCCTGCCGGACGGCGAAACACGCTGGCACATCGCCCGCGGCCGCTATTTGCGGGACGATCGCGGCAAAATAAGCGAGCTCATGGGTGTGGCGATCGACGTCACCGCGCAGGTAAAAGCAAACCTGGACCTGCGCCTCCAGCGCGAAGAGATGGCCCGCCTGAGCCGGGTGGCCTTGATGGGTGAGTTGACCGCGTCGCTCGCGCACGAGTTGAATCAACCGCTGACCGCTATTGCCAGTAATGCCGCCGCCGGAAAGCGATTTCTGGCCCGCGGTCCTCTCGATCTGAAAATGTTCGAGGAATTGCTGGACGATGTATTTTCGGACGCGCGGCGCGCGGGCGCCGTCATCCACGGAATCCATCAACTCGTGCGCAAGGGCGAAGAAAACCGGCGCGCGCTCAGTGTGAACGAGCTCATTCTCGAGGTCCTCCGACTCATGCATTCCGACTTGCTCGGGCGCTCGACCACGGTCGAGACGGAGCTGGCGGCCGAGCTTCCCTCGGTTGCGGCCGATCCCGTTCGCCTGCAACAAGTGTTGTTGAATCTGATCATGAACGCACTCGAGGCGATGCAACAAACGCCCGCTCCCAGCCGTCGCATTCTGATTTCCACCGGGGCCGCCGATGGGTTTGTCCAGGTCAGCGTGCGAGATCACGGGATCGGACTTCCGGCGGGAGATCCGGACAAGATTTTCTCCCATTTCTTTACCACCAAACCAAACGGGATGGGGATGGGCTTGACGATTGTGCGCTCAATCGTGGAAGCGCACGGCGGCGAACTGGGAGCGGAGAATGTTGGGGAAGGGGCGCGGGTCTTCTTTCGCTTGCCCGCGGCGTGATAAGTTGATATAACGCCCCATGGGCGCTTCCCCCGAGCTTGTCTGCGTGGTCGATGACGACCAATCGGTTCGGCGTGGCCTGCGCCGCTTGTTCAAGTCGGCCGGGTATGCGGCGGAAATGTTCGCCTCGGCTGAGGATTACCTCGCGCGGGAGTCTTTCGCAGGCCCGATCTGCCTTGTTCTCGATGTGCGCATGCCGGGCTTGAACGGGCTTGACTTGCAGGAGGCGCTCGAGGCGCGCGGCGGATGCGAGCAGATTGTCTTCATCACCGGCCACAGCGACGTGCCGGCTTGCCGGCAGGCCATGAAAAAAGGCGCGGTTGATTTTCTCTTGAAGCCATTCGATGGCGACGAACTGATTGAAGCCGTCAACCGCGCTTTAGTGCGCGGCAAGGA
Organism: Chthoniobacterales bacterium; assembly: GCA_035941955.1. Lineage (GTDB taxonomy): Bacteria > Verrucomicrobiota > Verrucomicrobiia > Chthoniobacterales > UBA10450 > AV80. The sequence goes on from DASZDO010000091.1 coordinate 24,526, forward strand.
AACCATGCGGAAACGGGCGGAAAGAGGCCATGCGCGCAGTCTGATCGACAAATTGACGCCGCGTGAGTTCGAAGTCCTGCGCTTTGTGCTTCAGGGTCTTTTGAATAAGCAGATCGCCGCGAAATTGGAAACGGCCGAGAAGACAATCAAGGTTCATCGCGGCCGCGTCATGCAAAAGCTGGGTGTGACTTCCGTGGCGGATCTGGTGAGGTTTTCGCAGAATGCGGGGGTCTTGCCCGCGGGAGAGCCGCATAGGACTAAAGTCCACTATCCGGCCTGACGGCAGGGGCTAAGCTGCCGGTTGCCCGACACGCTCCATCCTAACCCCGGAGCCGTCGCGCAAAATAGATGATACCTAGTGAAAAACCGGCGGCGGAGCTCGTCTGTTTGGTCGATGACGATCTCGCCGTGCTCAAATCCATCGGACGCTTGCTGGCCTCCGAGGGGCTTTCCGTTCTCGCGTTCGATAATCCGAACAAGTTCCTCGCCCACGTCCGCGGGCATGTGGTGCCGGTCGTGGTCCTCGATGTGATGATGGCAAAAATGAGCGGCCTGGAAGTCCAGGCGCAGCTCACGCCCATTTCGCCCCAGACCCGGGTCATCATCATTACGGGGCGCGAAGATCCCAAGATGCGTTCAACCGCCACGCGTTTGGGTGCGATCGCCTTTTTCACCAAGCCGTTCGATGACAACCAATTTCTCGCCGCGGTCCGGAGCGGGCTGGCGATGCAAACACAGATATGAGCGAGCCGGGTCAAAACGAAAATTGGCCGGTCGCAGCCCGGTCGCAGAGCCCCGACGGACGCCAACGCCGCGAAGAGCAACTCGCCCTGCTCCAGACCATCACGATGGAGGTGGCCGCGGCAGGCGATCTCTCGTCGGCTTTGGAAGTGGTGTTGCGGCGTGTTTGCGAGAAGACTGGCTGGGCGCTCGGACAGGCCTGGGTTCCGAAGCAAGACGGAACAGTGCTGGAATGCGGACCGGCGTGGTTAAGCGGGGAGGCTGGGCTGGAGCAATTCAGGATCGCCTCCGAGAAATCGTCCTTCCTGCCGGGAGTGGGACTTCCCGGGCGAGTTTGGCAGTCGAAGCAGCCCGCCTGGATCCAGGATGTGACGATCGACGGGAACTTCCCCCGGAACAGAGCGGCCGCGAAAGTGGGACTGAAAGCGGCCGTTGGCATTCCCATTCTCTCCGGCGACGAAGTCCTTGCGGTAATCGAGTTCTTTGTGCAGGAGGCGCGGGGCGAAGATGAGCGATTGGTTAAGGTGATCGCAGCGGTCGCCGCCCAACTGGATCTGGTCATGGAGCGAAAACGCGCTGAAGAAAAACTCTCGGCCACCAACGAAATCCTCCAGTCCATTTTGTCCAGCATGGCCGACGCGGTCATCGTCGCCGACAGGCAAGGCAACTTCCTTCTTTTCAACCCGGCGGCAAAGCGCATGTTCGGGCAGGGCGCGACTCAGACTGCCTCCAGCGAATGGTCGCAGCAGTACGGCCTCTATTTGCCCGATCGGGTCACCCCTTTTCCGCCGGATCAATTGCCTCTGACGCGCTCGATTCGCGGCGAGGAGGTCAATAATGTTGAGATATTCGTCCGGCACGAGAAAGCGCCCAATGGACTTTGGACGCGGGTTCATGGCCGCCCATTAAAAGGCTCTGACGGGAAGCTGTCTGGAGGCGTGATCGTTTGCCGCGATATCACGGAGATCAAAAAGGAAGAGTTTTTCCTGTTCGATCAAAGCCGGGTCCTGGAAATGATTGCAGCCAACGCCTCGCTTTCCGAAGTGCTCACGAGCCTTGTCCTTCTCATGGAAGGCCAGGCCAATGGGCTGCGCTGTTCCATCCTGCTCCTGAACCGCGACGGGAAGCACGTGCGGCACGGCGCCGCACCTAATTTGCCGGACGCTTATGTCAAAGCCGTCGATGGCGCGCCGATTGGACCGCGGAACGGCTCCTGCGGCACGGCCATGTATTTGCGCAAGCCGGTCGTGGTCAAGGATGTGATGACCGATCCGCTCTGGGCCGACTACCGAAAGCTGGCGGAGATCTGCGGTCTGCGCGCCTGCTGGTCGACCCCGATCCTTTCGCCGCAGGGCGAGGTCCTGGGCTCGTTTGCGATGTACCGCCAGGAAACGCGCGGCCCGCAGCCTGAGGAGCTGCGCCTGACCCAGATCGCCACCCACATTGCCGGCATCGCGATCGAGCGCCAGCGCGTGCAGGAGACGTTGCGGGAGCGCGATGCCCGCATCAATCTCGCCGCTGAATCGGCCGATCTTGCCTTCTGGGTCATTTATCCGGAGCGAAACACCGCCTGGATGAGCGACAAAGGGCGCGCGATGTATGGATTCGATTCAGAGCTGCCCTTGACGCGCGACTTGATCTGCGGGCGCGTCCACACGGATGAGAGAGCTGCGGTTCACGCGGCGTTCGATGACGCATGTGCGTCGCACGGACTCTTCGAATCGGAGCACCGGCTCGTTCTGCCCTTCGGCAAGACGCGCTGGGTCATTGCTCGCGGACGCTGTTTGCAGGACGAGCAGGGAAATCTTTTGGAACTCATCGGGGTGACGATCGACGTCAGCGCGCAAAAACAGGCTGACCTGCAACTGCAAATCCAGCGCGAGGAGATGTCGCATTTGAACCGGGTAGCGTTGATGGGAGAAATGACCGCTTCGGTCGCGCACGAGTTGAATCAGCCGCTCACCGCCATCGCCAACAATGCCTCCGCCGCGCGCCGTTTTCTCGAACGCGGGAACATCGATCCCGCGTTGTTGCAACAACTGCTCCAGGACATGGTCGCGGACAGTCAACGGGCCGGCGAAGTGATTCGCGGCATTCGCGCCCTGGTCCAGAAGGACAAGAATATTGTTCGCAGTGTGCTCAATCTCAACGCGGTCATCGCGGATACTTTGCGCCTGGTCAGCTCGGACATCTTATTGCGGGAAAGCGTCGTCACCACCGAGATGGATCATCACCTGCCTCAGGTGGAGGCGGCGCCGGTCCAGATTCAGCAAGTCCTGCTCAACCTGATCATGAATGCGCTCGACTCGGTCGAAGCGCTTCCGGCCGCCGAACGCCGCATCATCGTCAGCACCCGCTCGCTTAACGGCGAGGCGGCCGAAGTAAGCGTCCGCGATTTCGGCGCGGGCCTGCCGAAGGATCGGCCGGAGAAAGTCTTCGACCATTTCTTTTCCACCAAGCAAACCGGCATGGGCATGGGACTGACCATCGTCCGTTCGATCATCGAAACGCATGGCGGCAAGATCACCGCGGAAAACGCTCCCGACCGCGGCGCGCGTTTCATCTTCCATCTGCCCGCGGTCCGCCGCGACTCGAAGAGTCAGGTGGCATGAATACTTCGACTGAAGTTTGTTTGGTGGATGACGATTCGTCCGTCCTCCGCTCGATGCAATATCTGCTCGCCTCGGACGGCATACCCGTGCGCGCCTTCAACAAGCCGCAAGAGTTTCTGGATCACGCCGCCGCTCATCCAGTCTCCGTGGTGGTGACCGACGTCTGGATGGAAGGGGTGACCGGCCTCGAAATTCTCGCGCGGATGTGTGCGCTTTCCCCGCGCCCGCGCGTCATCGTTATTACCGCCCGCGACGATCTGGCCGCTCGTGCGACGGCCATGGCCATCGGCCCGGTCGCGTTTTTCATCAAGCCGTTCGACGACGAGCAATTTCTTGCCGCCGTGCACCACGCGCTCGCGCAAGCCGGCAAGTCGTAGCGCGGTTGAATGTACGACCAAGGTCCAATAGGCGCGTCACCATTCGTGCAAGAAACTTGGGAGTTCTTAGAAAAAAACATGAAACCAAAAGCCTCTGAATCCGGATGGGCGAGCTGCTCGTTTCCATCCCTGATCGCCCTCTTGTCGTTCGCGTTCCTCTCGGCTGGTTCTCCAATTGTTTTCGCCCAGGAGACCCAGCCGCAAACGTCACCGCCCGCACCGACCGCGCCCGCGCCGCCCGCCGAGGAAGCGCCGAAGATTCCGAACGATCAGTTGGATTCCCTGGTGGCGCCGATCGCCCTTTATCCCGATCCGCTGCTCGCCCAGACGCTGGCCGCTTCCACCTACCCGCTGGAACTCATCCAGCTTCAGCAGTGGATGCAAAAGAATAAGAATCTGAAAGGCAAGGCGCTGGCTGATGCCGTAGCAAAACAGCCGTGGGACCCAAGCGTGCAGTCGATGGCGGGGATTCCCGATGCGGTGGAGCGACTGGCGGGCAACATCCAGTGGACGACCGATCTGGGGAACGCCTTTCTTGCTCAACAACAGGATGTGATGGATGCAGTGCAGCGCATGCGCGCCAAGGCGCAAGGCAAAGGCGCATTGAAGACCAGCCAGCAACAGACGGTGGAAACGAAGAAGGTGCAGGGAGACAAAGAGGTCATCGTTATTCAACAGCCGAATCCGGAGGTTGTTTACGTCCCCTCTTACGACCCCGCGGTAGTCTACGGGCCGCCCGCATATCCCTACTACCCGTATTCCTATCCGGGATACGTGCCGGGGATGGGGCTCGCGTTGGGGACCGGCATCGCCCTCGGGATCGGCTGGGCGAACAACTGGGGTAACTGCGATTGGAACAACGGCGGCGACATCAACATCAACAACAATAACAATTTCAACCGGAACACGAACGTCAATCGCTCCGGCGGCGGCAACAACAAATGGCAGCATGATGGGAAACATCGCGGCGGCGCTCCCTACTCAAACAGGTCCACGGCGCAAAAGTTCGGCGGCACGGCGCGGGGAGATTCGCTGGCCAACCGGCAGACCACTGCGCGCCAGAGGCCAAATGATCCGGGCGGAAACCGGCAACAGTCATCCCTTGCCGACCGCAGCGCCGGCGGCGACCGGCAACGTGACCGCAGCGCTGGCGGTGACCGCAGCGCCGGCGGCAACAGACAACAACCAGCCGCCAGAGATCGCAGTAGCGGGGCCACCAACAGGGCGACGGATCGTAGTCGCGGTGGTGGTGACAGCATTGGCAACCGGCAAGTTTCCAGGAGCCCGAGTAGCAGAAGCTCGAGCGCGTTCGGCGGCTCTTCCGGCGGGTTTGATCGAAGCTCCGCGCGAGCCAGCTCCAGCCGGGGTTCCCATAGCATGAGCTCTTCCCGTAGCATGGGAGGAGGGTCCCGGAGCATGGGAGGGTCCAGAGGTGGCGGCAGAAGCGGCGGGGGCCGCCGGAGGTAATACCATGAGAACAAAATCAACCATCTCCATCTCTATGAAAACTCCTTTGCTCTTCTGCGCGATCCTGACTTTCTGCTTTCCGGGACTGGCCCTGGCCGCGGCGCCGCCGGCAGATCAAAAAGGATTCGATACACCAAAGCTGGCGGCCGACGCCCTGATTCAGGCAGCCGAGAGCTTTGATGTGGCTGCCTTGAAAGAAATCCTGGGTCCGGGCAGCGAGGATATCGTTTCTTCCGAGGATGCGGTGCAGGACAAGAACCGGGCGATCGCGTTTGCGGCCATCGCACGGGAAAAGAGTTCGATTGAGGTCGATCCGAAGAATTCGAGCAAGGCCACCCTTTCGGTCGGCAACGAGGACTGGCCGCTTCCCATTCCGATTGTGAAGCGCAACGCGAAATGGTATTTCGACACCAAGGCGGGCCGGGAAGAAATTCTGCTGAGGCGCATCGGAGCAAACGAGCTGGATGTCATCGCGATTTGTCGCGGGTATGTCTTTGCGCAGGAAGAATACGCGATGCAAAAGCACGATGGTTCCACGGTGAACCAGTATGCGCAGCGAATCATTAGCTCACCGGGAAAACAGGATGGCCTGGCGTGGAAGAATCCGGATGGCACCTGGGGAGGCCCAGTCGGGGAGGGGGTCGCGGCGGCCCTGGAGCAAGGCTATACCGACAAGAGCCAGCCGTTCCACGGCTATTATTTCAAGGTGTTGACGGGGCAAGGCCCGGCGGCGCCGCTGGGCGAAATGGACTTTCTCGTCGGGGGCGCCATGATCGGCGGGTTTGCGCTCGCGGCCGCGCCAGCAGAATACGGGGTCACCGGGATCCTGACGTTCATGGTCAGCCACACCGGGACTGTTTTCGAAAAAGATCTGGGACCTGAGACGCTGAAAGAGTTCAAGAGCATGGAGCGCTTCAATCCCGACAAGACCTGGCAGGCCACCGACGACGACTGGGAAGAGTAGGCGGAGTGCCGCAAGTTGCGGCAGTCTGTGGACGATGAACCCCCCTTCGCCTCGCGCCCCCGCTTTTGCGCGCGCCTTCACATTAATCGAGCTCATCGTCGTGATCCTGATCATTGCGGTCCTGATCGGCCTGGCGTTTCCGGCTTTTCGCGGCCTCCAAAACCAGACGAAGCGAGCGCAGGCCCGGAACGATCTGGCCCAGATCGTTACCGCCGTGAACGCGTTCTACACCGAGTACGGAAAGTATCCGCTCGCGACTGCGGACACGATCTACGGACCGGCCGCCACCTCGAATGCCCCGCTCTTCAACGAATTGCGGGCCACGGCCGCGCAGACGCAAAATCCGCGGCAAATAGTCTTCATCTCGCCGCCGGATGCGAAGGATCCGGCCAGGCCGCGTTCCGGCATCGGAACCAGCACGGGTGCGGGTCAGTTCTTCGATCCCTGGGGCGTGGCCTACCACGTTGAGATCGACGGGAATTACAACAACCAGATCGACGCCAACCCCTATTCGACGAACGCCGGGAGCAATCCGCTCCGGGCCGGCGTCATTGCCTGGTCGTTCGGAAAAGACGGGCAATCGCAAAGCACATCGACGCCGTCCGACAAAAACACCGGAACGAACAAAGACGACGTAATTTCCTGGCAGTAAACCCCGTCCTTGCAAATCCGGTTTCCGCAATCCACAATCCGAAATCGAAACGCGGGTGTAGTTCAATGGTAGAACGCCAGCTTCCCAAGCTGGACACGAGGGTTCGATTCCCTTCACCCGCTCATTGACTGCGGCCCTTGGCCGGCGGATTTCGTTCTAGTGTTACCGCCCTGCCAACTCCGTTCCAGTAAGCGCCGCATTACACCGAAACAGCTGAATCCAATGCGTGTTCGCCTGTGTCTGGCGGCGCTGAAGAAGCCGCTGGTTGCGATTGCGGCGCAGCCGGAGATTTCCTTCGCGCCGCCAGCTTTTCCACGACGTAAAACATTACCGGAATCAGGAAGATCGCGATGGCCGAGGCCGCGATCATTCCGCCGATAACGGTTGAGCCGAGGATGCGGCGGGCCACCGCGCCCGACCCGCTGGCGAACCACAACGGCAGAAGCCCGAAGATAAAGGCGAGAGAAGTCATGAGGATCGGTCGCAGGCGTAAACGCGCGCCTTCGAGCGCGGCGTCGAGCAGCGGTGTGCCTTTCTCGTGTTCGGCCTTGGCGAATTCGACGATGAGAATGGCATTTTTCGCGGCCAAACCGATGAGCATGACCAGGCCGATTTGCGCATAGATGTTGTTTTCCATTCCGCGCAACCAGAGTGTGACGAAGGCGCCGAAAATGGCGACCGGCGTGCCGAGCAGGACGCTGAACGGTAACGACCAGCTTTCGTAAAGCGCGGCCAGGATCAGGAAGACGAAAAGCAATGACAGCCCAAACACCAGGCCCGGCGAGACGCCTTCTTGCGCTTTCTTTTCCTGGAACGACATGCCCATGTAGTCGTAGCCCATTCCCGGGGGCATGGTTTCGCGGAACGTTTCCTCCAGCGCTTTCATGGCCTGGGCTGAGCTGTACCCGGGCGCGGCGCCGCCGATCAGCTGGGCGGCGCGGTATCCGTTGTAGCGCAGGGTAAATTCCGGGCCGGTGATGTTTTTGATCGTGGCGATGGCATCGAGCGGCACCGGATCGTTGTTCGCATTGCGGACATAAAATTCCCGCACGTTCTTCGCATCGGTCCGATAATCGCCTTCCGCCTCGACGTATACCTGCCAGGTGCGTCCGAACCGGTTGAAGTAGTTGACGAAGTAGCCGCCCATAAACGTCTGCCGGGTCTGGTAAACCTGGCTCAGGTTGATGCCCTGCTTCAGGACCTTGTCGCGATCGACATTGACGAAGACTTGCGGGACGGCGGGCGAAAAGGCGGGAATAATGCCGCCGATCTCCGGCCGTTTGCGCACGGCTGCGACGAACTTGTCCACGTTTTGCGCCAGGAAGCCAATGTCTTTGCCGGAGCGATCTTCGAGCGCAAAGCTGAATCCGCCCGAAGTGCCCGCGCCGGGAATGGCCGGCGGCGGAAACGCGAAGGCAACTCCGTCCGTCAATCCGGCCAGCTCTTTCGTCAGGCGCATCTTGATCGCGTCGTATTGCTCTTCCGGCTTGGTGCGCTCGCTCCACGGCTTGAGGGTGACAAAGAAAAAGGCGCTGTAGGTGTTCTGGACAAACGTCACCAGGTTGAACCCGATGATGCTCGTCGAGTATTGGACGCCCGGCGTCTGGCTGAGCAGCTCCTCGATTTTGTGGCAGGCCGCATCGGTCCGTTCGAGCGAAGCGGCATCGGGCAATTGTAACGCCATGTAAATGTAGCCCTGGTCCTCTTCCGGCAGGAAGCCGCTTGGCAGCCTCGACCCGAACCATCCGGCGCCAGCTGCCAGCACCGCCAGCAACACGAAGCTCATCAGAGCCTTCCGAATGGCGACTCGCGATAAGTTCACATACCCATTCGTTAGGCTGCCAAAGACCTTATTGAACCAGCCGAAGAACCAGCCCAAGGGTCCGCGCGCTTTCTTGCGGGGGCGAAGCAAGAGCGCCGAGAGTGCCGGACTGAGCGTCAGCGCGTTGAAGGCCGACAAGATCACCGAGATGGCAATGGTCACCGCAAATTGTTGATACAACCGCCCGGTAATGCCGGGCAGAAACGCGGTTGGGATGAAGACCGCGGCCAGAACTAACGCGACGCCAATGACGGGCCCGGTCACCTCGCGCATCGCCTTCAGCGTTGCCTCGCGGGGATTCAGTCCCTTTTCGATGTGATGCTCGACGGCTTCGACGACAACAATGGCATCGTCGACGACGAGGCCGATCGCGAGCACGAGACCAAAAAGCGACAGCGTGTTGATCGAGAAGCCGAAGAGCGGAAACAAAGCGAAGGTACCAATCAACGAGACAGGCACCGCGCACAACGGAATAAGAGTCGCGCGCCAGCCTTGCAGAAAAATGAAAACAACGAGAACCACCAGCGCGAGCGCTTCAAAAATCGTCTTCAAAATCTCGTCCATCCCTTCCGTAACCGAAAGCGTCTGATCGAGCGACACGGCGTATTCCATGTCGGCCGGGAACTGCGGCTTTGCTTCCTCCATGAACTTGCGGACCGCCTCAGCCGCTTGAACCGCGTTGCTGCCCGGTAACTGGTAGATGCCAAGAACCGCAGCTGGCTGGCCGTTGACGCGGCTCTTTACGTCATAGGTCTGGGCTCCCAGGTCTATGCGAGCGATATCCTTCACGCGGACAAACGAACCGTCTGTATTCGCCCTGACGACGATTTCGCCGAACTCTTCCGGCGTCTGCAATCGTCCCTGCGCGCGCACCGTGTAAGTGAATGTCTGACCTTTGGGGATCGGTTCGCTCCCGATTTTGCCGGCCGGATTCACCGTATTTTGCGCCTGAATGGCACTGATGATCTCCGGCACGGTGAGACCGAGCTTGGCCAGCTGGTCGGGCTTTACCCACAGGCGCATGGCGTACTGTCCGGCGCCGAATACCTGCACGTTGGAAACGCCCGGCAGGCGCGACAGCTGGTCGACCAGGTTGATATAAGCATAGTTGGCCAGGAAAATTCCGTCATGCGTCTGCTTCGGAGAAGTCAGAGAAACAAGCATCAACGGAGCGGACACGGACTTCTGGACCGTCACGCCGAAGTTGTTCACGTCCTGCGGCAACTGCGATTGCGCCTGCGAGACGCGCAGCTGGGTCAGGATTTGGTCGATGTTCGGATCGGTCGCGAGATCGAAATTCACTGTCAGACGCAAATCGCCGTTGTTGGCGTTGGTCGACGTCATGTAATTCATCTTATCGACGCCGCTCATCCTCTGCTCGATCGGCGCGGCCACTGATTGCTCGATCGTGATGGCGTCGGCCCCGGTGTAATGCGTCTGGACGACGATTTCCGGCGGCGCGATCTGCGGATACTGCGCGACCGGCAAGGAGAGCATGCAAACCAGCCCGATGAGGACTGTCAAAACTGCGATAACAATGGCGACGATCGGTCGCCTAACGAAGAAGGCTGACATGACCTAGGGTTCCTTTCTTTCGGCTGAGGCCACCGAAGCAACCTGCGTTGCTGCCGGCGTCCATTCTTTAACGATCACAGGCGCGCCGGGTGGCGTCTTTTGCATCCCCTGGACGACGACTCTGTCGCCAGGCCTGAGACCTTCTACTACTTCCCAAAACGCGCCGAAGCGCTCGCCCATCCTGACCGGACGCATGTCTACCTTGCTGGTTTGATCGACAACCATGACGACCTGGTTGCCCTGCAACTCGGTTACCGCCTCCTGCGGGATGACCAGTGCTCCCGTCCTGGTTTCGACGATTGTGCGCACTTTCCCAAACTGGCCGGGTCGCAAGAGATTTCCCGGATTCGGAAAAGTGACCTCCATTTTGATCGAGCCCGTCTTCGCGTCGAGATGGCGATCTTGCGCGTAGAAGCTTCCCTTCTCCGGGAACACGCTCCCATCCGCCAAAATCAACTCGAATTCGAGCCCGCTCAGATAACGTGCGCGTTCGTCGGCGTCGCGGTGCTTCATGACAAATTCCGTCAACCCTTGCTCACCGAGATTCACCGTGGCTTTGATCGGATCGAGCTGGGAGACGGTAGTCAGCGTGCCGGTCGCCGGACCGACCAGGTCGCCGACCTGCGTGGTTGCGATGCCGGCAACTCCGTCCACCGGAGCAGTGATATTGGTGTAACCGAGGTTGATCTCAGCCGTTTTTACCGCCGCTTCATCCGCTTCGACGCTGGCCTTGTTCGACTCAGCTGCCGCCACCGCGGCGTCCCGTTCCTGCGCACTGAGCACCTTCTGCACAAAGAGCTGAATGGCGCGCGTCTGGTCCGCTGATGCTTTCAGTTGCATCGCCTTGTCCCTCGCCAGAGTTGCCTTTGCCTGGGCCAAGGCCGCTTCGAACGGGCGCGGATCGATTTGGAAAAGCAAATCGCCTTTTCTTACCGCGCTGCCTTCTTTGTAATTGCGCGAGATGAGGTAGCCCTGCACCTGCGCATTGATGTTCGCGTTGATGAACCCGTCGAGGGTTGTGACACCTTCCTTCACGATGGGGACATCGCGCTGGGTCACGGTGGCGACGACGACAGTCGGCGGCGGCGGTCCGGCTTGTTCTTTCCGCGAGCAAGCCGCCAGGCATGTCGCCAGGATGAGGAGTGGTGTTGCCCACGCAGTTTTTGTTTTCATGCGTTTATTGTCGCGCCGCACCCGCTCTCTTGTGAAAGACGATGTTTCTTGTCTCAGCATGCTCGCTGGACATGCTCTCCTGGCAGCGGCGAAGTCGGTGTTCATTTGCTTGTTCATGGCTTTCTCCAGGGCGCGTCAGTTACTCCAAAGCCCCAGCCATTCGACAAGGAGCACCGTTGTTACGAACAGCCACGGGATCAGGACGACTGCGACGCGAGCGTGGCGGACCGCCTCGACGTCCTGCGCAACCTGCGGGTCGCGACCAAAAAGTTGCTGGCGGCGCCGAAACAGGTATGCGCCGCCCAGCAGATTGATGGCGATGAACAGCGCTCCGGCAATTCGCAATGCCGGAAGAGCGGTGGGATTGATTAATGCGATCAGAATTCCAGTTGTTGAGTTCATAAGCAGGAGACGATCAAACGCAGTGGTGGCATCCAGCCGGCCGAGACATGAAATCGCGGCTGGTTGAAAGCGGTGAGGCTGGCAGTGAGAAGCGGGTCGTGATTTCGGCCAAACGGCCTAACCAACCCGCGCCAATTGAATCGGCGGAAGCGGGCGGCGATCGCGGGCGACCCGGCTGCTTCCGTTTTTCTTGTTTTGTTCATGCCCACAGCATCCGCTGCGTCCGGTGCTCTTGTGAAAGACGATGTTTCTTGTCTCAGCATGCGTTGAGGGCATACCGTGGCTGAAGTCGGAACTCGGAAATGTGAAGTGGGAACTTGCGCCCGCGAGACCAACTTCCGCCTTCCAACTTCCCACTTCCGACTTGCAACAATGGAACTCAGGCATCTGCGCTACTTCGTCGCCGTGGCCGAGATGGAAAACGTCTCGCGCGCCGCGATGCAACGCTTGCACGTCTCGCAGCCTTCCTTGAGCCGGCAGATCCGCGATCTCGAGGATGAAATGGGCGTCCAGCTCCTCGAACGCACCGCCAAATCAGTTCGCCTGACCGAGGCCGGCCGCGCTTTTCTCGACGAAGCGCGCGCCATTCTCAAGCAGACCGAGGACGCCGTTGGAAAGGTGCGCGCGATCGCCGGCAAAGGCGAGACCGAGCTGCACGTCGGCGATTGGCCGCTTGCGACCGCGGGCGTGATGCCTCAGCTCCTTGGTGCCTTTCAACAAGCGATGCCGAAGGTGCGGGTGAAGCTGCATGACTGGCCGGTCGAGAAGAATATCGCGGGCGTCCGCGATGGCCGGCTGCAGCTTGCGATCCTCCTTCCTCCGCTCAAAGCAAACGCGCTCGAGGAACTCCGCTTCGAGCCGCTAATGACTGCGCGCGTTTGCCTGGCGGTTTCGCGCGATCATCCATTCGCGAGAAAACGGTCGGTTTCTCTGGCAGACGCGGCGCACCAACCTTTCATTGGGCTAACCCATGAAGAGTATCCTCGTTACCAGGAATACCTCGCGGCGATTTTCGTACGCGTGGATGATAAACCGCGCATCGTGGAGGAG
>DASZDO010000092.1:0-2494 GCA_035941955.1 Chthoniobacterales bacterium
GATCTCTTGTCACCGTCTGGCATTTTCTCGTCAAAGCCGGCGTTTACTCGCCGGTCCTCTTGCCGTCTCCTCAAAGCGTTGGCGAATACCTCGTCAGCGCCGCGCGAGATGGCACTCTGCTTCAAGCGATGGGCGTAACCGTTCGCCGGCTTCTCGTCGGCTACTTCATCGGCATCTTGATCGGACTGCCGCTCGGCCTCTTCACTTCCGCCTCCAAGTTCATGGAAGACACGATCGGCGTCCTCGCCCTGGGTCTGCAAACCTTGCCCAGCGTCTGCTGGATTCCGCTCGCCCTGCTCTGGTTCGGGCAAACGGAGAGCGCCATGCTGTTTGTCGTCGTCATGGGAACGGTCTGGTCGGTCGTGATTGCGACCGACACCGGCGTGCGCAATATCCCGCCGATCTTCGCGCGCGCGGCCAAGACGATGGGCTCAACGGGTCTGCATAAATGGACCAAGGTGATCCTGCCAGCGTCGTTGCCGTTTCTCGTGAGCGGGATGAAACAAGGCTGGGCCTTCGCCTGGCGCTCGCTCATGGCCGCGGAAATCTATGTCACGATCCTGACCGGTTTCGGCCTCGGCCATCTCCTCCACTATGGCCGGGAGCTCAACGCCATGGAACAGGTCATCGGCGTGATGCTCGTGATCATCGCCATCGGACTCCTCACCGACAAGATCCTATTCTCCCCGATCGAGAAGTTCCTCCACAGCCGCTGGGGGACGGGAATTAGGTAACGCTCTCCCCGACGCTTCGCATAGCGAAGCGGCTTGTATCTTTAAATCGTGGCCTTGTTCGGAGAGAACAGAGCAGGGGTGAGATCCACGAAGCGGCCGCTCCGGGTGCTGCCACTCGAGAGCGTGCTGTAGTTCGATCCGCCCCCGCCCTTGGAAAGAAACAAACTCGAACAGTTACTGGAGCGACCAAGCCGGCCCCTCTGGAGGGGGAAGGACCGGCCTGGCCAGCTCGCATCTACAAGCAGGAGATTCTTACCACATGAAGAAAGAAAAAGTCTATGTCGGAATCGACGTGGCCAAGGCGCATCTCGATGTGGCCTGGGAGCAAGCGGGCTGGCGGGTCAGCAATGATGTCCGCGGTCACCGGGAGTTGGTGGAGCGCTTGGCCAAAATGAACGCTTCAATCCAAGTGATTTGTGAAGCCAGCGGCGGCTATGAGCGTGCTCTGCTCTCGGCCCTGGAGCGGGGCGGGATTGATTTTAGTGTGGTCCCCGCAAGTCGAGTGCGTCAATACGCTCGGGCCTGTGGTCTGTTGGCCAAGACCGATGCGATCGATGCTCAACTGCTGGCGCGTTTCGGTCAGGCCATCGCGCCGCGGCCCAGCAAAGCCTTACTTCCCGCGCAGGGACAACTGCGCGAACTCGAGGCTTACCGTCGCTATCTGGTGCGCCTCCTGGTCGCGCAACAAAATCGGCGTGCCCAATTGAGCCACAAAACGCTCTTAAGCCTCGATCACCGCCTCATCACTCAACTGCGAAAACAAATCGCTCAGATCGAAGCGCTCCTGAGCGAGGCGATCGAGCAAGACCAGGCGCTCTCGCGTAAAGCGCGCAAACTTACTTCAATCGTCGGCGTCGGTCCACGCACCGCCACGCTGCTCCTGGCGCAAATGCCCGAACTGGGTCAGCTCAATCGACGTGAAGCTGCCGCTCTGGCTGGCCTGGCCCCCTTCAATCGCGACAGTGGCTCGCTCCAAGGCAAACGCGCCATCTTCGGTGGCCGGCGAGCTGTGCGGTGTGGCCTCTACATGGCAACCCTGGTCGCCGCCCGCCGTAACCCCATCCTCGCTCCCTTCTACCAGCGTCTGCGCCAGGCCGGCAAACCTCCCAAGCTCGCCCTCACCGCCACCATGCGAAAACTTTTAATCGTGCTCAATAGCACCCTCAAAACCGATCCGCTCCCAGCTTGACGTCAAGACAGTTACTACAGAAAGCTGTCGCCTCACTGCGAACCCCTCACGTTTTCCGGTAGAGCCACAAGAAAGAGCTTGTCTGTGGGGAGCGTGGGCGGAGAATCCCGCGCACTGCGATGGCTACGATTCTCGACCCCACCGCCGTTCATCGACCGCGCAACGTCGATTGGAAACGGGCCGCGGCGCTCCTCTATGGTGATTGGGGAACGAGCAAGGCCTACGTCATCGGTCTTGCTTTCGTCGCGGCCGGCTTCTCGTCCGGCCCGATCATCCTCGCGGTCTGCATCCTGACGGCAGTCGTTGCCTACAACTACATCATCGTC
The DNA here is from genome assembly GCA_035941955.1 of Chthoniobacterales bacterium. Taxonomy (GTDB): domain Bacteria; phylum Verrucomicrobiota; class Verrucomicrobiia; order Chthoniobacterales; family UBA10450; genus AV80. The sequence goes on from DASZDO010000092.1 coordinate 2,250, forward strand.
TGCGCCCATTTCCCGGATGGCGGCGGCGTTTATTCGGCGGCGCGCGAACAAAGCCGCTTCCTCGCTTCGGTCGGTGCGCTCTTACTCGTGGCAAATTTCATCGTCACCGCGGCATTGAGCGGTTGGTCGGCCGTAAGCTACCTCGGTGTCTCGGACACCAGCGCGCGCATCGCCACCATGGCGCTCGTGCTCATTGTCGGTGTCATCAACTTTTTCGGACCAAAACATAGCGGAAGCGTTTCGCT
>DASZDO010000093.1:0-3518 GCA_035941955.1 Chthoniobacterales bacterium
AGCCTTTTTTCCGAAGGCCTACCACATCAAAGTCACCGTCCGCGACGGCAAGGTCTTCTGGCTCTCCAGCGGGAACTGGAAGGACTCCAACCAGCCGGCCATCGACCCGATCACGAATCCTTTTCCGACGCAGGCGAAAAAGGACACCTTTCATCGCAAGCAGAACCGCGACTGGCACGTCATCGTGGAGAACGAAAACCTGTCGGAACAGTTCGAGCGCTTCATCAAGCACGATATTGCGCAGGCCAAACCGTTGCAGAAAATCGCGGGGCTCCTCGCCGGACTCGCTGCGGTGACTCAGGAATTTGCGGTGGCCGTAGAGCTCCCGGACGCCGGGGGCGTGAAGTTCTTCCCCGAACAAGTTTTCGACAAGAAATTGAATGTCACTCCGGTGCTGACACCCGATAACTACATGGACAAGGTTCTCCCGCTCCTCAAGAAGGCGAAGAGTAAACTTTACTTCCAAAACCAGAGCCTCAGCACCTCGGTGAAGCACTCGCCTCGCTATGGCAAGATGCTGAAAGTATTGCGCGACAAGAGCAACGACCCGGACGTGGACGTGCGGATCATCGTCCGCGGCGACTATGATCCGCACAAGATCCTCTCCGACGCCGCCTACTTCGGATTCAACATGGATCGCGTGAAACTCCAGAGAGGTAATCACAATAAAGGCATCCTGATCGACGACAAGATCGCCGTCGTCGGGAGCCACAACTGGACCGGCCAGGGCACGACCGAGAACCGCGACGCCAGCCTGATCATACGCGACGCTGACGTCACAGCGTATTACACCAAGCTCTTTCTCCACGACTGGAAGCGTCGCAGCAGCTTCGATGCACCGGATGCTCCCGCCATCGCTGCGGTCGCAGGCGCGCGCCTCCCTTCGGATTCGGTTCGCGTTACCGCTCGGGAAATCGCGGCCGCCGGCATGGAGTGAAGCATGCCCGCGGGCGTGGGCTTGATCGATTCGGCCGAGTCTGCGTTCAAAGGTTAAGAGCAGTCCGCGTCCGCCCACAAATGTAGTCGATGCTTGACACTCCCTCGCCCAAACCGAGAAGATGCGACCGGACCTGACGCCGTAACATTCTGCCCTTCAGGTCCACCAACCCCGGGAGTTAATGATGAAAAAGAGCAAAACGATAAAAGTCGAGTCGTACACAGCCCATGCGAGTATCAAGGCCGCAGCCTCGGCCAAAGCAGTCCAGTCGGCCTACAAGATCGTGGTCCGATTTCTTGGGGGCCTGAACACGGCCCAGAAAAACGCGTTCAAGGCCGCGGCAAATCGATGGACCAAAGTGATCGTCGGCGACCTGCCCAGCGTCCTCGTGGGCGGGGAAGTGATCGACGACCTCCTGATCGAGGCCCAAGGGGTGGATATTGATGGCCCTGGTGCAATTCTTGGCCAAGCCGGCCCGACCAATTTGCGCCCGGCCTCCGCCGGGGTGAATGCCTTTCTGCCTGCCAAAGGCATCATGTCGTTTGACACGGCCGATCTGGCCCAGATGCAAGCCAACGGCACTTTGGTGGATGTTATCACCCACGAAATGGGACACGTCATCGGCATCGGAACCATTTGGTCTCGTAAAGGGCTCCTGTCTGGCGCGGGGACAAGCAACCCCCGGTTCACCGGGGCTAATGCGAAGAAGGAGTTCGGAATCCTGAAAGGAACCGGCCCTGCGCCGGTGCCGGTGGAGAACACCGGTGGGCCAGGGACTCGGGACAGCCACTGGCGCGAGTCCCTTTTCAGGAACGAACTGATGTCGGGATTCATCGCCGCGCCGAATAACCCGCTCAGCAAGATGACCGCCGCCAGCCTGAAAGATCTGGGATACGTGGTCAACATGAACGCCGCGGAGCCCTATGCGTTGCCGAACCTGCAGGCGATGGCCGAGGCCGGCCTGATGATGGCAAGCATCGGGGAAGAACACCCGCACGCGCTTCCTATTTTGGCCCCGAAGGTCCTGCCGGACGACAGTTTGGCGGTTGGCGGCCCGTCGTAAGAGACTCTAGGATACGGCATGGATCACATCCTCCGGCCGAAGGCGACGGTCCTGCCGGATTCGGCCATAGTGCCCGAACGGAATCTAAAGCCACCCCCTACTGAGTTCACCCACGAAGTCACCGCGGAGCAGCCGTACTACTTCATCGGCCCGCAGCAGGCGGCTCCCCCGGAAGGAACGTTTGCGGCGGGGACCAAGGTCAAGATGCATGCGCATGACGGAGGGCCCGTCTGCCAGGTGGTCGATGCCCGGGGCCTGTGTGTGACGACTGCGTGCAGCGGACTCCGGGCGCTTGCCTGATCGCTAGACGGCCCGGGAAGTTCGAATCCTTCGCAACGAGTTTCTTCGTTGCCAAGGTTGAGCGTTGAGAGTTGAAATCATTGGCTGTGCCGAGCCGTAATTTGCTCCTTCGCCGGACTTCGTCGTCCAATCCGATTAACCACGGACCTTGAGCCCTTCGCCCCAAGCTTTCTACGCCCCCGATCCGAAAACGGTTTTGAAAACGGGCCAGGATCATGGAAATAGCACGCAGCGATGGCACGACTTCGCGAATATCAGGACAAGGCCATCCTCGCCGCTAACGGATTCAAGATTCCGCGGGGCCGCGCCGCCACTACCGCCGACGAAGCCGTCGTCGCGGCCCAGGAACTCGCCGGGGGCAGGAAGGGCACCGAAGTGGTGACCAAGATTCAAGCCTGGACGACCGGCCGGGCCGGTATCGGCGGAGTGATGTTTGCCAAGAGGCCCGATGATGTGCGCGGCCATGCGGCGCGTATGTTGGAAATGAAAGTGGGACAGTTCCCGGTCGAAACCGTGCTGGTGGAAGAAAAGATCGACATCGACCGGGAGTTTTTCCTTTCGTTCGCGATCGATGACGCCGCTCGCGCGCCGGTCATTATTTTCGCGGCCGGCGGCGGCACGGGAATCGAAGAGCGCGCCGCCTCGACAAAGCGGATCGATCCCGTTAAGCACGGCTATGACGGACCGCCGCCGAGAAGCGTAATGAAATAATGAAGCTCCAAGGAGCGGCGGTTTGTAACCGCCGACCTAATAAACGGCGATTGCAAATCGCCGCTCCTTGAGGCTGGCTCAGCGGATACGTTGAAGACCTGATTCTACGAAAGGAAAGCGATGAAGGAAGAAAAAATACTGACCAGACATCCGTTAGGGAAGAGCGGGAAAAATATCGACAAGCAGAAGTATGACGCGGTGAAGGCAGCGATCCTGTCAGCCCTCGCCAAAAAGGAGCTCACTCACACCGATTTGTTCACCCAGCTCAACAAGGGATTGAAGGGGAAGTTCACGGGAAATATCAGCTGGTATGGCGAGACGGTTAAGCTCGATTTGGAAGCCCGCAAGATAATCCAAAGAAACACGGAAAAACCTCCGAAATACCGGCTCAAAAAGAAATAAAGCTGCGCCCCCCGAGCGTGAAATTCTCCTTTCGAGATTGAATCCTTTGCAGCCGCCTTTGCGCTGCAAATTCTCCAAATGACGCACGATCGACCTTCGCCACAA
>DASZDO010000094.1:0-20484 GCA_035941955.1 Chthoniobacterales bacterium
AATAGGCGTCCGCACCAGCATCGATCCGATGCGGCCGACCCAGTTTTTCGCCAGATCGCTTCCACGATGGGGAGCGGAGAGGAAAATGACGCGCCCGATCTCTCGTCGGGGCTTGAAGATAAGGGCTTCTTTCAGAAGGCGTTTACTCTCCTCCGGCAACTCGGTTTGCTCCGGTGGCGTTCCAAACGCTTCGATCCAAAGTTTCGTGCCGGGATCGGTGATCAGTGTTCTGGTGATGCATCCGCCCATGCTGTGACCGATCACCACCATCGGCTTGCGCAGTGGATATTTCTTCTCGATGGCGTCAAGCTCCTGGCGAAGGATAAGCGCGCTGTAGGGATAAGGGTAACCGCTCGGGTAGCTGTAGAACCAAAATTGATAATTGGCCCGGATATCTCTGTCACCGCGCAATTCGTTCAGCATGGGCACCCAGGTGGCAGGTGTGTCCATCAGGCCATGGATGACCAGCACCACCGCTTTGTTTGGATTGTAAGGCTCCATCCGGGAGACGCGCGCCGTGTCGGCGTATTCTTCCGGTTTCAAGAGCCGGACAAGGCCCAGTTTTTGCGGCTTTTCCTCAGCCAGCGACATGGCCAGGGAGGCCGTGAAATTCGCGGCCAGCGGGTAGGTGCGACCTTCCACCTGCGCGGTCTCAGAAGCCAGCGGATCATGGATTGAAAGAACGCAACGCGACCCTTCGAACTCCACCACGCCGGTAACGCTGTAATAAATTCCGCGCGGCCCGAACGCCGCGGCTGCTTCTTCCGCGGTCCGCTGCCGGACGGCGACGAGCGGTGCTCCGATCCCGTCCTTTTTCACGTCGTCCTTTACGTAGGTGCCGTGAAAATCCAATTCGTCGGTCGGAATCAACTCATACAAAGCTGGGTTGTGGTCCGGCCGTGGGTCTTTGTTCCTCCCCGTGAGAATTAGCTTGCTGTCCGTGCCGAAGGGAACCGGTTGAATCCAGGGATCGAGCTTGGCCGCGCGGACTACGCCAAAGATTCCCGCCACGGCGAAATTGTAGGAGCGCCGCGCTTCTTTATCCGCCGGGCTGCGCTCAAGATCGTGCAACGCGTCACGCGCGGCGCTCGCGTAGGCTTCGAGCGCGACTAGCGGCTGTGTCCGGTGCAATTTTTGGGCGCGCTGGATGGTCTGCGCGATGTCTGGATTCGTCCCGGAGGTGACTTGGAATGGGGCAGGGGACTTCTGCGAGACAACGGCGATTTGCGCGCAGCCGGCGAGAGCCAGGGCCACGGCGATGCCAGCCAAAGTTTTTAGTCGACTTAATTTCATGGCTAATCGGGATGCTAGCTTCGCTTCCGTAATTTGGTCACGCTTTAACGTCGCCGCCCGCCTCCTCGTCCAGCGCCTGAGAAACTGCGTCCGCCACCACCCGAGCGCTGGAAATTATTGAAACGCTCGCTATTGGCCCCTCCGCGCTGCCGGCTTTGAAAATCGCGGTCCACGTCGCCAAAGCCGGAACTTCCTCTCGTTCGACTGGAACTCCGCTCATGCTCCGAGGCCCGATACGTTCCACTCGAGCGGTTGGCGCTTTGGGCGCGGTTGGAGCTTTGGGCGCGATCCTGGGCGTTCGTCGTCCCAGGGCTGTTGACCGAGCTCCAGCTCCCGTTCCCGTACTGGCTCCAACCGGATCCGGTGTTTTTGTAAACGTTCCCGTTCCGGGCGGCGTACATATCGCCACCGGCGGTTTTCCCGGCAAACCCGCTGCCGCGATCCGTCGAAGCGCCGATGGCCTTGCCCCCTTCCGAGCCCCGGATCGTTCCGACCGTGCCCTTCTCATTCGAAACATGCCGGGTGTAGGCGGATTTGTTGCCGTTGGAAACAACGGATTGGCCCCACGAACCATAGGTGTTCGAACCCTGCCTGGTGGAGGCGTAGTTCCCGGTATAAGGATTATAAGCCTGGGCGGCGCTCCGGCTCCCGTAAGGACCGTAGGCCGTGGCGCCGCGAGCATAGGTCCCGGTGTAGGGATTGTAGGACCTGGCTGCAGCCGCGCCGCCATAGGGGCCATACACTCCGTGCGCAATCCCATACGCGCCGGTGTAGGCGTTATAATAGGAGCCTACGCCATAGGTAGCCGCGTAAGGGTAATACATCGGATAGCCGCCGTAAGGATAATAATAATAAGGCGAATAGTAATAGCCTGTGCCGGTAGCAACGGTGTCGCCGACAATATAGGTCCCCAAGTAACCGGAAGTATAACTTGCCTGGACCGTTCCCGCGTCCGTTGTGTTCTGCGTAACGTAAGTGACGTTATAGACCGGCGAGCTTGGTGGAATCGAGTAAATCTCTTTCGGCACCGACTTAGCCGTCGCCCAGGGGCCATTCGGGTTCGGGGAGGTAAACCAGACGCCCTGCAAACAAAGATAATAGGCGTCCCCTGCCTTGACGACCTTATCTGAAGTATTCGTCGCGTAGGAGAGCGACGTTCCCTCGATCGGCTGAAACTTGGGCTCACCGTTGTAACTAACCTTGACTTCCGCCGCCGCTTTGACCGGGTCCACTTCAACGGTAGTCGGGATCTGCGCAAGAAGAAGAGCGTCCTTGGCCGGCTCTGTCTGTGGGACGGAGACGAGAACTCGCGCGGCGGGGTTGTCCTCGGGGATAGCGGCAAAGTCCGGGGGGAGTTCGGCGCCGGAATAAGTCCACGGCCCTTGCAGATTGGCCGACCGGAACCAGCGGCCGGCAGCCAGATAATAAAAGTCTTTCGTAGGACTATAAACGAAGAGATCGGCATCGGTGTTCGTAGCGTAGGACAACTGCGTGCCGGGGATATTCGCGAAAGAAGGCTCGCCCTTGAACAGGATGACCTCGGCCGGCTTGTTCGTGTAGAAAACCGTCGGAGGCTTTCCCTTCCCCGAAAGCGAGAGAATTGGCTTTTCCATCTCCTTCCACTTTGGATCGCTTGCGACCTTGTACATATCGCCAGGCAACTTCGGGGCGGAAACCCACGGTCCTTCCAGGGAGCCCGCCTTGAGCCATTGCTCGCCGGTATATAGGTAGTACTCCTTCGCCGCTTCCTTCTCGAAGAAGACCGGAAAGTTCGAGTTAACGATAAAACCAAGGCTGGTCGCGGCGATGTCGGCCCGCACCGGTTCTCCATCCACGTGCAACAAAATGGCTGGAGTATTACTGACAAAAACGACCGGTGGATCGTTTTTGAGGGTGACCGAGGCTGGGGCTGCCTGCGATTTTTCGACCGTCGCCACGAGGCGATCCAACGACATCACGACCTTGTGATCGGGCGGCAGAAAACTCCGCACCAACTGATCCACCTCCGGCTTCTTCTCCGCAGCCACGGACGGAAGCGTGACCTCCGTAAACTTAAAATTGTGGAGAAGGACGTTGCGATCGTCCACGCTGACATCGGTCTCGGCTTGCAGGACCATGATCCCGACGATTTCCTTTTGCCCCTTGGGGGTGAGGGTAAAGGCCATCCGGAAATTCAGCTCTTTGAAGTCCTTCCAGCCATCGACCTGCGGCTGGTAATAGACCAGGCGGCCCTGCTCGTTGGTCCGATGCCGCGGCCACCCCGGATCGGACGGGACGCTCTTGTCGTCCGGCTTGGGCGCCTGGGCTAGGAGTGGACTGGTCGCCAGGGTGGTGAGGGCCAGAATAACCGCGAAGATGTTCTTCATAAAGTCTTGTCCGGTGATCTCAGCGATCTTCGTTGCCGGCGTCCAGCGGTTTGTTTTGATTCATGAAATGCGGGCGGACCTGCCGCCTCCTGCCTGGCAGCCGTCCGTGGCGAACCAGAGTCTCCAATCTGTCGGGCCGCGGATATTGGACTTTGGTCCCATGCCCGCGATCTCCCGCCATGGCGGACCATCTCCCAACCAGGACTTCCAATCGGAGTCGTTTCCTGTAAGTTCGCGGATATGTTTTTCAGAACCCTGATCGCCCTTCTAATTTTGCCCATCGTCGCCCAGGCCGACGTCGATTTTTCGAACTATGATACGCCCCTCGAGACGCAGATCGTAGATCGTATCAAAGCCAAAGTCTCGGCCCGCCTTGGCGAGGGTATTGTTACGAGTGATCGGTATTTCATCATTCCTTTTGCTTACCAAGACCGCGAGAACCAGCCGGAATATTCGCACTCGTTTATCTCTGTCATCCGAGTGCTGGCGGACAATAAAGAGCCCAAACTGACGCCTGGCCTGGAGACGCGAAAGTACAAGAATCGGGAGTTTGAAGCCTTCACCATCAGCTGGCTTCCTCATGATTTCCTGAGCAACCCCAATCTGTGCGTATTTGACGGCCCGGGCGCCCGGGTCTTTCCAGAGAAGAACAAATGTCCCGTCTCGCCCGGCCAAAACTTTACCCTCGCAGAAACAATCAAGCTTGCCGTCGATGCCAAGAACGCGGTGGCCATGTGGGGTCCTTATGAGATCAACAAAATCGGGTTCGATCTCGGAGTGAAGCGCAAACGCCTGCTCGACGGAGGGACCATTAAATATCGCGCCGACGATCGCCTTTATCAGAAAGACAAAATCGCTATCAGTTGCTTTCATGCCATGGCCGGTTTGGACGAGATTTTCCCAAAGGGCGGACTTCTCGGGACGGGACTTAAGATGTGGGGGTTCAATGGAACGGCCAGAGTCCTGATCGAATACACGAAGAAGGCGAGTTACAAAGGCTTACTTCTTGAGCCGGTGGATGTAAAAGGGGATCGCTACGGCTTTGTCTACACGCCCACCCTAAATGGCAAGGTGCCTTATAATCCGGTGAAAAACGCGTCCGCTTATCAGCGATAACGCGGGGTCAGAGATCTCGCCAGGCACGCTTTTTTGGCAATCGTGCTTGCAAAAAACACGCGCCTCTCCAGCGTTGCGCGCATGAAATGGTCGGGGCGCGTTGTCTTCATCGGGCTGCCGGTTGCGCTGGCTGCGCTCGCCCTCTGCAGCGGATGCTCGCTTTTGCCTCGTCCCGCCAGGCTCTCCGGCAATCGTGCTTTCATCGACTACTGGCCGCCGGATCCAAACAGCAAACAGTTGAGACTGGCGGTCAAGGATAACATCGACATGAAGGGCGTAGTCACGACCGCCGGTTCGGAAATTTTTTCCGTTACCCACCAGCCGGCGGAAAAGGACGCGCCGTGTCTGGCCATCGCGCGCCGGCGCAAGGTGCAGATAGTCGGCAAAACCAACATGACCGAGTTCGCGGTCTCGCCGTCCGGTCTTAATGAATATTTCGGGACGGCCGTGAATCCGTTGTGGCGAAGGTTGATTCCGGGAGGATCTTCGTCTGGAAACGCGGTTGCTGTGGCGAGCGGAATGGCGGACGTGGCCTTTGGGACGGATACGGCCGGCTCGATTCGTGTGCCGGCCGCTTGTTGCGGTATCGTCGGCTTGAAGACGACGCACGGCCTGGTTTCGATCGAAGGCGTTTATCCGGTTGAGCCCAAACACCTCGACACCGTGGGCCCGATGGGGATAGACATCGCCCGGACCGTTCAAGGGATGGATCTCCTTCAAGATGGGTTTGCGGCGAAGTATGCGGCGGCGAAGGCAGCAAAGCCGGCCGCGCCAAGCATCCGGGTCGGACGGCTCAGACTGAAAGGGACTGATCGAAAAATCGATAAAGCGATTGACGATGCGCTCGCCAGGACGGGATTCCAAATCGTCGAGCTGGACGAAAGCCTAAGCGATAAATTTGAGCAGGCGAAGAAAGACGGCACTACCATTGCCTCGGCGGGGGTATGGATCAGCGACGAACGTCTTCAATTCGCGCTGGGCGTGACCGCTCGAACCCAGGCTATCATTCGACTCGGTCAGATAAACTATGCCACCGGTTACCGCAGCGCATTGGCCAGACAGAGCGCGTGGCAGCAGACGCTGCGTCAAGTTTTTGAGAAGGTCGACCTCATCGCTTTGCCGACACTTCAAAAAACACCGCCGGGACTGCCGCTCCTCAACTTGAGAATAGGTCTCCTCGACGCACACCTCCTTCAGCTGCAAAATACGGTGGCCGTCAATTTTGCGGGCAACCCGGCGCTGGCGGTGCCCGTGCCCCTCCGGGGCGGCAAGGGAGCCAAGACAGTCGGGGGAGCCAAGACAGTCAAGACTCCCCTGACAAGCCTGCAATTGATTGGGCCGCGACTCGCCGAGGCAGATCTGCTCAACGCGGGGCGGCTGGTCGAAGACGCCGTGAAAAGGTAACTGGGCCCGGGCTATTTCGAAATGCCTTCCGGCGTGAAATCCGCGTCGGTAAAATTCACCTTCTGGTCGATGCGCGCGCCATTGAATTCCGTCACGCTGTTCTTGCGCGGGCCGTGGACAGTGAGATTGCCTGGAATCGGATTGTCCTTTTCGTCGCGAGCGACGCGAGTGATATCGATTCGGCGGACGAGCTCTCCGGAGGGTGAATATTTCTCGATCCGCAACGGGACAAAACGCTGCGGATCGATCCAGCTGCGCACTCTGGCGTAAATGGACATGGAAGAATTGTCCGGCTTCGATTCGAGAATCTGGCAGTTCACGTTATTAACCATTTCCGCGCCAACGACGGCCTGTTTTTTCCAGGCGAAGAAATTCTCCACCGCGTCCTGATAGGAGAGATCGCTGTCGAATAATCCATCGTCCATTTGCGAGGAGGTAATCGTTCGAACCGGTTGCTGCGGAACGATGACCGAGCCTTTCGACGCCCCCTGGGTCTGGTGCAAGATCACAGCCTCGCCTTTATGCTCGTTAGGCCAAAGCACTTGATAAAGGAGATCGGTGCCCGTTTTCGTCCGGCGCTGCTTGATCTGGAGCTGCAAGACACGCCTGGTTCCGTCGCCCGATCGCACCTCGAGCTTGGTGCGAATCAATGCGTCACCCTGGCTAACGGCGTCCATCCGGCCGGCAAGTTCCGCGGCGGACATCGCCGGCGGCGCCGGCTCCGCGGCGTGAATCCCGGGAAGGCAGAGTGCCGCGGCGAACGCGGAGGCGAAGAAAACTCTCACGGATGAGCTTGCGCCACTCTCATCCGGCTTGCAACGCCAGGCTCGGAGTCAACCGTGAGCTGCGCCAGGCTGGATAAAGACCGCTGATGATTCCAACCGCAACCGCGATGGCGACGGAAAGTCCGAGGAGTGGAATGCTGAGATCGGGTTGGAGAAGTCCGCGAATGGCCGGCGCCTCACTTAGGACCTTCACGCCGATCGCACCCAGAGCCACCCCGAAAACACCGCCGAAAAGACCAAGCAGCGCGGATTCGTAAAGGATCATCCGCATGATGCGTCCGCGCGTCCAGCCGACCGCCAGCAGCACACAAATTTCATGCGTGCGCTCGAAGACGGTCATGAGCATGGTATTCATCACGCCGAGAACACCGACAAGTATCGCCAGGAGAGAAGTGCCCCAACTCATGGCTTTAACGAGGCGAAATCCCTGGGCGTTACTCAAGTGTTCGCTCACCGTCACAGCCCGCACCTCCGGGACAAGCTGCTGTATTTGGCGCGTGAGTTCTGCGAGTTGTTCCTCGTTCGTCGAGGGCGCTGCGCGAACATCGATGGCGTTGATCTGGTTGGGCGAACCGGTGATTCCTTGCAAAAGCGGCAGCGAAAGAATGACTGATCCATCTTCGACGAGCGCCCCGCCTTTCACGATTCCGACGACCTTGAGTTCTTTCGTTTCGATCTGGATTGGATCGCCCACTTTTTTCTTGAGTATCTCAGCGGCCGTCTGACCCAGGACCACAGCCTCTTCCGTGGCATCGTGCGGCATGCGTCCGGAGATAAGTTCGAGATTGTTCCAGGAAAATCCTCCCCACTCGCGAGCGGAAAGAATCATCAAGTCCGAATCCTCAACGCTGGTTACTTGCACGAGGAGATTACAGGTCGCGGCGATGCGCGGAAGCTTCGCAATCCTATCGCGGACGGACGCATCGAACGGTTTCGGCGTAAGCGAGCCGCTTTTGTTGCTAACGACGATGTCGGTCCCGCGGGCTTTCAATCCGACCTGCCAGCCTTTTTCAAAACCGCGGGACATCCCGACGAGCGCCACAACGGCAGCGATGCCGATGGAAATGCCCGCGAGGGTCAACCCCGTGCGCAACGGACGACGCAAGAGACCGCGGAGGACGACGGTGAAGAAGGTCATGGCTTACCGTCCGAGACGATCTGACCGTCTTTCATGCGAAGGATTCTTTCTGCCCGCCCGGCAACCGCCGGGTCGTGAGTGACGAGCACCATGGTGCGACCCTGCTCCTGTTGCAGGCGGATAAGGAGTTCCAGAACCGAATGAGCATTTTCGCTATCGAGATTTCCGGTCGGCTCATCAGCCAGGAGCAGAGATGGCCCATTAGCCAGACTGCGCGCGATGGCGACGCGCTGCCGTTCACCCCCGGAAAGTTTGGAAGGGAAATGATCGAGCCGATGATCGAGGCCGACTAGCTTCAGCAATTCGAAAGCGCGCTCGCGTCGCTCAGAAGCTGAGCGATCGATTTCGAACATCGGAATCTGCACGTTCTCGGCCGCGGTGAAAGTCGGCAGGAGGTGAAAGGCTTGGAAAATGAATCCGACCTCGCGAGCACGGTAAGCCGCGGGATTGGGATGATCCGGCAGCGATTTTCCGCGATAAAAAAGAGTTCCGGAAGTCGGTCGATCCAGGGCGCCGAGCAATTGCAGCAAGGTCGATTTACCGCATCCACTCGGTCCAGTAATGGCAACGAAGTCGCCCTCGTTGATGGAAAAATCGACTCCGCGCAGGGCCTTGACCTGCCCTTCGTCGAAGTCGCGGGTGAGAGCCCTTGCCTCGAGAAGAGAGGCGTCGCTGGCAGAGGGCTGGATCACCTGCTTACGGCAGTTAGGCCCGCCTCCAAATGCGCCATCAAATCGTCTTCCATTGCGGCCCGACGCGCGGATCGGCCAGGCAGCGCACCAGTTCAATCAAGGCGTAACGATAACTTGGGTACGGTGTCCGCTCGCCCGGCTTTTTCGGCTGCAATATTTCCACATGCTGGGGCAAAGCAGAGTGGGGCAGGCCGGCCCGTTGATGATGAACGCCATGAAACGGTTCGTGCAGCAGCGTAAAAGCAACCAGCCGCCCCATCCAGCTTTTCGCGACGATGCTCCGCGTTGAGCCATTCACCGTGTCGCCCGTCATTCCCACGTGCTCGATGTACTTGCGCCAGCTCTGCAAATTGGCCGCCAAAACCGCCGGGGCGAGATACATCCAAATGAAATATCTCCACAGGCCGAAGGCGGCGACGGCCCAGAGGATCAAAGCCCATATCACAACTGTCAGGGCCAATTCCGCCCAGATGCGCCGGCGAACGCGCTGGCTTCGGATTGGAGAAGGAGAACACAAGAAGGCGCGCAGGAAAACAAACGGGGTAAAAAACATCCCGAAATTCAGCTCGAAAAATGCGGCCAGACATCTCTTCCACCGCGGCACAGTCGTCTGGGAGAGGGGCCAAAATTCGTGGTCACGCTCCGTCCCGAGATAGGCGTGATGCGTTTGATGAACGACGCGATAGAGACTGAAGCTCATCAGGCTGAACGTGCTGATCACGATCCCATCAAACTCATTGAAGCGGCGATTTTTCCGGAGAAGCCCGTGAGACGCTTCGTGCAGGCCGATGAGAAGGCCGTGCATCAAATGGCTTATGACCAGCACGAGCGGCACGGACAGCCAGATCCATCCGCGTTGCACCGTTAGAGCGAGTATCACTTCAGCTATAATCAAACCGAAAACGAGAAGCTGAAACGCGCCGCGCAAGATCCAATGCGGCATCTCGCTGAATTCTTCGTCGTTAAAAGCGGCGTTCATTAAGGTTGGTTCAGCACTTCGGAGATTCGGCTCTCCGGCGAGCGGCAGATGCCCGCCAGAACCCGGTGAAATATGCCATCGAGACTTTCAATGTCACGTTGCGAAAACAGATTCTCGCGAAAAAGCCAGGCGACTTCCAACCCCCCGCGGTCTTCGGTGATTTCGCATGCCAGTTGGAATCGCGCGGTGCCCGTCGAGCGCATGCTCAGGCGCGCGGAAAGATTCGGCAGCGAAATTTCAGGCATTGGGTGGTTTTGCAAAGCAAAGCGCACTTCGAAAAGTGGATTGTATCCCGCTGCCGGCTGCTCGCCGATCCCGCGCACCAATTCAACGAAAGGAATGGCGTTGGCAAAAGAATCGATCGTCAACTGATGAGCTGCTCGTAAATGATCGGAAGCAACGCGCGAACGATCGATCTCTCCGCGCAGAGGAACAATGCCCGCGTAGTATCCCATCGTTTCCCGCGCGGTTTGCCGGGTTCGATGGGCAACTGGCGTTCCGACGACAAGATCGTCGAATCCGCTCCACTTGGAGAACGCAATCTGGAAAGCGCCGAAAAGCGCACTGAATAAGGTCACACCGGTCCGGCGGGTCAGTTGGCGCGTCTCGTTAGTCAGAGATACGGGAATGGCGGAAAGCCATCGCTGGGGCGGTCCGGGTGTGATCGCCGCGTTCCACATTCGGCTGGAAGCGGCTAACCTGGCTTTCCAAAACTCGATGCGCGGTTCCAGCATTTCCGGTGTCCAGAAAGCGCGCTCGGCCGCGCCCCACGCCGCATAGGTTTGCGGGACGGGCGGCAAAGCTCCGGAGGATCCCGTGATACTCTGGAGGTAGGCGGCAAAGAGCTCCTCCACGAAGATTCCCAAACTCCAACCGTCGGCAATGGCGTGATGAATTGCGAAGGCCAGCACGTGGTCGTTCGCCGCCCGGCGTAAATCCACGACGCGATAGAGCGGCCCCTGCACGAGGTCGAATGGCGTGCGAAAAATTTCCAACGCCAATTCCTCGATCGCTTCCGGCCGTGCCTCGGCAACCTCGCGAACATCGAAATTGATCCCGCAACTTTTGCGGATCATTTGCAGCGGCCGCTCCCGGCCAGGAAGGACTGAGAGACGCAAAACTTCTTCGCGATCGACGACTAACTGGAGGGCGGCGCGACATTCGCGTTCGGTCAGGAGTCCTTGCACGTCGATGAGACAGCAGATGTGATTCGCGCTGTCCTCGACCGGGACCGGCGAGGCTTCCCAAAGTTCCCGTTGCGGGAGAGTCAGCGGATGAAGCTGCGCTTCACCGCTATCGAGCCATTGTTTGAGGCGAGTGCGTTGATCAGCCGGCATCCCGATTGTTGCATGAGGCTGCGCCTAGCGCTTCGCGTCTTCGATTGCCTCAGTCTCTTCGGATTCGGGCTCACGCCCGAGCAGACGTTCGATTTCTTCGTCGGAAATCGCATCAAGGTCGACTGCACTGGCCGCTTCCGCCTGCACCGTCACCGGCTCGGATTCCGCGACAGTGGTCGCGCCGCCGAGATGACCGGCGATCAGGGAGGCGATCTGACCGATGGTCCGTGCTCGCATCAAACTCGTTGGAGGCAAGGCCACGCCGACCGCTGCTTCCAGCGAGGTTTCGATCTCGACTCCCATCAACGAATCCAAGCCGAGATCCGTCAGCGGCTGGTCGTCACGCAAACTGTCGGGCTTGACCCGCAGAACGGAGCCGACTGCTTCACGCACGGCCTGGCAGATCACCGCCTGTTTCTCGGCCGGTGACGCCGCATCGATCCGGCGCCGCCAATCACTCGTCGTGCCGGCGGATTCCTGGTTCTCGAGCGCCGCGAAAATGCGCTCGAGGAGCGGACTCTCCTGCATGCTTCTAACAAATTGGCGCCATTTGCTCCAATCGACGCGGATCGAAATCGCTTGCGCACTTCCCGCTCGAAGGAACGACTCAAGCAGCCCCATCGCTTCGCCGGGGGAAATTTCCGTTGTCCCTTGTCGCGCGAGAAAATCGGCGACGCGCTCGTTCCGTGCCACGTAGCCTTCACCCCCGAGCACGCCCCAATTGACGGTAAGTGCAGGCAGCCCAAGCGCCTGACGATGATGCGCGAGGCTGTCGAGAAACGCATTCGCTGCGCTGTAATTTCCCTGCGCCGGATTGCCGAAAATGCTTGAGACAGAAGAGAACATCACGAAGCAATCGAGTTTCATTTGTCGTGTCGCTTCATGGAGCAGCCAGGCGCCGCCTGCCTTTGGTCCGAGAACCGTTCGCATGCGCTCGGGAGTGAGCGACGCGAGCAACGCATCGTCAATCACCATCGCGAGATGGAACAGACCGCGCAGCGGCTGTCCGCAGGATTTGATTTCGGCAAAAAGCCGCTTCACGTCGTCAGGTACACTGATATCCGCGGAGACGACGTGCACTTCCACGCCGCGATCCTGGAGCTCCGCGACGAATTCGGCGGCTTCCGGGTTCGAAGCGCCGCTGCGGCTCGTGAGCACAAGATGGCGCGCACCGGCGGCGACCAGCCATCGCGCCAGCACCTTGCCGTATCCGCCGAAAGCGCCGGTAATGAGATAGCATCCGTCCGATTTTACCTCGAATCCCGGGCTGGGTAATTCACCGCGCCGCGGAACAAAAGGCGCCGGGAATGCCACCACCACTTTGCCGATATGTTTCCCGCTCGACATGAGACGAAACGCAGAATCGATCCGGGCGGCTGGAAACGATCGATAGGGCAGCGGCCGTAACGCGCCTTTTTCGACCAACCCGGAAATCTCCTCCAGCATCCGGCGAGTCAATTCTTCGTTGCCATGGAAAACCGCATCCATCGCCACGACGTGGAACGACGCATTGTTGCGAAGCGGCCGAAGCGGAATGCGCGCGTTTTGGTAAATGTCGCGTTTGCCAATCTCGATGAAGCGGCCGAATTCGGCGAGACAGGAGAGACCCATCGGGATTGCTTCTCCAGCGAGCGCGTTCAAAACCACGTCCACTCCTTTGCCGTCGGTCAGTTTCATCACGGCCTCGGCAAAATCGCCGCGGCGCGAGTCGATCACGTGTTCGACTCCGAGCGTCTTGAGCAGGGCACGCTTGCTCGGGCTGCCGGCCGTCGCGATGACTTCCGCGCCCAGGTGCAGCGCGATCTGGATCGCAGCCATCCCAACTCCACCCGCACCTGCGTGCACCAAAATGCGCTCGCCTTCGCGCAATCGTGCGACGTTTTGCAGCGCATGCCACGAGGTCATGAAGACGACGGGTAATGTTGCCGCCGCCTCGAACGTCAGATCGGCCGGAATGCGCCGGACGTCGCCCGCGCGCGCGATGGCGTGCGTCGCGATTCCAAAAACGGCGAGACCAAACACCCGATCGCCGGGAGCGACGTGTCTGACATCGGAGCCAACGTCCTTGACGATACCGCCAACTTCATCGCCAAAAACCCGCGCGTCCGGTGCATCGCCCGGATAAAGGGCCAGGGCCTTGAGCACGTCGCGGAAATTCATTCCCGCCGCTTTCACTTCGATCAGCACCTGGCCCGGCCCGCATGGCGGCAGCTCAAAGGGAGAGAAGCGCAAGGTGTCGAGCCGGCCGCGTTCGCGAGACTCTAAACGCAACGGGAGCGACGGGTCGAGCCACTGTTCGCGGGTGGGACGGCCACGATCGAGTCGCAGAACATAGCGGGCTTCACCTCGCAACGCGATTTCGCGTTCGCCATTTTTGCGAACTAGTTCGCTCCAAAGCAATTCTGCGTCACCTTCCGGTGACAGATCGATCGCGCGCCAGCGCAGGTTGGAATGTTCGTTCAAGATGACCCGCATCAATCCAATGCTCGGCGCCTGCGCGACTGCAGTCGGTCGCAGGTCGTTGCCGGCGGGCTGCGCGTTGCGGGTTATCAAGTCGAGACGAAGCTTCGCCGCCGGCTGAGCTGATTCGAGGGCCTGCGTAAGATGGAGCAAAGCGTCGAGATTGGCCGCCATGCCGGCTCCGTCATCAAGATTCCAAAGATAAACGATCCGCTCAGGCCACGACTCCGCGCACGCCGCCAGGAGTTTTTTCCAATCCTCCAGCGTTCCCGGTCTCAGGGTAAACGCATCGTTGCCATCAAACTCGAAATTCTCTCCCTGCCCAACGACTCGGCATTGAGCGCCAAACTCGCGCAGCCGCGCAATCAACGCATCGCCCACTCCTGAGGTGTCTTTGAAAACGAGCCAGGATTTCTCGTCCGGAGTCTCGGTCTCGCTCAAGACCGGTTCTTCCTGATACGACTTGCGCGCGAGCAGGCCGACCTGGCCTTCGCCGCCAGTGGGACCGATCAAGCCGGGCAGCGAAGCCGTTTCCGCAAAACCGGATTCCAGCAACACGGCTTCCCATTGTGCTCGTTTGAGCAATGGTTGCTCTGGCCGCAGATCGCGATCGGTAAACCGCCACCAGCCACTTGTTAGGCCGAAAACGCTTTCCGTCCAGAGTTGAGGCGTCGCCGTGTCCATGAAGATGAGGCTGCCTCCCGGCGCCAGCAGGCCATGCAAGTTGCGCAAAGCGGCGCGCACATCCTTGACCGCGTGGAGCACGTTGGTGCCGACGATAAAGTCGAACGTTCCCGGTTCGAATTCCTGCTCGACTCCAGGTTTTTCGAGATCGAAAATCTTGAACTCCACCTCTGAAAACGCCGCCAGTTTCTGCGCGGCGCCGGAAAAGAATGCGGCCGAGACATCGGTGAATGTGTAGGAATGCAAGCAACGCTCGAGCAGCGGCAAAACTTGTGAAGCCAATCCGCCGGTTCCCGCGCCGATTTCCAGGATGCGCAGGCCGCGCCCTTCCGGCAGGCTTCGCGCGGCCGCGCCCACCGCTGCGCCGATGGCCGCGAGCCAGTGACTGGTGAAGAGGCCGTCGCCGTAAAAGTGATCGAGCAACTCCGCGCCGATCCCAGAGAACAAAACCTGTACAGCGTCCTTTTCACCGCGCAAAATTGCTCCCAACTCAGCGCAGTTGCCGACGCAGAGAAGAGCTTCGGGAAGATGTCCCGGGTGTTTCTCGATGAAGTTGCGCAACGCCTTGTCGGCGGAATCCGCCGCCGGCGCAAAATCCGGCGTCAGCCCCAATTGCCCGTCTTCTTTCCGAAGCAAACCGCGCCCGACGAGACCAGCCATCAACCGTTCAAAGACGGGACGCATCGGTGCCGCCACGCGCAGGGTCGCTGCATCAAAGGGGATATTTGGGGTCACTCCCATTTCCCGCAGCCCGTGGGTCAGTTGCGCGGCGGCAAGATCGTCCACGGCGCAAAGCGCGGCCCTAATTTCGGAGGGACCGCGAACGGCGAAGACGCAATCCAAGACGCCTTCTGCCGCGGCCTTTAATTGAGCCAGCGGGAGCGGTGGGAGCGGCGCTTTAGGCGACTCGCTAGGCACACGTTGCCAGGCGGCGTGATACGTCAAATCGCGTATGCTGCCGGGTGCGGCCGAGCGGCCCGCGCCGGAAAGGCTGATAGCCCGGAAACCTTCCACCAGCACGCAAGGTTTTCCTCCCTCATTATAGAGAGTAATGTCGCCTTCGAGGAAATCGTCGCCAAAGTCGCGCACTTTTGCGGAAACGCGGGTGGAGGATCCGGGTGAACCAAGAAAGAGAATGCGGCGGAAACCGACCGGGAGCTTCATCCGGGCCTGGCGTCCTTCAACGGTGGCGGCGCCGGCGGAGAATACTTGCAACGCTCCATCGAAGAGAACCGGGTGTAGAGCGTATTCACCCGCGCGGGAAGAGACCGCGTCCGACAAAACGACCTGCCCCGCCGATTGTCCGGCGCCGGCCGATAGTTCGCGAATGGGTCGAAATTCCTCGCCATAGCGCAAACCCAGATCGCTCATGTGACGGTAGAATCCGTCGACGGCGACGGCTTGAGTGCTCAAAGGTTGCTCCCATTTTGAGGAGGCAAAGGCAGATTCCGTGCGCTCGCCCCGCAGCGAACCGACAACGTGCTGGGACCACGTGACACTTTGCTCGAAACGGCTCTGAATGGCAAAGGTGCGCTCGTTCAGCGAATAGGAGAGCTCGATCTGCACACCCGATGGCGGATCCGGCAGGATGAGCGGCTTGCGAATTTCAAAATCTTCCACGACGAACGGTTGCCCCTCGAACAACTGCACGCCTGCTTCCAACGCCATCTCGACGAAGGCCGCCGCCGGAAAAATCACGTGGTTTTCAACCTTGTGATCTTTCAAGAAGGCCATATGCCGTGAGTCCAGCCTGACGACCCAGGTAGGCATCGCGCGTGGCAGCCGGACGTCAAATAGGCCGCGCCCGCCCGGGGCGAGCCGGCCGTCGCGCGCATCGCTTGTTTCGTTCCACCACCGCGCCTTTTCCCAGGCGTAAGCAGGCAGAGAGAGAAGATGCCGCGAGGGTGTCAGCGCGGAAAAATCGAGCGGAACACCGGCGCAGTGCAGATCCATGGCCGACTCGAGCATCGACTCAAATTCGCGGTCACGGCGAGCCGAAGAGATTATCGGTGCTTTAGTTCCACGTGTCGCCAGACACTCCTGCGTGGCATGCGCGAGCGCGGGATGTGCATTCAGTTCCAGCCATACGTCCACGCCGAAATCCGCGAGCGCGCCCACCGCCGAAGCAAAACGGACCGGCTCGCGAATGCCACGGGCCCAGTAGGCGGCGTTGCACGATGCGCCATCGCAGTGTTCCCCCGTCACCGTGCTGAAGAATGGGATGGCGCCCGGCTGCGGCTTGATGCCGGCGAGCTCAGCTTCCAACGCCTCCGACGCCGGTCGCATGAGCGGGTGGTGAAACGGATGATCTACTTTAACGAGGCGGGCAAAGGCGCCCTGCGCCTCGAGTTCGGCTGCCATCGCCTCGAGCGAAAGGCGCGGGCCCGAAAGTGTGATCGACCGTGGTCCGTTGAAAGCGGAAATCGTTACCGTCCGATCGTGCCGCGCGATCAGAGCCAGCGTTTCATCTTCGGGCAGTCCCACGGCGAGCATCGTTCCTTCGCCGCGTCCGCACGATTCCATGAGACGCGCTCGGAGCGCAACAATCCGGGCCGCTTCTTCGATGGAAAAAATGCCGGCGACGCAGGCCGCTGCGATCTCACCCACGCTATGGCCAACAATGGCCGAAGGTTCAACGCCCCAGGATTTCCAAAGCGCCGCGAGCGCCACCTGCATCGCGAAGATGGCCGGCTGTCCAATCTCCGTCCGGTGCATTTGGGACGTTTCCTCGGAGCGGGCGAGTTCTTCGAGCAGCGAAAAGCTCGCCCAGGGACGGAGCGCGGCGTCGCACTTTTCCATCGCCTCGCGGAAGACCGGCTCATGCTCCATCAAATCGCGAGCCATCCCCCACCATTGCGGGCCCTGCCCGCTCATGATGAAACCGATCCGCGGCGCTTGCTCCCGGCGGGCAGTGAAAGCCGCGCGGATCTTAGGGCTTTCCTCTTTCTTCGCGAACGCGTCGAGTTCTTCGGTGAGATCGGCCCAACTGGAAGCGACCAGAGTCAACCGATGCGGGTGATGATTTCGCCGGACGCCCAACGTATAAGTAAGATCCGGCAGAACGGGCGAGCTGCCGTTGGCATGGGCGTGTTCCGTAATCCACGCGCTCAGATTTGCGGCTGAGGTCCGAAGCGACGCTTCCGAACGCGCGGAAAGCATCACTGGCCATGGCCGGCAGGTGGGAGGGGCGAAAGATTTTTCCGGCTGACGCGGCGGAGGTTCGGCCAGGATGACGTGGGCGTTTGCTCCTCCGAATCCGAAGGAGTTGACGCCGGCGATGCGCTCGGCCGTCCCGTTTGGGAACGGTTCGAGCTGGATCGGCACGCGCAAGTTGAGCTTCGCAAAATCAATATGCGGACTCGGTGTTGAAAAATGCAGACTGGGCGGAATCTGTCCGTACTTCAGCGCCAGCATCGCTTTGAGAAGTCCCGCGATTCCCGCGGCAGTTTCCAAATGGCCAAGATTAGTTTTGATGGAGCCGATCGGGAGTGCCGTGCCGGCGGATCGATTGCGGCAGAGAGCTTCCGCGAGAGCATGCGCCTCAATCGGATCTCCCACCGCCGTGCCGGTCCCGTGGGCTTCGACGAAGCCAATCTCTTCGGGAGCAATCCCGGCATCCCTGCAAGCATCTTGGACCAGCCGGGTTTGCGCCTCCGGGCTGGGCAGCGAGATACCGTTGGTGTGTCCATCTTGATTGAGCGACGTCCCCAAAATCACGCCTTGAATTGGATCGCCATCCGCGATCGCCCGCGAGAGTCGCTTCAGCAGCACCATTCCCGCACCTTCGCCGCGGACAAATCCGCTGGCGGACGCATCGAAGGCCGCGCACCGGCCCTCGGGCGAAAGCATCGCAGCCTGCGAGAATCCAATAAACCCGCCGGGCGTAATCATCACGGTCACGCCTCCCGCCAGGGCAGCGTCTCCGCGCCCGGTCCGGATGTGCTCGCAAGCCGCATGGACAGCGGTGAGCGCAGATGAGCACGCAGTATCCATCGCGACGCTCGGGCCGCGCAGATTCAAGCAATACGAAATTCGGTTGGCGGCGATGCTGTGCGCACTTCCGGTGGGCGTATGAGGGCCGATGCCGAAATGGTCGAAACTCGTGCTTTGAATTCCCTGGTAATCGTTATGCGAGATGCCGACGAAGACTCCGAGATCGGTTCCACACTCGAAATCGAGCACGAGTCCGGCATCTTCGATCGCCTCCCAGGCTGTCTCGAGGAGGAGCCGATGTTGCGGATCCACATAGGGAGCTTCCCGCGGCGAGATGCCAAAAAACTGCGGATCGAATTGATCGATCGCGTCAATAAATCCGCCGCGCAAGGCGATGGATTTTCCAGCCACACCGGGTTCGGCGTCGTAGTATCGCTCCACATTCCAGCGGTCGGGCGGCACCTCGACGATGCCTTCCCGGCCTTCGACGAGAAGTTTCCAGAGGGATTCCTTCGAACTCACGCCGCCGGGAAAACGGCAGCCGACTCCAATAATTGCAATACGTTCTCGTGGCATGGTCATGAGTTGCTCCGCCGGGGCGGACTGATTAGCGCTGCCTGTGAGCATGTCAAGTCAGCTACCTGTCCGGATGCGGGAATATGATGTTCACGGACGGTATAAAATCACTGATCTAACGGCAATTCGTTTCTACAGGATCGACGTGTGTTCTCCTACCATTTTTTCCCGGCGCTGTCTTGTTAACTCCGTTGGCGGGCGCTCATTTCACAACTTTTCTCTTCAGCTTCCTCTGCGATGGTGGCCAGGGACTTTATCTAATCGAACGAGATCATGTGCGGCATCGCTGGGATAATCGATTTGGCTGGGCAACGCCCCGCGCCGCAAGGTGTGGTGCAGCGAATGGCGCGCGCCATCACTCACCGCGGTCCGGATGAAGAGGGTTTTCTCGAGCAACCGGGCATCTCACTCGCTTCGAGACGGCTGAGTATTGTCGATCTGGCCGACGGGCAACAGCCGATGACGAACGAAGACCGCAGCCTCTTCGTGGTCTTCAACGGCGAATTGTTCGATTACGTCGAACGGCGCGAAGAACTCGTTGGGCAGGGGCATCTCTTCCGCACGCACTGCGATACGGAAATCATCCCGCACCTTTGGGAGGACCATCAGGAAGGGATGTGGGAGCGGCTGCGCGGACAATTTGCCATCGCCTTGTGGGATCAGCGACAACGGCAACTCCATCTGGGACGTGACCGCTTCGGGATCGCGCCGCTTTTCTGGAGCCGGCAGGGCGACTGGCTGCTCTTTGCTTCCGAAATCAAAGGTCTGCTCGCTTCCGGAATGGTTCCGCCGCGGCCCGACCGCAAGGGACTCGATCACGTCTTCACCTTTTCCGCGGTCCCAGGGCCCAGGACCTGTTTTGAAGGGGTCCAACTTTTGCCGCCGGGGCACTGCCTGCGCATTACGCCGGGAAATTCGGGCAAGAGTCCGGTCATTGCCGAACGCGCCTACTGGGAAATGGATTTCCCGGCGCAGGGTGAAGAGGAATGGGGAAGCGATCCGAGCGCGCTGGTAGATGAATTCGAGCAACTCCTCTTGCACGCTGTCGAAGAACGGCTGCGCGCGGATGTTCCCGTGGGGTCCTATCTTTCCGGTGGGGTGGATTCGAGCATGATCCTCGCCCTGGCCTGCCGTCTCAAAGGTCCGGCGATCAACACGTATACCGTGCGAGTAAAAGAGCCGGAGTTTGACGAACTGGATGCAGCAAGCCTCTCCGCCCGGCACATCGGGGCCAAGCCGCCGATTGTTCAGGAGTACGGCGATCGCGAAGCGCTCGAAAGTTATCCAAAGCTCATTGAAGCCGCCGAAGCTCCGGTGATCGATACAGCTTGCGGCGCCCTGCTGAAACTGGCCGAACGCGTCCATGCGAACGGACAGAAAGTCGTCCTCACCGGCGAAGGGGCAGACGAATGGCTGGTCGGTTACCCATGGTATAAGGCGTCCAAGCTGCTGGAATTCCTCGACGTCGTGCCCGGATTGAAGCTGAGCGACTGGGCGCGCCGCGGTTATTTGCGGCTGAACAAAGTGCCCCATTTTCCGCCCGAATGGCGCCGGCGCGTGGAAGCCTCCATCGGCGGAGGAAACGCCTGGATCGATTCCTACGGCATGCTCGCGATCTCGAAGCTGCGCTTTTACTCCGAGCAGATGCGCGAGGTGATGAACGACAGCCATCCCTGGGGCGAGCTGGGATTTCCCATCGAACGAGCCAAACGCTGGGCGCC
>DASZDO010000095.1:0-62907 GCA_035941955.1 Chthoniobacterales bacterium
TTCCAGGCCGCTGCTTTCGCCGGCCACCTCGTTTACCTTCGAGACCGCGATGAACTCAGGGATCGGCATACCTCCGACGGCCAGGGCGAGCAGCCGCAGTTGAGCGAGGCAACTGATCCCGCCATAGCCGCCGGCGGAAACAGTACAAATGCCCACTGGCTTGTGCCGGAGAAATCCGGGCGGAAAATAATCGAACACATTTTTCAAGGCGCCCGGCACACCTCCCTTGTATTCGGGCGCCACGATCAGCAGCCCGTCCGCCTCGCCCAGCTGCTGAAAAAGCCTGCGCGCTGTAGGCAAGGCGCTCTCGCCCTCGGTCCGTTCCTCCAGCGGCGGCAAAGGATAATCGGCTAAATCGAGGAGCCGCGTCGCGAGCTCTGTTTTCTCCTGGACCCTGGCGTGCAGATATTCCGCCACAGCCAGACTTTTCCGACCTTGCCTGATCGAGCCGACGATAATCGTGATCAGCAATTTTCGCATCGGGGGAATTCTCAAGCTGGGTTATGGCAGGAAGTGCGGGAGCGTGTCAACCGATTAGCGTCCACCCTCGCGGCGGGCGCTGCGGCCTTGCTTCCAAACACCGGGGCCTTCTTCGTACTCGACTGAAATCGCATCTGACCCAATCATGAGTGGCTAGATATTTCACGCCGCCCTCCGCTGTGCCTTCTACCGCTCACTTCTTCACGCTCTTGGCCGGCTCAAAAGAAGAGGTCCTGCTGCCGGAGATCTTTTGAAAGCGCTGGTCACAGGTGGAGCGGGATTTATTGGGTCGCACCTGGCCGAAGCCCTTTGCCGGCGCGGGGACAACGTCGTCGTCCTTGACGACTTGAGTTCTGGCACGCTCGACAATCTCGCCTGGCGCGTGCCGGGCGACGAGCTGGAATTTGTCCAGGGCGACGCCGGCGATGATCTATTGCTCAAGCAACTGCTCAAGGAGTGCGACTGCGTTTTTCACCTGGCTGCGATGCCATCCGTGCAGCAATCAATTATCGCTCCGCTCGAAAGCAACCGCAGAAACCTCGAGACAACTCTGCGCCTCTTCCTCACCGCCCGCGATGCCCAGGTGGGTCGCGTCGTTTTCGCCTCCTCATCGTCCGTCTATGGCGAAGCCAGTGCAGACGAAAAACAGGAGGGGTCGGACCCACAGCCGCTTTCCCCCTACGCCGTTCAGAAATACGCGGCGGAGCAATACGGCCGGCTATTTCATCGCTTGTATGCCTTGCCGGTAGTCACTTTGCGTTACTTCAACGTTTTCGGACCGCGGCAGGATTACGATTCGCCCTATGCCGGCGTCGTTGCGCGCTTCTGCAAAGCCGTCCTCAACTCCGGGCCGATTACGATTTACGGCGACGGCCAGCAGTCGCGTGATTTCACTTACATTGACAACGTGGTATCGGCCAACCTTCTCGCAGCAGCAGCGCCCGAGGAAAAAATCGCCGGCCGCATTTTCGACTGCGCTACCGGCACGTCCGTTTCGGTGATCGAACTGGCGGCCGCTTTGGCTGAATTGACCGGCAGGCCGTTGGCTCAATCTCTGGAGCCAAGCCGCGTCGGCGATATCCGCGATTCCCGCGCCAATATCAGCGCAATCGAAAGCGAGCTCGGGTATCGCGCCTTAGTCAGTTGGAAAGAGGGGCTTCGGCGCACACTGGACTTTTATCGACTCGAAGCGGCAACTGTGAGGGCCGGCTCGCAGTCGCTGCTCGAGGCTAGCCTCCCGGACGGATCCTAGTACAATCAGTGTGCGGTAAGATTCATCCAACAATGCCAGGGTGGCGAAATTGGCAGACGCGCCAGACTTAGGATCTGGTGGAGCAATCCTTAGGGGTTCGAGTCCCCTCCCTGGCACTTCAAGAGACTTCGAGTTCTGCGGCTTGAATCGCAAGAGGGGACGGCGGTTTGGAAAGCGCCGGGCACCTGAGGGCTCAAGGAGCCGCGGGTGATTGCAGACCCAACAGCCCGAGAATTTCCCAGCCACCTACAGCGACGAAGAGCAGAAGGACCAGCGCGAGCACCGCGTTCGTGGCGATGCTGTTGTGGCCGACGGCTCCCGGCCAGGGAAGCTTGTTGTTCAGGTAAAGCTGGGTAGCGGCCAGAAAGGGAATGAACAGACTTCCCAGGATGGTGAAGGCAACGATCAAGAAGAGGGGCCGCCGAACGAAAGCAAACGGCAGCGCCACGAGCGCCATAAAAGCGAGCGCGCGGAGATAGGAGCGCCTGGTGCCGGATGAGTTGGGCCGGCGCGGCCGCACGAGCGACCAGCAATCGACAAAAATGTGCGGCACGGTTTGCCAGACGCCGAGAAGCGAGGCGAGGACCGCGGCCCAGAAGCCGATAGAGTAGATGTAGAAACCGGCGGGCCCGATCAACTGTTCCAGTTCCCCCGTCATGCGCGAGATGGCTGCGTTGTTCGTGAGTGGGATGCCGGTCATGAAAAAGACGCGGCTCGCGATCAGCATTATCGAAAGACCGAAGATGGCGGTGAACAGGTAGGCGAGCGCGAGATCGATCCGCACAGCTCGCAGATTGCGCGCATCGACGCGTCCTTCCTCGCGCAAGAGATAATTATAGTTCAGGAGGGTTAGAGATCCCCCTATACCTCCGATGAGCGAGAAAACATATCCAGCTCCTCCTTTTGGAATATGGGGAAGGAAGAGACCCCTCACGAAATCGGGCGCGTCTGGAAAGGTGAAGGCGCCGCAAATCACCACGCTGGCGAACATGACCGCGACCAGAGGTTTGATCACCAGGTCGAATCGTCGGGTACGGAGTAGTCCGATCAAGATAAACGCCATAACCGCATGGCCAATCGACGCTGCGGTGAAAGATATCTTTCCGGCGCTGAGATTTTCGAGCGCGAGGCCGCAGCCGCTAATAAGAGCCCCACTGACCGCTATGGCCCAAAGGACGAGATAAATGAAAAAAATCACGAGGATCCAGCGAGGCAGGTGTTGCGCCCAGCCCTGCAATAACGTTGTGCCGGTGGCAAGCTGCCATCGCGCGAGGCCTTCGGTCAGGGCGAACTTGAAGAACGCCCCCAAGACTAATGCCCAAAGCAACGACGTGCCATAGATCGCGCCCCCAACCGTCGCGGAGATGATGTCGCTGGCACCAATGCCGCTCAC
This sequence comes from Chthoniobacterales bacterium, assembly GCA_035941955.1. Lineage (GTDB taxonomy): Bacteria > Verrucomicrobiota > Verrucomicrobiia > Chthoniobacterales > UBA10450 > AV80. The sequence goes on from DASZDO010000095.1 coordinate 3,126, forward strand.
GGCCATAATCAATCCTGGGCCCATCCATCCAAACTTCGGCCTGGTTCCGTGATGAAGGGGCGGTGAGACGTGCAAGGCCGTTTTGCTTTCGTTCCCCTAACGATGCAGTTCGCGGCGTCGCGATCGCCAACGTTACCGGTTTGGGCCGGGCGGTGCGGGCCTGACTCCCTGAGTCGAGTACGCCGCCAAGAGGCGTGCTCGCGCGGATTGCAGCCGCCGCGTCATTACCTCGCTCATTCGCTTAAATAACTCAAAGCCGAGGGAGTGGTCCTTTTCGCAGTATTCGCGCAGGACAGTTCCGTAAAAAAAGATGGCGGAGGTTGGTTCGCTAGCCCTTGCGGCAAAATGCCACACGTATGGTGGAAACAGCCAGGACCAGCCCAACAAATCACCGTCGCGGACACGGTCGATCTCGATTGAGCCGTCTGTGGTATCGGATTCCAACACCACCGTCCCCTGCTGGATCAGGTAGAAGCGATTAGCTGTGTCGCCTTGCGCAAAGATGGTCGTCCCGGCGGTGAAGCCGGTCAGCATCGCGCAGTCCGCCAACAATCTAATGTGATGCTCCGACATTCCGATCAGGAACGGATGCGCCTTTACATCTGCCTCAAGGGCTGCCCTCGCCGTCATGAAAATTGCTTCATTGTTGACTTGCGCCTTTGCGCCGAAGCGTTCGTTGTCGGGACTACCAGCACAGGGCAATGGGCATACCGCACGACATGTTCCGCCGTGCTTCCAATGAGTGTATGAGCGAGACCGGTTTGGCCATGGGTAGAGGAGATGATCAACTCGACCTCAGCGTTTTCGGCAAAGCGGCAGATTTCGTGCGCTGGCGCGCCGCAGTGAATCTCCATCCGATGCGGCACGCCCGCGAAGTCCACCTGCTTGAGAAACTTGCGCGCTCGCAGGCCAGCAGCGCGCTCGATCACGCCGGGCGCCGGCATTCGTTCATGGACGGTGTGACCGGCCGCCGGAATGAATGGCTGGACCTGAATCGCGTGGAGCAAGATGAGGCTGGCGTCGAAGCGCTTTGCGAAGGCAATGGCGTAGAGCAGTCCCTCGCGCGACGATTCAGAAAAATCGAGAGGCACGAGCACCGTTGTAAGGTGCAGGCTGGTTCGAGCGGCCGCTTTTCCTTTGCCGATTTCGAGAAACTCTCGTTCTTTCTCCCGGACCACGAGAATCGGACAGGGGGCATGCCGGACCACCCGTTCCGCGCTGCTGCCCAGTATCAACCGTCGCAAACTCGTGCGGCCATGCGTGGCAATGACGATTAGTTCCGCTCCAATCCCGCTTGCAACTTCGCAGATCTCTTGGTAAGCGCGCCCGGTCCGAACGTGGCGCTCCCGCGTTGACCCCGGCAATTCAAACTGCTTTGCCAGCTTTTGCAGGTCGGCGAGATATCGCCGTTCGACCTCTTCGGAGGAGATCAGGGGAGCAGAGGCCAGCAGCGCCGGCACAGCGTATGCGAAATCGATATCGTGAACGTAGACCAGGTGCACGATGCCTGGGAAGTAATTGAGAAGAGCTCGCGCGTAGGCAACGGCTTTCAGTGACTCTTCCGAAAAATCCGTGGGGACAAGCACCGTTTCGATCTTGAAAGGCGAGGCGTCCCCGGCGCCTTTTTGCGAACGGGCGATACTTACGCCTTCCGTTTTTGTCTTCGCTTTCACGTCAAAATATTCCACCCGGCTTTCGTATCGACCAGCGATTCATTCCGAAATGTGCGGTTGGCACGTCCGGAAAGCGCCATCCCCGGGCTTTGCCGAACCGGCCCGGTGGGAAGAGTGCTGTTTTCACAGCTTAAACATGACCAAGCCTCGGCGGGACACTCTTCTTTACTTGCGAAAGACTTTCCTTTTTTTGTTTTCGCGCGGGCACGCTTGAAAACTTCCGCGGCAATCGGAAAACTGGCGCCTCATGTCGGTAATACTGTTTTTCTTGCTCGCTTTCGCCTCCGAAATTATGGGCACCGTAGCCGGTTTTGGCTCCTCGGTTTTTTTCGTTCCGCTCGCCGGCTTCTTTTTCGGCTTTCACGAGGTTCTGGTGTTAACAAGCATCCTGCATGTTTTCAGCAACGCGTCGAAGCTGGTTCTCTTCGGCCGTGACGTGCAATGGCGGCTGCTGTTTCTGCTCGGAATTCCGAGCACGCTGTGCGTGATTTTGGGAGCCTATCTGAGCACGAAGCTCGAATTCAAGTTCACCGCGCTGATTCTCGGCCTTTTCCTCATCTGGTTCAGCGTTTTCTTCCTGGTTCGGCCGAAGGCACGATTTTCACCCACTCCTGTGAACGCAGTCTCAGCCGGAGGCGTCGCCGGTTTTCTGGCCGGACTCATCGGCACGGGCGGGGCGATCCGGGGCCTTGCCCTCGGCGCGTTCGACCTCGAGAAAAACGTTTTCGTCGCCACCTCCGCGGCGATCGATTCGGGCGTGGACTTCAGTCGGATGATCGTCTATCTGCGCAGCGGTTATCTCACCCGGGAATTGTATTGGTTTGTGCCAGTTCTTCTCGTGATCGCCTTCAGCGGCTCCTATGTCGGTAAGATTCTCCTAAGCAAGATCCAGCAGAAAAGCTTCCGCAAAATCGTCTTGTTTCTCATTTTGCTCATTGGATTGACCACGCTCGGCGGATTCATCCGGGAGCTGGTCGCCAATTGAAAGTCCCACTGCTTAGTTCAGCGCTTACTGCTCGACTTTAACAGATCGGAAACCGTTACCAAACGAAACCCCCGGCCTTGCAGGTTTGCGATGATCGCCGGCAACGCGTCCGCCGTGCTCTTTATCCCGACGTGCATCAGAATGATCGCGCCATCGAGTTCAGCGTCGGTTTTACTCGTGATGCGGTCGTTCAGGAATTGTGGCGTTTTCCTCGGCTCGACTGAATCGAGGCTGTCGATGGTCCAGTAAATCGACCGGTATCCGAGGTTCGCGGCGATCCGCAAGACTCTGTCGTTGCGTTCGCCGAATGGCGCCCGCAAGCGGGGTCGCGGGGTTTGCCCGGAAATCTCCGTCAACAAGGCCTCCGCCCGCGTGATCTCTTCGCGGACGACCTCTTCGGAGTATTTTGGGAGTGCGAGATGATTCCAGGTGTGATTGCCAATCTCGTGGCCGTACTTGGTGATCGCTTTGGCGCAATCCATGTTTCGCTGGGCCCAGTTGCCGGTGATGAAAAAGGTGCTGTGCACCTGCGCCTTTTCCAACGCGGCAATCAAATCCTCGAAGCATTCCGCGTTAGCGCCGGCATCAAAGGTCAGCGCGATTTCCGATTTGCCCCGCGGCCCGCGAACGACTTCCCCCAACCGAGTGACTGCACCCACAACGGATTGTATGCTCCGGTCTTCTCCTTTATGCCCGGTCGCCTGCAGGGCCGAGCAACCCCAGAAAAAACCGACCACCATTCCAATCAACCTCGTCGCACTTCCTACGTTCCTCCATTTACGCACTTTCATATTTGTCTTTCCGCCTTAAAAATGGCGCGCAGCTCCCCTCACGATAGTCACCGCTTGCTTTTCACTGCGCAGAAATTGCGGAGACGGCAGGCCTGAAGTACCCCCGCTTCCACCGACCTTTTCGCAGCAGGCGCAATTTTTGCCCGGCAAATGACAACCCCGGTGGAGCGATAATGCGTGTCCGCGGCTCAATTAACGGCATGAAAGCAAACGCGCTGTTGATAGCGAAGGAGACGAGCGACTCGAATGCAACCATTGCGCAGGCGGTGTCGCGTGCGGGCTTGTTCTTGCTGCGAGCCACCGATGCGAAGCACGCCTTCGAACTGCTCCGGAACGGCCTGGGAGAGATCGATCTCGTCATTATTGATGTCGATCCCGGCATCCATAGCATGGCCGTCTTGGAAGCGATCACATCCCGCGAAGCCGTCCCGCCGGTCATTGTTGTGACCGGGCTCGAACAATCGGAAATGGCGCCCATCGCACGCGGGCACGGGGCCGCCGCCTGTATCGGAAAGCCGTTCACTGCGGCTGAACTTCTCGCGCGAATCGACGATGTTTGTCCGGCAGACTACGGGTCGAGTTCCTGCAACTGCGATGCCTGGGGTCATCCCTATCCCAGTCGTCTCAGACACGGCGACCACAAATGCTCGGGCGATTGCCCTGGGTGCGCGTCCGGTTCTGCAACGGCGGTCGCCGCAACACTTTGTTCAAGCTAATCGCTCGGATCTATGCCGCGTTGCTTTTGCGCGGAGAGGAATGGAGGTGCGTCCGGAACTGGGTCGGCGATTGGCCAAAGACGCGTTTGAACATGCGATTAAACTGCGTGAGCGACTGGAAGCCGACATCGTAAGCGACTTCGCTGATGCGGCGACTCGGATTCAAGAGCTGGGTCTTGGCGTCTTCGAGTCGGACCCGGGCGACGTAATCGGTAAATTTCAGGCCGGTCGTTTTCTTGAAAACTTTGCAGAAGTGAAACATGCTCGCGCCGGAAGCTTGCGCGACGGCGGCCAGGGAGAGTGGCTCCATTTTGTGCCGCAGAATGTATTCGCGCGCTTTGCGCACCAGCGGCGGCTCGGCGTTCTGTTGCTCGAGCATGATCTGGTTGATGAGAGCGGACAGCTGCCCGGCGAAAAACGCGAGAAGCCGCACGGTGGCCGCATATCTGTCCTTGGGAATAATCGGCGTCGCCTCCCAGGCTTTCCGGATGTTGCCGGCAAACGGCACGCCGCATTCCGCGAGCTTGGCGGCGGCGCGGGTTTTGTCGGTTTGGATCGCAGAGCGGCGCAAGACCTGGCCGATTCGGAGAAAGCCGATGGTCTGTTCGCCCAGCCGCACAGGCACCGCGGTCTCGGTTAAACCGAAAGGACAGGTCTCGGTGCGTGGGCAGACGCCCGTGTGCTGGACGATCTCTGCGTGCGATTGCAAACAAACGGCCAGCGTCGATGGCCGCTTCGCGAGCAACGCGCAGAAGCGGTTCTCATTGGTCTTGTTATGGTATTCGAGCTGCCAAAATTCCAGCGGCCGCAACGCCAGCGGCAAACCGGTCGCCCTGGTGAAAACATTCTCGTAGTCACGAAACAAGCGCGAACGTAGTAGCATCTCTACCAGATGCTTGTTCGCGATGGTTCTCCCAGATGTCGTTTCGAACATTGCAGGCGCAATCATCTGCCTGCCGCCGGTTTTGTGTCAACGCGCTTTGGGCAAACTGGTCTCACTCCTGGAGAGCAATTTCCGCATAGCAAAACGCAAGCTGCGACAAGCGTCGCGCCGCCCTGACCCTACGCTATCCGCAAAGAAAGGAGATCATTATGGAATACCTCGTCGTCCTCGGAACGGTCCTTATGATCGCATGCTATGCGTTCATTATCGGTCGCGCTTTGCGAAATCTCGAAGATCACTAACCAGAGCATTCAGGTTCGAATCTGGATTAGCGGAATCTGGAGGGATGACTCGACGGGATGCGCCGCGTAGATGGCGGGACTCAAGGCTGGCCGCAATATTTGAAGAGCAGCATTTCTGCTGTCCCGTCGCCAAAGTAGAAGCGAATCGCGCCGTCGCGTCCGACGTAGTTCGCCAGCACGCTGCAGCTTGCCCGCCGGCTGTGCACCTGATGGATGCCGAGATGATTGCGAACGTAAAGCTCACCCCAGGCCTCGATGAAAATGGCGCGGCGCGTTTTGTCGGCGAGGAAGGTTTCGAGCGCGGGCCGTTCGTATTCGAGATAGGTCAATGTGGTTTCTGCTTCGAGTGCGGCGTAATTCAGGCCGCTCGAAGGGAACAGTCCGGCCGCGGGCAGATCCCGCGTGCCTGCGATCACGCCCACGCGCACGCGCGGGTCGAAGCCGGCTGCGGCGTTTTGCCTCGAATGGGTGCTAAGCGCGATGCGCAACGGTCCCGCCTCGCCCATCTGAATTGTAATCCAGAAGTGGTCGATGTTAGCCGGGTTCCTGTCGATTTCGGCGGCGAAGGTGATCGGTTCACCCGCAACGTGGACCATCTCTCCGTGCCGCGACTGAAATTTGGGATACTTGCTGCGTTGTCGGCGTCGGTGTGGCAATCGGAGGACGAGTATGGCGCAGCTTAGGTGTCTGTCGAGCGGAGAGAGTCGTGGGTCGTTGTTCTTGAGGTCTGTCGACCAAACCGTTGCCCTGGTCGCGAGGTCGAATGGAGCGTGAAGTCTCGACCGGAGGATGCGTACAAATGTCGTGCAATCTGCGGGTCGGTTCGCCAATATCACCGGACGAAATGATAGCGGACTCGCTTAAGGATGATTTGTCTGCACCCCAATTGATGCGTTCGCCGGCAAGATGCAGATCTGCGGAGCATAACCAAGTTTCTTCCGGACGCGAATGATTGGCGAATGGCACGGCTCGCGTCGTTGATTTTGATTCGTTCGGTCTTCTCCTTCTCCATCTAGGAGCATAACTATGACCACGGAGTATCACTTTCGCCGCGAGGTGCTTCCAGTCATAGCATTTGGAACGCTGCTCAATCTCGTGCCTGCCTATGTGCGAAATGAAGTGCTGCATTTGCCATTCCCGTTTGTTGATATGGCGGGCACTATTTTCGCTGCCCTTCTGCTGGGACCCTGGTGGGCGGCATGCGTAGGTGTTGCTGGAAGCGCGATCTCAGGATCCTTTCTAGGATTCTATTTTCCTTTCGTTGTTGCTAATGTGGCAGGCGGAGTTGTGTGCGGGTATTTGGCTCGGAGCACTCGTCTTGGGGAATCTCTTTGCCGACCAGCGATCAAATTATTAGATCGTACTCGCTCGTTCGTTATTCTTGGCGTCGCCGTAAGTCTGACCTGCGGGATAATATCGACCCTCGTTCATGTTGCGCTCCAGGTGCCCATTAGTTTCGATTCGGACGTTCGCCAGGTAAGCCGTGCTATTCTTGAGACAATTGGCCTGCGTGGCGGTGCGGATGAATTATGTTTGCTTCTGAGAGACACAGGGCGCGAGTTTGCGGATAAGCCCATCGTCCTATTATTGGCTTTAATCTTCGTGGCAGCGTTCAAGTTCGCTCCCGTCGGGCTTTGGAGTCGCTGGAATGCAGTGAAGGTCCTGCCGGTTATTGAACGGCTAAGAACTGAGTGGCACTCAATCGTAGTGTTCATGGTCTTTTACAGTGGCAGTTTGCTGGTAGCTCTTATTTATGTTCCGGTGATTTCGTTTTCAGCCGCGACGCCGCCCTTACGCTGGCTTCAGTCCTGGCCGATGCTTGCGTTGCTCCTTGGACCCGTCTTGACGGCGCTGGCCGCTTTCGTTTTTCTAACATACAGAAACGACCGCTCGCTCGCCGGCAGGATCGTTCGGACTCAAGCTCTCCTCCGAGGAATGTACTATCGACAATTTCGTCGGCCTCAGCCGTTGGCGCCATCTGCTATCGGCGAAAGCGAGATCGCGCTTTTTTTCAAACGTGACAATCTTTACGGTATCCTGGCAACTGTTGCGCTCTGGCCAAGCAACCCGTTAGTCGCGAAACTGGGCTGGAGTATTCCATTTGTGGTTTATCTCATGGTGGTTGCCGCCTTCGCTTTTGTGTTCTTTTACAACTACCGGCGGAACAACGAACGGCTATGTGAGGGTGCAAGGTTGAGCGCAAGCGTGCATACGTGGCTGTCGGTCGAGGACATAAGTAATTCGAGCGCGGTGAAAATGTTGAGTTCCTTTGCCTCGGCAATGGAATGCTATTATTCCACGAGGGAAGTCCGAATTAGGTCGCATGGCGAAGTGCTGTCCAGCAGTGTGGGCATTGACCTGGATATGCGGGGTGATGCGACTTTCGAAGCGACAGAGCTTATCGTGGGCGCCAAGACAAGGGAGCTAACACCAGATGTGCGGACCAGCGTCGACCATCTTGTCGAGAGACGCACCTGCAAGGCCGCAATTATCCTCACGAGCACCGCAATCCCTTACCAGGCAGATATCGCCAAATGGCTGCGACGATATTTCACCCCGGGAAAGCCGATCCGCATGCTGCTATTGACGTGGCATGATCTCGAAAGATGCGTGGAGGCGTGTGTGCGTAAGGAAGAACTAGGCCCCGTTTTGAGCGAGATCGCACTTCGAACAGAAGACATACTCCTCCACGCAGTCGATGAGAGCGAAACATGGAAGCTTAACGATTTAGATTCCCTTATCCTAAGGCAGAGGGCTCTTCCATCGATCAAGCATATCCTGGAGCGGCTGCCACCGAATAATTTTGTCGTGGACCTTGGGGCCGGCCGAGGCCGCCATACCTTATGCGCCCTTCACGCAGGCCACCGGGTGTTTGCGGTAGAACGAGATCCTGAAATGTGCGGCGAACTAAAGGATCGAGTGAGAGCAGAAAGAAAAGGCGGGCGGGCAAAAGTTTTGCAGGGTGATTGTTTTGGCGTTGCTCCTGATAATATCGGTGACTGCTCTTTGATTATTTGCACAGGAGTTCTCCACTATTCGAAAAGTGCTGAGGAGCTAACGAAACGGCTTCGCTATCTAAGGGGGCTATTTTACCGCAGCAGTTCCTTGCTTTGCCTTGAGATGCTTTTTGAGCGCCGATGTGACGATTCGCCGGCTGCGGGCTGTATTTGGATGACCCAGGTGGAGTTTGAGGAGATGATGCGCGTTACGTTCCCTGACGATCGAATCGAACGGCTTGCCGGGCCGATTTCGCGCATACAAAGGTTTCCGGAAGCGGGCCGGAGTTTTTTGTCGCAGGCCAGGAAGGTAGAATCGATCATATGCGAATATCTGATCCGGTGTAAAGACTGAGAGTTAACGTCGGAATGAAGAAGCGCAGAACGATCGTATTCACTGATATGATGGAGCAATGGGGTGACGATTCGAGCGCCTTGCTCTTGTTGCTGCGAAGCCCAGATGTCGACATTAGAGGGATTGTGGCGGAGAGCGGGAATGAATGGGTCGACGACGTCGACCGGCATGTGCGTGAGTTCCTGAGGCTTGCGAACCGGGAAGACATCCCCGTCTTGACCGGGTTGCCGAAAGAGGCTCACCGGCAGAGATACGAGCAAGTCAATCGGGGCAGCACCGCGGACAGCGGATATTTTTTCGGCGCATTCAGAAACGCAGACGTAGATTGGAGCAGCGATCTTACGGAGCTAGATGCCCTCGCGCGAGAGCGTGTGGCTCGACTGGTCGATGCAATTAACTTGAACGACGATAATGTGACTCTGGTTGTTCTGTCGCCATGTACAACTCTTGCGGCAGCTCTACAGGCGGGTGTTGATCAAAGAGTAATTTCGAAGGTGTACATGATGGGGGGCTGTTTCGATGTGCCAGGGAACTCTTCATCAACGGCAGAATTCAACATTTGGTTCGACCCAACCGCCGCATCCGCGATAATCGGATCCAGTTTGCCGGTTACGCTCGTTCCATTAGATGCGACGCGCGGCAACGGAATAGCATCGTCGTACGCAGGCACCTTCGACGCTTCCGGTAATCGGCTGGCGGGCTTAGTAGCTGATTATTTGCGACGGAAGCAACCGTGGGTTCAAATGTGGGATGAGGTGGTTGCGGGTGTAATGCTATCTCAAAGCCTTATTCTCGAGCGCGTTGCGGGAAAGGTGAATGTAGAAATAGGAAATGCGGGGACGGTGGGAAGGACAACGATTGTGGGCGACGGCGATATAGAAATAATCAAGAGCGTTGATGACTTTCGAATGCGCAGGCTTTTTACGGAATCAGTCCTCTGTGCAGAGTAGGTACCGCGTGTTTTATCCTGGTGAATTATGCCTTGGCGAATTTTGGCGGGAAGAGCCAGCGCAACACGCCTTTCATCGGCCCGGTCTCGAGTTCGATGAGCGCTACGCCGGCCTTGGACATTTTTGCCTTCGCTCCCGTGAGCTGAAAAATCGTGCGGGTGAAATCGGGCTCGTGTCCGACCACCATGAGATTCTTCCCGGAAAAATCCTTGAGGATTTTGCCGAGTCCTGCGGCGTCAAAGCCGGGACGCAGCAGCGGCTCTACTCGGACTTTGACGCCTAGATGTTTGCCGGCAATCTCGGCGGTCTGGCTGGCGCGCGGCAGCGGACTGGTCAGGATGACGGGCGCGATTTCCAGTCGGGCCAGGAATTTCGCCACGGCGGCGACTTCCTTCCTGCCTTCCTCTGTCAGCGGGCGTTCGTCGTCCGGCTGATCCCAGTTTGGCCAATCCGCTTTGCCATGGCGGAGAAAGTAAAGTTTCATATCGGCGAAAAGAACAATTGGACAGGATTAACAGGATTCCAAGGATTGAATTTCCGAAACCAATTTTCGGGAAAAAAAGCCGGTCGATCCTGTCCCCCCTCCGTTAAAAGCATTGCGACCTCGAGTGGCGGCCGATAGCGTGAACCTGCTCTACCCGGAATGGCAAAAAAACAAAAACTCCCCAACCCAAAAAAAATTAAGGGCATAGTTCTGGCGGGGCCCGGATGCGAGATCCGGCTCTCGAAGATCGATGCCGCGGAAACGGCGGGCCATTCGAAATCGGCGTCAGCGGAGAAGATCGAACGCTTGCGGGAAAGACTGGCCGAACTCCAGGAGGCGCTTTACGCCGAGCATCAGCGCAGCCTCCTCGTCGTGGTGCAAGGAACGGACACCAGCGGCAAGGATGGCGCGATCAAGAACCTTTGCCTGGGGCTCGACCCCAACGGCGTCCAGTTAACGAATTTCAAGTATCCCACGGCCGAGGAAAGGGACCACGATTTTCTCTGGCGCGTCCATAGGGCGGCGCCGCGAAAAGGCGCGGTCGGGCTCTGGAACCGGTCGCATTACGAAGACGTGCTCGTTCCTCTAGTGCATGGCGAAATCACGAAGGAAACGTGGCGGGCGCGCTGCGCGGATATCAACGCCTTTGAGAAATTGTTGAACGACAATGGCGTGACGATCCTGAAGTTCTTTCTGCACATCTCGAAGGAAGAACAAAAATGCCGGCTCGAGGCCCGATTGAAAGAGCCCCGCAAACTTTGGAAATTCAACCTGGCCGATTTGCAGGAGCGCCGGCTCTGGGAGGACTACCAAATGGCTTACGACGATGTGATCAACAGCTGCACGACCGCGCAAGCTCCCTGGTGGATTGTGCCGGCGGATCGCAAATGGTTGCGCAACCTCGTCATGCTCGAGACGGTTGTGGCCGCGCTGGAAAGAATGGATCCGAAATATCCGGCGGCTGAGTTTGATCCGAAGGACGTTGCGATCGATTAGGCGCGTCGAATCGTTCGGGATCGCTCTTTATTTCGGTGGGGTAGGTGTTGGGATCTGAAGATTCGATCCTGGCGTCGGAGGAACGGGCGTGGGAGTCTGCCCGCTCAGTTCGGCATCCAGCGTCCGCCGCAAATCGACCTCATCGAAAGAGGTATACGGGACCGTCAGGCCGTTCATGAATACGCTTGGGGTCCGGTCGACGCCGACTGAAGCGGCGCGTTCCTGGTCCGACCTGATGCGTCCCCTGACCTGCTCGCTGTCCATGTCTCGTTTGAAGCGCTCGACATCCAGTCCCAGCTTTTCGGCATAGCCGGCAAAAATTGCTCGGACCTCCGCTGCTTTCTCTTCCGGCGAAACGTCTGGCGCGTTCGGCACGAGACTGATGATCGGACGGGGCGTCTCTTTGCCCCACTGCGGGGAATTTTGGAACAACAGATCATGCATTTCCCAAAAGCGTCCTTGCACCCCAGCCGCTTCCGCGGCACATGCCGCGGTGTAGGCGTGGACGTGTTTTTTGAGCGGGTAGTGCCGGAAAATGATGCGGACCTTCGTCCCATAGTCGTGTTCCACTTTCAGGAGCGTCTTGGCAAGAAAATGGCACGGGACACATTGATAATCGCCAAACTCTTCCAAAGTCACGCGCGCCTGGTCGGATCCGCGAATATGTGCTGGCTCGGCCCCGGGCTTGCCGGGCACAATTCTGATCGGGGTGCTGACGTTCTTCGAGCGGAAGAGAAGCAGCCCGCCTCCGGCGGCGATCACGAAGATCAAGCCAATGATTGCAAATGGTAGATAGCGTCGCATTTCCTGGATTGCTAGGATTCGCGTCGAATAGCCTGTTTGGCCGCGCTTCGACGCCTTCGTTCGATGAAATGGCTGGCCGCGACGATGGCGGAGAGAGACAAGGTCAAGGCCGCCGATATGAGGCAGAAGTCACAAAAGGCGTAAAGAACAAAAGCCTGCACGTAGAGTAGCCAAAGCGTGGTGGCCAGCATGCCCGCTACGAGCACGGTCAAAAAACTCCGGGCGCGTGGATAACCGAACGCCGCAAGGACGGAGCAGCTGAAAGCGGTGAAGTATCCGAGAGCGCCAAATGCGGCGAGAGGAATTTTCCCCACGCTGGCATAGGCGCTCGCCAGCACTTCCGAGCAACCGGAGGACGCGAAGCAGGCGGCATTTTCGCCGGTCAGGTGTGTGACCGTGAGATAAATGGAATCAGCCAGCCCAACCAGCGACAACAAGGCCGCCAGAACGAACAGCCACGGACGAGGCCCGGGCACAGTCTGTTTATCTTTCATTTTAGTTGTTCGACCTCACAGAGCCGGCCGGTCGGTCTCAACGTCGCCGTGTCCCTATTCTGGCATCACCCGAGCTTTATGTGACCGAGATGAGCTGGGTCCCAACCCACTCATCGAGTCGTCACGCGGGCAAGCTTCCACATCCAGAGGCTCAAGCCACCCAGAATCGCAACGGCCAGGGCGCTGGGCCAAAGCGGCACCTGATTCCCCGCCACAAGCACCTCGGGGCGCAGGAGCAAGCGCAGCAGTTGCGCCAGGCAAAGCACCCTGAAAACAACGCCAGCCACCTTCAACCCCAGAATCTGTGAGTTCATGTTCGTCTCCTTTCGATTGGTTCCATCGGTCGCTTTGCTTTTAGAGTAGCCAGTAACGCTGCGATCGCGAGAAGTACTCCAACGCCTTTGATGGCCAGGACCGAACCGGAGGAAATCGGTGCGGGATCGATCTCGCCCAGTTGATAGTGTCGGAGCTGGTCGAAGAAACTGTAATAGCCCATTCCGCAAGTAAATCCCCAGGCGGCCGCGAGCAAACGCTGGCCCTGGTCGAAGTTCCGGGCGGCCAACCATGCGCCGGCCAGGAGAAGCGCCCCCATGATGTAGTCATCGAAGAGGGCGGGTGGAAAATCTCGCCAGCTATTCCAACGGCGCACCGTATCCGCGATCGGTGCGAGAAATCCGAAGACGATTGCTAAGGTGCGGCTAAATCTCACTCAATGATTTCGATGAGGACCGCCTGTCTCAGGGCGGTGTGGCACGAAGCGGTCCGTTCAGCACTTGGCGCTCTTGCGTTTCTTTCCGATGGCGCCGCGTTTCTGGACCTTCCGAATGTAATCTGGAGCGAACGGCACCTGACATGCATTGTTGCCCAGGTCCGCCGTCACCCGGCCGATCTTTTCCGCTGTCTGAATAGCGGTGGCGGTCAGCGATTTCACATAAGCGCCCACGGCGATGACAAATCCGTTCATTTGATATCGTGTCTCGTCGGCTTGCCGGTGAATCGTCTTTCGCACGCGCTGGAGCAACCGCTTCAGCGCCGCCAGATCGAGTTGCGTGTCCTCTTTGATGGACACGAGGCTGGCCAGCGTCGCCCAGCCTGAGGCTGCGATGGGGTCGCTCTTCGAGTCGATCCATTCCAGGGCCAGCGTCCACCCGTGCGGACTGCCGGCCGCCACCCACGGCACCGTAAATGCATACGCCTTCCTGACCCAGCGTTGCAGGTCCTTTTTTGTCATTCGCGCATCGTCCGCGATCAATCCGGCCAGATACATGGCGTCGTAGTTGCCGGTGTCGTACAAATCGAGCGCCAGTTGGTAGTCCACCTTGATGCGCTTCTGGATCTGCTTCAGGTCGGAGATCTTGACGCCGAAGCACGGCTCCTTTACGCCATGATTGAAGAGGACCTTCTTGTAGCTGTCTCTGCCCAGCGGCTTCAGCTCTGCGAGGATTTCCTTTGCCGTCATGAATCTCGAAGCCTAACACGCTACTCGATGAGCAACAAAGATCGAAAGCGTGCCGCCTCGCGTGCCCCACGGTCGGGCGCGATGTCAAGAGCGTGTTAACAAGGGCAAGCCTATCGTCGTCAAATAGAACGTGTCGTAGTGGTGGTCGTGTGAGAGGCAGTTTTGACCTTACTCACTTGTGCTTCTGTTTGACGCTCTCACGGCTTCCTGGACGACGTTCCAAGCTCTCTCGGCGATCGCGACATTTGTCGCAAGATCAGGATCGCGCTGTTGCAACTCCGCCATGAAGACCTCCTTCGTCATTTGTCCAGCGATGTTGTTCGGAGATAGCTTGCCCTCCGTAATCGCTATGAGCAATCCACGGATTGCCGCGCGCTCAGAAGTGGAAGCCTCCGGGAAAAGCGTTGCAAGCGAGTTGTCGATTCCCAGATCGCTTCCCCACTTGAGAGCCTCACGAAGAAAGACTTCTTCGAGGGTGGTGGGTTCGGAGATGTGCGCAATGAAGCGAGCAACCATGAACCCGACCAACCAGGCCCGCGCTTCTTGCTGGCGCTCTGCCAGAGCCTCCTGCTGTGACGATGGAGAATATGGCCGGCGCTGCTCGGCGTCTTGAGAGCTATACTCGCGCGAAGGCGGGAGCCTGCGCCAATCGGATTGCTTAATGCCGCGAGTAAACGTGCCAGCGAAGGCGGAGCCGTCGGCATCAACATTTGTGACGTATCCATGCAGGCGTCCGCGCACCATCGGACCGGAGTATTTGCAAACCCATTCGCCGCTTTTTGACCAGGTTATCGTGCCAACGCCTGTGGCGTAACCGTCGGCATCGACTGCTCCGTCCCAGGACGCTTCATCGTCGATGGCCGGGAGGTTGTTCCAAACGAGGGCCGCCTCATCGGTGGTGCGCTGGTATGTGCCACCGGCGGCGACGGTGGTGAACGCGAGAACAAGTGACAGCGAGAGGACAAGGGGGCGATTCATGAAAAGTATACGAACACGACGCGACACCTTGCAGGCTATCTTGTCCGCCGATACTGAACGGGGTTGTATGGCGCATCACGCCGAGGGTCGCATGAGCAAATGGTGCTCCGGCAGTGGAGGGATGCGCCCGAACGCTTCGGACTGGGAATACTTTCGAAGCTCGCTGGATCGCCTGGTTAGGCGCTTGGCGTCGCTCTCGCTTTGCGGGAACTGACAAGCACGCTGCCCAAGTAGAGAACTGAGCGCCAGGCGGCGGCATAAAGCAACGAGAAGACGAACGATAAACAAAAGCCGACAAAGCCTCGAACGATAAGAAGGGCGAGTGGCTGAATCGAATCGATCCCCGAGGCGATACAGAACGTGGCCCACTGCGGGACAAAGACGAGACTGGACAGGAAAAAGATCGACGAATCCGGCGGGAAAATAGCGTAGACCAGGACCACCGACACAAACATCGCATGGATGATGAGCGCGACTCGAATGTCGCGGAGAACATCGGCTTTTGTGGCTGGTGCAAGCATTGCGCGTGACGAGACGGAGATAAGCTCCGAACGCTTTCGGAGGTTCATCGATTGGTTAGATGCATCTACGAACAAGAACAGTGACGGCTGCGGAAAGCCAGCTTTGCTTTTATTTCATCCTTCATCCCTCAACCTTTATCCAGCGCGCATAGCCAGCGTGCTCGTGCCGTAACGCAGCCGCAGGCCTCGATGTCGCGTCTGAATCCGATCGAGGGTATTCAGTTGCTACGGCGCGCGGCGATAGAATCTGGTGTCTACCGCCATTTTCGGAAAGGCCGGCGGCAGTTCGGTGGCGGTGATCTGCTGAAAGCCGTTCCGCTCGTAAAAGCGATGGGCGGCGAGGAACTTCTCGGTTGTGCCGAGGTAAACCTCTTTTACGCCCCGCGAGCGGGCCCACTCGAGCAGGGTCTCGAGCAGGCGCGCGGACACGCCGTGGCCAGGACCCCGGTAGGCGGCGTGGACGAACATCTTGCGCAGCGCAGCCTGGTGGTTGCCGAGGTCCAGCAGCGCTACGGTGCCGACGACCTCGTCATCCAAAACCGCGACCCAGAAGTTGCCCGCCCCTTGCTGGTAAAAAGGAGGGATATTCTGGAGGTCCGGCTGGTCTTCGAGCGTAATCGGGATTTGGAACTCGTCCCGCTGAATGCCGACGATGAGTGCGCCCACGCCGTCCGTGTGCCGCGGCGCAAACGGCTCGATTTGTATCATTTCATCTTCATCGATTGGTTAGATGATTTTGGTGCACAGCGCTGCTTGAACATCTGACCGGAATAAGATCATCCGCGGCTATGGGGAGTCAGGCGTTCGGCGGATCGCGGTAATCGACGACAAATTGTTTTGAGACCAATTGATACTTAACCGAATTGTTTGCATTACCTCCAATAATTGCGACCGAATTCCCCTCGTCCCTAACAAAGAATCCGATATGCCAACTACCGGAGGCCGAACGGATAAGGACTAGCGAGCCCGGATGTGGCGGTGAGGCCGAAGAACCCCATTGCATCCAAGAGCGGGTCACGGGGCTGTTATTGGTCTCGATGCCAGACTGCTTAAGGACCCAATTCACGAACGCGGCCGACCAGGGAATCTTCTCATCGAGAGGGGAACCGGCGAGGGAAGTCGAGGCAAGATACTCGAGGATTCTCGGATTGCCTTTGCCGGCGCCAGACTCTTTCACGCCAACCTCCGCGCGCGCTAACGTGAGCCAGCGTGGCTCGGGGCCGACCGGTTCAAGGGTGTTCGGCGGTGGCTCTGCGGTGGGCGGTGGCGTCGATTGTTGCCTTAGCTCGGTGACCAATGCGGCCTTCGCCCTATCACGATCCGCCGACCCAGGAGCGCTGGTCGCCTGCCTTTCGAGAGCGGCCAGGAGTTTGCCCTGAAGTTGCTCTACCCGGGCGCCATTCATCCTGGCAACACGGTCGTTTCTAATCTCTTTGATCACAGTGACTGCGAGAGTGCAGAGGGCGAGGATGATCGCCGTCCAGCCCTGCATGGTTACCCGACGAAGTAGACTCGGGCGAGAGGCGTCCCACGTATTCCCGGCTACTCCGAAGACGGCCGCACAAAAGCCGAATAACGCTTGAAGTATGTTTAGCGCCACAGACATTTTGAGCCGCCTGAAGGGTTGTTACGAATTCTCTGGCGCACCCTACGAGCGATCGAAAATCAGATGCTCGGTGGTCATGAACACGCACGATTGAGAGAAATCGATGAAGTGAGATTCATCCTCCTGCAGCAACGCCATGGCCTCGGCTGCGACAGGCGTCGCCATGGCCGCCTTCAAGTCTTCGATGCTGTTCCACCAGACTTCCGTGATCCCGTCGTAGGCTGGCGCCAGGCCGCGCAAGGCAACGAACGCCTGGTTCAACTCCGCCTCGCAGGTGTGGCTCTGGACGTAGCGGAGCGCTCGCATTGCTTCGGCCGCGTCCTTCACTTTAGGGGCGTGCGTGTTCAGCCAGTAGCGATAAAATTCTTCCGGTGAGACGTCGGCGAGCCGGCGCAGACAATAGACGAGCTTGACCATTATTTCTCCCTCCTTGTCAGTGAACACTTAGCGGTCTAACGAGGCACAAGATGAGCGGCTCCGAAGGCATCGCCTGGTTAGATGCCTGGCGTGCCATCATCATCCGCATCCGAAAAAGCCTGCCCGACAAGCGGACAGAAAACAAGCGCTGAAAGAACAACGTGGGCACGGTTAACACTAAAGCTCCGCTCACAAGGCTAAGTGACCCGGTCCACGGGACGCATGGATTGCAACCAAACGCATGTTTAGCCTTCATCGTATGAAATCACAGAGACGAACTCGCGTTTTGGACCCGCAAACTGTTCGAATATCTTCCGATGTCGCTTCAAGCCATACTCGTCATCCCGAATCTCGTATTGTTTAACCCACAGGACCAGTTGCTCAAGCATTGCGTCCTGCTGCTGCGCCGAGGAAAATTTTTCCGGCTCCCAAGGCCGCCGGTGGCAGTGGGCAACGCAGACCTCAATACCAGGATTCAAGAATCTCAACTCGGTGCATTGCCCCAGAGCAGCCTCGACCAAGTCGCTGTAACACCCCTCGATCACCCATTGGTCATTCGCCTTCAGAAAATCATTAAGCAGCTCAAGACTTTCATGTAACGGTTTTCGCTGTGGTCCGGGATTCCAGGCAATCTCATCAAGAGACAAGCGAGGGATCGGTCCGCCGCCGATGAGTCGGCGAGCCATGGTGCTCTTTCCGGCACCGGCATTTCCCAGCAGGACGAGTCTCATGATAAAGGCTAACGAGAATAAGATCAGGGATGGCTGGCCCGCGGCAGCGGGACAAAACCTCAAGCCCCCCACACTTCGCGCATCACGCGGGCGAAATTCCTGCCCAAAAGTTTTTCGATCCGCGCATCGGAATGGCCACGTTTTGAGAGTCGCGCCGCCACCATCTCGAAACGGTTGGCGACATTGAGGTCGGGAATAAACGTGTACAAATCGTCAGGCCGCGTTGCCGCGAAGACGCCGTCTTGCTTCGATCCGCGCACCCATTCGCGATTTTCGCGCTCCCATTCCGGTGAACGTTTCACGGGGGCAACATCACCATCGGTGCCGATGCCAACATGATCTTCGCCGCAAACATTGATGGCGTGTTCGAGGTGACGAATCACATCGATCGCCATCGGTTGCCTATCAACCCGCAGATATGGCCAGAAAATAATGCCCGCAACGCCACCTTTATCAGCCAGTGCCCGCAACTCGGCATCGCCCACGTTGCGCGGCAAATCCGCCAAGGCCCGGCATCCGGTATGGCCAATCAACACCGGCGCGGCCGAAGCCCGGATCGCCTCCCTGGTGGTGCGCGGGGACGCATGCGATAGGTCAATCACCAGCTTTTCCGCATTCAAACGTTTCACTACCTCGCGACCGTAATTGCTGAGCCCGGCATTGCCCGGTTCCATGCAACCGTCGCCCACCAGGTTGCGGCGATTGTGCGTCAATTGCATTACCCGCAAACCCATTTCCCGGAACATGGGAATGCGGTCGCTCTCCTCGCCCAGCGGCTCGGTGCCTTGGAAGGAAAAGATGATGCCAAGCCGATGTTCGGTGTGCGCGCGTTCCAGGTCCGCCGCCGTTTTGACGTGCAGAAATACATCGCCATGCGCCTCGATCCGCGCCTTCCAGTCGGCCAGCGCCTGCCTGCTGCGCTCGAAAGCGGCATCATTCAGCCAGAAGCGGCCCTGCGGCCCGGGGCTCACAATCAGTCCAGTCAGGCCGGAATCTCGAATTGCTTGCAACTCTCCTGGCAGGGCCGGGTCGTTGTCTTGCAGATAAAAAATCGCGCTACCGCCTTGACCGTCGATACAAGGGCCACGGCGATAGGGCGGCCATCCTTCCGCAAGGGTTTCCGCGGAGACTCGCGGCAAAATCTTCGTGCCCGCCGCGAGGAGGCTGCTCTTGATTAAAAACTGGCGCCGAGTGAGCATCAAAGTCTCCTTGTCACCGGGAGAGGGCCAAAAGCGCGCACGTAGCGCCTAGACGGCTCGCTTGCTCGCCGTCCGCCATCGTCTGGTGAGATGACTCGCGTCACATCAGGGGAGGTCTTGCCCGTCACTTTTCTTCCGAATGACCCGAGCGATGTGAATAAGCGTGACCAGCAGGAGGGAGAACGCCATCGCGACAGTGCCGAGGAAAACGCCCCAGATCATGCCGACGCCGGCCGCGTAGCGAACGAGCGAACCACCGGCGTCCCGTCCAAACAGGGAGCCGACAAATTCCGGTGAAATCAGGGCGACCACGCAGGCAAACAGACCTCCGACAGCCGACGAAGCCAGCGCGCCGCAAACGATGTAAACGAAGTATCGAAGAAACGTCATGTCATCTAACGAGACACAAGATCGCCGACTCCGAAAGCTCTCGGAGTTCGCTCCATCGCCGGGTTAGACCTTCCTTTCATTTGCTTGATCGAGCTACCTTCTCGGCTCATACCGCATCGCCACCGCGCCCGAGCCGAACTCGAGCCGGCTTACGAGCTTCAAGTCGACATGCTTCGATAGCCCGGCGAACAACGTCGGTCCGTGGCCCGTCAGCCTTGGCTGTACCACAAACTCGTACTCATCGATCAATCCCAGCTCTGCCAATGCCAGCGGGAGCTTCACGCCTCCCACGAACAGTCCCTTACCCGGCTCGCGCTTGAGCTGCCGAACGGTCTTTTCCAGATCCCCGCGCACGAGTTCCGCGTTCCAATCGACCCGGTCCAGGGTGCTCGACACGACGTACTTTTTGGCCGCGTCGATCGTCCGGGCGAAAGGTTCCATCCAATCGGGCATCGCCCTCGTCCGCGCCGGCGATCGAAACGCTGCCTCCATCATTTCATAAGTCACCCGGCCAAAAAGGAGGGCATCGGCCCGGTTGAGGTTCTCGACCGCATGACGATGCAACTCTTCGTCCGGGGATATTGTGCGATGATCGCAGCACCCGTCCAATGTGACGTTGATGGAGTATCGAAGGGGTCGCATTACGTAAGAGTACCGCCGATGGTGTAGGGTAGCAAACTACGCCCTTCACCGTTCCGCCCTCCGCTTTTGCGATGCTCGTGGGTCCGGCGACCCGCTGCGAGGCTTTTGGAGTTCGCTAGGCCTGTGCTGTGAATAGATCATGGGCCAGACGAAATGGAGCGATAGTCCGTGACGCCATCAACGGTGCCGAAACGCTGGTCCACCCAAACAGTATAGAGCGGCTCGCTACGGCCCGGAACACTAAACTGGACGTGCCAAAGATCGTAATCCCCTCCAGCGTAAATGGCCGCGTGACCCTGGCTGACCATAACGGTATGATTGGCTGGTAACGGCCATTTTCGGTCGGCGAGTGCTCGCGTTGCCACCCGTACGGCACGCTCGCGTGTCACTGCACATCCGACGCAGATCAGGGAGATAACAATAGCCGCGAAAACTCTCACGCGTGGCATCGGCCTAACGAGAAAAAAATGATTAGGCGGCGTGGTGTCCATCGCGACTCCTCAAGATCTCCCTGCTCGTTTCAGTCAATGCCGGGGCAAAGGCATGCAGCTGATGGTCGCGGTCATCCAGGAACAAGCGGCCACACTCCCTGCACTGGTACGCGAGACGTGCAGCAGTGATAAGAATACTCCGAACCTGCATGGCGGCTGCCTCCGCGTTGGTGCGGCAAGCCGCCACGTCATTAATCACAGCGTCGAGGCCGTCGCAAACCGGAAACCACTCTTGATCTGGAATGAGATGCCCCTTTTGAGGCAGGCTGTCTGCCTGGTCGCTAATGGTCGCTCCGCAATCGCAACTGATTTTCATGGCACGGTGACTTGATGTCGCCTAACGAGAATAAGATGAGCGACGGCGGCCGAAGGCGAGCGTCGCTCGGGGTGGAAGTGTAGAAGTCATCTCAAAGGTGGAGCGCACAGCGGCCCGTCGTTCGCTCGATCGCATGGTTTAATCTCTTTTGTGGCTAGCTTGTGACAACGATCCTCTCCCTAATCCACTGAGGCGAGGAATGCTCGTCAATGTACCAGGTACCGCGTCGACGGACGACATACTGGATGACGCCATCGCAGTCGGACTCCGTATACTCTCGGGTCTCAACTCGGACGCGATCCCTTCCGATCGCGTGCAAAGTGATGACCGTGTGGCCGAAGTGTGGTGGCCGCGCAACCAGCCGACGTATCTCGCTAACGTCTCCGGGCGACAACCCTCCCGCATAGCGTCCCCGAACCTGTGTAATACCGGTGCAACCACAAAGTAAAAGAGTGGCGATGACCAAGTGCGTGCGCATGAGACCTAACGAGAAAAGGATGAGCGACGGCCACCGGGAGCGCGTTTTGCCTTCAGTTCATCTTTCATAATTCAACCTTGATCCACTGCGGGTGGCCGTTCGCTCCATCTCCTGGTTAGGCCATTCGCTCATTCGCGATTGGAGTCGCTCACGCCCGGAAAGAATACGCGAACATACCGATGATAACGAGCAGAAATACAGCGAGCGCGAGGACGAAGTGTTCCCGACAGAAGCTGAATGTCCGTGAGAGCCAGGCTGGCGTGAAAACGGCCCAGACGAGTCCGAGAACCGAGAGGAGAAACGCCGTAGCGACGGCCTCCATGATGATGTGGAGCAACAGTCGAAGCACCCAATCCGGGTTGTCGTTCGAGTGATCGAGGGTGAAATACGTGAAACAGGCCCAGCCGGTGGGAACCATGAGCAGGAGGGAGAGGAACGCGGCAAAGGATCGGTCTGGAATGCTGCGGGTGAATCGGCTCATGAAGCGTGGCTTGTACTCTTCAAACGGAGCGCACAGAAAGGCCTAACGAGAAAAAGATAAACCACGGCAGGGTATCGTGGCAAACACACTGAACTTATTTCGCCAATGGGGCCAGCCTGCTCGCGAATTCTTTCGGAGTTGGCTTCATCGTCTGGTTAGGCCTTGACGGTGCAACGCGGTCATCGTTGAAACTTCCCAACCGCGGACGCGAAGACGCTGGGATCATAAGCGCCGGCGGCGTAGCAACCGACGCACTCCCCACACGATGAAAATTAATACCGCGAGCGCGATAATGGCCTGAGCCACAAGGTTGCGAATAGGATTGCTAAGAATGTAATTCGGATGTCGTGCGTAAAAGCCGTTGAAGCCTCCAAACGCCGCTGGCAACGCGGTCAAATCTTCTCTCGCCAACTCGAGCCGGTGTTCATTGGGATGGTGGCGAGATCTGAATCGGTAGGCCTGTCCGGCCGTGTTCAATTCGATGTGGCTGCCCAGGATCCACGTGAGCGGCCGCGTCTTCAGAAACTCGACGACCCGCAGGGCGCTTTCGTGGTAGCCCGCGGCATCTTCAATCAGCAGTCGGGCCGGCATAAGGAAATCTCCGGAAAACAGAATTCCCGTCCTGTTGTCGTAGAATGCCACGTGGGTCGCGTTGTGTCCGGGCGTCGGAATTACATCCACAGTTCGGCCGCCCAGATCCACATGTGCAATCCCGTTGGGCCAGTTAGTGAAACCGAAGAACGCTCGAACTCCTTCCAAATCTATGGGCACGATCTGGACCGATGGAAGGGACGCGAACTGAGGATCGCCGGCACGATGATCTAAATGGCGGTGGGTGTGCGCCACTAGAAGTGGAAGCTCTTGGTGGTTCTTATCCGGCAATAGTTCCAAGATCGTTTTCGCCAGCGGCATCTCTTTCGCGTCCGCGACAGCGCCGGTATCGACGAGAAGAGCTTTGTCGGAGCCGACCAGAAGATAGAGAAAATTTGCTTCGAAAGTTGCGCAAGGACTCTGGCGCAGGATAAAAGTTTGCGGCTCGTAGGTATGGACTTGAAGCGGGTTTTGCGGCGTGGCCGTGCAATCTAAAGCACCCTCATTCCAGTGCACATCCAACGATCCAGGCGCTGGCTGGGACGAGGCCAGCGTTGCGGTCAAGACAAAGATTGACGCCGCGACTTCGGCCCCCACTTTCCAACGCACGCAAGCTTTCGGAGTTCGCTCCATCGCTTGGTTAGACCCGTGGTTATTTGCCCCAATCATCGTCCGCTGTCCCTTCTAGGCGATCAGATCCCGCTGAAAAAAGATCGAAGCCGTTTGCGTAGCGCTTCCCAGGAAAGCGGTAAACATAGGGTGTCCCCCAAGGATCGTTCGGTACACCCTCCATTACGCGTGGCACCAAGGCACTCAGCCCCTCCTCAGTCGGGGGATAAGTGCCGCTTAACTTCCTGTAATACTCTAATTGGACCCTGAGTGCCCGAATGTCGTCACGGGGGTATCTTCGGCACACGATTGTGGGTGAGAACATGTACAGCGCACCTACGGCAAGTGCAGCAATCACAAGAATTGACACGATTATCACAGCTGCCTTGTCGCCTGTGGTTATCATGCGAATGATTTGGGTCTAACGAGAATAAGATCAGCGACGGCTACCGGGAGCGAGCACCAATCGAAGTGGAAGTGTTCTAATCATTGGGAACGCGGTCCCGCAACGGGTAGCCGTTCGCTGCATCGGCTGGTTAGATGGAGAATGCTACTTTGAATATTTATCGTTCATCGTAAAAGTGATCGGCACATCGATTTGTTTCCATTTCCCGGGCTTCCACCGCCATCGGCGGAAAGCATCAATAGCGGACTGATCGAGTGCTGCAAATCCGGTAGATTGCAGGATCTGAACTTTCGTAACTGTGCCAGTCTTCAAATCCAAAGTGAGCCGCAATAATCCGGATCTGAAATGGCGCTGTGCCCTTTCACTCAAAGAGTATTGGGGCGCGGCTCTGGACACTGCATCATTCATCCACATGCCGCCATCCGGGTAATCGCTTCCTCGATACCGAACGCCGCGCGCATCGACCGCGGCGGAATTCCATCGAGAGCGATCGTCCGCGTGCGACGCAATTGGAAGGAGCACCGTCAACCCAACAAGGAGCATCTCACGTGTCTTCATCTAACGAGAATAAAGTGAGCGACTCCGAATGCTTTCGGAGTTTGCTGCATCGCCTGGTTAGGTCTTATTTGTGCTCAAAGTGCTTCTCCAGAAACTTCCCGACGAAGTTGCCTTCCTCCGAACGGTCGGGATGCTCTATAATCCAGTTTTGATCTCACTTTCGCGACGCGAGATGCGGTCGCCATACTTTACGTTGCGTACCAGCACGGGGGCGTTGGCGAGGCGGCCGAAAATACGGCCTCATTGTGTCGAAGCTAATGCAGATAGAATCCTCCCGCCTTGCCATCCTTGACGCTCAATGTAGCGAGCACGTCATCTCCGGCATCTTTGAAACTCAGACGCCACAAGTGAACCTTGTATCCGCGCTGATTCAGCTCGCCGAGATACTGCGCGTTATAGCCTTGCCTGGCGCGCGGCTCAATCTGCTTGCTTACGCCTTCCAACATAGGCTTCGTCAACGCTGCTTTCATGACAGCATCGCACTCCGCAACAAATCCGTCATAATTATTGGACACCGTTGCAGCCATCAAGTTCTTGAACAAGGTTTGCGTCGGTTGATCAGGTTCGGCGTGGGCCGAAGCGATCGTAAGGGCGGTTGCGGCTGTGATGATGAAGAATTTGAAGACCCTGTTCATGTTTTTAGTTTTTCTTTGTGTGAATTTGTAGTCACGGGCATGAGGTCTAACGAGAACAAGATGAGCGACGGCGGACTAGGGCGCGGGTCGCTTGCAATGGAAGTGTCGAAGCGCTCGTAATTACGGAAGATTGTAAACCTCGACTAGCCCGACACCTGGTTGGTTGTGGCCGTTGACTATGGCGGTGTAAGCTCCCCCCGGCAGGGAAACCAGGATGGCGGATTCGAGATTGTTCGTTGGTTGAAGACCTGTCGCCCGAATAGCCGCTTCGTTTACGGCGTCTACCCAGTCGTCATTGGCGGAAATCATCTGTCCGTTTCCGTCGATTAGTTGGAGCGAGGGATTTCCCAGGGGGTTTGCAATTCCGGATTGAGCGAGCGAGGGACCCAGGGCTCGAACCACCACTTCTCCGCTGCCACTGAGAATAAAGCCGCCGATCATTACCTTGTCTCCAGATTCCACGAATCCACGGGTACTGAGGTTGGCCAGCGAGGCAGCGCTCGAACTGCTCAAATCATATAATTCCACAATCGAAACGCCTGTTTGGCCGTGACTGCCCCTAACCACAGCGGTGTAACCCTGCTGCGGCTCGAGCGTCGCGATGAGGGCCGCTTCCAGGTCGTTCGCGGGCGCGAGAGTTGTCGCCTCAATGGCTGCTTGTTGAGACGTGCCCGTTTGGGCGTTCAGTTTCCAACTATCATTAGAGGCGATGAGATCTCCCCCGGAATCATACAATTCAAGAACCGGATCCGGCAGCACGCCATCCACATCGTGCGCCGTCAATGATGGTCCCAAGGCGCGGAGGATCACATTCTTCGTGCTCGTGCCTCCAATAATGAATCCACCGATCAGAACATTTTCGTTTTCGAGGACCTGCAGCCGCGTCGAAACATTCAGAGAGCGCGACTTTAGCGTAGAAGTGGCGATCCGGATGGCACCGCTGCCGTCGACTATATAACGATTCGCGACACTGTCGCTGACCATGGAGTTCAGGCTGGCGAAGCTGGCGTCGTCGCCTACCCCATCATTCCCAAATGACGGGCCTCCCCCAGCCAGGGTTGTCACAACTCCAGCCGGGGTAACTTTCCTGAGCCGTCGATTCGAGGAGTCTGCGACAAGAATGTTACCAGTCCGATCCACGGCCACGGCGGTTGGGTGATCAAATCGCGCTGATGTCCCAACTCCATCTACGTAACCATAGGTTCCCGGCGACCCTGCGATGGTGGTCACAACTCCATCGGGGCTGATCCTGCGGATGGTGTTACTTACTGCCATGTATTGCCCATCCGCCACATAGACGTTGCCGGTCGAATCGACGGCTAATCCTTCCGGCCAGGCGAATCGGGCCTCGGTTCCGACCCCATCTGTATTACCACAATTGCCCGCTGAACCCGCCAAGGTGGTGACGACCGCCTCCGGTGTGATCTTGCGAACAGTGCAATTATACATGTCAGAGACGTAGAGATTGTTGTGATCGTCCCGGATAAGTCGTTGAACGAGGCTAAAGCGCGCCGCAGGGCCGACTCCATCGGCGCTGCCGCTGTAGATCGGATCCCCCGCGAAATCGGTGACGTCGCCTGCCGGGCTGATCTTGCCGACATAGCTATTGGAACCGTAAAAGATATTGCCTTCGCGATCAACCGTTAGCACATCGATGGACAGGAGTACGGGGAGTGTTCGTCCGTCGCTCCTAAGGATCGTCGGACGCAGAGTGGTGATGACCCTGCTCGGCGAAATCTTTCGAATAACGCCACGAAAGAATTCTGCGACATAGATATTCCCGGCCTCATCGATGGCAAGGTCCGTTACTCGTTCCAACGGAGGGATTTCGCCCGCATCATCTGGCCGGGTATTGGTCGTGAAAAGGCTCCCGGCGGGGAGGGTTGTTACAAGTCCTCCAGGTGTAACTGTGCGAACCCGGCCTTCCGCGACATACAACATCCCGTTGCTATCCGCCGTGATCCCTTTCGGAAGATAAAAACGAGCCTCATTTCCGGTGCCGTCGAATTGGTGAAAATCGCCGAGATAGAGGGGAGGATAGCCGCCGGCCAGCGTGGTAACGCTGCCTGCGGGCGTGATTTTTCGGATAAGTCCATTTCCGGAGTCAACCACGAAGAGGTCGCCACCCGGGCCAGTGGTGATTCCCTCGAGAAAGTTGAACCGCGCACTGGCTCCCACGCCATCTACATATCCCCAGGCGCAAGCTGCGCCAGCCAGGGTCGTCACATGCCCAGCAGGGGTAATCTTCCGGATGCAGGCGCAGTCCGTGACATAGATATTGCCTAACGCATCGGTCGTGATTCCCGATATGGCCTGAAAGCGGGCGGCGCTACCCTGGCCATCGATAACCGCGTAGTTTCCCGCTAGCCCAGCCAGGGTGCTTACTACGGCGTCGGGAGTGATCTTACGGACAGTGGCGTTGCTTTGATCCGCCACATAGATCAACCCATTCAGGTCGACCGCAATTCCGATGGGATAATTGAACCGTGCCGCTCTCCCGACCCCATCCGCGCTGCCGGTATCTTCACGGCCAAAGCCTCCAGCTAACGTGCTCACCATCCCGTCGGGACTGATCTTTCGAATGACATGATTGTAGGTGTCTGAGACGTAGATCGTCTCTGCCGCGTCTATCGCCAGGCTCGACGGGGTGTCGAAGCGCGCCTCGCTTCGGGGGCCATCGACAAGCCCAGGGTCGTTGAAAACCCCAGCGACGGTAGTCACCGTTCCATTTAACGCGATCTTGCGAATGGCACTGTGGAATTTGTCGGCAATGATCACTTCGCCTGCAGTATTTACGGCGACGTCTTCAGCATCGAAATAGGCATGAGAGCCAATCGGATCACCACTTGCCGCCAGAACAAGAGTGCTAACTCGATATGGCTCGTCAATCTGCTGGGCAAACGGTGCCACGGCGCTCGCCAGCAAGAGAACTACTGGGAGGAACGTTTTCACGAAGCCGACAGATGAGGAAGGCGGCGTTTTTTGTCAACGCTAAATGATATTCCACTTTGGCCGTTTGGTGCGCGGCTCGGTTTCCCACATCCGAATGCCGCCGAGGTAGGCGTTGCGGTTGTGGCCGAGCTCTGAGCCGGGCGGCAATTTGCTCAAGGCCTTCGAATTGCCGCCGCCGAGCATGACGTAATCGGCGATAAAGGAGAGCTTGAGCTGGGCGATGCAGAAGAAGACCTCGCGCTCCCAGAGCTTTTTTCCCAGGCGCGCGAGACCCGGCTTGCCGAGCACTTCTTCAATAATGCCGCCTTCGTAGGGCAAATCGCCCAGTTCGAGCGGAAGGACGTTCTTCTGCCAGACCAGCGTGGAACCGAGACCGGTGCCCAGCCCCAGGAAGAGCATTCGCCCGCCGCGATAGCTGCCGAGCGCCTGCATGGCGGCGTCGTTCATGACCCGGGTGGGTTTACCTAACGACTTGCTGAAGTTGTGGCCGATCCATCCTTTCGCGAGGTGCTTGGGATTCTTGACGATGCGGCCTTTGTGCACCGGCGCCGGGAAACCGATCGAGATGGCGTCGTAGCTCCAGCCTTCCGCGGTCTTCTTCACCCGAGCGATCAACTGCCGCGGCGACAGCCTTGGGCCGGAATCGAATTTGCGTTTCTCACTCCGGGAAATCATCAGCTTCACGTGCGTGCCGCCGATATCGATGACGAGGATCTTTTTCATGATGGTTCTTTTCGGACGACGGTGATAGGCGTCAGTTTTAGCGGCCCGGTTTGGGATTCGGCGAGTTTGCGCGCCTGGCCGCGCGACCGCTCTCGGAAATGGAGCTGGGCCTGCGAGCGCGGCGCGCCTTCTTCCGGCTTCAAGCGGACGTAAGAGCCGTCCGGCTGAAGTTCGCGCGCTTTGATGTGATCGTTCAGGAAACGCGGCAGAATTTCGCTAATGATTTCGTCGCGGAGCACGGGGTCTTCGATCGGGAAGGCGATTTCGACCCGGCGGATGAAGTTTCTCGGCATCCAATCGGCGCTGGCGAGATAAACCTCCGGCTTCCCGGCGTTCTCGAAGTAGTAGGCCCGGCTGTGTTCCAGGAACCGCCCCACGATGCTGATGACGCGAATGTTTTCGCTCAGGTTTGGGATGCGCGGCCGCAGGCAACAGATACCGCGCACGATCAGGTCGATCTTCACGCCGGCGCAGGAAGCTTCGTAGAGTTTCTCGATGATCTCCTGGTCCACGAGGGAATTGAGCTTCACGATGATGCGCCCGGTTTTTCCAGACGCGGCGTGATCGCGTTCGCGTTCGATCATTCCGATGAGGCGGTTCTTCATGTCGAACGGCGCAACCAGGAGCTTTTCCAGGCCGGGATAACTGGCCAGGCCGGTGAGGGTGTTGAAGACGATCGCGACTTCCTCGGTGAGCTTTGGATTGGTCGTGAACAGGCTGAAGTCGGTGTAAATGCGCGCGGTGCGCGGATGATAATTGCCCGTGCCGAGATGCACATATTGCCGGAGCCGATCGGTGTCCCGGCGGACGATGAGAAGGGCCTTGCAGTGGGTTTTCAAGCCGACGACACCGTAGACGACATGGGCGCCCGCTTCCTCGAGCCGGCGGGCCCACTGGATGTTGGCGGCCTCATCAAAGCGGGCGCGCAGCTCGACCAAGGCGGTCACTTGTTTGCCGGCGGTCGCCGCGTGCATGAGCGCTTCCACGACCGGTGAATCGCCGCTGGTCCGGTACAAGGTAATCTTGATCGCCAGGACCTGCGGATCTTGCGCGGCGTTCTCGATGAATTCGACCACCGGGTCGAAGCTTTCGTAGGGATGATGCAGGAGCACGTCCTGTTTGCGCATGACCTCGAAGATTTTGGCGTGCGGCGGCAGGGCGGGATCGCGGGCCGGTTGAAAGACGCGGTCCTTGAGCTTCGCGAAGGCGTCATTCGCGACCAGCGGCGCGAGGTGCGTCATGGAGAGCGGGCCATCCAGTTTGTACAAATCCATTTCGCCGAGATCGAAAAATTCGAGAAGCAGTTCGCGGAAATCCTTCGGACAATCCGCCGCGACTTCGAGACGGACCGCGTCGCCGCGGCTGGAGCGCCGGAGTTCCTGCTCGATGCTGCGCAGGAGATTGTCCGCTTCTTCCTCGTCGATGTAGAGATCGCTGTTCCGGGTAACGCGAAAGGCGTGCGCGCCATCGAGGAGCAGGCCGGGAAAAAGATCGGCAATATGATGTTTGATGAGGGACGAGAGATAGATGTAGTCCCACGGCTCATCTTCGCCCTTGCCGCGCGGCAAAAGAATCAAGCGGGGCAAAACGCGCGGGACCTGGACGATGGCGTGGAGCAGTTCCCCGCCGCGTTCGCTCCGGGCGCGCACGAGCAGGTTGTGGCTCTTGTTCAGGAGCTGCGGAAAAGGATGGCTCGCGTCGACCGCGAGCGGCGTGAGCATCGGGAAAACCTCTTCCCGAAAGTAGCGTTGGGCCCAGGCGGTGCGTTTCGCATTCAGCCCGGCGACGTCATGCACGCGGATGCCGTTCTTGGCGAGCGCGGGCGCCAGGTCGTCGTTCCAAAGCGCATATTGGGTCGCGACCATTTCATGCGCGATGCGCTGAATGGCGTTGAACGTCTCGGTGGGACTCAGGCCGTCCGCGCCTACGTCGCTCGTCTCGCTCTCGATCTGTTGCTTGATCCCCGCGACGCGGATCTCGAAAAACTCGTCCAGATTCGAGCTGACAATCGTGAGGAACTTGACGCGCTCGATGAGCGGCTGTGTCGGATCCTGCGCTTCCTCGAGGACGCGCCGGTTAAATTCGAGCCAGCTCAGCTCGCGATTAATGAAATTTTCCGGCGCGGAAAAGTTGCGATTGGCGCAGCTCGGGCGGTCCGGGTCAACCGCCGCTGCCAGCGGGACAATGTTCGACGGCTCTTCCGGCGTCGAAGGTTCCGATTTCGGACTCATCGCTCACAGCCCGGAGCGGCTAATCGCCAAAGCCGATGGATTTCCCGAGGCCCTGGAAGAACCCCCGTTTTTCCTGTTTCACGGCCGGGGTCGGCGGCCAGCACTCCACGATTTCGAGGGCGAGGAAGCGAAAGAGGGTGAGACGGGCGAACTTGAAATCCAACCGGAGATTCTTGGCGATCTGGGCCATTGAGCGCACTCCGTTGAATTGCGAGGCGAACTGGGCTTCGGCCACGGTGAGCCGCAGCTGTTGGACGCGTTTGAAACCGTCGCGCGTATAGGCAGGAATGGAGCCTGCGTCCAGGTCGGGTATCTGTCCCAATTCCTGGAACTGGATGCAGCGCAGGGTCGTCAGGATCCAATGATCGATGTCCGGCTCGCCAGGGACGTCCTGGGCATAGTCGGGCAAGGTCTCGCTTTGCTGGAAGACGAAACGCACGCGGGGCGCCGTCCAGAGCTGCGCAAAGAGTTTTTGTCCGTAATGCTGGACCAACTGCACCGCGGGTTCGTGGAGGATCAATTCCTCCCGCGCGAGGGTCAGGAAAACAGGGCAAGCCGTCTCCCGCTGCTGGGCGCGGGCTTGCTCGATTTGCTCGGCGTCCACATTGACGAGAGTGATCGGCGCCTCCGGGCAGTAGAGCTGCGGATCGCGGGTGGTCACGAGGATGATTTCTCCGTTTCTCGCGAGAAGATCGACGGTCTCTTTGTTCCAGAACGCGCGCAAGGTCCCGGTCAACTTCTCTTTCCCGATTGCTTGCAGCGCGCCATTGAGGGAGAAGAAACTCGTGTCGCCGGAGAAGAACGCGCCAGTTACCGGAAGTGGTTCTTCACTTTGCGCGGTGATGGGTGCTGAGACGGGTGATTCGGAGGCGGGGCCAGGCGTCCAAGGTTGCGGTTCAGGCGAAGCGGGCGCTTCGAAAGCGGGGCTCGGCATCCAAGGTTTCGATTCAGGCGAGGCGGGTTGGGAAACGGGTGCGCTCCACCAGGCGTCGCTGGTGGCGCCTGCGCTCGTGGCAATTCCGGCGGTTTCCGCTGCTTCCGCCGGCGCGGCTGCGGTCGTTTCTTACCAGGCCGGAGTCTCTGTGGCGGCAGGTTCAGGTTCGCGCCAGGGCGGCTCGGCCGCGGTTGACGGGGGCTCCTCCCATGCCGGTTCCTGCGCCGTGGCACGCTCGGGCTCGGCCCACGACGGTTCGGCCGCCGTGGGAGGTTCGGGCTCGGTCCAGGACGGTTCGGCCGCAGGCGATGCTTGCTCGGTTTCGATAACCTTCGACTCGGGCTCGCTCGATTCCTTAGGCATGTAGTTCTCCACGGTTTTGAGTAACAGATCAGAAGTGAACGGCTTATTCAACGATCCGATGACATTGGCATTGTTGATCTGATCATGCTTCAGATCGGCACCGAAGCCCGACATATAGACAATGCGCACGTTCGCCGTCGCGGAATTTTTCGACAGGTGCTTGCAGACTTCATCGCCCTTCATGTCCGGCAGCACATAATCGAGCAGGACCAGATCGGGCACATCGCGGGTCGCGGAGACGAGGCCTTCCTCGGCGGTTGCGGCAGTGGCGACTCGATAATTCGCTTCCGACAAAATCTCCTTCACAAAACTGAGCAGCATCAGGCTGTCGTCGATCACGAGAACTTTTCGTCCGCCGGACGCCGGGGGAGCAGCCGCGGTCGAATCTCTCTCACGAGTCTCGTCAATCTTGCGCACGGCTTCCATGAGCAGGATTTGCCAGTCGAGATCGATGGTCCGCGGGCTCGGCGCGGCGCCGGAGACCTCGGAAATCTGGCCGCCTTTCCAATTCACGATTTCGTTAAAGGCAGCGACTCCCTCTTTTCCCGGCGCGGTGGCGTGCCGCACCTGTCCGCTTTCGAAATAGACGCGCGCCTTTTCTCCCTGCGGTCCGGTGAACTGCAACGCCGCCGACGATCCGCTCATGCATTTCAGCTGAATGATATCGGCGAGGTGGAGATCGCTGAGGGTTCCCTGAAATTTTTCGCTGTCCGGCTCACCCGAGGGCGAAAGGAGCGCCTGGACGAGATCGACGAAGTCGGAGTGGGGGAATGGTTTCTCGAGAAAGTGGATCGCGCCCAGGCCGGCCGCCTGCTCGCGATGCGCGGCAAGGTGCACGCCGGTCAGGACGATGGCGCGCGCATTCGGATGGCTCGTGCGCAAATCGTAGAGAAAATCCTGGCTGAGATCGGGAACGGCATCCACATCGAGAACGAAAAGGTCCGGCCGATCATTCATGACGAGGCGTTGGGCCTCCTCGAGATTACGGGCCAGATCGACGTGCGCGGAAGGCGCGGCTTCCCGCAACGCGGCGAGGATCTTCGAAGCGAGTTCTTCCTCAGGTTCGAGCACAAGAATGCGCCCGCCTTGTTCGAAAGAATCTTGGGGATTTGTCGGGTTCTTTTCGTTCACAATTCAAAGGAGGCCGAGCTTTGCGACTCGTTGGAGTCGTGCGCCGTGCCCTGAATAGAGATGCCTGCTTCCGGGCAAATGAAAAGCATTTTTCTCTCTCGCCTGAACCCTCCGGCAAACGGTACCGCCGCGTTTTCCGCAGGACGGGGCTGCTGCCCCACTAAGGGAGCGCGCAGGCTGCCGTCCTCCCCGAGGGGACGGCGGCCAGACTAACCCTGAACCTTTGTGCTGACCGATGTGGTGCGTCCGCTCGGAGTCTTAACCGTCGTGGTGCAGCCGTTGAATACCGCCAGGATAAGAACGGCGCCAATGGTCGAAAGAAGTAATGTTCGCATTTGGTTCCTTTAGTTACCCCTAGTTCGGACTGGAACCCCTTTGTGGGCGTGTCGTGCGATCAGGCGGAGCGCTCACTTATCGCCCTCAGGAAGCAAATCGAACGGATAACTCGCGGCGACTGATTTTGCCGCGTTCGTTCACGGGAATTTCTTCGACAAAAAATATCCGCTTTGGGACCTGCCACCCGCTCAGGTGCGCACGGCAATGCTCGAGCAGCTTGGCTTCACTCACAGGCTCTCCCGCGACGACGCAGGCCGCCACTTCTTCGTTGCGCAGGATCGATTCGCGGCCGAAGACGACCGCCGCGCGCACGCCCGCGAACCGCAGCAGTTCTGCTTCCACTTCCGCCGGGTTCACCTTTTTCCCCGCGACGTTGATGACGTCGGAAATGCGGCCGACGATCCGCAATCCGTCCGCGCCGGCACTGAGCAGGTCGTCCGGAATAAACTGGCCGTGCCCAAGTTTTTCTTCATCGGGCTCCGGAAAATAGCCGTCCCCGGCCGCGGGGCTTCGCACGCGCACGCGGGTCGCCGGCGCATCCGGGTCGAGCAGTTCGAGATCCAGTCCGCGCATCGGTTGTCCCACGAAACCTTGCTCGAGCAAAAGTGCGTCTCGATCGTAACAAATGCCGCCGCATTCGGAGGAGCCATAAAAGGAATGGATCGGCTGCCTGAATTTCTGGCGGAATTTTCTCGCAACTTCCAGGGGCAACGGCGCCCCGGCGGAAAGGCAAAGCCGCAACCCTGGCAGTGCAGGCACCTCCTCCATCTCACAAAAGGCCTGGTAGAAAATCGGCATGCCCGGGAACACGGTGGCACCGCTCCGCGCAAGATCATCCAGGACCGCGCGGGGCATCCGATCCCGGCTCAGGACCATCGGCACGCCCCGGGCCAGCAGTGGCGTGATCAGATTGCTGAAGCCGTAGGAATGCGAAAGCGGTATGACAGCGAAATTGAGATCGCGTCCGGTGATTCCCATCGTCTCGCAAATTTGGGTGCAATCGGCCAGGAGCTGCTCGCTCCGAAAACGAATCGCGCGCGGCGCCGCCGTGGTGCCGGAGGTAAGCTTCAAGAGCGATGGCGGATTCGCTCCCCACTCGATTGCTTCGTGCGGCAAACGCCGCAGGGCGATCCGCGTCCTCTCCGCGGCAGCGGGCGCCTCCACAATTGCCGCGGCGCGGCAAATCTTCAGCGCGCCATCCCGCTCGCGCTCGGCCATGGTCCGTTCCAGAGGTAGCGCCACCAGGCCCTGGCGCAGACAGGCCAGGAGCAACGCAGGCCACGCCACATGATTGCCGGCCTGGATCGCGATCACTTCGCCCTGCCGAAATTCGCCGAGCGGCTCCCGCTCGAAATGGCGTGACTCCTCTTCGATCTCAAGAAAGGTCCGCAGCATCCTTCCATTCGGGTCGAAGATCGCGGCCCTCTTTTCGCCCTCCCCGCCCTGGGCACGGAGGGTTTTCTCCCAGGCCTCGACCAGGCCGCCGGAACCGGTGGATTTCATCCCTTGCGCGCGCCCCGGAGCGCGCCTAAATTCGGCACTCGTTTCCAAACATGAAAGCGGACATTCATCCTGAGTATTATGAGACCGACATCGCCTGCGCGTGCGGTGCTGTTTATCACACACGCTCGACGAAGCGGGACATTAAAATCGGCATCTGTGCGGCATGCCATCCGTTTTTCACCGGCGAACAGAAGTTCGTCGATACCGCTGGCCGCGTGGAGAAATTCGCGCGCCGCTACGGCAGCACGAAGGCCACTCGCGCCGGCGTGGCCAGAAAAGCCTAGCTGAGCTGATCGCTGTAGCCGCCCCGCTCGGTCGGGGCGTCTCGCGGAACGGCGATCCCGCCGTGGCGGGACCGTGGCTACCAAAGCACCAATGGACTTCAACACCTTAGTCGAGCGCAAGCGCGCGCGTTTCGAGGAGCTCGAACGCGAGATCGCCGATCCGGCCCTGTTCGAAAACCGGAAACGCGCCAGCGACATCATGCGGGAACATTCCGGCGTGAAGCAATTGCTCGCGCGCTGGAACGAACTGGAAATTGCGCGGGAGCAACTCGATCAGAACCGCGAGCTGGCCGAATCGAACGA
Organism: Chthoniobacterales bacterium; assembly: GCA_035941955.1. Taxonomy (GTDB): domain Bacteria; phylum Verrucomicrobiota; class Verrucomicrobiia; order Chthoniobacterales; family UBA10450; genus AV80. The sequence goes on from DASZDO010000095.1 coordinate 38,823, forward strand.
CGTCGAGATCGCAGCCATGGCTGAAGACGAGATTCCCGATCTGCAAAAGCGCGTGTCCGATCTCGAGCGCGAATTTCAGATCGCGCTCCTCCCTCCGGACGAGAACGAGAACCGCGACGCGATCGTGGAAATCCGCGCCGGCACCGGCGGCAGCGAAGCCGCCATCTTCGCCGCCGATCTCTACCGGATGTACAACCGCTATGCGGAAACGGCCGGACTCAAAATCGAAGATCTCGAATCGAGTCCATCTGAGCTGGGCGGTTTGAAGGAATCGATCTTTAAGGTGTCGGGCGAGAATGTGTTCAAGACGTTGCGTTTCGAAAGCGGGGTGCACCGCGTCCAGCGTGTTCCCGCCACGGAAGCGCAGGGCCGGATCCATACTTCCACCGCGACCGTTGCCGTCCTTCCGGAAGCCGAGGAAATCGATCTCGAGCTAAAACCGGAAGACCTGCGAATCGAGGTTTGCCGTTCCGGCGGCCCCGGCGGCCAGGGCGTGAACACGACTGACTCCGCCGTGCAGATCATGCACATTCCCACGGGCCGGATCGTTCGCTGCCAGGACGGCCGCAGCCAGCAAAAGAACAAGGAAAAGGCGCTCAAGATCATGCGCGCCCGGCTCCTCGAAGAGAAGCAGCGCGAAGAAGAAGCGAAATATTCCGCGCACCGCAAGAACCAGATCGGATCAGGTGGGCGCGAGGAAAAAATCCGCACCTACAATTATGCGCAAAACCGGGTGACCGATCACCGCATCGGATTGACGCTCTATAATTTGGACCGGTTCATGGAAGGCGACTTGCAGGAAATGATCAAATCGCTCCAGGTGGCGGATTTGCAGGAGCGCCTGAAAGAAGAATCTTCCATTTCAGGGTGACGGATTGAGGAGGCCGGGCGTTTGGGCCGGCGCTTGCCACCAGCGCCTCGGCGATTGACCTATCGAGTAGAATCCCGGGCGTGTCTCCGCTCTTGAGCGATTACTTGCTTCTCGTCTGGGTGCTTGCCTCAGTCCTGTCGATAGGGATTGCTCTTTGTCTTCGTTTTACCCGGCTCAGAGGCATGGAGTTGGTCGGTTACGGCGCCGGCGCCGGAGTTCTTGTCCACGGAATCTTCGGGCTCCTGATCGCGCTGGATCGGCATTTGCGGCATTGCTTTGGGGTCCTGGCGATCTGCTGTGCGGCGTTGGCCGTGGGCTATTTGGTTCGCCGGCGCGTTTGGAGTGCCCTGATGGCAACACTCAGCCGGCCGATGCGGGTGGCACTCCTATTCTGGCTGTTGTTGTTAGCTCTCTCCGTCGCTCTGGTGCACGTGGATGTCCGGTGGCCCACTGTCCTGCCAGATGGTCAGTACATTTTCAAGAAGCACACCCTGAACGTTAAGATCCAGCACATGGTGGGGCTGCCGGTAGACAATTCCCTCCCGCATCTGGTGACGGAATTTTTCTTCCGAAAAATTTCGTTTAAGAAGGAGCATCCTATTCTGCCCGGCAACGAAGTCAGTAACCGGACCATCCTGATGTCGCTGGTGGCGCTTCCTTTTCGAACGGTGCTAGGATGGAACCAGCGCGCGGAAAAGGAACTTGGGGTTTTTCATTACATCGGGAAAGCCTGGCCCAACGTAGAAAGGCTGAATGACGACGAATCCATCCGCCATTCGTTCATCGTCGGAATGTTCCTTAATTCGCTCCTGTTAGTGGGCCTTCTTGTCCTGTTCTCCAACTTCGAGGCGCGCGAGAGCCTGCCCGCCGCGGCGCTTCTCTACGTAACCAATCCTTACTTTATCGGCCAAACGATTTTTACCTGGCCAAAGGCGATGGCGGCCTTTTTCGTTGTGCTCTGTTACAACTCCCTGCGCCGCAACCATGATCCAAAGATTGTCGGATTGGCCGCGGCGCTGGCTTATCATTGTCATCCCGCGAGTCTGGCGATAGCCGGCGGGGTGGGCCTCGCGTACGGGATAAGGGCGTGGCGCGGGAAAAACAGCCTCAGGCCGGTGCTCGAGTACGGAGCGGTTTTTCTCTTGATGATCCTGCCGTGGCTCATTTGGACACGGCTTGTTCTTCAGCTTCCGGGCAACCTCCTGGCCCAGAATTTCTCCGGAGAGAGCACCGCTGACCTGATCGCTTCCCCGCTTAACTTCGTTTGGATCCGGTTCTGGAACAGCCTCATTAATGTGATTCCAGTCTCCTTTATCGTTTATCCGTTCGATCTCGAACGCGTCGTCTATTACGCCATGCACTGTCTTCCGACGACGGTGGGACTCTTCCTGTTCATTCCAGCATTCCTGGAGTGCGCCGCGCGGTGGAAAAGCGAGCGAATGTTATTGCTCTACGGCATGCTGCTTCCGGCCGTGGCGATCCTTCTCGTCTTCAGCCTTCCTGCCCGACTGGTCCTGTATGGATGGCAGCCAATGGTCGGGGTCCTGCTCTTTCTTGGCGTCCACCGGCTCCGGCGCGGCTTCTCGCCGCGGACGTACTGGGCTCTCGTTATCGCGCAATTAATTTGCAATCTTGCCGTGCTCGCTGCGCGCGGCTTTCTCGTCGGGGCGCACTTTGGTTAGCTTGAAGAAACGAACATGGCGCGTGAAGCACCGCCGAAGTTGCCGTAGCCCGGTTTTTCTCATAACTTCCGGGAATGTCCAAAGTGGAGGAAATCAAAGCCCAGATCGACGCGCTCACCTGGCAGGAACGCTGCGAACTTAACGCGCTGCTCCAAAACTGGCCTGATGACGATTGGGATCGGCAGATGGCCTCCGAGGGAAAGTTCGACCGCCTGATGGAAGAAGCCGGCAGCGAGTACCGCGCGGGACAATGCCGCGAGTGGCCGGGAGCTTGAAATCACTTGCGACCTCCGGTTTCTGGAAGCGTTATCACGACCTTCCCGAAGTGGTGCAAAAACTCGCCGATCGCGGCTACGCTGTATGGTTACGCGATCCGCGGCATCCCTCGCTTCGATTCAAACCCTTTGCGAGTAACCAGTGGTCGGCGCGCGTCGGCGATCACTACCGGGCTGTCGGGCGTTTCGTGGATGGAAACACTTTCGTGTGGACATGGATCGGCTCTCACGAGGACTACAACAAGTTGTGAGCCGTGCTGCCATTCATGATCTCGAGCAGAAACGCATGACCGTTCTCGAAGTGCTTCAATCGACCACCGCTTACTTTAAGAAGCGCGACATCGAGAGCGCGCGCCTGAATGCGGAGCATTTGCTCGCGCACACGCTCAAGCGCAAACGCATCGAACTTTATCTCGAATTCGAAAGGTCCCTGGCGGAAACGGAACTGGCGCCCCTCCGCGAACTGGTCCGCCGCCGTGGCCAGGGCGAGCCGCTCCAGCATCTGCTCGGCACGGTGGAATTCTCCGGCCGCGTTTTTTTGTGCGACAAACGCGCGCTCGTTCCGCGCCCCGAGACTGAAGAGCTGGTCGAGAAGCTGGCCGCGATGAAGTGGCCAGGAGGCGCGCGCTTTCTCGATGTGGGGACAGGCAGCGGCGTCATCGCGCTCACGCTGGCGGCGCAATTTCCGGAAGCTGAGGTGCACGCCGTCGACATTTCGGACGACGCGCTCGACCTCGCGCGGGAAAATGCGGCGCGGCTGGATTTGCAGGAGCGGGTTCGTTTTGCCAAAGGCAATTTGCTCGCAGAGGTAGAAGGTGCCTTCGACCTGATCGTGGCCAATTTGCCCTACGTTGCGACCGGCGAGCGACCGGCGCTTTCACGTGAGGTGCTGCATGATCCTGCCGTCGCCGTTTTTGCCGGTGAACGCGGCGATGAATTGGTCCGGGAGCTGATCAACGCAGCGCGTGACCGCCTCGGTCCCGGCGGAATGCTCGCGCTCGAAGTCGGGATCGGGCAGGCCGGCGATCTCGCTCTGCTCCTTGCCGAGAAAAATTATCACGACATTGCGGCAATCCGCGATTATTGCGGAGTGACACGATTCCTCTTTGGGCGATATGGATAAGATTCTGATTCACGGCGGCCGTCCGCTTTCCGGGTCGATAAAAATTAGCGGCTCGAAGAATTCCGCTCTGCCGATTCTGGCCGCGACGCTGCTCACGCGGGAGCCCTGCATTTTGCATCGCGTTCCCGACTTGAGCGACACGCATTACATGCTGCAGATCCTGATGCATCTGGGCGCTCAAGTGGAACGCGCCAGCGGCACGGTGACGGTCACGGCCGAAAAAATCGAATCCATCGCGCCTTACGAAGTGGTGCGGAAGATGCGCGCATCTGTCTGTGTGCTCGGCCCGCTGCTCGGCCGCTGCAAGGAGGCGACCGTCTCGTTGCCGGGCGGCTGCGTCATCGGCGATCGGCCGATCGATTTGCACTTAAAAGGTTTTGAAGCGCTGGGTGCCGCGATCCGCGTGGAAGAGGGCAACGTCAAGGTGTTCGCGCCGAAATTAACCGGCGCCATCGTGAATCTCACGGGCAAATTCGGCCCCACGGTACTGGGGACTGATAACGTCATGATGGCGGCCGTGCTGGCCGAGGGAATCACGGTGATAGAAGGCGCGGCGACTGAGCCCGAGGTCGTCGATCTCGCGGATTTTCTGAACAAAATGGGCGCGAAAATCGAGGGAGCGGGCACGCGGCGCTTGATCATCGAAGGGGTGAAAGAATTGCATGGCGCCGAGCACGACGTCATTCCGGACCGGATCGAGGCGGGCACGTTTCTGGTGGCGGGTGCGATCGCCGGCAAGGGCGTCACGATTAGACGGGTGGTGCGCGAGCATGTGAGCTCGGTGACGGACGCGCTCACGGCGTGTGGTTATCAGATTCAATGGGCGGAAAACTCCATTACGGTTTTGCCGAACGGCACGGCCCAACCGATCGAGCTGGCGACACAGCCCTATCCCGGGTTTCCCACGGACATGCAGGCGCAAATGTGCGCGCTCCTTTCCACCACGGAAGGCATCAGTGTGATCACGGAGAACATTTTTCCCCAGCGCTATATGCACGTGGCGGAACTGAAGCGGATGGGTGCGCACATGCAGCTCGAGGGAGCGACCGCGGTCATTCAAGGCGTGGAGCGGTTATTTGGCGCGCCGGTGATGGCGAGCGATCTCCGCGCTTCCGCGGCGCTGGTGCTGGCGGGGCTGAAAGCCGAGGGCCGCACGGAAGTGAGCCGGGTCTATCATATCGATCGCGGCTACGAACATCTCGATGAAAAGTTGAGCGAGCTCGGCGCGCATATCGAACGAGTGAAGGAGTAGATCTGTTTCCTAATCGTGCTCATGCTCGTGCTCGTGATCGATCTGCAAGCGAAATGAAAGCGATTACGAGCATGAGCACGAGCACGAGCACGAAGAGCAGGAAAGGAAGGGGCCAAATAATCACATGAACGGAACTTCTACTTCGGGGAACGTCCGGACCTGGTGCGTAGTGTGTCATCTCAGCGCGCTGGCGGGATTTTTCATTCCTGCGTTTGGACACATCCTCGGACCGCTCATCGTCTGGTTGATCAAGCGCGTTGACTCCTCCGAAATCGACGCGCATGGAAAAGAGGCATTGAACTTTCAGATCTCGATGTTGATCTACAACCTCGTGGCCGGCGTTCTCTGCCTCGTGCTGATCGGTTTTGTTCTCCTCGCGGTCTTGCACATTCTGAACGTGATTTTTGTCATCGTCGCCGCGCTGAAGGCGGGCGAAGGCGAGATGTACCGCTATCCGCTGACGATTCGGCTGGTCAATTAGGCGCGGAATGTTGAGCTCCCGTCGCGCGCTCATCCCGAGTCGCGCAGACGGGACCGCGACCATGGAGGAGCGCCGACCTCCCATGTGCTGGGGGGTCACGCTAAATAGTGGGAAGGGCGCCCGTCAGCCTGTGCGAGGTCTCTCGCCGTCTGACGCGGCTCTGGATGACAAGCGCAATGCGAATCCACTAGAGAAGCGACCGCAGCGTCTGCATGTTCTCCACGTCTTCCTTCAGTTCCTTGCCTTTTGGCGTTTCGAGCACCTTAGGAATTTTTCGAAAGCGCCGGTCGCGCATGATGACACGAAACGCGTCCAATCCGATCCGCCCTTTCCCGATGTGTTCGTGCCGATCGACCCGCGAGCCGCGCGCGGTCTTCGAATCGTTCAGATGCAGCGCGACCAGCCGTTCCAGCCCGACCATCCGATCGAAGGCTGCGAACACGCGTTTCGTTGATTTCTCCGTGGCCAAATCGTAACCGGCGGCAAAGACGTGCGCGGTGTCGAGACAAACGCAGAGCCGCTCGGGCTCGCGGACATTTGCGATGATATAGGCAAGGTGTTCGAAGCGATGGCCGAGGCATGACCCTTGTCCGGCGGTCGTCTCGAGGGCGATGCGGGTCTTCGTTTTCGGCAAGCCGGCCAGGACGCGATCGATCGACCCGACAATTTTCGCGAGGCCGGCCTCTTCGCCCGCGCCGAGGTGCGCGCCCGGATGCAAAACCAGAAAGGGCAACTCGAGTTGATCGGCCCGCACCAGCTCTTCCGAGAGTGCGCGCAGCGAATTGGCGTGGAACTGCGGATTCGTGGCGGCGAGATTGATCAGGTAATTGGCGTGAGCGAAAGCGGAATGGAGTTCGGCGCGCTGGGCGTGCTCGAGGAATGCCGAGATTTCCTGGCGCTGCAATGGCCGGGCGAACCATTGCATGTTGTTCTTCACAAAAATCTGCATCGCCGTGCATTCGATCGAACGCGACCGTTCGATCGCCCGGTGCACGCCCCCGCCGATCGACATGTGGGCGCCGAGAAGCATTGCGGATTGCGGAATGCGGAATGCGGAATGTGCTGAAGACAGTGGCTTCGACTCTTTCATTCCGCATTCCGCATTCGCCATTCCGCAATCCTTAGAAGTTCTTCGGGCGCCAGGTCGGCTTCGAGATGCTGCCTTCGCCTTTATATTCGAAAAGTTTGTACACCGGCGTCAGGAGGACCCCGGGACCGCTGGCGTCGATTCGAATATCGAAATCGAGCTTGTCGTCGAGAAATCGAATATCGCCGCGGCCGACCATGCCAAAGAGTTTGCCGGAAACTTTGAAATCGTCGGTGTGAATGACGCCTTCCTCGGCCGCGAAGCTGGCATTTGCCTTATGCGCCAGGCTGTAGCCCGCGCCGGGAATCACGGCCGAGAGCAACCCCGAGAGCGGCCCGAAAATCGGGATCGCGAAGATGTCGCCATCGGTCACTCTCGCGCTGCCCTTGCCCTGCATGCTGCGAGCGTCGCTGCCCAGACCGGTCCAATCGTATCTCCCGCTCAAACGGCCACGCGCGGTTTCATGGTTGAAATAGAGGGCGGCCACGCGCGGGAAATCGAGTCCGTCCACCGCGAGGTTCGCCTGGTAGCGCGGATCGCCTTTGGCTAACGAAATATCCGCCGTTCCGCGGATGGCGCCGCCAAAGAGCGCGCCTTGGATGTCGCCAAGCTGGAGCCGATTGTCGGTAAAGAGAAGTCGCCCGGAGACACGATCGACCGGCAGCGTTTTGCCAAGGAAGACGTAATCCATTCCGGCGGGCGCATCGACCGTGAGTTCGAGATGGTCGTTCGGCGCGCCAAAATGAACGACGCCGTTGGCCACGACGCTCGGCGGCTGGCGAAACTTGTAGGGCGCGACGGCCTTGAAGAGTTTCGGCTCGATCCAGAGAATCGCGTCCGCGGGACGCAGGGTACTTTTGATGTCCTTGAGGTGCACCTCTCGCTTCACAAAATCGTAGGTGAACGATCCCGTGCCGACGCCTTCATCGCGGGTGACGCGAAAATCGTCGAAGGTGAGCGCGCCCTGATCGAGGCGCAGATTCGCGTTTGCATTGTTCATCCAGGCGCCGCGGAAACGCGTGCGCTGAAGGGCCACGGTTCCATCCCCCGTCCACGTCGCTGGAGCGCGGCTTGGGCCGCGGAAAGCGAGTCGCACCACCGGAGGCTTGCGCCATTCCCACTCTCCGAGGAACCGGCCTGCTTCCGGTGAAACGACCCCGCGCAGGACAGTGGGATCGATGTCGCTTTCAAGGCTAAGACGAAAATCGTCCGGCGCCTCGAGCAGATCGAGCGTGAGCTCGCCGGAATCGTGCCGCAGGCGAAGGCCGCGCAGCATTCCGCGCTCGCCATTCCAGGAAAAATCTCCCGACACCTTCAGAAACGGCACCGTTTTGTAGGTAAAGCTCTCGAGAACGGCACTGCCGATCACACTCACTCGCGGCGTCATCTCAGCGAAGTTGGCGGAGCCGGACAGCTCGATCACCGGGGGCGAGCTGATGGCGAGATCGGTCAAAAGCTGTCCGACGCCGAAGGCCCCGAGGAATTGCTTCGCGTCGAGAGTGCTTCGCGCCTGGAAATCGGCCGTTTTCGTTTCGCGGCTCCAGCTCGCCCGCCCCGAAAAATTCCCGGCATTATCGGACCATTCGCACAGGTTGATGTTGAGGGTTTGATTGGTCCATTCCGCGGCCACGGCAAGGTTCCTCATTTCGTACGGCCCGCGCTGCACGCGATCGCCGCGCAACGTCGCTTCCGCGCGGGCCGTCTCGAACTGAGAGAGGTCGCCGGAAAATTTTACCTGAAGGGACGGCGCTTCGCCGGGAAAACTAAATCGGCGCAACTCGTCGGCCACGCGCTGAATGGTAGTCATACGCTGACGCCATTCTTCGTCGGTAATTTCTCCGGACGGCTTGTAGTCGCTTCGCTTGATGAGCTGGCCGGTCGCGGAAATCCGAACGCCACAAAACATTCCCTCGGCCTGGCTGACATAGATCTGCTCGGGTGGAAAATAGATATGCGCGCGAAATTGGGTGATTTGAGGTTTCGCTCCCGCCTGAGGGGTGGGGATGGTCAGTTCCGCGCCACGAATGTCGAGTGCGTTGAGGAAAGGCTGTCGATGGAGGAGCGCGGCGTAGTTAATATCCAGCGCGACCTCGCTGATGACTGCGAGGGTATTCTCGCGATTCTTGAAGTCGAAAATCCGGACGTCTTGCGCGATCAGACCGCGAACCGGGTCGAGCGTGAGCCGGCGCACCGATGCCTCCACGCCCCGCTTATGAAGTTCCGCGACCACCCGGTCACGCCATTGCCGCCCGAACCCGCGCTTTGCCAGATACCAGCCGCTCCAGGCCAGGATGAAGATGATCGCGACGAGAAGGAAACGCAGGGCGCGGGCGCCCGAGCGGTGGGACTTCGATCGGCGACGGTAAAACTGCCGGGCCAGGGAGGGCGGAGTCGGTTCGAGAAGCGAAGGCATGGAGCGTTGGAGCGTTGGAGCGTTGAAGCGTTGAAGGGTTGAAGGGTTGAAGGGTTGAAGGGTTGAAGGGTAAGATACAAGTCGCTTCAACGCTTTAACTGTTCAACGCTGCAACGTGATTTCAGTCTCCGACCTGCCCGCGGTAAACGCCTCGCTCAATTCTATCAGCACGATCTTCATCGCCACGGGCTGGTATCTGATCCGGCGCGGGCATTGGCGGCGCCATGTGGCGTGCATGATCACGGCGGTCCTGTCGTCGACGCTCTTTCTTGTCGGCTACGTTATTTATCATGCGCACGTCGGCGAACGCTCCACCCAGTTCACGGCGCAGGGTGCGGTGCGCTATTTCTATTTCACGATGCTCATTTCGCACATCCTGCTGGCGTTCACTGTCCTGCCGCTCGTCATCCTGACGCTCATCCCGGTTTTCCGCCGCCGCTGGGATCGGCATCGCCGGATCGCGCGCTGGACCATGCCGATCTGGCTTTACGTTTCGGTCACAGGCGTGCTTGTTTATTTCATGGTTTATAAATGGTTCCCGCCGCCGAATCTTGCGCTCGGCCAGTAGTTGATGTTTGATGGAGGCAGCGCGAACCCCTGCCGGGTAAAATGAAATTATGGTGACGATTGCGACATTCAACGAGCCTGCTCAAGCGAAGCACCTTAAATCGCGCCTGCAGGAAGCGGGCGTGAAGGCGGATATCCACAATGAAGGACGTCTGCAAAAGGCCGTCTTCATGTCCAAGCCACAGGCGAACGCGAAGGTGCTGGTCGCCGAGGAGGATTTCGAGGCGGCCAACAAATTGATGGTCCAATGGGAGGCGAGCGACCCGGAAATAGGATCGGCCATCCGCTGTCCTCAATGCAAATCTCCGCGGGTCGAGTATCCCCAATTGACCCGGAAATTTATTACCCCGTGGCTGGCCAGCATTCTTTTCGCCCTGAAGATTTTCCCAAAAGAATTTTACTGCCAGGATTGCCACTTCACGTGGGGGAAGGACGGCGAGCCGTTGCCCCAACCCGCCGCCTGGGAGACCTTTTCCTAGACCGGGAGTGTCGGTTGCCGCGGTGCAAACCCCGGCATCGCCGCGATGCGCCATGCCAGAGCGTGGCCGCGGGCGCGACCCGATTCAGATTTGATCCAGGACCATGAAATGGCTTTTCGTTCTCTTGCTCGCGGTGCTCGTTTTCGGCGGGGCCGCGTTCTTTAGCTACGATCTTTTCGTCAAGCCGGCGCGGACGATAAGCGCCGAAAAGAGCGGCGAGATTCCGGTTGAGCCGGTGCCGGACATCAGCCTGCCGGAGTTCCAGGCCGCCGCCAAACTGCGACAGGAAAATAAACTGACGGAAGCACGGGACGCCCTGGTCCTCTTTCTCCAGAAATACCCCAGCGGCCTCCACGTCGAGGAAGCGAAAGATCTCCTGGGCGATGTGAATACCGAGATCCTCCTCTCAGGTTATCGTTCGCCGGAAAAGCAGGAATACATCGTGCGCAGCGGGGACGTCCTGGCAAAGATCGCCGCCAAAACGAAGACCACGCCCGAGCTGATCATGCGCACGAATAATCTCACCAACACCATGCTCCATGTCGGCCAGCGCCTGCTGATCTCGCATCCGGATTTTTCTCTGTTTGTTCAACGCAACGCCCAGACCGTCGTGCTGCTCGATCATGGCCAGTTTTTTAAGCGGTATCGGGTGAAGACAGTGAGGGCATCGTCCAAGCAGCCACCGAGGATCAACACCCGCGTCGCGGAGATTTTGGCCTTCAAGGGCGGCAAACGCGTTGGCTTTGGGACCAAGGAGTACGTCGGCAGCACCCGCTGGATTCGCCTGGCGCACCCCAGCTATTTTCTCTACTCTGAGGCGGACGCCACCCATCGCGATGAGTCGGGCCAGCCGCCGCCTCCGGGCCTCGGCCTAGCCGCGTCAGACGTGGCGGAGCTGAGCAGCCTTGTCAGCACCAAGACCGCTGTCACTATTACGGACTAGGTTGAAGCGTTGAACCGGGAAGGAATTGGACGACGATAAATGTTCTACCGCTTCAACGCTTCAACATTTTAACGGTCCAACCTCTTCACCATGGAATCCCATCCCCTGGATTTTGAAAAGCCGATCCTCGAGTTGCAACGGCGGCTCCAGGATCTGAAGAACCATTCCGACGAGCATGAGCTCGATTTCGATTCCGAAGTTGAGGCGATGGAAAATAAGATCCGCGAAACACGCCGGGCGATTTACGACAACCTCACCGCCTGGCAGCGCGTGCAACTGGCGCGGCACATTCGCCGCCCGTTCGCGCTCGATTATATCGAGCGTTGCTTCTCCGATTGGATCGAACTCCACGGCGACCGTGTCTTCGGCGATGACAAGGCGATGCCGAGCGGCCTGGCCAAGCTCGGGCACCAGCGCTGTGTCGTCATCACTCATCAAAAAGGCCGCGACACGAAGGAGAATGTGAAGCGCAATTTTGGCTGCGCGCACCCCGAGGGTTATCGCAAGGCGCTTCGCCTGATGCGGTTGGCGGAAAAATTTGGGATGCCGGTGATCGCCTTGATCGACACGCCGGGCGCGTTTCCGGGGATTGGCTCGGAAGAGCGCCATATCTCCGAGGCCATTGCAGTCAACCTGAGGGAAATGATGAATCTGCGTGTGCCGACAATCGCCGTGGTCATCGGCGAAGGCGGCTCGGGCGGCGCGCTGGGAATTGGGGTGGCGGATCGGGTCTTGATTCTCGAGAACGCGTACTACTCCGTCATCAGTCCGGAAGCGTGCTCGGCGATTTTGTGGAAGGATCGACGGCACGCCGCGGAGGCAGCCGAAGCATTGAAGCTCACCGCGCAGGACTTGATCGGGCTCGGCGTGGTCGATGAGATCGTGCCGGAACCGGAAGGCGGGGCGCACCGGGACCACGATCTGGCCGCGGCTAATCTTGAGACGGCATTGCGCCAGAATCTGGAGCGGATTTCCGCCAAGCCGCTGGGGGAATTGATGCAGCAGCGTTACGAGAAATTTCGGAAGCTGGGGAAGTATACGGAAGGCGTTGAAGCGTTGAACAGTTAAAGCGTTGCAGCGGTATTATCCAAACGCTTCAACCCTTCAACGCTTCAACGCCACCCGCTTCGCGCCATTCAGCATCGAACGGAACGCTTCCCTGGCCGCGGTCAATCGCGGGCGCCGCGGTGTGGCAATATTCGGTGGCGGTGGCGGAAACAAGAAGCGCAGCATCGGATCCATCCGCGCTGCCCACGCGCCTTCGCTGTGATCGGAGCCGTCGGCCTCCAGGTAGTACAAGTCGTCATGAAGGCGCCAGCCTTTCTCCACGAGGCGATCGCGCAATTCCCGGGCCCGTTCCCAGCCTTCCTCGCGCGTGCCGGTATCGAGCCAGATTTTCAGCGGTAGTTTCGCGGTCTCGTCGAGCGCGTCCACGATTTTGTAGATCGCGCAATCGTCCCACCAGACGGAGGGCGACATCACGGCGAGTCGAGTGAAGTAATTTGGAAACCAAAGGCCCAGCACCAGGGTGGCCAGCCCGCCGAGAGAAGAACCGCCGAGTCCCGTCGCTTCCGCTTCCCGCCTCGTGCGGTATTTCCGATCGATGAAAGGTTTTAGTTCCTCGATCAAAAAACGTCCGTAACTCCGCAGCGTTCCCTTGCTTTGTATCCGCTTAAGCGGGTCGATGCGCGCGGCCGTAGGCGCGTATTCGTGAATCCGGTCTTCACCGGTGTTTGCCACAGCCACGATGATGATGGGTTCGATCAGTTTCGCCGCGGTCAAACGCTCCGCCGTGTCGTCGGCGCCCCATTCAACGCCGGCGAACGAAGTCGCCGCGTCGAAGACGTTTTGTCCGTCGTGCAGATAAAGGACCGGATAGCGGCGCGAGCGCGAGCACCGGTACCCTTTGGGCAGATAAACCAGGACATCGCGCCGATTTCCCAGGATTTTCGAGGGGAAAGCGAGGTGGCGTTGAATATTTCCGGTAAGAGTGTTTGGCATTTCGAACAAGAGGTATGGTCGAAGAGATTCGCGTTGTCCAGAGGCCGCGGATGTTTCGGGCTTGGCAGGGCACGCGTCACCGCGTAGGTAGGGGCGATTGACCTCAATCGCGTCCATCGCGATCCGATATGAACGAACGTTACATTCGCTGGTGGACGCCGCATTTGAGCCGGGATTTTGAGATGATGGCTTTTGGCGATGGAGGCGGAATCCCGCTCGTGCTTTTCCCGACTTCCTTCGGCCGCCATACTCAGAACAAGGATTTCGGATTGACCGCCGCCGCCGCCGGGTATGTCGATAGCGGCAAGATCACGATTTACTGCCCGGACTCGATCGATCTCGACAGTTTTTACAACAAGGAGATTCATCCCGCCGATCGGATGCGAACGCATAACGCCTACGAACGGGTGATTACGCACGACGTCTTCGACCTGGCGCGCCGGGAATGCTCGGTGGGGCGGGTGGCGGTTTGCGGGGCGAGCCTGGGGGCCTATCACGCGGCCAATATCGCGTTCCGCTACCCGGATGCAGTCAGTCACTTGATCTCGCTCAGCGGCGCGTTCGAGATCAGCTCGTTCTTCGACGGCTATTACGACGATAACATTTATTTCAACAGTCCTTACGATTACCTGCCGAACATCGACGATCCGTGGAAATTCAATCACATGAGCATCATTCTCGGCACGGGGGAATGGGACAACACGCGCCACGAATCGATGCGGCTTTCCCACATTTTAAACTCGAAGGGCATCCAGCATTTGCTCGACGACCGCCGCTGGTGCGGGCACGATTGGAACTACTGGCGCGATATGCTGCCCTATTATTTGTCGCTCATTTAACTCCCTGTTCTTATGAAAAAAATCGGAATCCTCTTCGGCCAGGAAGGCAGCTTCCCGCCCGCCTTCGTCGATCGCGTCAACACGAAAACCGGCGGCAAGGACATTCAGGCGGAGTTCGTCCGGATCGACAAAGTGGTCCAGGGCGAGTCGTGCGGTTACGATGTCATCATCGATCGCATTTCGCAGGATGTGCCGTTCTATCGGGGCTTCCTGAAGAACGCGGCGCTCACCGGCACAGCCGTCGTGAACAATCCATTCTGGTGGAGCGCCGATGAGAAGTTTTTTAACAATGCGCTCGCCACGAAGATCGGCGTCGCGGTGCCCAAGACCGTGCTGCTCCCGTCTCATTCACCGCCGCCCGACACGAACGACAATTCATTCCGCAACCTCGGCTACCCACTCGATTGGCAGGGCATTTTTGACTACGTGGGCTGGCCCGCCTTCTTCAAACCGTTCGCGGGCGGGGGCTGGAAGAACGTGTATCGCCTGCATGACCCGGAGGAATTTTTCCGGGCTTACAGCGAGACCGGCCAGCTCGTCATGATGCTGCAGGAGGAAGTGAAATTCGACATGTACTTCCGCTGCTATTCCATCGATCAGCGCAACGTCCGCATCATGCCCTACGAACCGCGGAATCCTTATCATCTCCGCTACCAAACGGAGTGGAACGCGCCCCGGGAAATCCTCGAGAAGGTTCATCAAGGCGTCCTGACCTTGAATCAATATCTCGGCTACGACCTGAACACGGTTGAATTCGCCATCAGCGATGGCGTTCCGATGGCGATCGATTTCTGCAATCCCGCGCCCGATGCGGAAGCCGCCAGCGTCGGTCAGGAGAACTTCGAGTGGGTAGTGGAGGCGGTCTCGGAAATGGCGATTCGCAAGGCGCGCGAGCACGTTCCCGGGCAGGACAACCTGAGCTGGGGCAAATTTGTGCAGGCCGCCGTCCTGAAACGCCCCCTGCACGAGCTGGCCCAGTGATCCCGAAAGACCACGTCTTTACCCTCGGTATCGAGGAAGAGTTCGCGATCGTCGATCCGCAGACGGGCGAATTGCGCTCGCACATCCAGGAAATTCTGGAAGGCGGCAAGTTGACGCTCAAGGAGCAGCTCAAGCCGGAGATGCACCAGTCGGTCGTCGAGCTCGGGACCGAGATTTGCCAGTCGGTCGTGGATGCGCGCGCGCACGTCGTCGAGCTCCGCAGTCATCTCGCCCGGCTCGCCGCTCGCGGCGGAATGAGAATCGCGTCGGCCGGCACGCATCCATTTTCCCATTGGCACGATCAACTCATCACCGAGGGCGAACGTTATCGGGAGATCGTGAAGGACATGCAGCAGGTGGCGCGCGCGAACCTGATCTTCGGGCTGCACGTTCACGTGGGAATCCCGGATCGCGAGATGGCGATCCACGTCATGAACCAGGCGCGCTACTTTTTGCCGCATATCTACGCACTTTCGACTAACTCGCCATTCTGGGTCGGCCGCAACACGGGCTTCAAGGGGTACCGGCTGAAAGTATTCGAACGTTTCCCGCGCACCGGCATCCCCGATGCGTTCGAAGGCCTTTCCGAATACGAGGATTACCTGAAGCTGCTCGTGCGGACCAAATGCGTCGACAACGCGAAGAAGATCTGGTGGGACATCCGGCTCCATCCCTTTTTCGACACGCTCGAGATTCGCGTTTGCGACGCGCAATCACGCGTGGACGACACCCTGGCCATGGCGGCGCTCATTCAAGCAGTCGTCGTGCATCTGCATAAATTGCAACGGCAGAACCTGAGCTTCCGCATCTACCGCCGGCGGGTCATCGATGAAAACCGCTGGCGCGCTTCGCGCTACGGGCTCGATGGAAAATTGATCGATTTCGGGCGCGAAGAGGAGGTCCAGACCCGAAGCCTGATCAATGAGATCCTCGAATTTGTCGAAACCGAAGTCGATGAGCTGGGGAGCCGGAAGGAAATTGCCCACGTCGAAAAACTTTTGCGAGAGGGCACCGGCGCCGATCGCCAGCTCGAGGTGTGGGAGAAATCGGGCCACGACATGAAGGCCGTGGTCGATCTGATTGTGCGCGAGACCTACGAGCAGCTAAGGCTCGAAGAGCCGCACAGCGCCGCGGGAACGAGCGCTTAAGGGCGTCAACATCAGGCACGGTCGCGAGCACTTGGCTCGACAGTGCCTGATGGGCGCTCGCATACTCCGGTCTGGCGAGCATGGGCTCGTTAGGCTGTTCTGGTTCGAGCTATGTTGAACGACTGATGCTGTATTCGTTTGGGACCCTAATGTTCATCGCGGCGCTGGGAGCCTTCCCGCTCTCGCTCTTTCTCCTTCGGCGCTACAAACTTGCGGTGCTTCGTTCGATGAACAATCCTGCCAAAATCGTCGCATCGACGGGAAGTTTGACTACGCGCACGCGCAACGCGGTGCAATCAAATGCGCAATTGCCACGGCTTCTGCTGCGTTCGCCACAACATGCTGCATTGATTTACGCGGCTGCGGGATTTGCTTACGCCTTGGTGACCACCGTCGGGTGGGCCATTTCGATAGACGCACCAATTTTGTCAAAAGCCGTGCTCGTTAGCGTTTGGAGTCGCGCGTGGCCAATTGTGTGGAGCACGATCCTGGTCGCCGGCAGCTCGCGGCGTAGCAAAGCCATTATTATCCTGACTTATTTCTCGGTCTTGCTCTCCGGCACGGCCCTTGGCTTCACCTTGACAACTCGCGGTGCTTTGGATTTTCCCTAATCTCACCGCGACGGTGCTGCTTATGTTTTTCGTCGCGCGCCCGATCCGCGCCGTCGGCCCAATTGTTTTCGCGTTCATGATCATCGCGTTAACGGGCTCCTACCTTGCGCTAGTGCTCACCAATTTTGAAGAGGGCGGACTCTTTGTGCGTTTTTTCGGGCAACATTTCGGACTGGCCGCAGTCCGAAATGTTGCCTTCGTGGCAATCGCTGGCCTGCTCGCGTTTGCGGTTGTCGGATGGTTCGTGACGCATTGGATCGGCCGTCGCTATGAACGCAAGAAACTGACCGACCAGTCGATCACCATCGACTCCATTTGGTTTGTCTTCGCTAGCGTGCATTGCATTCAGCTTTTTTCGAACGGGGCAGGGTGGGCATTGGTGGTGGTTCCTGCTTTCGGTCTTTACAAGATGATCCTGGCGGTTGGTTTTTGGCTTTGGAAACCCGGGCAGGCTGCCGGACCGAGCCTCTTGATCCTTCGCGTCTTTTCGCTGGGGCGACGCAGTCAGCTCATGTTCAACGCGGTAGCGCAAAAGTGGCGCTACGCCGGCAGCATTCAGTTGCTCGCCGGACCCGATCTCGCCACCACGACGGTCGAGCCGCACGAATTTCTCGCGTTCTTGGGCGGGAAGCTTGCGCGCCGGTTCATTGATAGAGCGGACACGTTCGAGCAGCGGCTCCAGGAGATGGATCTCGCGCGCGATTTCGATCACCGCTTCCGCGTGAACGACTTCTTCTGCAACGAGAACACATGGCGCATGGTCCTTTCGCACCTCATCCGGCTGAATGATGCCGTGCTAATGGATTTACGCGGATTTAGGCGCGCGAATGAAGGGTGCGCTTTCGAGCTTCAGGAGCTGGTGAGGCTGGCGGAACCGCGGCGCGTGGTCCTCGTCGTCGACGACACAACGGACACGACGTTTCTCGACGAGACACTCGGTCCGGGAGCGCAGCGGTTCACGCGCGTGCAGGCGAGCCGCCGCCGCGGCGAAGTGCGGCGGACCATCGACGCGATCTGCGGAGCCGTAAACGCAGGCGCGGTGGCTGCGTAAGAGAACTCGGAACTCGAGCCGAACCTTGTTTCCGTGTTAATTCATTTTCCCGCAATTGACTTGCGATCGTGAATTGCTCTCGCCCACTTTTCGCGTAATGATGAGCGCTCTTTCGCCGAATATGCCCGACCGCGCCTATACCGTAGCCATCGATCCGGAACTTCAGCCCGGGGCGCGGAACGCCATTCGCAATTGTCTGCGCCTGAAACCGGAGGAGCGGATCACGATTATCACCGATGAGGTGACGCGGGAAATTGCCGCCGCCCTGCAAAAGGAGGTCGAAGAAGTTGGAGCCGAGCACGCCGTCTTCGTCATCGAGGAATACGCGGAACGCCCCCTGACGGATATGCCGGAGATCATCCTGGAAGATCTGGCGCAGTCGCAGGTCAGCATCTTCTGCGCGCAATCGCAGTGGGGCGAGCTGCGTTCCCGGATGCAGATGAGCGATATCGTGAACAAACAGCGCATTCGCCACGGCCACATGGTCAACATTACTCACCAGATCATGCTGGAAGGAATGCGCGCGGATTTCCGTGCGGTCGACGCCCTGAGCCAGCGGCTGATCGAGCGCGCGCGCATGACCGAGCGCATCAAATGCCGCACGCCGGCCGGCACCGATTATGAAGCCGTATTTTCGCCGGCGATAAAATGGCTCAAGACCAGCGGCATCATCACCCCGGATAAGTGGGGCAACCTGCCCGGCGGAGAAATTTTCACGTCACCCGCCGATTCCAAGGGCGTTTTCGTCGTGGATGGCGTGGTGGGCGACTACCTCTGCCAAAAGTACGGCGACATTCAGGAGACACCGCTCACCATTGAGGTGGAGAACAATCGAATCCGCCACCTCCAGTGTGAGAACAGAGAATTGCTCGAAGAATTTCGCGCCTATGTCAGCGTGGACGAAAACAGCAATCGCGTCGGCGAATTCGCCGTGGGCACGAACACCGCCTGCACCGATGTGATCGGCAATATTTTGCAGGACGAAAAAATCCCGGGCATCCACATCGCTTTTGGCCATCCCTACGCCGAACACACCGGCCAAAACTGGGTTTCCAAGACCCACATCGATTGCGTCGGCCGCGAGTTCGACATCTGGTTCGACGGCGAGAAGGTGATGGAGGGGGGAAAGTTTTTGGTGTAGTATTTCATCGCGATGATTGTTGACGTTCGTGAACGACTTGAACGTGCGCCATTCGTCCCATTTGTCGTTAGGACATCGGATGGTCACGACTATTCAGTCCCGACCGTCGATCACGCTTTCATCACTCCCAAAGGCAATCGTGTCATCGTTGTTGCCGATGACGGCGCCGTCGCGGTTCTTGGCCCGGTTCATATTAGTGGTATTATCGACCAGCCAACTCCCGCCTGACGGGAAGCGGATCAACTGATGGATCCGCAACTGCGTTCGCGATTCAACGCTGATTTTACCGCCGAGCGTTACACGAATCTCCTCCGCACCGCGAACGAGACCGAATATTGGCCGGTTGATTTTCGGATTTCGGAGAGCCCGCTTTTTCTAACTGACGAGTTCACGGCCGAGATTCAGCAGGCCGCGGAGAATATCGTCGCGCAGCTTCGCACGTCCGGGTTTGCGTGGCACGCGCGCACGGCGATTCCGCCCGGGTTGGAAGTTCCGGGGGAGACTCCCCATCCAACTTTTTTGGCCGTCGATTTCGCGGTTTGTGACGAGGGCGGGCGGTTGACGCCCCGGCTCATCGAACTGCAGGGATTCCCCAGCCTTTACGCATTCCAGCTCTTCTTGGTCGGATGCATGCGCGCGGCCTTTCCAGCGATCCCGCCAGATTGGAAGTCGTTCTTTAGCGGATTTAACGAGGAAAGTTACACTGCGCTCCTTCGCGACATGATCATCGGCGACGCCGACACGGAAAATGTCATTCTCCTCGAGGTCGAACCGGAGAAGCAACCCACGCGGATCGACTTCGCTTGCACCGATAGCCTGCTTGGGGTCTGGCCCGTCTGCCTGACGGAAATCACGAAACGGGGCCGGCAATTATTTTATCGCCGGGATGATCGGGAAGTCCGAATCGAGCGAATTTACAATCGGGTCATCTTCGATGAACTGCTGCGCCGGCCGGACCTCAAGCCTGGCTTCAATTTCCAGGACGAGATTGACGTGAAGTGGATCGGCCATCCCAATTGGTATTTCCGGATCAGCAAACATTCGTTGCCGTATTTGAAGTCGGAGCACGCCGCGCCCGCGTTCTTCTCCGATGAGTTCCCGGTGGATGAGCGGATCGAAGATTACGTCTTGAAGCCGCTTTATTCCTTCGCCGGATTGGGCGTCGATCTGAATCCGACCCCGGAAAAGCTGGCCGCGCTTCCTGATCCGCGGGCGTGGATCATGCAAAAGAAAGTGGCCTATGCGGACTTCGTTCCGACGACGGATGGGCCGCGTTCGAAGGCGGAGATCCGGATGATGTTCATCTGGCCTGACGATGGTGAGCCGATGCTGGTGAATAATCTCGTCCGGATGAGCCAGGGAGAAATGATGGGCGTCAAATTCAATAAAGACAAAACCTGGGTCGGCGCGAGCATCGCATTGCACGCGAGTTAATTTTTGTCATCCCGAGCGCAAGCCGAGGGACCCCGTCGAAGAGGCGTAAAGTGTAAGGCCGGGGTCCTTCGACTGCGCTTCGCTCCGCTCAGGATGACAAGGTTATTGCTTCAGCTCGTTGTTCGTCTCCGCGAACGCCCCCACCGCGAACTCCAAATCTTCCCGTGAATGCGCGGCCGAGACCTGCGTGCGAACGCGCGCGGTGCCGTGCGGCACCACCGGATAGAAAAAGCCGATCACGTAGACGCCTTTCTCGAGCATGCGCGCCGCGAATTTTTGCGAAAGCGGGGCATCGCCCAGCATAATTGGAACGATCGGATGCGTCCCGGGTTTGATCGTGAGGCCGCGCTCAGTCAGGGCAGCGCGAAAGAATTTTGTGTTTTCTTCCAGTTTGTCCCGTAATTCGGTGGAGCTGGTGAGCAGCTCGATCGCTTTGATGGACGCGGCCACGATGGGCGGCGCGACCGTGTTTGAAAAAAGATAAGGACGCGATCGTTGGCGAAGCAGTTCGATGATTCGTTTGCGGCCGCTGGTGAAACCGCCGCTGGCCCCCCCGAGCGCTTTCCCGAGCGTCCCGGTGATGATGTCGATTCTTCCCATCACGCCGCGGTATTCGTGCGTGCCGCGTCCGGTCCGGCCCAGGAATCCGCTCGCATGGGCATCGTCGATCATCGTGAGCGCCTGGTATTTTTCGGCCAGGTCGCAAATGGCGCCGAGCTCCGCGATCGTCCCGTCCATGGAGAAGCAGCCATCCGTCGCGATCAAGCGCACCCGCGCCCCACTCGCTTCGCGCAGCTTCGCTTCGAGGTCGGCCATGTCGTTGTTCTTGTAACGAAAACGTTGCGCCTTACAGAGCCGGATCCCGTCAATGATCGACGCGTGATTCAGTTCATCCGAAATCACGGCGTCCTCCGCGCCAAGCAGCGTTTCAAACAAACCGCCGTTGGCGTCGAAGGCCGATGGGTAAAGAATCGTGTCGTCGGTCCCGAGAAATTTCGTGAGCGACCCCTCGAGATCTTTGTGGATGTCCTGCGTGCCGCAAATGAAGCGGACGCTGGCCAGGCCGAAGCCATGAGTGTCGAGCGCTTCCTTGGCGGCGGCGATCAACGCGGGGTGATCGGCCAGGCCAAGGTAGTTGTTCGCGCACATATTGAGCACGCGGCGGCCGCCGGTGATTTCGATCCGCGCGTCCTGCGGGCTGGTGATGATTCGTTCGGTCTTGTAAAGACCCTGGGACCTGATTTCCGCAAGCGTGTTGGCGAGTTGCTGATCGAATGCCGCGAGCATGGCCAACCTTCGAACAAAGTAGGCGCGATGCAAAAAAGTTCGATCACGCTCGATGGCACACGAACCGCTCCTTGTTATTTCCTGCGATCGCGCTGAGATGCGACCGGCCTCGTATCTAGTTGTGCCATGGGGAAAATTCGCAAAAAAATACTCTTGCATGGGGTTGTGAATAACTGTTAATAACTTTTTCCATTGCGTAACCGGGAATATTTTTCTCTTTTCTGTCTCGCGATCTGCGCCCTTTTCCTGAGCGCTTGCGGGACCACTTCGACGGCGCGACGGACGACGCCACTTCCCAAGTACGAAACGCCGTTAGTGAAGCGGGATTTTCAAAACGTCCGCACCACGGCCTATACCCACACCGAATCCGACCACGTCCAGTACGGCAACCGCAACGCACTCGGAGGTCGGCTGCAGGCGGCGTCCGGCGCGATTCGCCGCGCTGAATACACCCCCCGCGCGTTGCCGACCGGCCCCGACGGACAGTCCGATTACCGGCGCGCGTCCTACAATCCCGCCTCGCTCGAGCCATTTTCACTCAAAGCGCGGCGAACGACGAAAGTCGTGAAAACGAAACACGGGAAAAAGCGCGTGACCGTGGTCACGAAACCACAAATCGGCAGCGCCGCGGCGGACTGGTCGCGTTGGCCGGCCGGGACGGTTTTCCGGCTTCTCTCGACCGGCCAAGTTTACAAAGTTGACGATTACGGCTGGGCTCTCGCCGGTCGAAACACGATCGATCTCTACATGCCGAGCCGCAGTGCCATGAACGCATGGGGCGCGCGCGAAGAAGGAATTCAAATTCTGCGGTGGGGCGATCCCGGCGAAAGCTTGCGCCTGCTCCAGGGGCACCAAGGCTATCGTCACATCCGCCGCATGGTTCTGGAGCTGCAGGGCCAGGACACCGCGGCCGCGAGCCTGGAATAGCGGAACACAGACTTGCAGTCTGTGCGGCAAGCGGAGTTGCACTCCGCTGGAGATACAGGGCGGAGAAAATCTCCGTTCTCCGCACAGGCAGAAGCCTGTGTTCCTTCAGCTTCGCACGAGCGCCGAAGCTTTCATCGTAGCAATCGATTACGATTGGCTCAGGCTCATCCCGTGCCCCAATCGAGAACGATCTTTCCCGACTGCCCCGACCTCATCAGGTCGAAGCCATCCTGAAATTCCGTGTAGGCAAAGCGGTGGGTAATGATGGGCGAAATATCGAGTCCGCTTTGGATGAGCGCAGTCATTTTGTACCACGTTTCAAACATCTCGCGGCCGTAAATCCCTTTGATCGTCAGGCCGTGAAAGACGACGAGGTTCCAGTCGATCGCGGCGCTGCCGGGCATGATACCGAGCATCGCAATTCGGCCTCCGTTGACCATCACATCGAGCATGTCGGTAAAGGCTTTCGGATTGCCGGACATCTCCAGCCCGACGTCGAAGCCCTCGCGCATTCCGAGTTCGTGCATGGCGTCGTGCAGGCTGCGCTCGCGAACGTCGATCGCGAGGGTCGCTCCCATCTGGCGCGCGAGATCGAGCCGGTACGGATTCACGTCGGTGATGACGACTTTGCGCGCGCCCGCCATCTTGGCGATCGGCACCGCCATACAGCCGATCGGTCCCGCACCGGTGATCAGCACATCCTCGCCGACCAGATCGAACGACAAGGCGGTGTGCACGGCGTTGCCGAGAGGATCGGAACAGGAAATGACATCGAGCGGGATTTTCGGATCGCAGCGCCAAAGGTTTGTGCTCGGCACCGAGACAAATTCGGCGAAGCCACCGGGGCGATTGACGCCGATTCCCTTGGTGTTCGGACAAAGATGGCGCCGTCCGGCCAGGCAGTTCCGGCAATGGCCGCAGACGATGTGTCCCTCGGTCGTGACGGTTTCGCCCGGGACAAAATCACGGACGGCGCTGCCGACCTGATCGATCACGCCCACGAATTCATGTCCGATCACCATCGGGACGGGAATCGTCTTCTGCGCCCAGGCGTCCCAGTTATATATATGTACGTCGGTGCCGCAGATGGAAGCCTTCTGGACGCGGATGAGGACGTCGTTAGGCCCCACTTCGGGCACCGGAACCTCTTCCAAGCCAAGTCCCGGTTCGGGCCGGCGTTTTACGAGTGCCTGCATCGTCTTGCTCACGGCGTTGAGAATAGGTAGGCGCGGGTTTTGGTGCAATAATCTTCCTGCCGCACCTCGAGTTCTTCTGCGCTTGCGTTTGCCGGAATGATTTCGGATGGTGCATCGGATGGCCGAGACGCTCGAGCGCGTCGCCGCACCGAAACCGTCGACACCGCGCTCCGTTTTTATTTTTCGTTTTTCCAGCACGCTGATCCTCTGGTCGATCGCGCTGGGCATCATCTTTTCCGGGTACGAGCTTGCGTTTTTTGCGTTGATCGGAACGCTCGGCCTTCTCTCTCTGTGGG
>DASZDO010000096.1:0-120333 GCA_035941955.1 Chthoniobacterales bacterium
TGGCGGAGGCGGCGCGAAATCTCACCTGCTCGGGAGCGCGCCCTCTGGCAGTCACGGACAATTTGAACTTTGGGAATCCCTACAAGCCGGAAAATTTCTGGCAGTTGCGCGAGGCGGTGGAGGGCTTGTCTGAAACATGCCGCGCCTTTGGCACTCCGGTCGTGGGCGGAAACGTCTCTCTATATAATGAGAGCCCGGCGGGAGTGGTCGATCCGACGCCGACCGTTGCAATGGTCGGCCTGATCGAAGACGAACGGCACATTACCACCCAGTTCTTCAAGAACGCCGGCGATGCGATCATTCTCGTGGGCGAAATCGGAGATGAAATGGGCGCGACCCATTTCCTGAAGGTCTGCCATGGGCGCAAGGAAGGCCTGCCACCCCGGCTCGATATTGCGCGGGAGTTGGCCGTGCAAAACTCCGTGCGCGAATTGATTCGCGCGGGTTTCGTCAAGAGCGCGCACGACTGTTCCGAAGGCGGACTCGCCGTCGCGCTCGCGGAATGCTGCTTCAATCCCGCACAACGCTTCGGCGCCGAGATCGACACGGCGCACGCGACCCGCTCGCTCACCAAGGTTGGCGGGCCGGAACCTCGTGTTGCTCTTTTCAACGAATCGCAGTCGCGCATTGTGATCTCGGTCGGGGAAAGCAACGCTCCTACCGTGTTGGATCGGCTCCAGAAGTCGGGCGTGCCGGCCGTGCGACTGGGGTCGGTCGGCGGTGAATTCCTTTCCATCGAGGCCGGCCCGGAATCGTTCCGCTGGCCCATCGATGAATTGTACGACGACTGGTATTACTCCATCGAACGCTCTCTCGCCGCGGAGTGATGCAAGCAAAGGCCGCGGATCAACAAACGATCGGCGAGTAGTTCTGCACGTAGGAAGTGAATTGGGCCAGGCCGCTCATTTTCGCATAACGAATGGCTGCATCCTTGGGGAGGCGGCAGTTCTCGATCAGGTGAACGGCCCACAAGGCCGAAGCCCGATCGCCGCTGGAACAGTGCATCAGGATCGGTCGCGGAAGTTGGTTGAGGACCGCCAGCACCGACCCGGCCCGGATATCGAATTGAACCTGCGGAATGTTGAGGCTGGGATCGGTGGGGCTATGCGGAAACGGGATGTTGACGAAGGCCATGCCCAGAGTGGTGGTGAGCGTCCTGTCTTCCTCAGGGTCGAAAGGGAGAAATTGAAGATAGGCTGCCTCCAAGGCGTCCCGGAGACAAATGACGGACTTTATCCCCAGATTGTGGGCCACCGTGAGCCCAGGCTCCGTCGGCTGCGCGGTCACGTAATAATCTCCGATTTGCCAGCAGTTTTGCCCCGCGGTCACAATCGGGGCGTTTACTTTGACCGGGTCGAAATCGCTGCTCATAGGTTCTCCGTTCTGTTGTAATCTCTCGGCTGCTTTGGATCATGAATAAACCCGAACGGAAATTCAACTCGGATCCGAACGAGTGATTGAACGTACGCTCGCTTGATGGATGGTAACGAACACGATGCCTCCTGATTTCACGAAGGAAGCCAACACAGCCGAGTCGCACCCGTTTCCCCAGCACGAGTGCGGGATCTTCGCGGTCTTCGGCCATCCGAACGCCGCGGTGCTCACTTACTACGGCCTTTTCGCGCTCCAGCATCGCGGGCAGGAAAGCGCCGGGATCGTGACGAGCAACGGTCCGGCTTCCACCTTTCAACTTCATCGCGACATGGGCCTGGTCTCCCAGGTCTTCGGCGCGGAGGAGCTGGAACGGCTGAAGGGCACGCGCGCGGTCGGCCACGCCCGTTATTCCACGACTGGCTCGAGCACCTTGAAAAACGCGCAGCCCTTCGTGGTCGATTGTTTTCGCGGCCAGATCGCGGTGGCCCACAATGGCAATCTAATCAATGCCGCCGTGCTGCGCGATGAGTTGGAAAGCAAGGGCTCCATTTTCCAGACGACGGCCGACAGCGAAATCATTCCGCACCTTCTGGCCCAACCGTCGAAAAATGGCGGCAGCCCGCTGAGCGTGCTCCGGCGTTTGGAGGGCGCATTCAGTCTTATCATCATGAGCGAAAGCGAAATTATCGGGGTGCGCGACCCGTTCGGTTTCCGGCCGCTGGTTCTCGGCAAGCTGGACGGGGCTTACATTCTTGCCTCCGAAACGTGCGCGTTCGATCTCGTGCACGCGGAATTCGTTCGTGAAGTGGAACCGGGCGAAGTCGTCATTATTAGCGAAGACGGCATCCGCTCCGAACGGCCATTCCCGCCGGAAGAGCAGGCTTTTTGCATGTTCGAGTACGTTTATTTTTCGCGGCCGGACAGCATCATGGGCGGAATAAACGTCGCGAAGGTCCGCACCGAAATGGGACGCGAGCTGGCGCGAAGATTTCCCGTCGAAGCCGATATCGTCGTCCCGGTGCCGGATTCCGGAAACTATGCCGCGCTCGGTTTCGCGCACGAGCTGAACATTCCCTACGAACACGCTTTTGTGCGCAACCACTACATCGGGCGCACCTTTCTCCAGCCGAGCCAGCTCATTCGCGATTTCGATGTGCGGGTGAAATTGAATCTGATCAAGGAAGCCGTCGAAGGGAAACGCGTCGTGGTGGTGGACGATTCGATCGTGCGCGGGACGACCGCGCGCGCGCGGGTGGTGAACTTGCGTGAAGCGGGGGCCAAAGAGGTCCACATGCGGGTGAGCTGTCCGCCGCATCGCTTTGCCTGCCATTATGGCATCGATTTCCCCGACCCCGAAAAGCTTATCGCCAACCAGATGCCGATGGACGAAATCTGCAAGTATCTCGGAGTAGACAGCCTTGGTTACCTGGACGTGGAAGGAATGGTGCGCGCGACCGGGAAGCCGGTAAATCAGTTTTGCCTCGCCTGTTTCACCGGGAACTATCCCCTCCCCGTTGATCCCGAGCTCGACAAATACATCATGGAAAAACGCGAAGGCCGTTCGAAAGCGCTCGCCGCGGAGGCCGCGCACCCAACGTTGTTTGCCGACCTCAAATAGGCCTTCGCCTTCTTGTCATGTCGAGCGAAGTCGAGACATCCCTTACTTTGGCTTCTGAGGCGATTCTTCTGATTTAAAGAAAGAGATTCCTCGACTGGCACTCGGAATGACAAAAGGAAAAAAGAAAAAAGCTTACGCTCTAGCCGGCGTTGACGTCGATCTCGGCAACATCGTAAAGCGCCGCATTCAGGCCCGCGTGAAAGGGACGCACGGCCCGGAAGTTCTCGGAAAGATCGGCGGCTTTGGCGGACTGTTCGCGCCGAACTTTTCCGGCATGCGCGAGCCTGTGCTCGTCGCGAGCGTGGACGGCGTTGGGACGAAGTTGAAGATCGCGTTTGCCCTGAATAGGCATGACACCGTCGGGGCCGATCTGGTGAACCATTGCGTGAACGACATCGCCGTCCTGGGCGCGCGCCCACTTTTTTTTCTCGACTACATCGGCGCTGAAAAACTGGAGCCGCGCGTTTTCGACCAGCTCCTTTCCGGCTTTACCAGGGCCTGCCGTCTGGCGGGTTGCGCTCTCATCGGCGGCGAAACCGCCCAGATGCCCGGGATGTACCGCAAAGGCGAATACGACCTCGCCGGTTGCATCGTCGGCGTAGTCGATCGGGCAAAAATGATTGATGGCAGTCGAATACGACAGGGCGACGTGATCCTCGGCCTGGCCTCGAACGGTTTGCATACGAACGGATATTCCCTCGCGCGCCGGGTCCTCTTTGAGAAAATGCGGCTGAAGCCGGGCTCCAGGATCGCGGGGCTCAAGCATTCGTTAGGCACCGAGTTGCTCCGAGTACACAAAAATTATCAGCCGTTGCTCTCGAAAATTCCCGCGGGGATGATTCATGGCCTGGCCCATATCACGGGGGGCGGACTGATCGATAACCTGCCTCGGGTGCTGCCGAAGAATTGCGATGCGGCGATCGACCCGAAGAGCTGGCCCGTGCCGGCCATCTTCGACCTGCTGCAACGGAACGGAAGAGTCGATCGCACGGAAATGTATCAGGTTTTCAATATGGGCATCGGCATGGTGGCGATTGTCGCAGCCAAAGATGCGGAGAGCGTGTCGCGCCGGCTAAAGGCGAAACAGATTGGCCAAATCGAAAGTGGATCGGGGAAGACGCGGTTGATTTGGAAGGAGCGTTAGAGCGCGGGCGCGTTCTCAATTGGCGTTTCGCAGAAACGCCCTACAATTCAAAAATGGAAAAACGGAAGCTCGGCAAGACGGACATGCACGTCTCCGTGCTTGGCTTCGGCGGCTCCGAGATCGGCTACGAACACGCAACCGAAGAGACCGTCGCGCGATTGCTGAACAGCGCGCTGGATGCCGGGCTGAATGTCATCGACACCGCCGAGTGTTATGAGAACAGCGAAGAGCTTATCGGCAAGACCGTCACCCATCGGCGGGACGAATTTTATCTTTTCACCAAATGCGGTCACCCGCGCGGAATCGGCAGCGAAGATTGGTCGGCGCCTTCTCTCCTCGAGAGCATCGAACGCAGCTTGCGGCGTTTAAAAACCGATCGTCTCGACCTGGTGCAACTGCACAGCTGCTCAGAAGCTGTCCTGCGAAAGGGGGATGCGATCGCGGCTCTGCAAACCGCGCGGGAGAAGGGTTACACCCGCCACCTTGGATACAGCGGGGATAGTCTCGCGGCGAAATTTGCGGTGGAATCCGGAGCTTTCGATACGTTGCAGACCTCAATCAATATCGCGGACCAGGAACCTCTCGAATTGACCCTTCCGCTTGCGCGCGAAAAGCAGATGGGCGTCATCGCGAAGCGCCCGATCGCCAATGCCGCCTGGAAGGAACAGCACAAACCCATCGAGTCTTATCATCACGTCTATTGGGACCGGCTGAGCAAACTCCATTACGATTTCATCCGGCAACGCCCGCTGGAGGAATCTATCGCGCATGCCTTGCGCTTCACCTTAAGCGTCCCGGGCGTCCACACGGCCATCGTAGGGACAGCCAAGCCTGAGCGCTGGATGCAAAACGCGCGAATGATCGAAGCCGGCATGCTGAGTGAGAGTGACTTCAAAGCGATCCGCGACCGCTGGGACGATATCCGGCCCAGGACTTGGATCGGCCAGACCTGACGAAACGAGACTATCGCCGGGATGAACGTGCCACTCCCGGTTGTTCCAGGTCTTCCCTTGGAGCGCCGTTTGAAATCGGCGCGTACAAAGCGAACGCGAGCCTCCGTCTAGGAAGGCTCGCGTCGCAAAGGAATTAGGAGACTGAAGAGTCGGCCGAGACTATTTCTTGGCAGCCCTGCGCCTCGCCGCCCATCTCGCCTTCATCGCGTCAGAAAGTTTCTTCCTGCCGGCGGCGGTCAGTCCGCCCTTCTTCTTAGCTGGGGCTTTGGCGGAGGCAGTCGTTCCTTTTCGCTGGGCCCACCGTGCTCTGGCTGCGGCCGCGAGCTTCGCGCGGGTCGCGGCTGACATCGGCCGGCGCTTGCGGGATCGGCTGCCGCCTTTTGAAGTGGTTGAAGCGCTTGAACCACCACTCCCAAAGAGTGCGGCCAACCTGCTTTCGAGCGAGTTGATCTGGTTCCTAATTGAAAGAGCTTCCGTTAGTTTTGTAAGAGACAAGTCCATGGGTTCCTAGATAGCTCAGCTGAAAATTACTGCAAGCGAAATACTACAGTTAAGTTAAGGCGGTCTATTTTAGTTACTTAATCGGCGTAGAAGTAATGTCCGAAAAACCAGCATGGAAAAAGACGCTTTATTCGCGCAAGCCGCTTTGCGTTCTCTTCGCGGCGGGATGTAGTCTTCTGTCTGAACTCCGATGCTTTTTTTAGTATCGCCTTTGCCCAGGCGCTATGATAAACAGGGCAAATGTCTTCCCGGGATGATTCGACATCCGACCCTGGCTTTGGCGCAACTGTGCGGCAGTTCTCCGCCAGCCAGCGATTGTTCGATCGTTACGTGCTAAAGGAAATCCTTGGCCGCGGCGGGATGGGAATCGTATGGCTCGCGGCTGATGAACAACTGGAGCGAGATGTAGCGCTCAAGTTTCTACCGGAGATGGTTGCCTATGACGAGCAAGCCGTCTCCGACCTAAAGCGCGAGACCAAAAAGAGCCAGGAATTGCGCCACCATCACATTGTCCAGGTCTACGATTTCGTCTCGGACAAACAAAATGCGTGCATTTCAATGGAGTATGTCGACGGATCCACGCTGTCGGCCATCAAAGCGCGCAAGCCGCAACACTGCTTCGAGGTGGGCGAGATTCGTGACTGGGTGGAGCAGCTTTGCGAAGCGCTCGCCTACGCGCATCGAAAGGCTCGGATCGTGCATCGCGATCTCAAACCGGCCAATCTGATGGTCAATGGCAAAGGGGATCTCAAGGTCACCGATTTTGGCATTGCGCGAAGTCTTACCGATTCGGCGAGCATGCTAACGCTGGCATGCGGCACGAGCGGGACCCTCGTTTACATGAGCCCGCAACAGCTGGATGGTGAGAAAGCAAGTCATCTTGACGATATCTACTCGGCGGGAGCTACCCTGTATGAGCTGTTAACGGGCAAGCCACCGTTCTATAGCGGCCAAATCGACCGGCAGATTCGCGAGAAAACGCCGTTGTCGATTGATGAGCGGCGGGCGGAACTGGACCTGGCGGGTGGCGCGCCGGTGCCGCCCCAGTGGCAGGAGGCCATCGCGGCCTGTTTGGCGAAAGACCCTGCGAAAAGGCCTCAATCTGCGAGTGAGCTATCTCAGCGCCTCGGGATCGCGGCAGTGTCGTCGGGCAGTGAGAGACAAGCGGCCGTGGCCACAACAACGCCTCCTCCAGTGCCGATGAATCCAGTCATTGAGAACCAGACGCAGAACGTCGGTAAGGGGCGAGAGCGGCTCGTGCTCGGAATCGCAGCCGTGCTGCTGGTTTTCGCTTCTATCATTGCAGCTGCCGTTTACTTCGGGTCCAGAGCTGAAAAGGAACGGGAGCGTCCAGAGAGCGTTAAGATTTCGGCGCCTCTCTCTTCCGCGGCGCCGCTAGTCACAAAGTCCCTGGAGCCCGCCGCGACACGCATTCAAGATGCCCCAACGATCGTCTCCGTTCCGCAGACGTTGTCTCAGGCTCCGGCGCCACCGGTGACAACTCCGTTTGCCAGCAAGCCTTCAGAAACAACCGTGCCGCCCATCTCCAGCTCATTTGGAACGAGCGAGAGCTTTACCATGCTCGGCGAGCGATACCCGGAGACCAGGACACGGCTTTTGGCCTGGGAAGAGGTCGCCTCCTGGAGCGACGACAAGTTGCGGTATGCGATCAACGAAATGTACGCCCGAGGTGGATATGATTTCGTGAAACCCGAAATCAGGTCGCTGTTTCTGAGCCAGCCCTGGTATCTGGTGCGCATGGTGAGGGGGCGAACCCAGGATGAGGCGGCGCGCCATCTTTCCGAGTTGGAGTATCGTAATCTGCAGCTCCTCCAGAAAGTTCGTGATCGCAAACGCTGACATGAAGCTCTTAATCCTTACCCTGCTCCTCGCGAGTACCTCGATCGCCGCGATCAAAGGCCAAACTAAGCCTCGAACCGGCGAAGACCCGGAGTCTATGCCGGGTAAGTTCCGCGTCTGTATCGACCCCGGCCATCCCAGCGAGAACAATGACGGCGGAGAGTTAACGAATGGCCTGCGTGAAGTCTCGGTCAACTGGGACGTGGCGCTGTTGTTGCGCCGCGAGCTGGAGAGCGATGGATTCACCGTGCTGATGACGAAGGGAAGCGAAAGCGAATTCGTCACTAACAAGGATCGAGCCGAGATTGCGAATCGAGCGCAAGCCGACCTGCTCCTGCGTCTGCATGCGGACGCGGGGAAAGCCACCGGTTTCACGGTTTATTATCCCAGGAAACAGGGCACGGTGCGGGGAGTCACCGGTCCTGCCGCGGACGTTCTCCGGACATCGAAAGCGGCCGCCCAGGCCTTTCATGCGGCTTTTGCCCAGAGACTGCGCGGCCAGCTTAAGGACAATGGATTGCGCGGCGATGAAGAGACATTCATCGGCGGAAAACAAGGCGCCCTTACCGGCTCGATCTTCAGTAAAGTGCCGACCATCCTGGTTGAGATGGTCTTCCTTACCACACCGCAGGATGCGGAATGGATCAAACAACCATCGAACAAAAAGCTGATGGCCGAAGCGATCGCGGAGGGCGTCCGCGCCGCTCGTTCAAGCAGTGGGGCCGCAACAAAGACAGCTTCGCCCGCTGCCGCGCGCAGTCCGGCAAAGTGATGGAGTAGCTGCCGCGCTTTGACGTGGCGTCTGCTGGTATGGCTTGATATATGACCCCGATGTCTTCCCCGGACCACAGCAAGTCCGACCTTAGTGCGCCAAACTCGGGGCGGTTAGCTCAGTTGTAGTGCGGGTTTACGCCGACTGGAAGAAAACGACGCGCGTAAATCAAGATACTAGGTCCGGCTCTCTTTGACCTCCAAGGGCCGGGCGGATTCGCTTATGGTTCGCTGCAACTCGGCGACCGCCTCGGCCGGATTCACGGAGGGAGCGATCGATATGATGACACTCTTGCTCACAGGAGTGTTACTCCGCTCCGCCGTGCTGTTGATCGAAACGAGGACATTGGCTTCTGGAAAGTAGGTCGCGGTGCAGCCACGCGGAATGTTGAACGGAGCCACCATGAAGTGTCTTGCGACCCGTGTCTCTCCTTTGTAATGACTCGTTAAGTCAACGAACTGTCCTTGCTGAAGGCCGCTTTCCCTCACGTCCTCAGCGTTCATGAAAATAACGCGGCGGCCGTGATAAACTCCGCGGTAACGATCGTTCAGGCCATAGATGGTGGTGTTGAACTGATCGTGGCTGCGAACGGTCGTCATCAGGTATTCGCCTGGCCGCAAATCATGCGGATCAATCTCGGAGGCAATGAATTTGGCTTTGCCGATGGCGTTATTGAACTTCCTCCTATCGCGCGCTTCGTTCGGAAGGTAGAAGACATCTTCGCGAATCCGTTTGTTGAAGCCCTCGAAGCCGTCGATGACGTGCTCGATGTGGTCGCGGATGCGGTCGTAGTTCGCCACTAAACCTTTCCAATCGACCGTCGTCCGCACGCCCAGCGTCGCCTCGGCCAACCCGGTGATGATCGCCGGTTCGCTCCGAAGGTGTTGGCTCGCCGGTTCGAGATGGCCGCGGGAAGGATTGATGACGCCCATCGAATCCTCCACGGTGACGAATTGATCGCCGGTCTCCTGGCGATCGATTTCAGAACGGCCGAGGCATGGCAGGATGAGCGCGATCTCGCCGGTAATGAGATGAGCCCGATTGAGCTTGGTGGAAACATGCGCGGTGAGGCGGCAATTCTGGAGGGCTTTGGCGGTGTATTCCGTATCCGGCGTGGCGGCAAGAAAGTTGCCGCCCAGCCCCAGGAAGAACCGGATCTTCCCGTCGCGCATACCTTTGATTGTCTCGACCGTATCGGTGCCATGTTCCCTCGGAGGCGCAAAGGCGAACTCGCGCCCGAGTTGCGCCATGAAATGGTCGTTCATGCGTTCCCAGATGCCCATGGTGCGATCGCCTTGCACGTTGGAATGCCCGCGGACCGGACACGGCCCGGCGCCCCGGCGGCCGATGTGGCCGCCGAGCAATAGAAAATTCATTACCTCTTGAATGGTGGCGACCGCGTTCTTGTGTTGAGTCAGGCCCATCGCCCAGCAACAGATGATGCGCTTGCACTTCATCGCAATCTCGGCGGCCCCGCGGATCTGTTCGCGCGTTAAGCCGCTGCCGCGAAGGATCACGTCCCAAGGCGTGGCGCGAAGATGTTCCAGGAACGCTTCGCTGCCTTCCGTGTAACTGGCGATGAACTCGCGGTCGAAGACCGTGCCGGGCCGCTTCTCCTCCTCGGCCAGCATTTCCTTCATGATCCCGCGCAACGCCGCCATGTCGCCATTGATCCGAACCGGCAACCAGAGATCGGTGATCGGCGTTCCGATATCGAAAAGCATCTTGACCGGAAACTTCAGCACGTTGCTGTATTCCTGCGGATTTGGATTCACCACCTGCATGAGTCCGGGCTCCGGCATGGGATTGAGCGCCACGATGGTGGCACCGTTGTGTTTCGCGCGCTCGAGCACGGTCATCATGCGCGGGTGATTGGTCCCCGGGTTCTGTCCGATAATGAAAATTCCGTCCGCGTGTTCGAAGTCTTCCAGGGTTACGCAACCTTTGCCGATGCCGATGGCTTCGTTGAGCGCGGCGCCGCTCGATTCGTGGCACATATTCGAGCAATCCGGCAGATTGTTCGTGCCGAATTGCCGCGCAAAAAGCTGGTAACAGAACGCCGCTTCGTTGCTGGCGCGGCCGCTGGTATAAAAGGCCGCGGCGTTCGGCGTGGGCAGCGCGTTAAGCTCGCGCGCCATGAGCTGGAAGGCTTCCTCCCAGGTGATCGCCTCGTAATGCGTGGCGCCCGGCTGCTTCACCATGGGCTGAATGAGCCGGCCTTGCAGCTCCAGCCAGTAATCGCTCTGCTTGCTTAAGTCCGCGATCGAATGTTCCCGAAAAAACTCCGGTCCGATCTGCTTCCGCGTTGCCTCACTACTTAGCGCCTTTACTCCGTTCTCGCAGAATTCGAAAAGGTGCCGGTGATCGTCGGGGCTCGGCCAGGCGCAGCTCTGGCAATCGAACCCATCCTTCTTGTTCACCTTTAGCCAGGTGCCAAGGCCGCGAGTGAAACCCGTCTCGCGCAAAGTGAATTTGATGCTTTGGATCAGCGATGTCATTCCGGCCGCAACGCGATGCGGCTCACGCAGGGAAGGGCCTTTCTCTTCCTCGGCGGGTTGGGCGCCCGGGGTGCAACTCGCGTTGTCCCGATGAGCATCAGCCGCCGGTCCGCTCACGGGCGCGCCGGCACCCATACTCCCCGGTTTTTGTCCCACCGTATCGAGCCGTGGCTCGTGCCTGGGTTCAACCGAGTGCCCCGGCTCCGGCAGACGTGGCGATCGCGAGTCGGTGCTATCCATTCGATACCCAACCTATTTCCTAATGTCATTCAGCTAACGCGTCGACTTCTTTTGGGATTAGACGGTCAGGCTTTCCGGAATCGAATTTCGCGAGTCGGTTCCGTCTCTCGAACGGGAAGATTTGCGAGAGAGTATTATCGGGAACGAGAGAATGATACGGGAAACACGCGTTTGTCGGTGTTATACATCGTTCCTTCCCATCGGATTTCAGTGCCGGAGCGATTCAGCGTGAGATCGATCCGGGCGCTAAGACTCTCGTTTGTATATTCGTTTAGATAAAGCTTGCCCGTCGGATTACGCCCTTCCAGGCGTAGGATAAGATCGTTGCGGGCGCTCTTCGGCAAGTTGTAGTAACCGGAGACCCGCTCCCCCGGCTCGAATTTCAGATGAAAGATTGCCTCATACGGCCCGACCATCCCCCTGTAAGTGTATTCGCCAAGGAATTCCCTGTCTGGAGGTGGCGCCGTCGTGGGCGCAACCACCACCTGGCTCGGTGCAGGCGCTGGCGCGATGGAAGGCATGGCGGTGGAAACATCGGGGATTGGGGAAGGCGACTCCGGTAGCCGCCAGGTTGAGGCAACGGTAGCACGCACATTGACGGTGATGCGCTGGCTGTGCGACGGCCCGCGCGAAGGTTTGTAGATGACTTCCGCCGGACCGGTCGGCAGGTTGGTCAACGTGGCAGGCGTTGTTCCACTTTGGCGGCCGCCGTCAGCGTCAATCAAATCGAAAATGATTGATTGAGGTATGCTATGGATCTGCGCCGAGCCAACAAGGCGCACCAGCCTGATAACACCGGGATCGTTGATCTGATTCTCGCTTATCTCGATATCGCGCTCCACGGATTCATAGCCATCCAGGAAAATCTTTAGATGGGCCGTCCCGATGGACACATCATTAAACGATGAGGGACTCTTCTTGCTCGTTGCGCCAAGAATAACAGTAGCGCCCTGCGGCTCGGTATTCACGAGAAGAGCGCCGCGTCCTTGTGCCGAACGGTCGGCCGCCTTTTTCTTTGCCTCAGTTTCAGCAGCGCGTGTTTCTTGCGCCTTGCGTGCAGTCTCCTTAGGCAAGAAGAAGCCAAAATACCAGACCAACAGGACGCCGGCCAGAGCCGCCACGGTAGCGATAGCAGGCACCGCAAAGTTTCGCTTCGGCGGCGGCGCTGCTTCGGCAGTTTTTTCCGCAGCCTTTCCCGCAGCTTTTTCGGGCAAAGCAATTCCCGGTGGGGCTAAGAAAGCAGTTCGCTCATACTGAGGGACTGCCAATCCCAAGCGCTTCGCCACGTCGGCCGCACTCCGCGGCCTTTGGATGGGATCCTTCGCGAGGCATGCCGCAATGGTCGCTTCCCAGTGTTCGGGAATTACTTTGCCGGTGGCGATCTCCAGGCCACTTCGCCGCGCGCCGATCGCTTCCGGTACCTTGTCCCGAATCTGGCGCTCGATTCCACCGCTGTAGAAAGGGGGCTTGCCGGTGAGCAATTCATAGACTGTCGCCCCGAGCGAATAAATATCATCCGCCGGGTTCGCCCGTTCGCCGTCCAGCTGTTGCGGACTCATGTAAACAAGCGTCCCGCTGGTCCGCATCGAGAGCATGCTGACCGAATCGCTTAGACTCCGGGAAATGCCGAAGTCGGTTACTTTGAGTTCCCCGCGTGAATTCCGCATCAAGTTCGATGGCTTGAGATCGCGGTGCACGATCTTGGCTTTCACGTGGGCATACTCTAGGGCATCGCAGGCCTGTTCGATGACCGCACCTAAATCATCGATTTCAAAAACTTTGTTTTGTTTTCCTATTCGCGAGACCGACAAGGTTTGGCCATCGACGTATTCCATGGAAATGCAGGCGCTGCGGTGGTCCTGCGCAAAATCGTAGATGCGAACGATATGATGATGGGTCAGCTCCAAACTGCGCTTGGTCTCGCGCTTTAGCTCATACATGGCGGCGCTATCAAGCACCAGGAGCTCGGGCAAAAACTTGAGGGCGACATCCCGTTCCAATTGCTCGTCATAAGCGCGCCAGACCACTCCCATCCCACCGCGGCCGAGGATTTCGCGCAACTCGTAGCGATCGAACAGCCGCTGCTTGGGGTTCAAGCCGCGCAACGTCGCGCCGAAGTCCAGTTCCGAGCTGCTATCGTTTGGCGGGGGCATGAAGGCCATGTATCAACTCCCGGCGGGAAATGCGATGCCAAAAAACCACGCGACATCCGCGCAATTATCGGCCGCCCTCCTCCTTGCCCTGAACGTTGAAGCGGGCATAATACTTCCCGATTGGAAGGCAGCGGCAGAGGGCAGCGGCGCCGCGAATTTTTCGAACGGATTGGTGCGATTCTTACGAGGGCAATCGGGCGGTTAGCTCAGTGGTAGAGCGGCTGGTTTACACCCAGTAGGTCGGGGGTTCGAAACCCTCACCGCCCATTCCTTCCTCGCCGAGGCGAACAATCTAGGGCGAAGCAGATTGGACTTCCGGTGGCTGCCACAGTTCGATCCGGTTTCCTTCCGGATCCATCGCCCAACCGAAGTAACCGAACTCCGATTTGTCCGTCCGTTCATCCACCTCCACCCCGTCGCGTCGAAGTTGCGCCAGTAAGGCATCGAGATCGATCACGCGAAAGTTGATCATGAAGGGCTTTTCGCTCGGCGCGAAATAGTCGCTATCGGCAGGAAAAGGCGACCAGACCGTGTGAGCCTGTCGCTGTGGGCCGCCGGCGGAGGCCTCATTATCGCGAAACACGACGCCGCCGAACGCTTCCACCTCCAAGCCCAGGTGTTTCCGATACCATTCGGTCAGCTTCTCAGGATCGTTCGCCTTGAAGAAAATTCCACCGATGCCAGTGACGTGTTTCATATTTTTGAGGCTAGGTCAGCTCGCTGGCCGGCTCCGTTACGACTTACCGGCAAGTGCGCAGAACCATTGGGTATCAGTCCTGCCTTAAGTTGTCGAGCCCGCCGCCCGCTTATGCCAGGCGGCAAGCACTTCGGCTTCCCGTTCCGGGGAAAGACCGGCCTTTAGCTTAGCCTGCCGCTCAGCCGGTTGCGACTTGAACCACGCCAGCGTGTCGCGCGCAGTCTCAGGTAAGGGACGGAAGGTAAGACCTTTCGCCAGCGCGCGCTGGATGCTGATCCGCCCCATCCCGCCTTCTTCGCCGCGCGGTGGAACCCAGACCGGTATGTCCGACCAGGGCGCGACCTTCTGCGCCTCGAGAAAATCGGCTTTCACCCAGGTAAAGTTCGCATTCGATTTGTTCGCGGCCTTGATTCCTTCAAGCATGGCGCCGACACCGAGGGTCTTGTCCGGCCCAGTTGCGTTGTAAGTGCCGGTCTCTTGCCGCTCCACCATGCGGATCGTCCATTCAGCTAAGTCGCGTCCGTCGATGAACTGCACCGGATCGCTCGGGTCTCCCGGGGCCAACACCTCACCGCCACGATCGATGCGGACCGGCCAATAGGAGAAACGGTCCGTTTCATCGCGCGGCCCCACGATCAACCCAGGCCGAATGATCAGCGTCTGTTTTGGAAACCACTTTTCCGCCTCCTGTTCGGAGAGAGCCTTCAGCGGCCCGTAGAGCGCGAATTTCGAAGCTATGATGCTCTCGCGCGATTCCTTCATGGCGTCCGGGCCGTTGTATTTCGCGAGCGGCGCGCTTTCGTCCGTGCCCGGCTTGCTGCTGTCCGCATAAACCGAAATCGTCGATATGAAAACGTAACGGTCGACATTACCTTTGAGGACCTGCGCCGCGTCGCGCACCCATACCGGCACTGAAGTTGGATTGTCGATGACGACATCCCATTTCCTGCCTTTCAGCGCGTCGAGCTGGCCATTGCGATCTCCGATCAGTTGCTCGGCTTCCTTGGGCAATTCGCCGGGATGCGTCTTGCCTCGATTGAAAACGGTGACCTTGTGTCCGCGCTCGAGGGCGTAACGTACTTGAAACGGGCCAGTGAACCCGGTGCCGCCCAGAATCAAAATGCGCATTGGCTTGGCTGCTTTCTCTTCCGCGCTCCCGCTCAGCGGTAATCCCAAACCCAAGGCTCCGCCGGCGACCGCCGAGACCCTGATGAATTTTCTTCTCGTGGTGGATATCATAGGAAAGCTTGAGCATGATCGCCGTTTTCTCTCCGCGCAACCGAAGTGTTCGTCGCGAGGTTCGTAATGTTCGTTGATTGTCAGTTGCTCGTTGGTAGGGGCGGCGCCGTCCGACCTGCCTACCTCCCCTCTCGCGATAAGGTAAGTGCCCCTCAGACGCTGTAGCCGCCTCGCTCTGTCGAGGCGTCTGCGGGCGCGGCGACATAGCGCCGTGGCTCCAGTTATTTGGAACGACGTCGACCGGTTTGCCCGTGCCATCCTGCCTTTCGAACTCCGTAGCGCCGCGTCCCTGCCAGCCTTTGTGATTGACGCCGCCACGGTCGGCGCGCTGGAATCGTCGCCATGGCAAATCTAACCGGCGGCTTACTCAGCGGTTTGATCTTTGGCCTGGTCACCGTCGCTCTGATGCTCCCAATGCAATTTCCGGATAAGACCACCGCGTTGCTGGCGGCTTTTATCGGCCGCTTTGGGATCGGCCTGGTGATCGGATGCGTCCAGTTGCCCTGGCCGGGTTGGATCGTCGGGCTCGTTTTCGGGTTGGTGTTGAGCGTGCCCAGCGCGTTGATCACGAAGGCTTACGCACCCATCCTCATCATCGGAACGGTGGGCGGCCTGATTATTGGAGGCATCCTGCACGGATGGAAGTAATGGCCGCATCCATGCGCGCAACTGCGACCTTCGCCGTCTTGGTGGCCGCGTTGCTCCTAGCTGGATGCGGCGGCACCGACCGTCGTCATTCCATCAGTCCGGCGGGAACCACCTCGGTGCCGCCGTACCTCGAACTCCGTTCGAAAATTTCCGCTGGAACGCTCCATTTCCGCCCCGGTCTCTACGTTCTCGATTCTGAGGACGGCAACGGCTACTACTACCGGGCCCCGCGAAAAATCGTCCAGCGTTCCTTCGCCGGTGGATACCCGCGCGACGGCGGCATCTTCGTCTCAAAACGGGACCAAAAAAAATTGCGCGGATATGTGATCATGCCCGGAGGTCTTACTCACGTCGGCAATTTGTCTCGAGCCGACTATGAGTTTCGCTACTGAGCTCTGATGCGACAGAGAAAAATGTCGAGGCGAGCAGCGGCGCGTTTGCTCGCACAAAGCGCAGCCGGCGTGCTCCTGGCGCGGAACGCAGGGGCCGCTGAGGAAACCAAGGCTGACGGAAAGCTTGCGCTGCTGCGGCGCGCCATTGCGTCCTCTGGCGAAACGCTTCCTGTCATAGGGCTGGGCACCTGGCGGGCCTTTGATGCCGGAACGAGCGCGGCGGAACTGCAGCCGCTCGAGGAGGTGCTGGCGCTTTTCGTTAGGCTGGGCGGCTCCGTGGTCGATTCGTCGCCGATGTACGGGCGTGCGGAAGAAGTTGTCGGCGAGATCGCGGCAAAGCTCCATCTTCACGAATCGCTCTTCCTGGCGACAAAAGTTTGGACCACGGGCCGGCCACAGGGCATCGACTCGATGGAGAAATCCCTCGCCCGGCTTCAAAGCAAGCGTGTCGACTTGATGCAAGTGCACAACCTTGTCGATGTCCAGACGCAGCTAGCCACTTTGCGCGCTTGGAAAGAACAAGGGCGTGTCCGTTATCTCGGGATCACTCATCGCACTTCGAGTTCCTATCCCGAAGTAGCCAGGCTTCTTCGCACGGAGAAACTGGATTTCCTCCAGATCAACTACTCGCTGCTCGAGCGCGAGGCTGACCAGGAAATTCTCCCGCTCGCGCAGGAGCGCGGAGTGGCGGTCCTCGTTAACCGGCCCTTCGGCGGCGGCGATCTCTTCCCGGGTGCGCCAGAAGCCGATCCCGGACTGGGCCGCGGAGTTCGATTGTCATTCCTGGGCGCAGTTTCTCCTTAAATGGATTATCGCGCATCCCGCCGTGACTTGCGCGATTCCGGCAACGAGTAAGGCCCGTCATCTGGAAGACAATATGCAGTCGGGTGTGGGCCGGTTACCCGATGCCAAGCTGCGGCAGCGGATGGTTGGCGCCGTCTCCGCCTTGTAGATCGATCTATCTCCTTTTTGTCAGCCCTTAGCCGGAAGGACCCGCCCGCTTACTTCGCCGAAACCGATTCGATATCCGTCGCCCTGGGCCCAGCCGGTGATCGTCAGAAGATCGCCATCTTCCAGCCATTTCCGCGCTTCGCCATTCGGCAGCGTCAATGGATTAGCCCCGCGCCAGGTTAACTCGAGCATGCAGCCGCGCGATTCCTCCGCAGGCCCGCTGATCGTTCCGCTCGCCAGCAAATCACCGGGCTGAAGGTTGCAACCATTGACTGTGTGATGCGCGAGTTGCTGCGCGATGCTCCAGTAAAGATTTTGAAAATTCGTCCGCGTGATCACGTGGGGCGAGTCCATCGACGCCGTTTGCAGACGCGCTTCGAGTTGGATGTCGTAGGTGAAATCTTTCGCGCTCCGCAAATAGGGCAAGGGCTCGGGGTCCTGCGGTGGGAGCGGTTTCCGAAAGGCTTCGAGCGCGTCGAGCGTTACGACCCAGGGCGAGATGCTGGTGCAAAAGTTCTTCGCCAGAAATGGACCCAGGGGCTGATATTCCCAGGCCTGCACGTCGCGCGCGCTCCAGTCGTTCATCAAAACCAAACCAAAAATATGCTCGGTTGCGCGCTCGATCGCCACCGGATCGCCCAGCGCGTTCCCCGGCCCGATGAAAAACGCCGCTTCCAGCTCGTAGTCGAAACTGCGGCTCGGCCCGAAGACCGGCGCGGCCGCGTCGGGCGGCTTGGTCTGGCCGTGCGGGCGGCGCACCTCCGCCCCGCTCGCGACGATGGAACTCGCGCGCCCGTGATACGCGACTGGGAGCCATTTCCAATTTGGCATGAGCGCGTTTTCGGGACCGCGCAGCATGGTGCCGACGTTGTGCGCGTGGTGATAGGACGAGTAAAAATCTGTGTAACCGCCAATGCGCGCCGGCAGAAGCATCGTCACATCTTTTTGCGCATGGAAAACGCGAGCGCGCAGGGCCCCGTCATCGCGCAAGGCAGGGGTTTCGGCGGCGAGCAGATGTTGAATCACTTCCCGCGCCTTGCGCCAGGCCGGCCGCCCGAGCGCGAAAAAGGCATTCAGCGCACTCACCGAGAAAACACGCCGATTCTGAAATTCCGGCGCCTGGAAGTGGCCCAGTTCTTCGAGCGCAGACAAATCGAGCACGAGCTCGCCGATGGCGACTCCCACTCGCGGCTCGCCCTGCGCCGGTTTGAATATTCCAAAGGGAAGATTCTGGATCGGGAAATGCGAATCGGGTGGAACGTCGATGAAGGATTTGAGCGCGGCCGGCATTGGCTAAAGCCATCGCACAAAAAACGCCGTGCGTTCAAACTAAAACGATCTGGTAGGGCGACGCTCTGCGGAGCCGTCGACGTTCGGCTCGACTGAGTCTCGCCCTACCGAAAATCCTTCGCAGCGTC
This sequence comes from Chthoniobacterales bacterium, assembly GCA_035941955.1. Classification (GTDB taxonomy): domain Bacteria; phylum Verrucomicrobiota; class Verrucomicrobiia; order Chthoniobacterales; family UBA10450; genus AV80. The sequence goes on from DASZDO010000096.1 coordinate 18,459, forward strand.
GTTCCAGAGAAGTGCCATACGCTTCGCGCATGGAGGCGGATTACGCGGCTGACGCCTGAGGCGTCATGGAAATTAGCCGGTGGCGCCAACCACCGGAGATGGAAGGAAATTGGGCGGAGCCCCAGAGGGGCGACGGCGTGGTGTCGCGTGATTTCCGCCGCCCCTGCCGGGGCTTGCGCTCCTGTTCGGCAGAACCGTTGTTCGCACCACCGGCTAATGTCAAATGTCCCTCCGGGACAACCCGGCCGACCACACTCAAAGTGCATGACAAGCTCTAGAAAAGTTTCAGGGCACGCAGATCCTCGCGCGGTTCCTCGAAGCTGCAACTGCCGAACGAAGTCACCAGGCGCCGGCGCGCTTTGATTCGATCGATCGCAATGGTCCATTCGCGCCAGGCAAACAGACCGTCCTCGAAGGAAAACGAACCGGGGTCTTCGTCGTCCAGCATTTCCGCGGTTTGTTCCGCCTCCCAGGCGTGCTCGGCCGCGAGGACGCCGGCGCCGAGCACATTGAGAAAGCCATGCATTTTCGTCTGCACGCTGGCGTGAAATTGCCGGACGGGATGATGCAGCCCGGCGGTGAACTTGATTGGCACGTGGTGCTTCGCCGCCGCGACGAGCGCGGCCGCAATCTCGTCCGAAGTTGGAAAAGCATCTGCCGTGATGCCGCCGGTCCGCAGCTTGTAACCAAAGTGGTGCGCGGGCGTTCTGTTAGTTTCCGCGATCAGTTTGATCGTGCACTCGGCCGCATCCGCCGGCGCTTCCCAAAACGCGTTCAGCTTCAAATCATCGATAATCGCATGCGCTTCTTTGAGGAGGTCGGCGCCAAAGTCGGCGGGTAGCGGCATCTCCAGCTGGCTAATGGAAGCCCTCGCGCCGTGCCGCGCCAGGAACAAACCTATTGCCGCGCGGGTGGACGTGAGAGACTCCAGAAAAGCCGCCACCGAGTCCGTTTTAGGTCCGAGCGCAGAAATGCGCAACGGATGTTCCCGACTGAACTGCGACAGGTTTTCCGAGGCGGCATCGAACTGGGCGACTGGCAAAATGAATGCGCCGAGCATCCAGGAATCGGATGTGCCAATGTAGCCTGCGTGATTCCGCAACGCCGGTTCGAGAGCAAGACTCGCCGGAGGAAAAAGTCCGGCGTAATCAATGGAGCGCTCGAGGAGAGCGCGAAGCGGAGCGGCGGGCATAAGCTGAACTCAACGTTGCGATGCGGGCACTCGTCAACCGCTCTTCACGGATTCCAGGCTTCGCCGTGTTGGGGAAGATCGTCCGTGATCGTGTCCCACGGCGCGCGCGAATCGACGTAGGTGTGAAATTGCGGCCGGATTCCGGGATCGTCGTCGAAGGCACCCATGCGAATGGACACTTGCGGACCATCCGGCCATTCACCGCCAAACAAACTCGATCCGCAGGTCGCGCAAAAGGCCTTCACGGCCCCCTCGCCCTTCCCATAAACGCGGATCAATTCCTCGCCTTGGAGGAGGCGGAATTGTTCTTTCAAGACGCGCGCCTGCGTGCAAACAGCAGTCCCCGAATGTTTGCGACAACGATCGCAGTGGCAGTGGCTCGCCCGGATGAAAGGCGGTTCCACTTCGAAACGCACCCCGCCACAAAGACAGCTGCCGCGAACCAGCTTGCTCATGCCATACTCTTCGCACGCCGCTGAGGCGATGGGAATTCAGAAGACGCCTGCCCCGCGCGGACAAGATTTCGCTTGTCGTTCGCGCTGCACTAAAGCTTACTCCCTGCGCGGTGGCGGGCCGCAATGAATGTGTTCCGCCAACCGGCACAGCTACGAGACCTCATCTATGAAAATCAAACTTCTCTTAACGGCTCTGGTCATGGCACCGCTCTGCGCCACATCCATTCACGCGGGCACGCCCGCGCAGGACAAAGACTTTGTCGATAAATACAAGGCCGCCTTCGAAAAGGGCGACAAAGCCACGCTCGAATCGTTTCTTTACACGAAAGGCGCCAACCCACAGGCACTCGAATTCTACAAGATGATGCAGTCCGAAGGGGCCGGCACCTCGAAAATCTCCAAGATCGAGCTCGTTGACCTCACACCTGAAGACGCGAAAAAAGCATCGGAAACCATGGATGGCCCTGACGGCAGCAAGGCACAGCTCCCGCTCAAGCCGACGAAGAAATTGAAGATTTCGATTGAGACCAAAGACGCCAATGGCAGCTCGACCAGTTCGAGCGAAAGCTTTGTCGCGGAAAAGGATGGGAAGTATGTCATTCCCGTGCCCGCCACCGTGAAGTAGCGCGAGTCGCGCGCTGCGGCGTGCGCGTGAATAGTGATAGGTGAATCGTGAATAGAGATGATTCTATTCAGCGATCACCGATCACCGATCACCGATCACCCTTCACTCACCCCTGCGGCACCGGCGGCGGAATCCCCCGAATCGTCGCCGGAGCCGTAAACTTCTCCGCCCAATTTACCCTAGCGGTCGTAATCATCAGCAGTGCCAGCGTGACGATGGCGCCGATCGTGATCGTCAGGCCGGTGAGTCCCTCGAAGAAAAAGCTGTAACTGAACAGGGTGATGAAGGCGAATTGAGCCAGCGCCGCCATGCGGGCGAAACGCCGCCCGGCGGCGGCAAAGAGGTAACCCGAGACGAGTGCCAGCGACACTGCCGCCGAAATCGCAAAGGCGGGAAACAGCGGAATCAGGTCGACGAGGTAGGCGAAGAGAAGCTGAAAGGCAAAGCAACCGGCCGCAAGGAAGAAGTAGTTCATCGGATGCAGTTTCACTCCCTGAACCATCCCCATCAAAATCAGCACGGCGAAGAAAAAGAGTAGCGAAACCGGGGCGAAGAACGACATGCGCGAAGCGACCGGGCCGGGATTATCGACTGACGGCATCCCCATCGCAATCGCCTGGGCATTGATCACGTCGGGATACGACCAAACAAAATTCCAACCCTCAGAGTTGCGCGCGCGCTCCGTGGGCGATCCGGTGCCGGCGGGAAAATCGAACTCGGAAAAGTCCGTTGTCATGGCGAGCCGAAAGTTTCGGATGCGGGTCGTGTCGCCGAAAGAGTAACCCCATCGGTCCGTGCCGCGAGACTTGTACGCGACCGTAAATTTCGCGCTTTGACCGGGAGCGAGTGTGATCGCTTCGGTAATGCCTTCCGCGGTTTTGTTGTTCTCGGTCGAGGGGGTGCCGTTGATGACAAACGAAAAATCGCTGTAGCTCGCATCCGCCGCGGGAAACTCGAACCGGACGTAAATCGTTTGCGTAATCTGAGTGGGATTCTGCAGGCTGTAATCGCCCTGGAAATCGACCAGGAACGTTCGATACCAGAGCAGTCCTTTCCTTTTCGGCTCGTAGCGCAAAGAAACCGAGACTTCGCTCTGCGAGGGCTGGATCAGGTGGCGGCCATTCGCGCTGCCCGGTGAGTTATAATAGATGGACGGATGCGGTTGGGTCATGAGCGGCCCCCAGCCCCCGGTCACTCCTGGGCCGCAGCGGGTTAACGATACTCCGGACCTGACCACGACACTCGAGCCAAGGATGAACCAGGCGAAAGCCGTGCAGACAATAATGCAACCGATAGCGATAAGTCGATTCAGGGTCATGACCGGGAAACCTTTCTTTTGCGAAGCTTGTTTTTCTTTGTGGGACGGGGACGTTTCGAAGGACGCGCGAGCAGGCGCTCCAGGCGTTTTTCAATGTGCGGAAGTCTCATGGGTATTACTTGTTAGGCTGAGGTTTCTGGTAGAAGAACTCGGCGCGCGGGCGTTCCTTTTTGCAGAGCTCTTTGTGGAGCTGGATCACCCGCGAGGTCTTGTCGGCCGTATTGCTGGAAAGCGCTGACTCGACGTTTCCTTCAAAGGCGGCGATCTCGTAGGCAATCGGGATGCGCAGCTCCCAATCGATCGAGTGCACCAGCAGGTCGGTCTGCGGAAGCTCTACGGCAATCTGCCCCGAGACCGGCTTGAACGCCGGCTTCTTCGCGGTGTAAGAGAAGGCCACCGCGCTCAACGCCTTCCCGCTGGGAAGCGAGAACTCCAGGATGTGGTCGCCTCGATCGATTGGGCTCACCGGCCGGCCGTCCACGCTGGACGCGAGCAATTCACAGCCCTCTGGGAGACTTACCTTCCAGCTCAGCGCGCGCTCGTGCCGGATCTTGTACTCTATTTCGGTCAGAGCCGCGCCATCCGCCACGATCCGCATTTTTGCCGTCGCAGTCTCGACGATCGCTTGCGCCGTCTCGACCATGGGCAGCCATTTCGCGGTCAACGGCGTCTCCCCGACGAAGACGACGTAATTCTTTCCATCCACCAGTCCGAGCAACCAGGCCGGCAACTGCCGCGGTGCAGCGGACTGAGCGGCGGCGGCAAGTTCGAGTCCAGGCTCCGTCAGGACCACATAAAGCGGCGGAGTGGTTTCGCCGTCGGTCAGCCGCGGCGACTTGAGACTCCATTCCCCGGCAGTGAGAGGTTGCGCGAAATTGTATTCGACCTCCAGTTCACGTCGCAGAACGTCGCGGGTCTGCCAGCGAACGTGCACGCGCCGGGTTTGGCTTTCGGTCGTGACGGCCTGCCAATCGGCCAGATCGGCGCCGCTTAGTCTCGTGACGTTGACGCCGGCCGGAAATTCCAACTCCATGGCCAATCCGGAGCCGTGATCGGTGTTCGCGGCCAGATGCGCGGTGTAGTTCAGTTTGCCGTCACCGAATTGCACGAGAGCGTGCGCGCCGAGTTTCCACCGGCTGGGCGCCGGCGGCGCCGGCGGCTTCTCCGGAATCAGATCAAAATCGAGTTGCTCCTGCGCCGGCAATCGGAAGCTGGCCCGATCCTTTTCCGCGGAAAGCTGGGTGGCCTCAGCTATCCGGACCATTTGCTTGTCCGGTATTCCCGAGACCGAAAGGGCGTTGATGGATGCGGGGGAAGTTGCCAGGTGGAAATGCGCGCCGTCGGTCGTGGCGGTGAGCCTGGCCGCGAACTTGATTCTTAGCTTTTGTTTGCCCCCATGATTCGTGACCAGCGCGTAATGGCCCTCGCGCACAATCAACTGCACCTCCGCCGGCTCGACTTCATCGATCTGGGTTTGCGCGCCGAGCAGCGGAATGACCGTCCATTCGTCCGTGAAGCTTTGCGTTTCGTACTCAACTACGCCGCTGGCTTGATCGCCTTTGAGGGCGAGTTGATAGCGAGCGGCCAAGAGCGTCGCTTCAACCGGCGGCTTCCGTTTTTCCGGTGTGGGCTCGCGCTGGGCGGCCTGCCAGAGCGCCTTCAACTCTCCGTAAGGAAGCGTTACGCGGGCCTCGCTCAGATCCGGGGCCGCGGCCGGCTCGGCCGCGAAGGCAAGCGCTCCAAAAGCCAGCGCGGCAATCTGACCACAAATGTGTTTAACCATGCGAACATCATGGCGCACGATTGTGAAGCCTTGATGAAGCGCGCGTGAAACTTCGATGAAGTTTCGACTCTTCCTCTTCCTCTTCCTCTAAATCTTAAGACGGAAAGCAGAGGAAGCGGAAGAGGTAGAGGAAGATGATTGTGACTCGTTAGGCCGGCGGGAAAATCACCGTGAAGGTGCTGCCCCGTCCCAGCTCGCTTCGAACCGAAATCCTGCCGCCATTTGCGCTCACGATTGACTTCGCGATCGCCAGACCAAGGCCGGTGCCGCGATTACCGGTGCGCGGGTTCTCGGTGGTGAAGAATCGGTCGAAAACCTTCGGCAATAATTCCGGCTCGATCCCGGCGCCTTCATCGCTGATGGCGAGCTCGACCGCATCGTTCTGCCGCGCCACGCCGAGGCGCACCGAGCGGCCTGCTGAAGTAAATTGGAGCGCATTGTCCAATAAGTTCGTGAGCAATTGCTTTAATTGCAGCTCGGCGACCTTTACCGGCAGCGGCTCATCCGCGATCTCGGATTGAAATAGGATCCCATAATCCGCGGCGCGGCTTCGATAAATCTCGCTGATTTCCTTGGCTGTGGCGGCCGCATCAATCGCCGCCGGTTGTCCGTCCACCGGCTGCGTTTCGATCCGCGACAATTTCAAGAGCTCGCTCACGATCCGATCCAGCCGCTCGACCTCAGTCTGGATGTTCGCCAGAAACTTCGCGCGCGCTGCGGGATCGTTGCCCGCGACGCCTTCCAAAAGTTCGGCCGAGCCGCGGATGGTCGCGAGCGGCGTCTTCAACTCATGTGAAAGATTTGTCGCCATCTCCTCGACGTAAGCCTTGCCTTCCAGTCGTTCGCGCATTCGATCCACCGCGCGGGCAAGCGTGCCGAGCTCGCTTCGGGTCCAGGTTTCCAGGCGGACGTTGCCTTCGCCCGCGGCGATGCGCTCGGCCCGCGAGGCGAGATCCCAGATGATGCGCGTGATGTAGGCTGAAAGCGCGTAGGCCATCGCGGTGGCAAGGAGCAGCGCAATCAAGCCCGGGAGGAGCAGATTCTCGAGCGAGCGTGAGATAAAGTTGCGAATGCGGTTGGTCGATTTCGAAACGCTGACCGCGCCGATAATCTTTCCGCCCACGAATACCGGCAGCGTACTGTAAATGTTGACTCGCTGGTGCGGTTTATCGAGCTCCCAGCGCGAACCGTATTCGCCTTCGAGCGCGTGCCGGACGTCCGTCCATTTCGAGAAATCCGGATTCGCCGCGATGCCTTTGGTATCGAAGATAACGCGCCCGCCGGGATCATAAACGAGCAGCCGGGTATCCACCTCTGCCTTGGTAAAGTCGAACAGGCGCGCCTTGATTTCGTAGGTCTCGTTCAGGTTCGAATAGACGCTGACGAACTCCGCGCTCAGCTTTCCTGAATCGGCCCCATATTGGCCGTATAATCGCGCATAGAGCTCAGCCACCACGGCGGCGGTGTCGATCATCCCCTCCTCCGTCGAATGCAGGTAGCTGGTCTCGATGCTTCCCCTGACTTTCCAGGCCACGTAACCGAGCGGGAGAATGAGCACCGCCAGGTGAAAGACGAATACCTTCCAATGGATGCTGTGCAGACCCGGGAGGCGCATCTACATCTCCCGCGCGCGATATCCCACGCCCCGGACCGTCTCGATAAATTCGAGGTCGCCGAACTTCCGGCGCAGGCTTTTCACATGGACGTCGATCGTCCGATCGGCCACGAGGCCGTCTTCGCCCCAGGCACGGTTGAGCACCTGCTCGCGAGTGAAAACACGGCCGGGATGCCTAACGAGCAGTTCAAGCAGCTTGAATTCCTGGGCGGTCAATACGATTTCACGTCCATGGCAGTGGATGCGAAACTTATCGGGATCGATCGTAATCGGACCGTAGTGCAACTGACTCTTTGAGCCGCTGGCCGGCGATGGTTCCGGACGTTGATTCCGGCGGCGAATCGCCTTGATCCGGGCCAGCAGCTCGCGTGGACTGAAAGGCTTTACCATGTAATCGTCCCCGCCGATTTCGAGACCGACGACCCGGTCGATTTCGTCGCTGCGGGAAGTGAGAAAAATCACCGGCACATCCGAGAACGTGCGCACGAGGCGGCAAACTTCGAACCCGTCGATATCGGGCAGTCCCACGTCGAGCACGATGAGGCTGGGCGACGAGCGCCGGGCGATTTCAGTCGCTTCGCGTCCACGCTGCGCCGTTTGCACCTCGTAGCCATCCGACCTGAGCGCGTATTCCAGCACATCCGAAATCCGCGGGTCATCTTCGACTACGAGAATCTTCATCAAGTCCGCCACAGTAAGTGCCTTTTCAGATGCGCGCACGTGAAACGCTCCCGGCGTTCAATCGCATTTCCGGTGAGCCGGTGCAGGCGGCTTCGACTTCGGGAGCTTGCTTTGCCGGCGCAAATCGGCGCAGGGTAAGGGCATGATCGAGAACGAAAATACCGCGCTCGTTCGCCGTTGGTTCGAAGAGTTATGGAACCAGCGCCGGCTTGAGACAATTGATGAACTTCTGGCGCCCGATGCCGTGGCCTATGATCTCGCCGGCCCCAACGCCACGGTCCGTGGACGCGCGGCCTTCCGCGCTGCCGCGGAAACGCTGATGGGTGCGTTCGGCGAAATACATTTTACCGTGGAGGATATCTTCGGCGTAGACGACCGCGTTGCCGTCCGCCTTACCTTGCGGCTCGAGCACACCGGCCAGCTCGGCGACCTGACACCAACCGGCAAGAGAGTAACTGTGCCGGTGATGTGCATGATCGAGGTGCGCAACGGAAAAATAATGGGAGGCTGGAATAACTGGGACGTCGCTACCGCCTTGCGCGCAGCAAACGCGCCTCCAGGACAAACTACTCTTTGGCCAATCGCCGAGCAGGAGCCTGCCACGGTGAAGTAGCGCGAGTCTGATGCCGCGGCTCGCCTGTGGCGGGTTGTGAATGGTGATCAGTGAATCGTGAATGGAGAGTTCCATTCAGCATTCACCGATCACCGATTACCGATCACTATTCACTATTCACCCCTCCACCGTTACGGCGAACGATCAGGCATACTTCACGGCGAGTCTCCTGACGGTATTGATGTTACGCCAGGTCGCGCGGACGTTGAGCATCTTCTCGAAACGCGCGTAAGAAAATTTCGAGTCGCTCTGCTTGGTTTTGCACAGCCAGTAGACTTCGCGGCCTTGCGCGTGGAAGTCGTCTACCTCAGTCTTCAAAGCCATCAATGCCTTTCCGGCCTCGGCGCTCACTGGATCGGCCAGAAACGCAACGTTAAGCGCCGCGGCGGAACGGAGCTGCGATTCCTTGAACGGTTTGGAGTGAGCGATGGCTGCCACCTCGGGAATGGTTCGGAGGAAGGTCTTGACCTCGTAGCCCAGCGAGCGCAGCAGCCGGCCTTCAATCTTCTTCTGGAGCGCCCCGACGTCCTTGGAAGGTGAGGCGAAAATCACGTTGCCGCTGGCAATGAAGGTCTCGACTTCCTTGAAGGACAGCCGCTCAAAGATCCCGCGCAGTTCCTCCATGGTCACGGTGTGCCCGCCGACATTGATTGCCCGGAGAAACGCAACAAGTTTGGGCATACGGCTAGAACCACCGGCGGCGTTTGAAATACCAGTAGGGGATGATGGCGGACAAGACCATCAGCACGATGGCGAAGGGATATCCAAAGGCCCATTTGAGTTCCGGCATTTGTTCGAAGTTCATGCCATAAATCGTTCCGACGACAGTGGGCGGAAGGAAGAGAACGGCGGCGACCGTAAAGATCTTGATGATCGCATTCTGCTCGACGTTGATCAGGCCAAGGGTCGCATCCAAAAGGAAGTTCACCTTTTGCGAAAGAAACGAAGCGTGATCGCCCAAGGGTTGAAGGTCCTGGCCGAGCGTCCGCAGATGCTCGGTGACTTCGGGCGAAAGGTTCGCTTGCGCGGCGGTGAAAAACGAGAGCATCCGGCGCAGACCGCCCAAACTCTCGCGCAACCGTGAAATCAGGTCGCTGCACCGGCCGAGCCGCCGCAATGCTTCTTCCAGGTCGCGCGGCTTCTCCGCGTCGTCGGCGGGCTTGCTCGCTGAATCCTTCGGAGCATCGCGCCGGCGAAAGATGTCGTGCGAAATGCTGTCGAGGGCGGCGCCGGTTTTTTCCAGGACATCGGCGATGTGCTCGATCAAAGTGTCGACCAATCCTTCCAGGATGCGTTGGCCGGAATCGTAGCGGGCGAGGTTCGCCTCCCGTTCCTTTTGGAAAATCCTGAAGACGGACGGGTCCGCGTAGCGAAGGGTGATCAACCGATTGTCCACGAAGATGAAGGTGACCGCTGCGCTTTCCGGCTCGCTGGTATCGGCCTTGGTCAGAATGGTCGCCGTCATGAAAAGGGCGTTGTCCTCCTTGTAGAGGCGCCGCGAGACTTCGATGTCCTGCATCTCGCGCGGAGTCGGCAGGTCGATGCTGAACGCCATGTCCAGGATGATTTCCTCCTGCTCGGTCGGCTGGAACAGGTCGATCCAGACCGCCTTGCTCATCAAGGCATGGCTATGGCCGAGGTCGCGGCACTCAACGCCTTTCTCGCCTGCGGGGTGGAAGATAATCATGGGGCCGAGCGAGGATCATTGCAGGCAGGAGAAGCCGAGGCAACGCCTGTGTGAGGGCGACATTGGCAGCACGACGGTTCCAATGCAGAGGAACCGATGCTGGCTGCCTACGGAACAATGAGGCGAATCAGGACAATTACCGCTACCAACACGAGAAAGGCCAGGCTCGTGTAGACGATGCCGTCTTGAAGGCGCGCACGCCGGGCGGCTTCCGCATACGGGATGCGTGTGAAGGTAACCATGGTGTAAAGCGGCAGGTAGATGCCAGGCAGCAAACCCTCGAGCAGATGGTCGAGCTTTTTCTTTGCCCGGAATATTTTCGACGCGGTCTTGTCGCGCATCTCGATGAAGTTGTGAACGGCGAGGTCGGCCAACGCGTCGGCGTTGGCTTTCCGCCGGGAAAAATACTCCGCGAAGGCTCGCTCCCGGTTCTCGGGAAATTGGGCCAGACATTCATCGAGCACGACGCAATCTTCGAACGCGGCGTTCATTCCCTGCCCGTAAAACGGCACGACCGCGTGGGCGGCGTCGCCGACGAGCGCGACCTTGTCTTTGTAGAACCAAGGGGCGCAGCGAATGGTCACCAGTGAGCCGGTGGGGTTTTCCCGGAAATCCTCGAGCAGCGTCGGCATGAGCGGCACGGCGTCGGGGAATTCATCGTCGAAGAAGCGGCGGATATCGTCGTCGGTCCTGGTCGTCTCGAAGCTGCGCGGTCCGGTGAATTCCCAGAAGAGCGTGCAGGTGAACGAGCCGTCGGGGTTCGGCAGCGCAATCATCATGAAGCTCTTGCGCGGCCAGATGTGGAGCGCCTCTTTTTCCATTTGCCACCGGCCCTCAGCTCCGGGCGGAATCGTGAGCTCTTTGTAACCGTGGGCGAGATAGCTCTCGTCGTACTCGAAACGATCGAGTTTTTTCTGCATCGATTGTCGGACTGCGGAGAACGCGCCATCGACGCCGATGACCGCGCCCCCGGAGGAGGCGACAGGCTGAGAGGTTGAGGTGTTGAGGAGATGAGCGGTGGCGGATTCAAGATCGACCTCCGTGCAGCGATGATTGAAATGCACGCGCACGTTCGGGTAACGCTGCGCCGCCTCGATCACGGTGGTGTTGAGGGCGGCGCGCCCAATCGAGTTGATGCACTTGTTCGGATCGCGGTCGTAGGGCGCGAAATGCAGGTGGCCGGACTTGTCGTGGATCATCCGGCCGCGCATGGGGATGGCGTGCCGCATCACTTCGCCGGCAATTCCGAGTTGCTGGAGCGCGTGAATTCCACGCGTCGAAAGGGCGAGATTGATCGACCGCCCGCCGACAAAATTGCCCGCGCGCGGATCGGCCCGTCGCTCGTAAAGATCGACCTGGTATCCACGGCGTCCAAAGTACGCCGCGAGCAATCCTCCAGCTAAGCCACTGCCAATGAGAACAAACTTCGCCACGAAGGAAGAATCGATGAATCGGGAATTCAGGAAAGCAGGAAAAGAGACTTAACCTCACTTCCTTTCATCGGCGACATTCGCAACGGCGGCCTATTTTGTTTTCTTTGACCGGGAAAAAGTTGTATGAAAAACGAGATGGACCGATCAGGCGTTGTCAGTCTTCTGCGATTGCCGATTTCGGCGGCGATCCTGTTCACGACGGTTTTTGCGGCTTTCGGAGCGAACGATGAGGACGCGCGTGAGCCGGTGATTCGAATCGTTTCCCGGACTCAACGGGCGGACTATGAAGGGGACCGTGTGATGCTCAAGCGCCGTTACGATGAGTTGGCGCAATTCCTGGACAACGAGGCACTGGCTCCCCGGGTTCGATATTGGCGAGGCTTTGCCATGTGGAGGAGGGCGATCAATGGCTTTAACGATTCGGTCGATCCGAAGGAGCTGGAGCAGGATCTCAAGCTGGCACTGGACGAGTTTGACAAGGTAACGGCGACCGAGGCTGGGTTCGGGGATGCGAAGATAGCGATGGTCTCGTGCGTAAGCCTTCTGGGCTACATCCACCAGAAAGACCCCGACCGGGTCAAAGAACTCTTCACGCAACTCGCACCGTTGGCCAAGGAGGCCAAGGAGGTCGCACCGGACAATCCGCGCCTTCTTTGGGTCTTCGGCCCAAATGTTTTCATAACGCCCCCTGAGCGTGGAGGTGGCCAGGAGAAAGCGATCGAAATGTATCAGAAGGGGCTGGAACTTTCCCGGAAAAGCAAAGCAAGTGATGACCGTCTCGAGCCGTCATGGGGCGAGCCGGAATTGTTGATGAGTCTTGCCTATTCGCATCTAAACAAGAGCACGCCGGACGTGGGCGCCGCTGAGCGCGAGGCGCGGGCCGCACTCGAGATCGTCCCCTACTGGCACTACGTTCGAGACATCTTGCTGCCTCAGATTCTTGCGGCCAAGGCTAAGGCGAAGTAGCCGTTGCTCACGATCGACCTGTTGCGCGACGCTCCGCCTGCGATGAAACCGGTGCGCGTGGAAGTGAACGACTCAATGCAGAAGGGTTACGTTTATTTTCGCACGAAACCGATGGGACGCGCCTTCCGCGCGGGGTTCACGCCCGACCTCACGCCCAAACAAATGCTGGAGCTCGGCGTCTTCGGCGGAAAGTACATGACGGATTGCACGAAGGAGTTCCCCGCGAGCTGGTTCAAGAAGGCAAAGCTCTGCCGGGAACGGCATGAGCCTTCCTTAAATTTCTTTGGCGTGAATGCATCGCAGCCGCTCTCGGTTTGGCGCCGGAAGGGCTGGATTTATGAGGAAGATCCTCGCGGCTGGTTTCAGTGGTATTGCCGGTACTATGCGGGCCGCCGCTGCACCGACGATTTGCGCCAGATCAAACGCTGGCGCGCCGTGAGACGGCATCTGGCGCAGTTGAAGAAGAACTGCGCTCGCCGGGACCTCAACTGCCGGCGCAAACAGCGCCAGGCCTTGTTGCACTGGGCTTACGACTCGCGAGCGATTTGAGGCGCGGTAACTCGCTCACCCCGACGTTACGGCTGGAAGATGGCCGGAAATTTGAAGCGATAGACCCAAAGGAGGAAGAGGGCGAGCGCCGAGATGACGCAGGCCATCAGAAGGCCTTCCGGCACAAAAAAGATGTGGAACAGCACGATGTTCACGATGACCGGACCGAGCAGGGTGAGCCCGAGCGGGACGAAGCGCGACGCGATAAGCAGAAGCAAACCGCCGACGACCTGGAGGCCGGCAATGACATAAATGTAGCCGCTGCTGAGCATTGCCCCGATGAACGCGCCGGCCGGGCCTTCCATGGCCGGTGGCGGTCCCATGAAATGCAGAAAGCCGTTGGAGCCGAAGACAACGAACATAAGCCCGAGCAGGATGCGAACGATGTGGATGGCGTATTTCATAAAGATTGATTAGTGAGTGTTGCGTCTCTTGTCGCTTAAACCGCTGGAAATGCCGACACAAATATCGGCAAGATCAGGCATTCGAACAATGACGTCATCTCTAAAATTGCCACTCCATCCCATGAAAAACTCCATAACCTTTTACCTTGGATTGCTCATCCCTCTGCTCTGTCTTTGCACGATATTTGATTTATCGAACGCTCAGACACCGGAGCCCACGAAACCCAAACAGTTCATCTACGTGCTGCGTCTCGTGCCACGCCTGCATGCGGATGCGAATTGGACCAAAGAGGATGAGGCGGTAATCGGACGGCACCTGGCCAGCTTCAAGGAAGCGATCAAGCGAGGTCAACTGATCCTGGCGGGCCGGACACTTGAGCCGGGTGACAAGACGTTTGGCGTAGCGATCTTCGAAGCGGCGGACGAAGCGGCTGCCCGAAAATTCATGGAAAGCGATCCAGCGGTCGCCGGGGGTCTAATGACCGCGGAGCTGCATCCTTTCGCCGTGGCCCTTCAGGGAAAAAATCCATAACCGCGCCAGCGCTGTGAGCTGGCAAACCCCGAGTCGTCTGTGGTATATCGCCGAGATGAATTGGGATGCGATTAACGCAACCGCGCAGTTGATCAGCTCGTTCGCCGTCGTGGCGTCGCTCTGGTATCTCGCGGTCCAGGTGCATCGCAGCACGCGCATTGCCAAGCTGGCCGCGCAGGACTCCGCGACGACCGCATTGCGCGATGTGACCCGTCCGTTCGCGGAGAATCCCGAAGTGGGACGGCTCTGGCGCCAAGGGCTCGAAAATCTGGACACGCTGACCCCGGAGGAAAAGGCGCGCTTTTTTCACGTGGCATTCCAATTCCTCAAGGCGATGGAGACGATCCATTTCCATTACATCTATGGATTGATGGAGGAGCAAATCTGGCGCGGCTGGCGCAATCTTTACAAACATTACCTCGCCTCGCCGGGCCTGAACTATTACTGGCAGCTCCGGCACGATCTGTTCTCGGATCGTTTCCAGCAGTTCATCGCCAGTTTGGAGCCGCCGAGCCAACGCCTCACGGTGGGAAACCTGCTAGGCCAGGAGGCGCCTGGTGGAGTTTCCGAAAAATAGGCGGGCAGGCATCCTGGCAAAGGACTGAACCAATGTTGTCGCAACGGGGCCTTGCGAGTTCGCGAATTCTGAGCGCGTCCGAGCTGCTCCTGGGCGCTTTTATTGTCATCGGACACAATGTTTTTCGCGTTGTGCCTAACGAGGTCCCAATTCTGTTTGTCCTGGGCCTGGTCTCGATTCGGTTGCGCAACGGCGGGTGGTCCGCCATGGGGCTGAAGCGGCAAGAATCGTGGCTCCGCATCGGACTAATCGCATTGGCCGCGGCTGTCTTGAGAATTATCCTGGGTGATCTGGTCATCGAACCGCTCGCCTCGCATTTCTGGCCGCCAATAATCGCTCCAGCCGGAGCCGAGGCGATAACTGGCAACATCAAAATGGCTGCTGTTACCCTGCTGCTGGTGTGGACCTGGGCCGCCTTCGGCGAAGAGATCGGGTATCGAGGTTATCTGCTTACGCGCGCGGCCGAGGCAGGTGGAGGAACTACGACGGCCTACTGGATTGGAATTGTTGTTGTCGCAGCCCTGTTTGGTTACGGGCATTACTACAAGGGGCCAGCCGGCATCCTAGATTCCGGAGTGGCAGGAGTGATCCTGGGCGCGGCGTATATGGTATCGGGCCGGAATTTGTGGGCCAGCATCCTGGCTCACGGGTTTATCGACACGATTGGAGTCGTTGTCCTCTTCTTTGGATGGGAATCCTGATCGGCAGTTCAAACGGCGGCTGGTTGGTTCTTGCCTGCCGGCGGCGAATTTCATCTCCTTGGACGCTATGACCCCACGAATTCGACTGGTCGTTGCGATTCTGCTCCTGCTTGTTTGCGCCGCTCAGAGTCAGAGGGCTGCTACTCCTGCTAATCCCGACAAAGACCCTGAGCTGTCAAACCTTCTTCATGAAGCAAGGGCACTCGTCGACGCGAAGAAACCGGGACCCGCGATCGAGATCTGCGACCAGGTCATTGCGAGCTTCAAGGCCCATTATGGGAAGAGCAAATCCAGGATCTATTGCGCTCAAACCTCAACTGAAAGCCTGGGATATCTGGCCTTGGCGGCAGCCGCGATGACCAAAGGTGAATTCGATAAAGACAAGAAGGATACCATTGCCCTTTCGTCAACCTGGTCGACCGCCTACTTCATCAAAGCTTACGCCTTGCAGGACCTGGGCCGCCTCGCCGAAGCGAAGTCGGTGCTTCAGCTCGCTCTCGAATTATCACCGTGGAACTCACGATACCTATCTGAACTGGGCAGCATCTTTGTGCTGGAGAAGAACTGGGCCAAAGCCAAGGAAGTCTTTGAGAAAGCTGAGGAACATGCTCCCACAGCCCCCGATGACTCCAAGGCCGAAGTCTTAGGGCGGGCGCGCCGCGGTTTAGGGTACGTCTTCGTTGAGCTGGGGCAGTTGGACGAAGCCGAGAAAAAATACCGGCAGTGCCTGGCGGCAGATCCGAATGACACGAAGGCGGCGCGCGAGCTTGAATATGTCCGTGGACTGCGAGCCAAGACAAAACCGCTGTGACGCCGCGCTACTTAAAGAAGAAGTGGGCCACGGCGGATTCGAGGTCCCAATAGATTATCGCCACCGCCATCAGGTCGAAGGCAGCGTGGGCAATGATCATGAGCCAAATCCGGCCCGTGATCGCGAATATCGTTCCGAAAACAAGGCCGACGATGGTGGCTTGCTGGACTCCGGCAACCCCCTGGAGAGCGTAGTGATCGAGTCCAAATAAGACCGAGGTGATCACGACAATGGATGCCCTGGCCCGCGTGCCGGAACCCAAGAACTTGCCGAAGCGCTCAAACAGCCAACCCCGAAAGACCGTTTCTTCTCCGAAGCCCGCGCCGATCGTTACGGCGTAGAGGATGGCCGGGAGCGCGCCGGTGTTTCCAACCAGGTAATGGAAGGCCTGATTGATCGGGGGAGCGCCGAGCAGCGGCATCACGATCGCCTTCATCAGCAACTTGAACGCGGCGCCAAAGACGATACCGGCAGCTAAACGTGCCGATCCAGCTCCTGGGACGCACGTAACCGATCTCGCGCCAGGGGGTGCGCGACAGCCACGCCCACACTAGCACGAGCACTGCGCTCAACGGCGTAACCACCAAGTTGCCCGCGAGGATGATGAGAATGGCAAGGATGCCGAGCGGTCCAAATTCGCGCAGGCCGGCGGCGATGGAATCGTCAGGCCACCGGGCGGATGGCGTTTCGTCTGAAGGCTCAGGCTCTTTCATTTCCCTTCTTCAGGCGGTTTATTATCCGGGGCACCGGCGAAGACCTCAAGTCCAACGAGACCGACAAGAATCATGACTCGGATGCGGAGTCGTTCACAGGGTGCGGCCGGGAGGTCAAAAAGGCCAACAAGGTCAGGTTACCGCAGGCGCAGGCGAAGGTGTGAGGTGGAACAACTCCTTCACGCTTTCGCGCGACAGAGTGATGATCGTTAAAACCCCGAGGGCCGTTCCGAACGGGAACAAAGAACACTGGAGGCATGCGATGACGAAAACGAACCAATAGCGCTTTCGCTGCGTCAGGAATCGACCGGACAGGATGGTGGAAACGGCCAGCGTCTGCCCGGCCAAAAACATGAGGCCGCCGATGCAGGTGAAGAGGCCTCCTATGATCGCGGGTGGCGGCTGCTCGCCCGGTTTGCCGGAGAGTAACTCTGGAGAGAAAAGCATCGCCAACCCCAGTGCGAGATGAATGAGAGGGAAACAGGCGAAGAGAGCGGTCAATCCTCCGACGACATAGTAGAAGATTGAGAGCAGCCGGAGATGCTGTTCGTCTTGGGTCATTGGTGGCGCTGGTTTCACGAGAGAATCGAAAATCAGCGCGAGGCGCGTTGCCGAAGGGTGGTGACTGCCACCGAGGCAAAGAAAACACCGAAGAGGAAGTCAACAACACCATAGGTGTAGAAGAAGATGCCGGTCATAGGGGCCGCGGATACTACGCCGGGCAATCGCTCGGCGAACCGGGACATCCACACGATCCAGATGACGGCGTAGACAAGCTTTTCGAGCGCGAACACCATAATGAGATAGGGGACATGCTGGTAGGACCGGGATACCGCCACATACGCCAATCCCCACAGCATGATTGCGATCAGGCCGAAGTTGGAGAAGACCACTGGGTCCAGAGACGGCAGAAGGCGATTCGTAAATCCAGCCGAAACGAGAAGCGATCCGAAAACGTTTACGCAACCGGCGATCTGAAAGCCGAGCGTTATGGATGGGCGCAAATTCATCAGTCCGCGATTAAGGACCTCGCATATCGGCGATGGTATTGGTTCACGATTTGACGCACAAGGAAAACAGCGTGGCCGCCGGACAATTCCAGCGTGATCCACGGGAAAAGTTGGGTCTCGGGGCGCTGCGCAAATCACGCAAATTTCCTATCGACACACAATAATGCGATTCACTATGGTCGCGCCGAACGACCGAAATCAGAAGGAGCATAGCAATCATGAAAATGAAAACTACGAACGAGCGGGAAACAAGATTGGAACAAGGGCTGAAGGCAGCAGCCAGCCGCGCAAGCTATCGAAAGTGGCAGACGCTGGCGACGGTGCTGCTCTGCCTCATGGGCTTGAGTGCCACGGTGCGAAGCGCGCGGGCAGATACAAACGATATTTTCACGGGCACTAACGGCAACCCGATCACCACTCCCGATTCCGGCCAGGCATCACTCTACCCCTCGACCATCGTTACCTCTGGCATCGCTGGCAAGGTCATCGGCGTGCGGGTCCAGCTTAACAACATCAGCCACTCTTTTCCGGGTGACTACGATATCCTGCTGGTCGGACCGGGCGGACAAAGCGCTCTTTTGATGTCCGATTGTGGTGGCGATCCTGACTTGAATAACGTGAGCCTCCTCTTCTCAGAAACGGGTCCTGCTTTACCTATTTCATCTCAAATCACCACGGGAAGCTACCGCCCCACTAACTACGGAGGCACAGGCGACACATTTCCTCCAAACGCGACCCAGTTTTATTCGGCCTCCTTTTCGGTTTTCAATAACACTTCACCGAACGGCGCCTGGAGCCTGTACGTGGTGGACGATGCCACCCAGGACAGCGGTACCATCGCGGGTGGTTGGACGCTTGAGCTTACGCTTTCTGAATTCTTCCAGTTTGGCAACATCATCCTCCCCGACTCCGGGAACGCCAATCCCTATCCCTCGCAAATCAACGTGTCGGGGCTCCAGGGAAGCGTTAGGAAGGCGCGCGTCACGCTCAGCTTAAGCCACTCGTTCCCCGATGACGTCGATATTCTGCTGGTCGGGCCCGCCGGGCAAAATGCCATCATCATGTCGGACGTCGGCGCCGGCACGGACGTCACAACCTTGAATCTCACGTTTGACGACGATGCCGCCAGCGCTTTGCCGGACAATGGGCCGTTGGTTGATGGCACTTTCAGACCAACCAACTTCGAACCGGGCGACCCATTCTCTGGGGCGCCGGCACCCACAGGCACGTCGGTCCTCTCGGTCTTTGACGGCACCAATCCCAACGGGACCTGGAGCCTGTACGTAGTGGACGATGCCGGTCAGGATATGGGGCAAATCAGCGAGTGGTCTGTCGCCTTCGACATGGAGCCGTCCACTCTGGCTAACATTTCCACCCGCCTGCGCGTCGAGACCGGCGACAATATCCTCATCGGCGGATTCATTATCACTGGCACCCAGCCGAAGGATGTGATCGTGCGCGCGATCGGTCCATCGTTGCCGGTCGCGGGGGCCATTGCAGATCCAACCCTGGAGCTGCGGGATGGACAGGGAGGCCTGATTTGGTTCAACGACGACTGGCAAACCGGGACGGGATTTCCGAGTCAGGAGGCGGCAATTATCGCAACGGGTGTTGCTCCCACCCACATTCGGGAAGCGGCCATCGTAGCGACCCTGGCGGCCAACAATGCGGGTTACACCGCCGTCGTCCGCGGGTTTAACAACCAGACCGGCATCGGAGTCGTGGAAGCGTACGATCTGAACCGGACGGCCGACTCAAAGCTTGCTAATATTTCGACCCGCGGGCTGGTCCAAACGGGCGATAACGTCTTGATTGCGGGAACGATCATAACCGGCGGACCATCGCAGCGGGTCCTGGTGCGCGCGATCGGGCCATCGCTGCCGGTGCCGGGGCCGCTGGCGGATCCGACCCTGGAGCTGCGGGACGGGCAAGGCACTCTCATTGCGTTCAATGACGACTGGGACGACGACCAGGAAGCGGACGTTATCGCCACGACGATACCGCCGACCAATAATCTGGAATCGGCCATCGTGGCGACTTTGCCGGCAAACGGCGCGTTTTACACCGCCATTGTCCGCGACCTGAATGGAACGACGGGCATCGCCGTCGTGGAAGTTTACGGGTTGAACTAAGCTGGCCCGCAGTTCCCAAAAGGTGTTCGCGCGGCGAGACTCGATCTCGCCGCCCGCGGAGTCATTCAAAGCGTAGCGGCCTGGTTGCGACGCAACCAGGCCGCCTGCGTGTCTGCACCTGCCAAGATTCTGGACTCAATAACAAGCTAGTCCACAGGGCGGAAAGCGCTGTCAGCACAGGGCTGGGGCTAGTGAGGCCTTTCCAACCAGATCGAAAAAAGAATCGCCTTGCTGCGCAATACGCCTAACCTAACCTGGAGCTCGCGACACGGGGGGATCGACGTCTTGGGTGAAGGATCTCGAGACCTTCCAAGACGGGCTCCGAAATGGAGGATTAAGATAATGCTCGGGAAAATATTGACGGTTTTCACGCTCCCGCTGCTCTTGCTTCTCAGCAGCTCGGGAAATTCTGCTCCTCAGGGGGCACAGACTGCTCCGGAAGGTTTTAATCCGGGACCGGACATCATCGCCGGAAACATGTTCGACTTGTATGAGGATGGGGTTGCCGGGACCCAGCACGGCCTGGCCATAGCAGTAACCTCATGCAACGCCGGAAACCAATTCGTGAATTTCTTCGCGATGCCAAGCACGAATCATCCGGCCATTGCCCAGAATCTCTATCGAATGAGCGGTGGCTCGGGCAACAACGATCGCTTTGAGCAGATCGGCCAGTCGTGGGTGAAGCACACCTACGGGGCAAAACAGGCCAATGGCTGCGACTTTGGCTGCCAGCCCGGCGGCGACATCAATCATCTTGGCGTAGGATGCTCCGATACCTACTTCGCCTCTCAAAGCGCGGCCCAAGGTGACCTCGGTTCCCGCGCCTGGATAAATCCCTTTACCGGCATCTTTCAACCAAGCGCGAGGGACCACACCAGCCATTCCCACTCGCCTGTCTCGCACATGATTGTCGTGGAAAATAACGACCTCAATCCAACGATGAATGCCGGCGCTACCTACTACGCCGAATTGCTCTACGTCACTCCGGATGAGTATGCCTGGTGCCAGACCCACGCCGGAGAGTGCAACATGTACAACAATGCGTCCCACCGTCGTTACACTGTCAGTGGCACGACGAATTTCTTCTTCTCAGAGGCGGGAGGCCCCATCTGGACCCCTGCCCTCACTGCCTGGACTGGAGCGACCATTAATGCGATCGAGCCCGCGCCGGGAACCGATGGTCGCGCTTTCATCGCCTACAAAGTGACCGGCCCGGTCGGGGGCGTTTGGCATTATGAATATGCGCTTTATAACGAGAATCTCGACCGCGCCATTCAGTCTTTCAGCGTGCCGCTGGGATGCGGAATCACGGTGAGCAACCTGGGGTTCCACGCCCCGCTCAATCACCCTGGATTTCCAAACGATGGAACACTGGGAGACGCGGGGTTTAGCAACGCTCCCTGGAGCTCGAATCAAACCGCCAGCGATGTGAGCTGGAACACGGAGACCTTTGCCCAGAACCAGAACGCGAACGCCATTCGCTGGGGAACTTTGTACAATTTCCGATTCGATTCGAACAAACCGCCCATCGGGACAGATGCGACCATCGGCTTCTTCAAGACAGGAGCGCCGATCACCGTTGCCATCCAGGGTCCGAATGCCTGCGATCAAATACCGACACCCACGCCGACCCCAACGCCAGGAGTAACACCTACGCCAAGCGCCACTCCAACGCCTCCCCCTTTGGCGACACCTACTCCTACCGTGACTCCGACGCCGGTCCCCACCCCGATTCTACCTCCGGCCGCAAATGGCAAGATAGTCTTTGACGCCTCCCGGGACGGCAATTTTGAAATCTACGTGATGGATCCCGATGGCGCGAATCAAACCAGGCTCACAGACAATCCGGCCTTCGACACGGAAGCCTCCTGGTCACCTGATGGGACGAGAATCGCATTTGCCAGCGACCGGGACGGCAACTTTGAAATTTACATCATGAATGCGGATGGCTCCAACGTGACCCGTGTCACGGACAATCCAGCAGCAGACAGTAAACCCCGCTGGTCGCCTGATGGCACAAAGTTCGCATTTGTGAGCGACCGGGACGGGGACCTCAACATCTATCGAATGGATGTTAGTGGCGCAGGTCAGGGCAAAATCACCGACGATCCGGCAGAGGATATGGATCCCGCATGGTCTCCGGATGGCGGGAAGATCGTCTTTACCAGTGACCGGGACGGCAACATGGAGGTCTACGTGATGGGCGCGGATGGCTCCAATCAGACCAATCTCACGAACATGTCGGGAACGGATAGCAACCCCAACTGGTCGCCTGATGGCACCAAGATCGTCTATCGTAGAAGCGGATCCAGTGGAGGTGTTTTCGTGATGAGTGCCTACGGCGCGAATCCAACGCGTCTGACGACGTCCGGCACGGATCAGTTCCCGGTCTGGTCGCCTGATGGCACCAAGATCGCCTATCTCAGCAGGCCCGTTAACAGCGAAATCTTCGTGATGAATTCGGACGGCTCGAATCAGACTAATCTCTCCAACATGTCGGGAGAGGATATAAGGCCAGACTGGCAGCGGATCACACTACCGGCGGCGCAAGCCCTCCAGCTCTCGAGCCGGATGTTTGTTCAGACCGGCGATAATGTTGGCATCGGTGGGTTCATCATCACGGGATCTGTTCCGAAGCAGGTGGTGGTCCGGGCCGTTGGACCCTCGTCCGTGCCCGGTGCGCTCGCCGACCCCGTGCTGGAGCTGCATGGACCTCCCGGATTTGCCACCCTCATCAACGATAATTGCGCCGATGGCCAAATTCCTCCTCCGCCGCCCTTTTGCCAGCCGGGTGGCCTCGACGCCGCGCTTGAGGCGATCCTGAACCCGGGAGCCTATACCGCGATCGTGAGAGGCAATGATAACACTACAGGAGTGGCTTTGGTTGAAGTTTATGACGTGAACCATGGAGTCGACTCGAAACTTGCCAACATAAGTACACGGGCCTTTGTCAATACCGCGGACAACATCGTGATCGCAGGCTTTATCCTCGGCGGCAATAGTGGTGATGACCGGATTGTCCTGCGCGGCATCGGACCGAGCCTGACTGACTTTGGCGTGCCGAATGCGCTGGCCAATCCCACCCTTGAGCTGCGCGATGAAAATGGAGCGCTCGTGATCTCAAATAACGACTGGCAGGATGATCCGGCCCAGGCGGCAGAGCTGATTGCGGCAGGTCTGGCGCCGGCGAACAACCTCGAGTCGGGCATCGCCGCGACGTTGCCGCCTGGCCCTTACACCGCGCTTCTCGCGGGGCTGAACAACGGCTCCGGTGTCGGGTTAGTTGAAGTTTACGACCGTGGGGCGCCGTAGCGAGGCTTCCATTACCTACTTGAAGCAAGAAAGTCGGCTGCTTGTCTTTACTTTCTGCAAATAGCCGCGGGCAAATTGGAAGGCTCGATTGGGTCTTCGGATCAACGTCCGGGCAGTCTTGGCTCCATCTTTAGGGAAGCTTCGAGATTATTCTGGAAAGCCCGTCGAATCACCCAGCCCTTCCCGTGAAGACCTGGCGGCCCTTTGATCTCAGTCCATTTGCCGTCGGCCTTCAGGACCGCGAGACGTGCGCAGCCGTAGTAATCCGCCTGGTCGCCGCCGGGCTCGTCCAGATGAGCGAAAGAAAGCGCCATGGTGCCGTCGGCGATCTGGTAGATCAGAAGGTGGAGCAGAACGGAGGTGCCGAGATTTGGCTTATCGATCGTATAATTGCCGGCAATCAACACCTCTTTCGCCCGTTGCAGAGCAAGCGAATCGTAACGGCCATTGAGCTCCGAGCGTATCACTCGCATTCCGGAGAGATGCGTGCCCGCCAGGCTGGCGCGAACGACAATCCACCCCTGGACCGGAGAGATGAGCAGAGACTGGTGGAATTGCGGGCTGATGGACCTCTTCAAGACCCGGACCGGAATAACATTCAGGTCCGTGAGCGTGCGGACCTCAGAGGGTGACTTGGCCGCGAAACTGTCACCGAGGAAAGTAAAAAGGATGAGTATGACGAGCAATAATAGAGGCCGCTTCATGCGCCAAGCTTAACCGAGGAAAGCAGAGTCGCGAGGTAATTTTCACAGCCTTTTCGGAACAAATGTCCCAGGCCGGGCGCTTGTTCCGAAGGCACCACCTTTTCTGGAATCGCAATCCGTAATTCCTTGCCCTTGGAGATGGCAGGCCAATAGAATCGCAGCCGTTACCCTGAGCGCGGATTGGAAGTGGGCCAGCGGGGACGTCCTCACACTCCATGGCCGTCAACTTTCCTCCACGCTCCTTTTATGATCGTAGAACTATGAAAATCCCACTCTTGGTGCGCCGTTGCATTTCTATCTGTTTCTTAGCTATCATCCCGGCCTGCCTCCAGGCTGCGGATGCTAATAATTCCGGCGGATATGCTCTCAAAGGAACCCTCGTTACTCCGACCGAAATCGTCGAAGACGGAACTATTCTTGTGGTTGGGGACAAGATCCAGGCGATCGGGAAAGACATACCGCTTCCGACCGGCGTTAAAGTCATTGAAACAAAAGCATTTATTTATCCGGGCCTGATCGATCTTCACAATCACATCACCTGGAATTTCCTGCCGCGTTGGCAACCGGGACGGAAGTTTGTCGATCGATACGAATGGCAACAAATCCCGGAATACGCCCTGGCCCTAAAGACTCCCCACGACCAGATCATCCCCTTTCCGCCACCAGCTTCAACGCGTCCGCCCGCACAGGAAGACCTGGCTTGCGACGCTAACCGATATGGCGAAGTAAAGGCCATCGTCGGCGGGGCCACCTCCGTCATCGACAGTCTGGGCGAACTGAAGACCGACCCGTGCATCAAAGGCCTGGCCAGGAATTTGAACTCCTACTCGGCGCTATATCCGGCCGAAAAACCGGAGCAATTATGGAACGCAGTCTTTCCTCTCGAGCTCAAGAACGACGATGTAAAGAAGCTGAATGATAACCTGAGCGATCCTCAACAGCACTATGCGCTGGTGGTTCATCTCGCTGAAGGAAAGGCCAGCGATGCCAGTTCGGCGCGGGAGTTTCGCATGTTCAAAGCCCGCGGGTTTCTGCGGGCCGGCGTCTCGATCATCCACGGTGTCGCCCTGCGTCAGCCTGACTTCGCCGAAATGGCAAAGGCCCAGGTGGGTTTGATCTGGTCTCCCCGCAGCAACATCGAACTATATGGCGAGACCACGGACGTGCGCACCGCAAAGCAGAGCGGCGTCAAAATCGCTTTGGCGCCCGATTGGAGCCCATCGGGTAGTGATGGGACCCTGGAGGAATTGAATTATGCCGCCGTGTGGAATGCCGGACAAAACCCCAGGGTGTTCACTGACGCGGAATTGGTCGAGATGGTGACCGCTAATCCCGCGAAACTTGCCCGGCTGGATGATAAGATCGGGAGCCTAAAGTCTGGTTACTTCGCGGATCTCCTGGTCGTTGGCAGTCAGGAAACCGACCCATATCGAGCATTGCCAGGTGCCCGGCCCATGGACATCAAACTTGTGGTTGTCGGAGGAAACCCGGTCTATGGCGACGAAGATCTGATGCAGGATTTGGCTCCCGCCGGTCGCTTGGAGCCGGTCTCTTTGTGCGGGACAAAGAAGTTACTAAATCTCGAGACCGCCAACCCGCTCCCGGCAAAACCGTGGAAGGATACCGTAAGCGCACTCGCGAAAGCACTAAAACCATCCGGCTTGCCTCTATCCGAACTCACAACCTGTCCCTGATCGGCAGGACCATCCAGCTAAACTAACAAGTAAAACAGGCTGGCCTTCGGGCGCGAATAACGTCTTCTTCGCTAACCTGGCCGAGCGCTGGAGCAAGTTATCTGAAACCAGCCGATTGACTACTTCCGCTTTTTTGCCCAAGCCACTATCTTTTCCACCAGCCAATTTACAAACGCAATGATTCCGCAAATGACAAGCAGTAATACGCCGCACACCAAAGGCCCGGCGAGTCCCCCATCGTAACCCGCGTAACCTGCATGCGCGGGACCTGCAAGAAAGCAAAGCGCGGTAGACAATATGCCCATGCGTAACGCCGCGATTTGTTTCGTTTTCATGTCGCTTTCAATGATAGGCCGCATCATCTCATGGCTCAACGGGCCACTCGGCGCGTTGGTGCCCGGATTGCCCTTGCCGTTCTTTGGACGGCCCTAATACTTGGCGATGGCTACGTAATCCAGAGAAACGTTGGTATCGAGCTTCACGGGCACACCGTCGTCGCACCTTTTGTGTTGCACCTCGAAACCGTCGAGTCTCTTGTGGAGCGGGTTGAAGTACGTGCAGACGGAAATTGGCGAGTATCCGGCTGTATTCGTTGCCTGAACGACGACGGAATAATTCAGGCTCGGCATCGGGCCGTGGGTGAAGATGATGTTGATTCCATCCTTGCCACTCGCAAATACGGCCGTTCCGGCCCGATATTGCACGAGTGGAAGTGGCGCCGCTGCCTGTCCGTACGTCAGATCGGCCATAGTGGCCAGGGCTACGAGAGCCACGGCCAGGGTTAGTAATTTCTTCATGGGAGGGATTTTTTCTGTTTTGAGGTTATTTAGAACTGTTGACGCGATTATCTACGGCAATGCCGCTTTGAGGTTCTCCAAAATCCGATCTGATTCGGGGTTCTGGCGAGAACGTCTCCCATATCGAGAGTTGGAGTGATCCAACGGTGTTCCGAAAAAGATTTCCGCTGCCTTACTTCTTGGAGAATGGGACCTCCGGCAAAATGGGAGGCTCGATCAGGTCTTTGCACTCTTCGACCTCTTCGTTCGAATTCACCAGCTGGCCACCGGGATTTACCAGGCGCGCGGTGACGAAAATGATGAGGTTTCGTTTGATGTGCTGCTCGGCGTTGGAGCGAAAGAGCTGCTCGAGAACGCACCATTCCAACATAGCCCATTACTGCGTAGCGGCGTCATCTGCTGGCGCAACTTCCTCAGTTGCAAAAAAGATGCAGCGTGTCTCCGTCGCTACTCTTCCAGCGGCGTCTGAGAAAGGACCGGTAATTTCAACCGCATACCCACCCAACATTCGCGCTGCAATAGTACCTTTCGTACCATGAGAAACGTCAGAATGGCGCGATCTCAAGATGACGACTCGATTATGTTTCTCTAACGGCATATCACAAGCACTACAACCCTGCGTAATACCTTCTCTTTGCACTCACAAGTCTCGTTCCAGTTTTGATTCTCGAAATAAACCCTGGTCGAATCGAGTTACTTCGATCGTCCTACCTCCTCCAACAGTGGTCCCCAGTCGTCTGGCGTCATTGCCTTCAACGTACTGTAGTACTTCGGATGACAGAAAATGTACGCCTGTCTAACAGACTCCAAATAATCATTGGACGCGCCAAGCTTCTCCGGCACATCGTCAAAATCGTTCTTCCTAGAATCCCATATACGTAATTGACGATAACTATACGTCTCCTTACCTGGTTTGACCGGAGTCTTTTCCACTATAAGATCAAGCTCGGTTATGCCGGGACATCTCGTTTTCAGGGACTCGGCGATTCGTTTCGATGCGTCGACTGATCCTTGATAGTCTTTTTGATCTAACAAGCGTTGAAAAAAAGTTGACACCGCAAGTGGCTCATTTTTGCTCGAAAGACTAAACGTGTAGGCGGGTTTGAAAATATCCCGTCCAGCAAACGCAAACGGGGATATCAAGGGCAGTAGATCTGTATGCTTAGTAGCTTTCACCCGCTGAACGAGGGTCGAAATAAACACGTCATCGGGTAATTCTAGCAACTCAGAGATCACTGTCGGATTATCAACATCGCGCTTCACGTAGTGATAGAAGAAATGCTTGAACATGCCTGTACATGCTCTCACCGTTTTGTGCCAATACACCTCCTGATACATGACATTACGACAAGCGAGAAGTGACGGTAGATATGATCGCCCCTTCCGATTCAGGCATATGCGCGCGTGGGCTATGTCCAAATATAATGCGTCAATCAATCGATCCGGGTCCAGGGCCCGTCCGTAAGTAACACCACAATGAATGCTGTCTCTTATCAGGTAATCTAGCTTGTCGACATCCAAAACCGAATCGATTATCGAATGCGCTACCAACTTCCTCGGATCCGTAAGGTTTTCCCCACAAATCACATCAGTGACCAAGTTAGGATCCAAATCCCATCGTTCGCTGATAATGGTCTTGATCTTTGAGCGTTCGAGAATCTGCTTGGCGCGCTGCTCATGACTTGGCAAATTCAAGTTCTGAGGCAGCGGTGCTAACTCTTCTATCCAGTGGGAATACGGATAATGGCCGATATCGTGTAACAGGGCCGAGAGAGTGACCAGCTTCAACATTTCCGGCACCGGGTCAGCAAAATCGTTAAAGATGGGGAGTCGTGTCAGGCTCTCGAGGTAGCGTAGTGCCAGATGATAAGTGCCCAATGAGTGTTCAAAACGCGTGTGGTAAGCTCCCGGAAACACAAAAAATGTTGGCCCGAGCTGCCGCGTCCCTCGCAAACGTTGAAAATCGCCTTCGTCTATTACGGCTTTGACTTCGGGAGTCAGCGAGACGG
Organism: Chthoniobacterales bacterium; assembly: GCA_035941955.1. Lineage (GTDB taxonomy): Bacteria > Verrucomicrobiota > Verrucomicrobiia > Chthoniobacterales > UBA10450 > AV80. Next base: position 46,772 of record DASZDO010000096.1, read on the forward strand.
GCCCGGAAACCGGTAACTGGACCCTGCTGTCAAATACGAAGCGATTCCGTTGACGTGGGAGCAGAAAATCCCCAGTCCGAAGGCGTAACCCCCACCCCGATCTAGTGAAATACTGCTCTAACGTTCTTTTGAAAAACATGGCGTCTCTAGTAGGAAAGCGCCTATGCCCGAAAGAGGTTGCAGCCAACAGCGTGTCCTCTAACCCAGAATAACGGGTGGCGTCATAGTCATTCCGGAGAAGTGGCAAGATTTTCCGGAGAACAAGCGCAAATTCGAAAATGTCGTTGGCCTCGTATTTCTCTTCTAATATTAAGGTAGGGTTGACGTTTTCAAATCGCCTTATTACGGGGTCTTGCCCAGGGGATGTGCCGTGGCGCGCGAACCCAAAATCCGCCAAGACAAAGTTCTGATCTTCATCCCGAAACAGAATATTGTCTGCCTTGATATCCTTGTGGGCCAGTTTTTCGCGATGACAATGAATTATCGCATCCGAGATATGCCGAACGACCTTTTCAAACAAATCGACGCGAAGCGGCTCAAACTGCGGATATATGGGAAGCTCTGTCTCAGGGTCATAGTCTCTTCGACAAGCCGGAAACATATCTGATAGACGCCGGGACAGATAGTCCATCACATAAAAATAAACGCCGCCGTCTTCGGAATCTAATCCTTCGACTAACTGCCACCGCGCCTCAATGTCATTATAGGTCGCCCTTCCCGCCGTCTTAATTCCGACGATGTTCTTATGGTTTGTAGTCGCTAAAATCTTCACTTCGCGAACGAAATTTCCAATGCTTTCCGTTTCAGACATTGTGACATCTGGTCCCGGGAGGTACAGTTTTAAAGCGAAGGACTTGCCAATGGGGTGCATTAACTGATACACGCCGCCCTGTTCACCCTTGCCCAAGCGCTTGACGATTCGGTATGGTCCGAACGCTAAAACTGCTGATTCAGGGTCCTGACTAATAGCTTCATCAATGCGGTCAACGATTTTCATTTGTCTTCAGCGAGTTAGGACATGTGCACGTAATTAATTGCCAATTGTGAAATGACTCGATCACCGAGCCTCAGGGCCGTGATGGGTTCTCGGCTTGCTTGCTACGGTGGCAGATCGATCATGATGCAACGCGGGTTGGTGGAAGGGGTCTCGAATTGGGGGTTGAGAAATGGGGTGATGGGAGATTAAACGGTCAGTTGAGCTTATAGGAAGCAGATTTTTCAATTTTCGTCGCTTGTCCAATATCTCATCCCGTATTGACTTCTTGCTTCATCCGCCGTGATGAACGGGTTACCGGCAGACGGGCAAGTGAAAGCGAAGCGAGGCCGAGTCGAGCCGCCCGTGCTCGACGAAAGACGAGTCCGATATAGGAAACAAAGGATTGGGACACCGGAACAGAAAGTTCGCGGTGCCCAATCGTTTTGTTCCCCCAGGAACAAGTCTTCCAGATAGGGATTCTGAAGGCGAATTACAAGCGAAATCGCAAGTCAATAACGAAGACCGACGATGGTCTTATACTCTGCGCTACGTCGACCGAACTGGGCTGCGACGGCGGCTTTGGCTTGCTGGAACTGCGATTTCAAGCCGGTCTGTTCGCCGTCATAAAGCTCGGCGCGAGCGGCGACCGCGTTGCGGACTTCAACCAGCGCTGTGGTAACCGTCTTGTTGTGGTTTGCGAGAGCCGTCATGGAGGCGGTCAGCGCGGCCGGCTGGAGATCGGTGGCGGTGGGATTGTAGCCGGGCACTTGCGCCGCAGCCGCGGCCAGGTCGCGCCCGGCCTGCACGAGGGAGCCGTAACTGGCTTCCGATTGTGAAATCTCCTTTTTGTTCGCGTTGGGCCCGCCCGGTGGGGCGGTGACGGGCTTCTTCGGCGGCCGGTAGTTGCTGATTTTTTGGGTGAGCCGCTGGATCTGTTTGTAGCTGGGCGAGTGCTTGCCGCCCGCCATCGAGCCCGGGGTGTCGCGCACGCGAGCGGCGAGGGTGGCGAGGCCGGGCACGCCCTGCTTGACATCGCCGAAGTAGGCGAGCCGGCGGCTGGTGCGCGCGTCGGAGAGCGTCTGGCTCGAGCTCGCGACGGTGTTGTTGGCCGCCTCAACGGCGTCGAGGTGTTGCTTGAATTTGGTCGGAGTCAGGTTGGCATTATCCGGCGAGTAGCCGGCGATTTTATCAAGCGCGACCTGGAGGGCGCGCCCGTGTTCGAGTCGATTTCCGAAGGTACGTTCTGAGGTTTTAGGCATGATGTGTCCTGGTTAGGGGTTGATGGATGGGGAACGTCTGGGGGAGAGGTTCAGGCCCGCCATGACGCGTCCCTGATATGACTAGACTGAATTTTTGCCGCGCAGTGTCAATCTCTTTTCTAAGTCAAAGCATAGGTATCGGCGAATAGAAGAACGCTATCGCGAGAACGAGCGGGAGTGCCGTCAGTGAATGGATGACAGTGCGCAGATGCAGGAAAATACTCAGCCGTGATAGAACACCAGGAGCCCAAAGCAATTCTCCAACCAGCGACTTCACTTCGATCAACGGCCCGAAAGTATTTCTACATTGACCGAAAGCGCTTCTACATCGGGCAACTGCCACGCCTCAGGCCGCCGATTCTCATCCATATGGGGCTCAAAAGTATTTCTACAGTAGCCGATTGCAGGTCTACAATTTCCGAGTGTACTGCTTTAGGCGGCAAGGGCACTTCTATATCTGATAAGTATCTTATCGCAGGGCGTTACGTTCCGTCATATCTCTTTGGCTTGGTCAGTAGGCTGACAGCGAAAATGGCAGGACGGATCAAGATATGAAATACTGGGAAATCATCGCGGATCGTCTGAGCAAATCAGGCTGGAGTTGGGGGTGCGTCGCAATTACCGCTGACCAGGGACGCGCGATTTTTGTTGTTGATGCTCATCGCGACGATGGCCACCGCTACGTCGTGCGTTCGGATGACAAACTGACAGCGTTTCTTGAAATCGAAACGGTCGCGCGCACTACGCCACCGACGACGCTCAGCTTGGCGGTTCGGGCTCGCCGTCGATGACGACGAAAGCATTCGGAATCCTTTTGCCATTCTTTGTCGGGAAAGCGCTGCCAGCAAAGGCCTTCACATCGTTTATGATAGCTATGACCCGTTTGCGGCTCGGCACGAAGTCGATCAACTCGGCCGCGCTTGGCAGCGATGTACAGGGATTAATGCACCCGATGCTCGCGAGAAAACCCTGGCCGGGATGGATAAGGATTTCCGAACGCTGACCGGTTTCCTTGAGTTCAAGGCCGGGCTTGGGCTTAGCAGTTGCGCTCTCCGACTCCTTGTAACCGATCGTGACATACTTTTCGCCGTCCTGAGTAAATACGGGGTAACGCCCTTCCTCGACGCGGCGGTTGTTCCCAGCAGGCTTGTTGGCGCCAGGCCCGCGGGTTTCTGCAACCCTGCCTGAGAGCCCTGCACCCGTTTGCTTTACCCCGTCGTGGAAGATCTGATACTCACCGACCGTTCGCCGTTTACCACTCGGGCGCCTTTGCTCGGACTTCCTGACGATGTGAAATTCCCAACCATCTTTTTCTATGGGCATTTTTTGATCTCCCTATTTGCGAGAAGGTGGAATCAAACTCACACGTTATTGAGAAACAAAACTGAAGTCGTCAGCCACAAAAGACGTAACGGACCCTGCGTCCTCCTTCGAACTCAGGCAGAATTTCACCGTCTGACCTTTGAACGCAGTAAGGTCAAAAGTACGGAGCTGGAACCCCCGCTTCGCTTGCAGGTTTGAGAAAGTAGCCAGCGTTTTCACCGTATTGGATGGCTTTCGTACTTGCACCTTTAATGTATCTAGAGCGCCCGTGGACGTCTGCTCCTCAGAGGAGATATGAAGGAAGAACGACATTGACGCGGTTGTCGCCGACTCTGGAATCGTAACTTCCCGACAAAGCTTGTCCGTGTGCGGTTCGCCGAACCCGCCCAACCAGGCTTTAAAGGTTCCGGTTCGTGCAGGTTCACGAGAATCGTCTGTGATAACGCCATTGCTAGCATTCCAAGGGTCCTGACCCTCCTCGAATCCCGCGTTCACCAAGATACGTTCTACAGACCGAGCAGGACCGGGCGAAGGTCCCCCTGGGCTAGGGTTGAACTCGATCTTCAGGATAGGATGGAGTTCGAGGCCGTTCGTCGCACGGCCCGTCTGTCCATGTGGGCGATCGAAGAAGCCGACACCCGTGATTCGCACGGGGATTCCTTCTGCATCGGTCCACCCGCTCCCTGTCGCGCGCTCGGGGAACTTGGCCTCTAGAGCAGCCTTAGCGACAGTCATTTCGTTTGCGAAAACACTCGGTGACGAGACCGTGCTATTTCTACCCATGACGCAATCGGGATCGACGATCTCGGCAATAAAGCTGTGCGTCGAACCAGGGTTGCCGGCACCAGAAGCGAACATCAACGTTTCATCTGTAACCACCAGATGGTAATCACTGTCGCCGGTCTTACCCGCCTCGAGCTTGAACTTGACCAAGAAGCCATCCACCACATAGACGCTTCTCTCCGTGGGGAGTCTCTCAAAGTCGTTACTTGGTATCGGGCCGAGTTTCTGAACCTGCGACAGATTATGAATTGAGATCGGGATCGGTTGAGTATTGATCTGGCTATCCGGATCGGCGCCAACCTTCACAGCCCAACGCTCGACACCACCACAAGGTTCCTGGGCTGCTACAGGAGCAGCCCAGATTAGCGCGAGTCCGAGGAGAAGCGTGCTTCGGCGCATCATTTGGTTAGGGGGGTCTTCTACAGCGTTACGATTGGGAATCATGACTGGCCTGGATCGAGCCGGTCAACGAAAATGTATCCGGACGAGTGTAGGAGAACTCCTACACCGGCAAGGGCTGCTGTTCCAAATCGGGTCGCGCAGCGATGCCGCGGCGAATGGCTCGTTGAATTCCTTCGCGATCGCGGACGTGATGGAAAAGCCGCCGATCGGAACGCTGCGTGTGAAAATTTTCCCAGGCTCGACGAAAAGAAGATTGGTGGTGCGCGCACCGATGTCGACGAGAAGCGAGCATCCGGCCAGGTCCGGGTAGTTGAACCGGAACGCGTTGTAGAGCGCCATGGTCGCGAGATCGACAATCGATGTGCGCAAACCAGTTGCCTCGACGGCCTGGTTAATCTCATCGAGCAGGTCAGCCTTGATCGCGACCAGGATCACCTGAATCTGCTCGTCAGCGCTGCTACTGACTTGCTGGTAATCCCAGGCCACCTCGTCGATCGGAAACGGAACGTTTTGCTGCGCTTCGAAGAAAACAATGCGTTCGATCTTTTCCGCGCCGATTGGCGGCAGGGTCACGAAGCGGGTGAAAACGGACTCCTCGGCTACCGTGTAGTTAACCTCTCCGCCCTTGATCTGGAGCTCCTCCAGCATCTCGCGCAAGGCGGCGACAATCTGCGTGCGTCGCGTTCCTTCTCTTGCCGGATCGATCAGAAATTCGCGCGAGCGGTAGCCACACAAAATCAACCCGCCTTGTGGTTGGGCGCGAAACTCCGCCAGCTCGATGCTCTGCGAGCCGAGATTGAGCGTGATGATGCGTGTCCGGGGGGACATTCACCCGCAAGAATTCCACAATTCGGCCGGGTTACGCCAGCGGAAAAAAAGGATCTCGTTTTGTGATTGACCGGCTGACTTCAAATCGTCAGAATCGGGTTCGCCCCGGAAAACACCCCTACCCCCTTTTACCCTCCAGAAAACCCCACCAAAACCCCACAGAAAGAAACCCAAATGAAGAGAAAATCCCCTCTGCTTACCTCCATCGGCGCCTTGGCGCTGTTTGTTTTAGTCGCATTTCCGACTCCGTCTGCCCGCGCAAGTCAAGGACAGTGTGGTGATGTAGTTATTACTAACTACTACCCCGCGGGGTGCTTTATGGAGCTGACTGTCGAGCCGGAGGACTGCCTCATCTACTATACCACCACCCTCGACAATGCCAGCATCGTGGATCCCTCACGCTCTGGGTATGATCCGGTTCCTCCAACCTTGACTTGTTACTACGGTCAGACATTTACAACTCCCTACGGCCACACCAGGAGAATCAAAGCGTTTGCCTATAAACCGGCTTGGACGCAATCAGTCCACATCACCTTCGGGCAGCAAACCTGCGACTAGCTTTGAGAAGCGACTGCAGCGTTCCCTCCGGAGTACCGGGTCGTATCCTGCCATTGAGTGACGAGCGGACCGCGCTCAGGCGAATCGTCTGCAAAATTCCGCGGGCCCGATGTTCGCCCGCCAGAATTCCACAATTCTCCGGCGTTACGCCAGTGGAAAAATAAGGTCTCGTTTTGTGATTGACCGGCTGACTTCAAATCGTCAGAATCGGGTTCGTCCCGGAAAACACCCCTTCCCCCTTCAGACAAGCCCACCAAAAACCCCATAACCCCACATCCTACAAAACCCCTCAACCCACGAACAACCAAAAAAAATCCGAACCCTAGAAAGAAACCCTCATGAAAACAAAATCCTCCCTTTTCCGCTCAACCGGCGCCCTCCTGGCGCTGTTGGTGTTTATAGCGCTCCCCAGCTCGACCGCCCTGGCGTCTTGTGGACAGACTGATGATGTGGACATCTATTATGAATATGCATTACCGACCGGAATCCACGTCGAAATGGAGTGCAAGACCACCGGAGCAATCATCTACTATACATTAGACGGGTCAAATCCCACGCACGACGGCAGTGGTAACCCGACCGGAAACACCTATGTTTACGGCTGGCCCATTCCAATACCTTACGGTCAATGTTTCCATTTCAGGGCGCGTGCCTGGAAACCCGGAATTCCATGCTACTACGATTCGGTGAACATCAGTGACGAGACCATATGCAACCCGATCACTTGAGAGACGGCGGTAGCGTTTCCCACGGGATCGCCCTGTAACTCAAGCACTCCCAGGAAGCGGTCCGTGCCTGAAAAACCCTTCAGGCACGGGCCGGCTGAGTTGTCTTGGAAATCCTGCTACTATCAGTCCGTAAACATCACCTCTGACTCGGTGCACAACCCTAATTTGTGAGAGAGAGCCGTAGCGTTCCGTTGGATTCGCTACGGCCTGAGAATTCCGATCATCGGACCCCGAAGCCTTTAAAGGAGGGGCTTCGAGGTTTTGATTTTGGAGGAGATAAGATGCGGCATCCGCATCTCCTGCGCCCGAATATTCTAACGTGCTAATGATCTCTTGAGAAGCCCCGTAAACCCGTTACCCCATTCGATCACTTCGGAATGGAAGCTGCTGCAAAATACGGTACCCCGCTAAATTTACATGGCTGGACCAATATCAGAGTTTTTTCGACTGTTTCAGGACTACTTTGGTCTGATTCCGCCGCTGATTTTGCTGTTGTGCGGTGCAGGTTTCTTATTGCGCGATGCGGGATTGGTCATTTGGCACCAACGGGGCCGGCTCTGCGAGCCGAAATTGAGCGTGATGATGCGTGTCCGAGGGGACATTCAACCCGTGAGAATTCCACAATTCGGCCGGCGTTGCGCTAGCGGAAAAAAATGAGACGCCGTTTGTTATTGACGGGCTGGCTTCAATTTGTCACAATCGGGCCCGCCCCGAAAAACATCCACTTCTACCCGACAGACAACCCCACCAAAAAACCAACAGAAAGAAAACCCAAATGAAAACAAAATCCGCACTTCTTCCCTCAATCGGCGCCGTGGCGCTGCTCGTGTTTGTTGCGTTCCCAAGCACTTCCGCCGTGGCGGCCCCAAGGTGCAGTGAGCCGGATGTTTATTATGAGTACGGTGGGCCTACTGGGTTACAAGTCGACATGGACAATACAGAGGACAATCTCTGTTTGCCCTGCAGCTCGTCCACGGTGGAACCAATCATCTACTTCACCTCAACGGTCGATGTCCCCAACAACACCAATCCAACGCACAGCAGCCCTGTTTTCACCCAGCCGATTCCGGTTCCCTGGGGCCACACGGTCCATTACCGGGTGATCACAGCCAAGGCATGCTGCAGCCATGTGGATTCGTACGTCGTCATTTTTGACGTAACCAACCCGGTCCCGTGAGACGTCGATAAGACGTTTCCCTGGAAAGGTCTCCACGCAGAGACAATGGAATCTGACGGAGGGGGGATCAGCCCCCCTCCGCGACCGGTATGGGACGCGAGATCACCATCCATTTCACAAATCTGAGTCCTCCTCCCCTTGGAACGAAAAACCCTAAAACCACAGAAAGAAACCCTAGAAAGAAAACCCAAATGAAAACAAAATCCTCTCTGTTCCGCTCAATCGGCGCCCTCCTGGCGCTGTTGTTTGTCACGCTCCCCAGCTCGACCGTCCTCGCGAATTGTGGGCAGTGTGCTGACGTGGACGTCTATTATGAATATGGAGGACCGACCGGAATCCAGGTCGAAATGGAGTGCGCATATCCCGCCGGAGCAATCATCTTCTATACAACCAACGGCTCGAATCCGACGCACACCGGCAGCACACCGGGCGCAAACACCATGATCTATATGGGGCCCATTTACGTGCCTTCCAATTCATGTGTGCGTTTCAAGGCGCGGGCCTGGAAGTATTGCTACTACGATTCGGTGAACATCACTGATACGACCATATGCAACCCCCCCCTATGAGACGCCAATAAGGCGTTTTCCCGAGAGGTCTCCACGCGGAGACAGCGAAATCTGACGGAGGGGGGCCATCAACCCCCCCCTCCGCGACCGCAACGACACGGCGGCAGAGCGCCGTGGCTACAGCGCGTTACCTGCAAAATTCCGCCGGCTCTATGCTCCACGAACCGGGATTGAGCGTGGTTGATGCGCGTCCGGTAGGACATTTGCCCACCAGAATTCCATAATTTGGCGTCAGATACCGGTCTAAAGGCAGCGAAAACCCAGAAAATCAAAGACAACTGCCCGCAATTATACGATATTCAGGAACGGAAGCGTGAAAGAAGCAGCAACGCACTCACAGTTCGGGAAGAAATCTCCTCTTTTGTCCGAATAACGCCGCCCGGGTGGGCGTCGGAACACGTTCTAATTTGAGACATGAACTCTTTGGCTGATTTATGAGGAACCGGGAACGAAAGAAATATGGAAGGCGAATCGCCGTCGTCGCCGCTGTCATCCTGGCCCTGCTCTCGTGTGGGATATTGATCGCGCTGGACGTACGGAAAGAGGCCGAAGAGAAGAAGTTTCAGCGGAGATTCCCCGAGGAAAAAACGCTGGCCAAGCCGCCGCCGACGTTTCCGCCACTCGAGAAGCCTGCTGATAAGAACTAGCGCCGTCTCCGGCTGCAATCGTTCTCCCAAGTCAGCAATCCATTACAGCGGATAGAAGTAGAGTCTCTTCTGGCCGAAATCGATGATGGTGCCGTTCCTTCCCAGGATGTCCATCCCGAGTAGGCCGATCACCTTGCCGCGGGTGCGATCGTAGAACCCAAACCTGGACGTGCGCAAATCGGGCGCCCGCACGTTCACCCCGGCGATCCGGAACGAGCGTAACTGAGCCAGCTTCGACGATCTCTCAACGCCCGCGGCGTCAATGCTCCGCACGCGCGAGGGTAACGCTTTCGCCTTGATTTGCGTAATGAAACGCTCATCGACCCCAGCCAGGCTGGCGCCGGTGTCTACGAACATGATCCCGGCAGTGCCGTTGATCTCCACGGGCACCAGACAATTCGTTTCAATAATCGCGAAGGGAACTTCGGCCAGCCCCTGTGCTCTCATCGCGTTACCGATCATGGCCCGGCGTCCGGTGCCCGGCGGGCGGAGATAAAGGCGCAGGTTGTGCAGATCGATGACGGCGGAGCAGGTCTGGAGGAACCCGGAACCGAGAAATCCATCGGCGCCCACATTTTGGCGCACGTGAGCATGCTGGAGGCTCCCGAGCGTTCCGAAGAAGAGAGGCACCTGCCGCATTTGGACATTGCCCATGGAGACTGTGTCGGCCACGCCTTTCCTGAAGCCGCCCAATTCATGGCCGCCCGCGGATCGGCCAAACCGATTCACCCCTTGCACGGGCGACCGCAGGACCTTCGCGTAGTCGCCACCCACGGTAATGCCCTGGCCGGACCAGCCGGTGTCGACGATGAGGCGGGCCTTGCGTCCATTGATCGTGGCCGCCACGGTCAGGACGTTGGGCTGCGGCCGATGCAACTCGACCATGCCATAGCCGTCGCGCCGCAAAGCCTCGAGTGAGATGCGAGCATGGGCCGGGGCGGCAAAGAAGCAGACCGCCAAACTCAGGAGAAGGAGCCGTGCCATTTGCCGGCGCAAAGGCCGTGGCGTGACTCGCATGGCCAGGGAACGCACGGCGGGATGTTTGCCGCTTTTGACGTAGCAAGGCAAGCTCGGTTATTCCTGCGAGCGTTCTCCCAACTCGCCGCGCTCGAGGCAGCCACGGAAATACTCGATCGTCTCGGTGATCCCCTGCTCGAAATCGACCCGCGGCTCCCAGCCGAGGACCTTGCGGGCGCGCCCGATATCCGGCTGGCGCACTTTCGGATCGTCGACTGGCAGCGGTTTGTACTCGATCTGCGACTTCGTGCCCGTGATCCGGATGATCTCTTCGGCGAACTGCTTGATCGTCATCTCGCGCGGGTTCCCGATATTGACCGGCTCGTGGAAATCGCTCATGGCGAGCTTGAATATTCCATCGATCAAATCGGAAACGAAACAGAAGGAGCGCGTCTGCGAGCCGTCGCCAAAGATGGTGAGGGGCGTCCCGCCGAGCGCCTGCCCAATAAACGCGGGGACGACGCGGCCGTCGCGCAAACGCATCCGGGGTCCGTAGGTGTTAAAGATGCGGACGATCTTCGTGTCCATCTGGTGATAGCGGTGGTAGGCCATCGTCATCGCTTCGGCGAACCGCTTGGCTTCGTCGTATACGCCGCGCGGACCGATTGGGTTGACGTTGCCCCAGTAATCTTCCTTTTGGGGATGGACGAGCGGGTCGCCGTAGCATTCCGAGGTGGAGGCCAGAAGGAACGTCGCCTTCTTGGCTTTGGCGAGGCCAAGGGTGTTGTGGGTCCCCAGCGCGCCGACTTTGAGCGTGGGAATCGGCAACTCGAGATAATCGATCGGACTCGCGGGGGAGGCGAAATGGAAGACGTAATCGAGCTTCTCTTCCGGGAGAAAAATGTAGCTCGAGACGTTGTGCTTGATGAACGAGAAATTCTCGTTGCCGGCGAGGTGCCCGATGTTCTTCAGGTTGCCGGTGACGAGATTATCGATCGCGATAACTCGATGCCCTTCGGCCAGAAGCCGGTCCGTCAGATGCGATCCGAGAAAACCCGCGCCACCTGTAACGACTGAAACCGGTTGCGAATTCGAAGCCATGGGAGGGTATCTAGCGGGTGCGAACAAGATTTGCGAGCGGAATCAAACCTTGGCGGCGGAAGCCTCAAGCAGCACCCTCGTTAAGAAATTCGGTGTGCTGCAATTTGTCCTTGGTGACAACGCCGCGACATGCTAGCCAGTAACCCGTCCTCCGAGATGACGCTTCATCCCGGTTCGGCCATACGCTAACCCCCCGCTTCCCCATATGAAACGTTTCTCGCCTACGATTCCTGCGTGTTTGCTCATCGTCACCGCAGTTTCTTCGACTGCGTTCAGCCAATGCCCCGACACCACCTCGTCCCAACAGAGGCAATCGCCCAAAACGTACGGGCCACTACCTGTCGCCTTTGAGGCAAATCGCGGTCAGAGCGATGCACAGGTGCGCTTCATTTCACGGGGCAGCGGCTATTGTCTCTTCCTAACCTCCAATGAAGCAGTGCTCGCCTTGCATCCAACTCTTTCGAAGAGCGAGCAAATGGCCGACCGGCTTTCAGGCTCCAAGGAGACCCGGGACATGGTGTTGCGCATGAAGTTGGCCGACGCCAAGGCAACGCCGGAAGTGACGGGAATGGAGGAGCTGCCGGGAAAGGTTAACTACTTTATCGGCAATGATGCTACTCAATGGCGCAGAGACATCTCGACCTATGCCAGAGTCACCTACCACGATGTGTATCCTGGCGTGGATCTAGTTTACCATGGCGAGAAGGGACAACTGGAGTACGACTTGGTCCTCGCTCCCGGTGCCGATCCCGGTATTATCGCCGTAGACATCGATGGAAGTAAAACGCTGACTTTGAACCCGGAGGGCGACCTGCTGCTGGATGTGGAAAGCGCTCCGCTGACGATGCGCAAGCCGCGCGTTTATCAGGAGATCAATGGCAAGAGACACGCGGTGGCTGGCAGTTATGTCCTGAGGGCTCCGCGCCAAATCGGCTTTCTCATAGGTAATTATGACAGGACCAAGCCGCTAATAATCGACCCGGTGCTGGTCTACTCCACGTTCCTGGGCGGTGGTCGTGGCACCGGGATCGCGGTGGACAAGGATGCCAACGCGTATGTTATCGGCACCACTCCTTTTAGCACCTTTGCCACCGTCAGTGCTTTTCAGCCCACCTCCGTCGGCAATTCCGCCATCGTGGCGAAGCTTACCCCGGCAGGCGACGCTGTAATCTACGCAACCTATCTGGGCGGCAACTCCGCGAGCTACGGCAATGACATTGCCGTGGACAATGACGGCAACGCGTACCTCACCGGCTTAACCAGCGCTTCTGACTTCCCCACCGTGAATCCCTTTCAAGCCTCCAACGGAGGTGGAGTGGAAGACGCCTTTGTGACCAAGCTCAATTGCCGAGGCAACGACCTGATTTACTCCACTTACCTGGGTGTTATTAGTTACGACGGCGGAAACGGAATCGCCGTCGATGGGGCGGGCCATGCTTACGTAACAGGTTACACCTTTTTCAAGACTTTCCCGCTGCAAAACCCCGCGCAATCCGCGTTTCGTGGAATGGAGGCCTTTGTGACAAAATTCAATCCGGCCGGGAACGGCTTGGTCTATTCTACCTTTTTGGGCGGCAAGACGTATGATTATGGCTTGGATATCGCTCTGGACGCTGCTGGCAACGCTTACGTCACGGGCTGGACCCTTTCCAACGATTTCCCTACCCTCCACCCCGCGCAGTCCACCTACGGCGGTGGCGGTGACGCGTTCATAACCAAACTCAACGCAACGGGCAACCAGTTTATTTACTCCACCTATCTGGGTGGCAGTGGTGAAGAGTATGGGTTCGGCATCGCTGTCGATGGGGCCGGCAGCGCATACGTTACGGGCTATACCAAGTCCACCAACTTCCCCACGGTCAATCCCGCGCAACCCAACTACGGCGGCGAGTTATTTGACGCTTTTGTAACCAAGCTTAATTCAACCGGCAGTCTCTTCGTTTACTCCACCTACCTGGGCGGCAGCGGCGGAGACATAGCAAGTGCCATCGCCGTAGATGGGACCGGCAAGGCATACGTTACGGGTTATACGTACTCCACCGATTTTCCCGTCGTGAATTCATACCAGTCCGCGTTGGCAGGACAGCAGGACGCCTTTGTGACAAGGCTCGATGGACCAGGCAACCTGAGTTTCTCAACCTATCTCGGTGGCAGCATGACCGACCAATCCGCCGCGATCGCCGTGGACGATGGGGGCATCTATATTACGGGCGCGAGTAATTCCAATGATTTTCCCTTGGTCAATCCCTACCAGGTGCTGAACAAGGGCGCAGGCGACGGATTTGTGGCTAAGATTTGGATTCCAGATCCTGTTCCGTCGTGCTGTGGTCAGATCGTTATCGCTGGGATCGGCGCGACGGCGCTTGGAATTGTCTTCATTTTCCTGCGACAACGGAGGCGCTCGACGCAGGAGAGGTCAACTACGCTCGAAACGTGATGAGATGCACCGTTGCGAACTCGAAGCCATCCCGCGGTGTTTTTTACTGCCAATGAAATGCCTGGCGAGAAGGAAGTGAGTCATCTGCGCCGTCGCGTCTCGGGAGATTACGAGTTTAGCACAGGATCGCGGCCGGCGTTCCGCGCGGCTTCGACCGTGATTTGCGCAAGTGTTGCATGGCCGTAGCTTGGGGATTATGAAAACACTCGGACTGTTCAGTTTTGCGATCATCGCGGTGTTCGGTCTGTCTCAACCTGTGCAAGCGGACGCCGCCGACAGGAGCGAAGGGTATTATTTTCCTAACGAGTCCACCTACGACAGCTGCGGCAGAAAACTAACTGTTCGCCACGTGCAGCTGGCGTTGGAGGAGGATGGTTATTATGTGGGAGATAATCGTGGAAATTTTGGCTTCGAGACGAGAGCAGCCGTGAGACGGTATCAGCGGGATAACGGGCTCCGGATCTCCGGCAAAATCGACGATTCGCTCCTCAGGACGCTCCGCCTCCGCTAGCATTCAACTGCGAAGCAGGCCGGCGATAGGTTCGCACTCGAAAGTCCTTGCCCCCTTCAGCGAAGGCGGCTCGACTGGGTCGTTCTATTGAATGTTGTAGACTTCCACCAGGCCGATGCCGATTCCGTTGTTCTGGCCCGCGAGGATGGCGGTGAAGGCGCCCGGCGGCAGGGTGACAAAGATTCCCGCCTCCAGATGATGTTGGAGCCCCAGCCCATTCGCGGTGAGCAAGGCGGCGGAGGCTGGATCGTTCTGCCAGTTGTCGTTCGCGACCAGCAACGTCCCGTTGCTGTCGCGCAACTCCAAGGTCGGATTCGACAGGAGGTTGCTCAAGCCTGACTGGCTGAGGGAGGGCCCGAGGCCGCGAATCGCCACTCGGGAGTTGCCAGTGCCGCCGCCGAGGATGAAGCCCCCGATCATGACGTTGTTCCCTGTGCGGACAAAACCGCGCGTGCTGAGGTTGGCCAGCCGCGAATCGGCAGCCGGTTCATTATCGTAGACTTCCACCAAACCCACGCCGGTGGTTCGATTCAACCCGGTGAGGACGGCGGTATACGCTCCCGGCTGGAGCGTCTGGATGATGGCGGACTCGAGATCGTCACTTGGCTGATAGATGGTGCCTTGGATCATTTGTTCCTGGGTGTCTCTCCAGTTGTTGTTTTGGAAAATCAGCGCGCCATTGGCTCCATGCAGCGCCAGAACGGGATCGGCCAGGGCATCGGTGATGCCGAAATCCATGAGCGATGGCCCGATCCCACGCAGCACCACTGTCTTGGGAGCGTTCCCGGTAATGATGAACCCGCCGATCATCGCATTTTCGTCCAATTCCACCCGCAGACGGGTGGCGATGTTCAGCGCATCGGCCGGCGCCGTCCCTGTGCCACAGGCGCCATGAACGTTGAACACGATGTGCATATTTGGGTAGCCAATGGCCGAGGTCTCCACGGGGGTCGGAGTACCGCAGTCCACAGCGCTGATGTAACTGGGGGCCGTTTGCGTGGCGGCGTTTGAGCCGATAAAAAAGGAGTGGCCAGAAGCTTGCCCGCTCGGGCTAAAGACTTCCATCACCAGCTCGGACGTTCCGGCAGGGACAATGACGGACAAAGGCACATTAAGGATCGTGTGCACTTGGTCCATCACCGTAAGGCTGGTCGTGGCAATCTGGGTCCGGGTCCCATCCGGGAACGCCGCCCCATTGTTGGTGTAGAGGCGGACGGTCAATGGCTGCCCCGCCCCGGCCCCGGAGCTAGCCTGCTCGATACCAAACGAGACCGACGTGACGTTGTACTGGGCCGAACCGCTGAATGTCGCCATGTTGAACGCACGCCAGTAACTGTTGTCATAATGAAGAAAATCAGGCGGACCGCTGTAACAGGCTACGGAGTTTTCTGGGGTAATCGCCTGGCTGCTGGAGTGCGTAATTGTCGAAGGACATGCCCCCGCCGGTGCAGCAGGAGACGGCGGTTCAACCGCCGCTTGAGCGACGATCCGCCCGCCGCCCAGGAGCAACAAAGCGGCAGCGATATTGTGAGCTCGCGTCATCTTGTATGAATCGGGCTCCAGTTGTCCCGAGGACGCATTCGCCCCGTCTAAGCGAAATCGCGACGGAGCGGACCAATTTTTCGCTGCTACTCGCCTGGTTCCTTGAACCGCTTATTCGCGGCCGGCGCATAAATTCCGTTGCCTGCTCCTCGAGGCGCGAGTAAAACCGAACGGATTGTCTTTTATGGCGCACGACGTTTTCATTTCGCACTCCGCGCAGAACCGAGACGTAGCCGACGCTGTTTGCGAGGCCCTCGAAAAGGCGGGCATCCGATGCTGGGTCGCTCCCCGGGACGTTCGACCGGGCCGCACATTCCCGGGCGAGATCACGCGAGCTATCCAAAAAAGCAGAGTGATGCTCCTGATTTTCTCGAGCCATTCGAACAATTCCGAACAGGTGCTGCGCGAAGTGCAGTTGGCCACGGATTCCCGGCTGGCCATCATACGCTTTCGGATCGAGGACGTCGCTTTGACCGACGACCTGCGGTACTTCTTGAGCTCGCCGCACTGGCTGGATGCCCTGACACCTCCCCTCTCAAATCACATCGCTCGCCTTGAAGTCGCGATCAAAGAGTTGCTGGGCTCGTCTACCGAGGTCAGCGGCAAAAACACCGTGGACGACCCGGTTGAGCCGGAAGTATCGCCCGTGACGCCGCCCGCCCCGGCCGTGGCGCCGCCCACGCTGGCGCCCGCAATGCCGCCACCGCCTCCACCGAGAGAATCGATCGCGCAAAAGCCTGCGGAACCAGTTACTCCCGTGTCTGCGGCGCGAGAGCGCGAACCCGTCGCCAAGAGATCTTTGACTCCGTGGATCCTGCTGGGCGTTGGCGCGGTGGTGCTTTTCGTCGCAGTGCTCGGCGTCATCTTCTTCGTGCTGCGGCAGCCGAAAGCATCCAGGCAACAGGCATCAACCACCCCCGCGCCGGCGGCTCAAACGCCGGAGTCGAAGCCAAATCCCGACCTGCCCCCGGCCCGGACAGCCAAGGTGACGCAGAGCCCCGGGTCGCAGCCGGTCCGATCGTCGCAGACAACGCCGGCGGCAGAGCCCGAGCATTCCAGTGAACCCGAAAGCGCCTCGGCGTTTGAGCGCGCCGGCGCCCTGCGGCGCCCCCCAAGTGAGCACAGTGCCCTCGCACGGGATACTCTCCTCGCTTTCAACAACGCCGTGCAGGAAAAAAGTTTCGCGGGGTTCTACCGGGAGCAAACCTCACCTACGTTTCGTAAACAATTTTCCCTCGAAAAATTTTCCGCGGCGTTTCAGGTCTTTATCGAGAAAGGCTACGACATCTCGAATATCGCAAAGGCGGAACCAGTTTTCGACCCGGCACCCGCCGTCGACAGCGACGGTGTCCTCGTCCTGAAAGGGCACTACGCGACACGACCGAACAAGGTCACGTTCCTGCTCAGATATCTTCGCGAGGGATCGCGCTGGAAAGTTTTGGGGATCAACGTGCAGGCGGTGCCCTTTGTGGAGAACACTGGCACGGTCCCGTCGAACAAAGAGGTGAAAGGGCTCGTGCTGGATTCTCTGCTGGCGTTCAACAAAGCCGTTCAATCGGAGAGCTTCACGAATTTTTATGGCCGGATCGCGGAGCTGTGGGCCAAAGAGACCACTCCGGAAAAATTGCAGGAGATCTTCCAAACTTTTATCGATAAAAAAATCAACATTGCCCAGATCGCCAGGATGGACCCGGTCTTCGACGGGCCGCCGGCAATCAACACGGACGGATTCCTGGTCGCGAAGGGTTCCTACGCAACCAAGCCGAGCAAGGTGTTTTTCGAACTCAAGTACGTCGACCAGGACGGAGCCTGGAAGCTGATAGCAATAAATGTGAACGTGAAGCCAGTCGCGGATTAGCGAGGCAAGAACGCGGCCGACGACGACGAAGAATAGCCCTGCCAAGCTAGTTCGCGATCAAAAGCGGCCGGTTCCGTCCGCACGATGTTGTCTCCACGCTGGCGAGGCGGAGTTGCGAATGGTTTCCGCAAACTGCGGCGTGATCTACTGATTTCGATTAGCAGAAGGTCCGTCGTGTCCGCACCAAACTCGATCCCAAACCGATCTCTTGGTGCCTTGGATCTACCCAGGTCGCCGTGACGCGTATTGCGTCGACAGGTTCCAGGAGAATCCTATTTTGAGCGAGTTGGAGGTATGATGACGGACGAACAAGACGATTTAGCGAGGCTTTCCTCTCTAAAGCAAGTCGGTGAACTATACCAAGCTCGAAAATTCAGGGAAGCGGTTCCCATCGCGCAAAAATCTCTGGAACTTTCCGAGAAAGCCCTCGGCCCCGATCACCCAGACACCGTCCGGGCCCTTAACAATCTGGCGGGACTGCATTATTCTCTTGGCGACTACGCCCAAGCCGAACCGCTCTATCAGCGCGCGCTCAAGATCAGAGAGAAAGCCCTCGGTCCCGATCACCCGGACACCGCCCAGGCCCTTAACAATGTGGCTGTGGTGTATGATTCTCTGGGTGATTATGCCAAAGCCGAACCGCTCCATCAGCGCGCGCTCAAGATCAGAGAGAAAGCCCTCGGCCTCGATCACCCAGACACCGCAGGCTCCCTGAACAATCTTGGGGAACTCTATCGCTCCAAGGGCGATTACGCCCAAGCCGAGCCACTTTATCAGCGGGCACTGAAGATCAGCGAGAAAGCACTCGGCCCCGATCACCCAGACACCGGTCCTGCCTTAAATAATCTAGCGGCGCTGTATTATTCCATGGGTAATTACGCCAAAGCCGAACCACTCTATCAGCGCGCGCTCAAGATCAGCGAGAAGGCGCTCGGTCCCGATCACCCAGACACCGCCCAAGCCCTTAACAATCTGGCCCTGCTCTATTATTCCAGGGGCGATTACGCCAAACCTGAACCGCTCTATCAGCGCGCGCTGAAAATCAGGGAGAAAGCCAGCCCCGATCACCCAGGCACCGCCACGGTTCTCAGCAATCTGGCGGAGCTGTATAATTCCCAGGGCAATTATGCCAAAGCCGAACGGCTCGTTCAGCGCGCGCTCAAGATCAGAGAGAAAGCGCTCGGCCCCGATCACCCGGATACCGCTACAGACCTAACCAGTCTGGCGCTGCTCTATCGTTGCCTGGCTGATTACGCCAAAGCCGAACCACTCTATCAGCGCGCGCTCAAGATCAGAGAGAAAGCCCTCGGCCTCGATCACCCAGACAGTGCCGATGCCCTCAACAATCTGGCGGAGCTATATCGTTCCATGGCTGACTACGCCAAAGCCGAACGGCTCCTTCAGCACGCGCTCAAGATCAGAGAAAAAGCCTTCGGCCCCGATCACCCGGACACCGCTCTGGCCTTTAACAATCTGGCGGGGCTGTACTATTCCATGGGCGATTACGGCCAAGCCGAACCGCTCTTTCAGCGCGCGCTCAAGATTGACGAGAAAGCGCTTGGTCCCGATCACCCAGCTACCGCTACGATCCTAAACAATCTGGCGGAGCTATATCGCTGCGTGGCTGATTATGCCAAAGCGGAACGGCTCCTTCAGCGCGCGCTCAAGATCAGAGAGAAAGCCTTCGGCCCCGATCACCCAGCCATCGCTACGACCCTAAACACTTTGGCGAAGCTATACAGTTCCATGGGTGATTACGCCAAAGCCGAACCGCTCCTGCAGCGCGCGCTCAACATCAGAGACGAAGTCCTCGGCTCCGATCATCCAGCCACCGCCACGGTTCTCAATAATTTGGCGGCGATCAGGATCGACCTCGGGGATGCAAGAGACGCTTTCGCTTCAGCCACGCGCGCGGGAGAGGCGGAAGAGAAATATTTATCGAATATTCTTTCATTCACCTCCGAACAACAGCGCCTGATTTTTCAGAAAACAACCCAGCCGTACACACTATTTGCAACGTTAGGCAGTGCTGCCGAACTCGCGCAGACAGTGCTTCGGCAAAAAGGCGTCGTGCTGGATTCGCTGCTGGAAGACCGGCTCGCAGCAGAAGCAAGTGGTGACCCGAAGCAGCGTGAAGTTATTACTAAACTGCGCGGTGCGAAGCAGCGACTGATGCAATTGGTTCTGGAAGTTCCGAAAGACCTATCCGAAGCGGCCCAGAAACACCGCGCGGCTGAAAAAGAAAGACTCTCCACGGAAGTCGAGCAACTTGAGGGCGGCCTTGCTCGTCAGGTGGCGGGACTCGGGAAAGCCAGGCGCGCCCTAAGTGTCACCGTCCCGCAAATTCAGTGCGTTCTTCCAAAACAGGCAGTGTTAATCGAGTTGTTGCGCTACTCCCATTATCTTGGAAAAGGAAAATTCGAAACCAGCTACGGCGCGGTGGTAATTCCTGCGCGTGGGAAGCCAGAATGGGTCCCGCTCGGCGCCGCTGCGGAGATAGAAAAGGATGTCAAACTCTATCAAAAATCTGTGCGTGGAGAAACAGACGAACCAACGCTCAGATACGTTCTCAAGGCCCTGGAGGAGCGAGTCTGGGCGCCAATCGAGAAGGCTCTGCCGGAGAAGAGTAAAACGGTCATTCTAAGCCCCGATGGAGAACTGAGTTTTGTTTCGTTTGCGACGCTGCTGACTCCTGACGATCGGTTTCTTGGCGAGAAGTATTCCATTCGCTATGTCGCCAGCGGCCGTGACTTGCTGCGGGAGACTAAACCATCGAGCGATCCGATGACGGTCGTCTTCGCTAACCCGGACTTTGACAGCCAGGCAATTACTCGAACGACTGGCCCATCAAGCGCTGTTGTCCTGCGCTCACTTGAAATGCGAGCTCTGCAAAGTATTCGCCTCGATGCGCTGCCTGGCACCGCGGACGAAGCCGCTGCCCTTAAAAAACGGGGAGGGAAAGCAGTGAAGGTTTTTTTGGGACCAAAAGCGACGGAAGTTAAGCTGGGGCAAGTGAACTCTCCTCGCGTTCTCCATCTGGCCACCCATGGTTTTTTCCTGCCCGAAACTGAGTTAGGAAAACAAACCGACCCACTGCATCAACCAGGCGAAAGTCCCAAAACAATGCCGGAGCATCCCATGCACCGCAGCGGGCTGGCCCTGGCAGGAGCGCAGCGCACGTTCAACGCCTGGAGCCGAGGTGAAGTGCCGCCGATAGAGAACGACGGTATCGTCACAGCCGAAGAAGTGGGCGGACTGAAACTCAATGGCACGTGGCTGGTCGTCCTCTCTGCTTGTGACACTGGCTCGGGCGAAGGACGCGCCGGTGAGGGGGTGATGGGCCTAAGGCGAGGTTTCGTCCAGGCCGGCGGGCAGAACCTTCTGATGACGCTATGGCCAATCAGCGATGAGACGACCGTGCAGATCATGCTCGATTTCTACGCAACGGCGGAGAAGACCCGCAACGCACCTAAAGCCCTCGCAGAGGTGCAGCGCACCTGGCTGGTTAAGCTTCGCAAAGAGTTCGGCTTGTCCGACGCCGTTGAATTGGCCGGCCCGTTTATCATGAGTTCGCAGGGCAAACCGTGGTAAGACCGCAATTCCGGGGGAGGAAAATTAGAAGGGATTGGAGTAGCTTTGGTGTTGCGATTCGGAGCCTTTAATTGATGGCGAGAAATCATGAATGAACATTGCACCCACTTGGAGCAGATTAGAGACGACATCGTTCCCAGCGCGGATGGGTGTGAGGAGTGTTTGAAGATCGGTTCGCCCTGGGTCCATTTGCGGCTCTGCCTGACGTGCGGACACGTAGGTTGCTGCGACTCTTCGCCGAACCGCCACGCCACGAAACATTTTCACGCCACCGGGCATCCAATCGTCCGATCTTTTCAGCCGGGCGAAGACTGGGCGTGGTGTTACGTCGATGAAATGTTCCTAAGCTGAGTCAGAGTCCAAAGGGAGCCCACCCGACTTTCACGGTGCCTAAGAATTCCCATCGCCCCTCGTTCGCCCCTCGTTCCCAAGTTGCACTTGGGAACGCGCCTGTCTCCGAGGCTGCGCTTCGTGAGCTCGATCTGAGGCGCGCTACGCGCTGCGATCGGCTGAAAATCCCCGGCGCCAGACGAAGTAAACGGGGATGCCTGTCAGCACCAGCAGGTATCCGATTCCGGAAGTGGTGGGCGCGAGATAGGCCAGGTCGAAGATCAAGAGAGCGGCGAGGAAAGCAGAAACGATGGGGACGATCGGATATCCCCAGGTGCGATACGGACGTTCCGCGTCCGGTTTCTTCCGCCGGAGGACCATGACCGCGACTGCGAGCAGGATGTAGAAGACAAGGTCGGCCGAGACGATGTACTCGAGGAGTTGGGTGTAAACGTTGCCGTAGCTGGCGGCGCCAGTGGCCGGGTTCGTGGTCGCCGTCCGCGGAAGGGTAAGAAACGCGGCCCAAATACCCTGGGCGACCAATGCGGCGGCCGGAACGTTGCGCGAGTTGATCGTTCCGATGCGGCGGAAAAACAAACGGTCGCGCGCCATCGCGTAATAGACGCGCGCGCCGGCCAGGATGAGCCCGTTGTTGCAGCCGAAAGTGGAAATCATGATCGCGCCGGCCATGGCCAGCGCACCTGGCCGGCCAAAGACGGAATTCATCGCGGCGACCGCCACGCGATTTTGGGGCGCGTGTTGAATACCCTCGAGTGGCAGGGTGGCGATATAAGCGAGGTTCGCCAGGACGTAGAGAACAACGACCAGCCCGCACCCGGCCAGGAGCGCGCGAGAGAGGTTTCGGCCGGGATCGCGGACCTCACTTCCGATGAAAGTCACGTTCGTCCAGGCAGTTTGCGCGAAAAGCGGTCCCACCATCGCTTTTCCGAGCAGCAAAACGAGCGCTAGCCCTCCGACGACGGTGAAACCGGGTTGCGCCGTCTGCGGGCTCCACCCGTTTTTCCACGAATCCCACCAATCGGCGGAAAGTGCCGCGCTCTCGGCCTTCCAGCCTAACGAAAGGCCGATGACGATCAGGGCGAGAAGCGCCGCAGTCTTCGCGAAGGTAAAGGTGTTCTGGACAAACTTTCCCGTTTCAAGACCGCGCGTGTTTGTCCAGGTGAGCAAAAAGATCAGCGCGACGGCCACGAGTTGTTCAGTCGACAGACTGATGGCGTAGCCGCCAAAGAGATGAATGGGGCTGATGAGATAATGATCGGTGGCGACGGCGGGCGCGAAGACTCCCACAAACTTCGCGAATGCAATCGCGACCGCGGCGATCGTTCCGGTTTGGATGACGAGAAAAAGCGTCCAGCCAAAAAGGAAACCGAGCGAGGGCCCGTAAGCTTCGCGCAGGAAAACGTAAACTCCGCCGGCGCGTGGCATCATTGCCGCCAGTTCGGAGCAGCAGAGCGCGCCGGTTATGGTCATCAAGCCCGCCAGCGCCCAAGCCAGCAGCAGCCAGCCCGGCGCGCCGGTCAGCCGCGTGGACTCAGCCGAGGTAATAAATATGCCGGACCCAATCATCGAGCCGACCACGATCATGGTCGCGTCGAGTGGTCCGAGACCGCGCACCAATCTCTGATCTTCGCCGCGCGATGCTTCAGGCTCTGGCATGGGAGTTTGGATCAGCTGTTCTTGCGCTGGTCTCCGAGATCATTTTGGTAGGGCGAGACTCTGTCGAGCCGGACGTGGCGAAACAATCCACCGGCTCGACAGAGTCTCGCCCTACCAACACAACAGAGCCTCGCCCTACCAACGCAATACAGTCTCGCCCTACCAACAGAACAGAGTCTCGCCCTACCAGGAAATGTGCTCATTGTTAAGTGGGCGCTTGAATCGACACGCCGCTGTTTTCCAGGCTTGCGCGAAGGGCGCGGACAAAGGCAACCGCGCCGGGTGTGTCGCCGTGCACGCAAATGGTCTCGGCGCGGACTTGGACATCCTTTCCGTCGACCGAACGAACCACGCCTTCGCGCAGCATTCGGAGCACTCTCTTCGCGGCTTCCTCGGGATCGTGCAGCAGCGCGTCAGGCCGTGTGCGCGGGACGAGCGATCCATCCGAGAGGTAATTCCTATCGGCAAAAACTTCCCGCACGACGCGCAGCTTCGCGGATTGGGCGGCGCGCTCGAGCACGCTTTCGCCTGGCGCGAAGAAGAGCAAGGATGAATCGATCGCCAGGACGGCATGCGCGATCGCTTCCGCCAGTTTCTCATCGCGCACCGCCATGTTGTAAAGCGCGCCGTGGGCTTTCACATGATTTGCCCGGGTGCCAGCCGCCGTGGCCAGGGCGTGGAATGCGCCCAGCTGGTACGCGACAAGGGCGAAAACTTCGACTGCCGGAAGCGCGATCTCTTTTCGGCCAAAATTTTCCCGATCCATGAAACTTGGATGTGCTCCCACGGCCACGCCACGCTCACGGGCCGCGCGAATCGACGCCAGGATGGAGACCGGATCGCCGGCGTGAAAGCCGCAGGCAATGCTGGCTGAACTCACCAGCTGCAATAGCTCATCATCGTGGCCGGCGCCTTCGCCCAGGTCGGCATTGAGATCGACGCGCATGTTCATTCCAGGTGCAGATCGATTCCAATGCGGAAGCGCGCGAAGTCCTCTTCGCGTTCGCGCAGGAGATTTTGCGCCTCGGCCAACGAGACTTCATGAAAACGAACGAGATCGCCGGGCCAAAGCTGCGCGGCAATTGACAGGTCCACCGTGATCACGTGCGCGATTTTCGGATAACCACCGATGGTTTGGCAATCACCGAGCAAGAGAATCGGCTTCCCGCTGGGCGGAACTTGCAACGTGCCGGGAACGACGGCCTCTGAAAGCAGATCGGCCGAATCGACCCGATCCAGCTTCGGTCCATCGAGACGGACGCCCATGCGATCGGAATCGGATAACACGGTAAAGGGTGCGCTGAACAATGAAGTCTGCGCTTCTGTGGTGAAGCGGTTCCAGTCCGCCCCTCGAACGACGCGCAGAAAACGGTCGCGGTGCGCCGTCGCCGCCCATGGAGCGGGCGCACTCCATTCAGAAACCCAGGAAGCGGCGGTTTGCGATCGCCGACCAATCAAAAGGGCGGTTTCAAACCGCCGCTCCTTGGCGCCGAGCGGCATCTGGTCGCCGTCACGCAGAGCCCGCCCCTCATGGCCGCCAAAGTTCCCGCGCAAATCCGTGGAGCGGCTGCCGAGGATCGGCGGCACATCGATGCCGCCCGAAATTGCCAGCCAGGCCCGCGAGCCGGTTTTCGGGGCGGTCATGACAAGCTCTTCGTCCTTCGCGATGAGTCCGGCGTGGCCGGACGGAAGATTTCCATCGCCGATGCGAACGGTAAACGCGCCACCGCACCACGCTACGACGCGTTGATCGTCAAAGCGGAGGCGCAGGTTGCCGAGCGTAGCCTCCAGACCGGCGGCTGAATCTTCGTTGCCAACCAGCGCGTTCGCGACCCGCATCGCATGGGAATCCAACGCGCCGCCGATTGAAATCCCCGACTGCCGGAAGCCGGTCCGCCCCAGGTCCTGCACGGAGGTGACAAAGCCGGCTGACAGGATGTTTACGTTCATTTCATCGCGGCCGCCGCGCGCTCATTTTCTCGCGGATTCAAATTCTTCGCGCGAAATTTGGCGGAAACGCACCCGATCGCCTGCCTGAAGAATCGTGGGAGGTTCGCGCCGAACGTCGAACAAACAGAGCGGGGTGCGTCCGATCAGATTCCAACCGCCCGGCGAACTTCGCGGGTAGATCCCCGTTTGCGCGCCGCCGATCCCGACGGAACCCGCGGGAACTTCTTTGCGGGGCGCTGCCCGGCGCGGGGTGGCGAGTTCCGGCGGCAGACCGCTCAAGAATGGAAAGCCCGCGATGAATCCCACACAGTTGACCCGATAGGCCGCGTTCGAATGGCGATGAATCACTTCGCTATCAGCCAGGCCGGCAACTCTTGCGACATCATCAAGATCCGGTGCAAACTCGCGATCGTAGCAAACCGGGATCTCAATCAGGGGCGCCTCGAGGTCCCCTTCGCTTTCAACGGAACGAACTTCGAGCGCGCTCTCGATTCTTGTTCTGAGCCAGGCGGTGGGATCGGCCCCAGGCGTCGCGACCCTGGCTGGATCAAAAAAAACGCCAACCGTGGAGTAAGCCGGTGCCAACTCGGTCACGCCTGGAATCGCTGCTTCCTCAAGAGCGCGAAGGGCGGCGAGCACCGCATTCACAGAGGCGTCGGGGTCGCGCGCGAAATCGTCGACGACGCGAACAATCAGCGCCGAATCTCCCAGCGGATCGATTTGCATGGCCTCATCCGCGAGCGGCGTTACCGGATGAATCTTCCGCCGAAACCGCGATAGCCACGTCTTTCACGTCCTTTTTTATCTTTTCGACCGCGGGATGGACTTCCTGGAGCAGGTCATGCTCGACCTTGGACAATGTCTCTATCCGCTTGGCCACTTCCTGCAATTCCTCCAACATCGCTTGCTGGCGGCACGAGAGACGATGCATCCACCAAAAGCAGCCCACCCAGCAACCGGTTCCGATCCAGCCGAGGATAAGGGCCATCGTCTGCACATCGAAGCGCGTATTCATTCAGCTGGTCTTGCACGGGATTTGAAATGTCGTGTCATCCGGATAATAGGCAGGGAATTAATCGCCGCACTTTGAGCGAAAGCCAACTCCAATGACCTACCTGCTCGCACTCCTGGCTAACGGCGCGGGAATGCTCTTTATCTATTCGCTGATGGCGTTCGCGCTCGTTCGGCTTCATTGGCACGGGCGCGGCACCCTGGCCGTGCTCGCGGCGATGGTCGTCGCGGGACAATTTTGGATCGGACCGACTCTGATTGTCCGCCATTCAAGTGCCGCCGGTCTCGCGTCCTACTCACTCTCGTTCTGTAACTGGTTGATCTCGGGATTCAGCATCATCGTGCTCTCCCAGGCCGTCAGATGGATTCCGCGACAACTGGAAGATTCCGCGCGCCTCGATGGTTGCAGCTGGTTCGGAACTTACTGGCACGTACTTTTACCGCTGGTCAGGCGCGAGCTTTGGTTAATCGGTTTTTTGACCCTGATGGGAACGTCGGTTCTTCTGCTCACTCCACTCGTGGTCTTTGATGGTGGATTCCTGACCCAGGGGTTTGCTTTGCTGTTTCCGGCCTGGAAGGGCGGACTCGCCCCCACCCGAAACATCGGCTTAATGATGGGCGCTTCGCTGATCGCGGCCTTGCCGGTAATCGTGGTTTTCTTTTTCGCGAAACATTATCTTCAGCAGAAGACGGCTGGAGGGACGACCGCTGTGTCGTCCATACGGTAGGACGCCGCGGCGGGCGTCCCTCCAGAAGACATCACAACCGCCCCTTATTTCGCGCGCGCCGCTTCGATTTCGATCTCGACCGAAACGTCGTCGCCGATCATAAATTCGCCGCCGGTGCCCTTCCCTACCCCGAAGTCGCTCCGTTTGAGTGGTGCCGTGGTGACACGCCAGCGGGTCGTTGGGGTTTCCGCAGCCGGTTTGGCATCGCTCAGCAATTGAACCTTTAGAGTTATCGGGCGCGTCACACCGTGCATCGTCAGGTCCCCGGCGATTTCTCCCGCGTTCGGCCCTGTTGTTTTCACCCCCCGGCTCTTGAAGGTGATCTCCGGATATTTGCGAACGTCGAAGAAATCCGCGGTGCGCAGATGGTCGTCGCGTTTCGGATTTGCGGTATCGATGCTCGCCGCCTGGATCGTCGCGACGACCGACGATTTTTCCGGGTGTTCGCGGTCGACCTCGATGGTCCCGTTGAACTTCGTAAATCTTCCTTTCGCCGTCCCAAGGAGGTGCCGGACCTTGAAGGCGATCGTCGAATGCGTGGGATCGAATTTAAAAATCTCATTCGCACAAACTGAGGAACCACCGACCACCAGAGACAAACCAATCGCGAGCAGGAGACGAGAGGGTTTCATGGGACAAATTGGTTCAGACCGACGCGGGTTGGCAAGTGGCCGATAGTAACAGCGCCGTTACAATTCCGATAAAGCGGCAGCCAAGGAGCGGCGGTTTACAAACCGCCGTTGGGGGCGATTTGGAAATCGCCCTTCCTTGATGGACCGCTGCGCGGGGCGAAGCGGCACTGGCTTAGCGCGGTGAAAGGGCCTTACGCAGATCCGCCCGCGAACCCGGCAGCCGGCCGAAAAGATTCGCGAGCGCCAGCGCCGGATTGCTCTTGATCATTGTGGTGTCGTGCACGCCGGCGATCCTTGCCAGCTCGGTTTCGAAATGGAGCACCGCGCGAAGATTGGGGTCTTTCGAACTTAAATAGGTGAAGGCGCGCCGGAGCAGTGCGAAGAGCTCCGGCTCGTGATGGTCGGACTCGGTGCAAATCTCGATTAACTCGACGAAATAGGAGGCAGCCTGCGTCCGGCGAAAATTTTCCCGAATACCGCCAAACGGGTTCTTGAGCGCGACTTCCGTGAGCGTGTGCAGGTTCGATTTCCTGCTGCGCGCGATCTGGATTTCTGCCTCGAAGAACAGATCAAGCTTGCCGGCAAACGGGCTCTTCGCGCGCCGGGCGCCCCGTGCGACTGTTTGAATGCAGCCCAGCGACTCGGTGCACCACGAGACGATGAGACTGGTGTCGCTCAGCTTGCGCTTTCGCAGCAGGATGCCGGTCGTGCTTTCCACGCTGCACTGTTACCGCCATATGGCCGTGCGTGCATCCGCTGGCGGCTAGTCCCATTTTTTCGTTTTCGGCCAAAGCGCTTGCAGGGTGGTGTTCAGGTCGCGGCACAGGAAAATTTCGAAATGCTCGTCGCGCCGCGAGTAGGGGTGGTAAGTGCGTCCGGCTGCCTCCACGCTCGCGAAGTGTTCCCGATCGCCGCTGCCGTCGCTGCCAAGCACGAGCACACTCTCGCCGGCATAGCCTCGCGGCCCCCAAAGCCAATAGCTTTGATGATTGCTGATCGCCTTCGGCAATCCGTACTTCTTCCCAAAGAAATCGATCGCGCCGGCCTGGCCGTAACTGTTGGCAAAGATCGCGGTCGCCGCGCGCTGCTCCGGCGGCAGCTCGTGATAAACTCGCGCCACTTCCCGGGCCATTTCCTTCCACCCAAATTCGTCGGCGAAGTGTTGGGGCAATGGACCGGTCGGTTGATTCTCGGCCTTGGGCGGTTCCAACCCGATCGCCTTTTGATATCGGATGTAAGTCTCAGCGGGAAGGACGGGCGCCGCCATCGGCGCAAGGAGACAAGTCGCCGTCACAATCAAACCAACATAAACACCGCGGCTCCATCGGCCCCTCTCGCGAGTGATCCACTCAAACGCCACCGCACCGCCTGCGAACAACATCGGGTAGGCGGCGGAGAGGTAGTAATTCTTCCCTTTCAACGCCATGAACGCGACCAGCATCAGCGTGTAGGTCCAGCCCAGGATGCGATAGCGGCCTCCCTTCCGGTTCAGGAACAGCCAGAAAAGCCCGCCGAGCCAGAGCGGGAACAAGATCGGATTCATCAGCATTGCTTGATCGGCGATGAAGGCGACCGGGCCGCGCACAACATCGCGCCCGCTCCCCCGAATATTGTGCATCAGTTCAAGGAACGGAAAATCGTGGCGGATGAGCCAGATCAGGTTCGGGAGAAAAATCAGGAGCGAGCAAAGGGCGCCGATCCAGATCCAGGCGTTCGAGAGAAAACGCCGCTGGGGTGTGAGGAGCAATGAGACGAAAACGGCCAGGGCGAAAAAGGCCGTGCTGTATTTGTTTTCCATCCCCAGGCCAATGAGGAGGCCGAACCAAAGCCAGGAGCGCGGGTCGCCCTGATCGATCGCCCGGACAATGCACCAGGCGCAACCGAGCCAGATGAGCGGCTCGAAAGCATTCATCGTCAGCCAATGGTGGAATAAAAGGAAAACGGGAGCGGCGATGACCGCGAGGGCGGCAAGCCCCTGGGCAAAAACGCGGCCGCCCATTTCGCGCGCCAGTTTTCCGGCCAACCACACCGTCGCGGCGCCCGCAAGCGCGGGCAACAGTCGCAACCCGAGGAGCGATTCGCCGAAAAGATGGCGAGCGATCCAGGCGATGACGGCAATCAATGGCGGCTGATCGACGTAGCCGAAGTCGAGGTGCTCGGAGCAGGCGAGATAATACAACTCGTCGCGGAAGATTCCGTAACTGCCCGCGGTGAGCAGATGGAAAACGAACTTCACGATGGCCAGCAACCACACGATGGCTGGACCGGAGAAAAACCCGTGCGTCGCTGGCGGGCTGGCGCGCGTAAGATGAATTGCCCTTTCCATTTCGCGATCGTTCGGTGAAGACGAGCGGCCGGGTTAGTCGCCGCTCTTGCGGACTGTCATGATAGCCGGTGTTTTCCCCGGCCGATAAACGGAGGCTCCGTAACAAACCGCGGCCGTTCCTTCCCGCGCATAACGCACTTTCGCCAAGCTGGCGTCCCAGCGTTCCAGATAGCTGCAGTTCGCGGTCTTGCTGCTGTCGGGAATGGGGACATAACGCACATAGGCCATGGCCAAAAACGCAGGTTCGCCGGGCAATGGAATGGGGGCGGCCCAGTTCGGTGACAACCGCACAAAGCGCCGATTCGCCAGGTCGAGCGCGTAATCCGTATCGCCGTCGGTGCTGTTCAGGTACACTCCGAAAAACGCGAGCCGGAGCGGCGGCTCAATCAGAAAACGATCGTCCCTCCCCTTCCCCTTCAACTGGAGCTGCTCGACCGCGCCTTCAAATCCGGGGAGCTTCCAGAATTCAATCTGCTTTCCTGACTTCAACTCGCGCAGGAGGTAATGCTTTCCGTGGCCCGGGCCGTTGATCGAGTCGTCTTCGTCCTGCTTTATTTCGCGCAGAATGAGCTCCACCGAACCATCTGGCGCACGAAAGCGAGGACCACGCTGCCCGAAAGGCGTTGCGTCTTCATTGTCCCCCGAGCCCGCATCCGGCCAGCCGAAGTAGGGCGAGCTCGTCGCGTCGGAATACCATTCCGGTGCGGCCTCCAGGCGCTTTAGGCCTTCACCACTCAGCTGGACGCTCCAGAACTCGAACTTGCTTTCGCTGAGCTCGCGCACGAAGACGACGGTTTCGCCGTCCGGCGCGAACATCGGATCCAGATCCTGGCCGGAATCGTCCTTCGTCAATTGCCGGACCAGCGTTCCGTCTTCGCGATAGAGGAAGAGGTGGGCATGGCTTTCGCCTTCTGCCTGGAGATAGCGGATCGCGACAACGATTTTCGATTCGCCGCGGACCGGAGCTGAGCAAACAGCCAGCACGGCGACCGCGAGCAAGGCAAGGCGGACTCTCACAAGGGCCGGTTTGCCGAAAGCCGCGGCCTTTGTCAATCATCGCGGGAGCTCACGATAGCCTGGTCAGCAAGCTCTTGTTCTTAGATACTCAAGGCGTAAAAAGGTGTATCCTTGCATGTCTCAGTTGCCCAATGTGCCGACGATTTTGAAAAAAAGTTCAATTATGCGCCCGTTCCTAGCCTCCTTGACTCTCTCTCCGGTAGCAATTGTCACCCTGTTTTTCGCGGCGGCCGCCAGTGTCCAAGGCGTCCACGCAGCCACCCTTGTGGTTACCACCACCGCTGACAGCGGCGCGGGCTCGTTACGCGATACCATCGCCGCGGCCAGCGATGGGGACACGATTCAGTTCGATGCCGCGCTCAATGGGCAGACGATCACTCTCACCAGCGCGGAACTGCTGATAAACAAGAATCTCATCATCGATGGCCCGGGCGCGCATCAGTTAACCGTGCAGCGGAGCACGGCCACTGGCACTCCGGCCTTCCGCATTTTTAACGCCTCCGGAAGTTTCGGCGTCACCATTGCTGGCCTCACCATCGCCAATGGCAGTGCTCCGGACGCCGGCGGCGGAGGCATTGCCAGCACTGTCCTGACCTTGACGGTCGCAAACTGTGTTATCTCAGGCAACAACGCCCAGGGCGGTGGCGGTATCTTGTGCGCTGCCCCTTCGTTGAACCAGTCAACGGTGAGTATTGCTAATTGCACGATCTCCGGCAACAGCGCCGCGAGCGGTGGCGGGATTCATAATGATGGACCTATTGGAATGTTTTACCGCGGCAGTGTGCTCACAATCACAAACAGCACCATCTCCGGTAACGCAGCGACTTTCATGGGCGATGGCCTTAGTCAAGGCGGTGGGATCGCTAATCTGGGCCGGTTGACGGTCATCAATAGCACCATCTCCGACAACGTCGTGGCCGTGGACGAGTCCCGGGGCGGCGGCGGCATTTATACCACCGGCACATTGGCGATGACCAATACCACCATTTCCGGGAACTCGGCGAACCTCGGCGGCGGAATCAGAAATTTGGGCACCCACGCTATTCATAATCCGGGCGCGTTGGCGATCACAAACAGCACCGTCTCAGGAAATTCGGCCAGCGAGGGCGGTGGCCTGCTTGGCGGGGGGCAATCCAGGAACGCGATCATCGCCTTGAATACATCCGCGAATGGTCCAGATGTGAACGGCACGCTCAGATCGGAAGGTTTCAACCTCATCGGTAACAACTCTGGCGCGATCATTTTCGCCCAACAACCTTCAGATCAAATCGGCACCCCGGCTTCGCCCATCGATCCGCTCCTCGGGCCCTTGCAAAACAACGGCGGGCCGACTTTCACTCACGCATTGCTCCAGGGCAGCCCGGCCCTGGACCAAGGCGAATCCAGCGGCTCGACGACTGATCAACGGGGTTTCCATCGCCCGGTGGACTTCCCTGATATCGCGAATGAAGCTGGTGGCGACGGCGCCGACATTGGCGCGTTTGAATCTGCTCCCGCAACGCTCGCAAATATTTCCACCCGCCTTCGCGTTGAGACCGGCGACAACGCCATGATTGGCGGATTTATCATTACGGGAACCGAGCCAAAAACCGTGATCGTTCGTGGGATTGGGCCTTCGCTCTCCCTCCCTGGTGCGCTAGCCGATCCGATCATCGAAGTCCATGGTCCCTCCGGCGAGCTTCTCGCCACTAATGACAATTGGAGGGATGGATTATATGCCCAACAAGTCGCCCAGACGCTGCCACCGGCGAGCGATTTGGAGTCGGCGCTGCATGGGACCATCAATCCCGGAGCTTATACGGTCGTCGTCCGGGGGACGAACAACACCACGGGCATAGCCTTGTTCGAAGTCTACGATCTGGATCCAACGGCCGCCTCCAAGCTGGGTAATATTTCCACGCGCGGTTTCGTCTCTACGGGCGATAACGTGATGATCGGCGGCGTCATCCTCGTGGGGAGCGCTCCGGCGAGAGTCCTCTTCCGCGCGATAGGTCCCAGCCTGACGAATTTTGGTGTGCCCAATGCGTTGGCAGATCCAATCCTGGAACTGTATGACGCCAACGGCGGACTCATCGCCGTCAATTACAACTGGCGGGATGATCAGGAGGCGGAGATTCTGGCCACCGGCATTCCGCCGTCGAACGATTTGGAGGCGGCGATCGTGAGAGATTTCGCGCCGGGCAATTACACCGCCATCGTTCGCGGCTTGAACAACGCCACCGGCATGGCCTTGGTCGAAGCGTACGACTTGAATTAGCACACCATCGCCTCACCCTGCAAAGGTAGGGCGAGACTCTGTCGAGCCGAGGCACTGATTAGATAGCGATCAGCGATTGCCGATGTGGAGGGCCCTCTTCTCCACGGCAAGCGCGGCTTCTTTCACGGCTTCGCTGAGCGTGGGATGCGCGTGAACGGTGCGGCCGAGGTCTTCCGAGCTGCCGCCGAACTCCATCACCGCGACCGTTTCCGCGATCAGCTCGGAGGCGGCGTGGGAGAGAATATGCGCGCCGAGAATCCGGTCGGTCTCCTCGTCGGCCACGAATTTCACGACGCCTTCGTAATCTTCGTTCGCCACCGCCCGGCCATTCGCGCGGAAAGGAAACTTCCCAATGCGAACCTTCATGCCCTTCTCTTTCGCCAAGTCTTCCGTGAGGCCGACGCCGGCCAGTTCCGGATTCGTGTAAATGATTCCCGGAATGACTTCGTAATTCACGTGCCCGGCTTTGCCGGCGATCGTTTCAACGCAGGCAATGCCTTCTTCCTCGGCTTTGTGCGCCAGCATCGGACCGGCGATGACGTCGCCGATCGCATAGACGCTCTCGACGTTTGTGCGGAAATGCTCGTCCACTTTGATCCGCCCACGGTCGTCGATCGCCACGCCGAGCTTCTCGGCGAAGACTCCCTTGGCAAAGGCACGCCGGCCGACAGAAACGAGGACTTTATCGGCTTCGAACTTCAGCTCCTCGCCGCCTTTCGTTGCGGTGGCCACGGCGCGACCGTTTTCAACTGTAACAGAGCCGACTTTCGTCTCCAGATGGAACGCCATGCCCTGGGCGGTCAGCGATTTCTGCAATAGATTCGCCAGCTCCAGATCGAAGCCGAGCGCGATGCGCGGGAGAAACTCCAGCACGATCACTTCCGAGCCGAGCCGGCTCCAGACCGAGCCCAGTTCCAAACCGATCGCGCCGCCGCCGATGACGAGAAGTTTCTCCGGCGCTTTCCCAAAGGTAAGCGCTTCGGTGCTGCTCACGATCACGTCGCCATCGAACTTCATGTTCGCCAATTCCACCGGCACGCTTCCGGTCGCGATGACGATGTGCGCCGCCTCGATCTCCTGGCTGTCGCCTTCGTCGGGCTTGATCGCGACACGGCCCGGCGCCGTCACTGTTCCCAAGCCTTGGAAGGTCGTGATCTTGTTGCCCTTCATCAGGGCTTTTACGCCGCCGTTCATGGTCTTCACGACCTTGTCCTTGCGGGCGAGCATCTTCGCCAAATCCAGGCCCACGTTGTCCAGAACGATGCCGTGTTTGGCAGCCTCCTTTTTCGCGAAAACGAAATGGTCGCTCGAAGTGAGGAGCGCCTTGCTCGGGATGCATCCGATGTTCAGGCAGGTGCCGCCGAGTTCCTTGTCTTTCTCGACGATGGCCGTTTTCAAACCGAGCTGGGCCGCGCGAATAGCGGCAACGTAACCACCTGGACCCGAACCGATGATGACGATATCAAACTTCTCTACGGCCATTTTATGAGTCGTATAAGTCTCATGCGACCAATAATCTGTCTACCATGCCCCAGAACTTTATTCCGCCGCATGGCGGTTACCAGGACCTGCTTTCCTTTCAGAAAGCCAGGATTGTCTATGACGGGACGGTGCGGTTTTGCGAACGCTTTCTCGACAGGCGGGACCGGACCGTCGGTCAGATGGTACAGGCAGCTCGATCCGGGAAGCAGAATATCCTCGAAGGGAGCCAGGCTTCGGGAACTTCCAAGGAAGCTGAGATAAAGCTAATTAATGTGGCCCGCGCCAGTTTGGAGGAACTGCTGGAAGATTACCGGGATTTTCTGCGGGTGCGGAAGCTAGCCCTCTGGGATAAGAACAGCCGGGAAGCGCGATTCGTGCGGCGCCTGGGCAGCAGAGAAAATCGGTCCTATGAATCCTATGCGACCTATATCGAAACGCGCCCGGCTCAAGTTGTCGCCAACATCCTCATTTGCCTGATCCACCAGACCAATTACCTGCTGGACCAACAGCTACGACAGTTGGAAAAAGCATTCTTGGCGGAAGGCGGCCTGCGCGAACGCATGACCCGCGCCCGCCTTTCGGCCCGATCGAAAAGCTAAAAATCGAGCGGCAACTTCTTCGGGTCCTCGATGCACTGTTTCACCGTAACGAGGAATGTGACGGCTTCCTTTCCATCGACGGCTCGGTGATCGTAGCTCAGCGCGAGATACATCATCGGGCGGATAACGACCTCGTCTTTCACCGCAACCGGCCGCTTTTGAATCGCGTGCATGCCGAGGATGCCGCTTTGGGGAGGATTCAGGATTGGGGTGCCCATCATCGAACCGTAAACGCCCCCGTTCGAAATCGTGAACGTCCCGCCCTGTAGATCTTCGATCTTGATCTTCCCATCGCGCGCCCGTGTCGCGTAATCGGCGATGTCGCGCTCAATTTCGGCAAAGCTTTTTTTGTCTGCATCGCGCACCACCGGCACGACCAACCCTCGCTCCGTCCCAACCGCGACCCCGATGTCGTAGAAATGGTTCTGAATCATGTCGTCGCCCTCGATCCGGCTGTTGATCGGCGGCACCGCTTTCAACGCTTCGACGGTCGCTTTGATGAAGAACGACATGAAGCCAAGCTTCAGGCCGTTCTTTTTCGTGAAGGCGTCCTGCGCCTTCACGCGGAGAGCTTGCACCTCCGACATATCGCATTCGTTAAAGGTCGTGAGGATCGCGGCGGTGTGCTGCGCCATGACGAGTTGTGCCGCGATCTTGCGCCGGAGCGGCGACATTTTCTTGCGCGTGAACCGCTCGTTCTCCGATGGAGCAGCCGGTTTTTCTTCGGCCCGCTCGCCGGCCGAACCATCCGGCGCGGTCGAAGGCTCCGGAGCCGCCTCGCGATTTTTCGCGGCGGCCAGCGCATCGCCTTTGGTCACCCTGCCGTCCTTGCCGCTTCCGCTGATCTTCTCGGGATCAAGCTTTTCCTCCGCGACCACGCGTCGTACCGCCGGGGACATGGCGTCCGGGGATTTTTTTGCGGCGGTCGGGACTGGCTTGGTGTCTCCTTTGGACGCGCTCGGCTCCGCCGCCGGCGGTTTCGCAGCGCTGTCGGACCCTTCTTCGATCACCGCCACGACTTCGCCGATCTTCACCTCCGCGCCTTCCGCCACCTTGGTTTGCAACACGCCGTCTTTCTCGGCCGTGATTTCCGTTGAGACTTTGTCCGTCTCCAAAGTGAAGAGCGCGTCGCCGGCCTTGACCTGGTCGCCGGATTTCTTGTGCCACACGGAAACGATCCCGCTGGTAATCGATTCGCCGACCGCCGGAACTTTCACTTCGGTGCTCATGAAGGCGTTACATTATGCGCAAATGCGGAAAGTGAATAGTGATCAGTGAATCGTGAATGGAGAAAATAATTCACTGATCGCCATTCACTTATCACCATCCCTACAGACTAAAGGCTTCGGCGATCAATTGCGCCTGCTCGCGCTTATGGATCACGAGCGAACCGACCGCCGGACTGGCACTGGCGTTGCGGCCGGCATAGGTGATTTCGCGGCTGAAAAGCGCCCACAACCGCGGCTCCATGTAGGTCCAGGCGCCCATGTTCTGCGATTCTTCCTGGCACCAGATCAACTTCGCCTTTTTCGGGAACGGTTCGATCGCGTCGCGCAATTTCTTTTCGGCGAGCGGATAGAGTTGCTCGACGCGAACGATCGCGGCGTTCGTGATCTTCTCGTTTTCCCGATGATTCAACAGATCGTAATAGACTTTGCCCGAGCAAAGGATCACGCGTTTTATTTTTTCCGGTGGCCCCGCTTCGGGCGACCCGAGAATTTCTTCGAACCCGCCGCTCGTAAAATCTTCCGTGCGCGACGAAGCCTGTTCGGAGCGCAGCAAACTTTTTGGCGTCATAACGATGAGCGGTTTGACGAACTCGCGCTTCATCTGGCGGCGGAGAAGGTGAAAATACTGGGCGGAAGTCGTCACGTTGCAGACCTGCATGTTGAACTCCGCGCAGGCCTGTAAGAAACGCTCGAGCCGCGCGCTGGAATGCTCAGGGCCCTGGCCTTCGTAGCCATGCGGCAGCAGCAACACGATGCCGCTCGGCCGCTGCCATTTCGATTCCGCCGGCGCGATGAATTGATCGATGATGACCTGGGCCCCGTTCGCGAAATCGCCAAACTGCGCTTCCCAGAGGCAGAGCATGTTCGGATAGTCGAGCGAGTAACCGTAATCGAACCCGAGGACCGCGGCCTCGGAGAGGAGGCTGTTGTAAACGCAAATGCGCGCCTGTTTCTCCGCGAGATGGAGCAACGGGATGTAGGGCTTCCCCGTCTTCGCGTCGTAGATGACCGAGTGGCGGGTGCTGAACGTCCCGCGCCGGCTGTCCTGCCCGGAAAGGCGGACCGGAATCCCTTCGAGGAGCAACGATCCGAAGGCGAGCGCTTCCGCGTAATGCCATTCGTACGGGCCGCCCGCTTCGAAAACCTCGCGGCGCCGGTCGAGCACCGTGCGGCGAATTTTCGGGATGACGTCAAAGTCTTCTGGAACGCGCGTGAGTCCGTCGACGATCTGGCGCAGCGTCTCGAGGCTGATCTTCGTCGGCGCACCCTCATCCGTGTATTGCGGCTGAAACACCGCGGTCGATTCCTTGAAGCGCTCCTGGCCGCCCGCCGTTTCTTCCTCGATCGACTTCACTTCCTGCAAGACCAGCTCGAGACGCATCTCGAACTCCGCTTCCAGGCTGGCGGCTTCGTCCTCGCTCAGTGTCCGCGCATCGATGAGCTCTTTCTTGTAGAGTTTGGCGACGGAAGGGCGCTCCTGGATTTGCGCATAGAGATCGGGCTGGGTAAACGAAGGCTCGTCTCCTTCGTTATGGCCGAAGCGCCGGTAACAATACATGTCGATCACGGCGTCACGTCCGAACTCCTGCCGGAAATCGAGCGACATCTGCGTGACAAACAAGACCGCGAGCGGGTCGTCGCCATTCACGTGGAGAATCGGCACCTCGATCATCTTCGCGACGTCCGTCGCGTACATCGACGACCGCGCGTCCTCGGGCAGGGTCGTGAAACCGATCTGATTGTTTACGACCACGTGCAGAGTCCCGCCGGTGCCGTAACCGGGGAGCTGCGACATGTTGAGCGTCTCCGCCACGATCCCCTGGCCCGCAAAAGCGGCGTCGCCGTGAATGAGCAATGGCAACACTTTCCGCCTCAGTTCCGTGTCGCCATGCATGCGCTGCCGGGCCCGCGCCGTTCCTTCCACGACCGGATTGACGGCTTCGAGGTGGCTGGGATTGGCGGCGAGCCGGATCTCAACTTCGGCGTTATCCTCGAGTTTGCGGACCGTTCTATATCCCAGGTGATATTTCACATCGCCGTCGCCCGCGACGAGGTTCGGAATGAAGTTGGTCGAAAATTCCGTGAAGATGACCTGGAGCGATTTTTTCAGAAAATTCGCCAGGACATTGAGCCGGCCGCGATGGGCCATGCCCATGCAAATTTCCTCGATCCCCTTCCCCGGGCAGCGTTGCAAAACCGTGTCGAGAATGACCATGAGCGACTCAGCGCCCTGGAGCGAGAAACGCTTTTGCCCGACGTACCGCGTGTGCAGGAAAGTTTCGAACGTCTCGGCTTCCAGGAGGGTGCGGAGGATCGCGATCTGCGCTTCTCGTGAGGTGTTGAGCTTGGCCGGACGCGATTCGAGCCGATGCAGGACCCAATTACGAATGCGCGGGTTCTGAATGTGCTGAAACTCGGCGCCGATCGTGTCCGCATAAATGCCTTCGAGCGCCGCGATCATTTCGCGCAGCGTCATCTTGCGATTGTCCAGGAAGAACTTGGACGAGACCTGCATATCCAGGTCCTTCTCGCTAAAGCCAAGCTCGCGCAGGCTCAGCAGCGGATTTTCCGGCCGCTTTTTCGCGAGGGGATCGAGGCGCGCAATGGTGTGCCCGAGGGTCCGATACGCATAGACCAGCCCATCGATCCGAGTCTGAAGCGGACTTTCGCAAATCTCCGGACCCGGCTGCGCCGCTGCCGCCGCGCCGTTGAGCAAATGGAGATCGCCGAGCTCGAAGCCTTCGAAAAACGCCGACCAGCTTGAATCGACCGATTGGGGATCGTTTTGCCAGCGCTCATAGTTTTCCTCGAGCAGGTTGAGGTTCAGTCGAGTGGCGAAAGAGGGGCGCATGGCGGCTTCAATCTGCAAAGATTCGGTGGGTGCGGCAAGTTGACAGTGCGAAGAGTGTTCCGTTACTTGCAGCGCAAAATGATTCTGAGAGGAAAATTGCCGCCCTGGTTGAGGAACAGCGCGTGGGGCATTTGGCTGCTCGCCGCGTCTGTTCCGTCTGTTTTGGCCCAGGCCGACCCTGCCACCGAGCCGGCGGTGCTGGCCGTGGCCAAGGTCTTGCCCGCCGTGGTCAATATCAATACCGAGCGGATTGTCCGGCGCCGGGTGCGCGACCCGTTTGAAGATTTCGCCGCGCAATACTTCGGCAATTACCGCAGCCGCCGGCCCCGCGAAATCCGGCAAACGCTTCAGAGCCTGGGCTCGGGATTTATCGTCGATCCCGCGGGTTATATCGTGACGAACGAGCACGTGGTACAACGCGCCGCCGATTTGAAGATCGAGGTGACGATGAACGACGGGAAAACCTATAATGCCCACTACATCACGGGCGACCAAAAGAACGACCTCGCCTTCATCAAGATCGACGCCAAAGCGGATTTTCCGTTTATCAATCTCGACAACGTTTCGCCAAACCTCCTCGGCCAGACGGTGCTCGTAGTCGGAAACGCCGCCGGATACGGCAGCTCGATCAGCCGGGGCATCTTGAGCGGCACAAAACGCGAAATCACCATCGACGAAACCGACTACAAGGATTTGCTCCAAACCGACGCCGCCATCAATCCGGGCAACAGCGGCGGCCCGCTCATCGATCTCTCCGGACGGCTTGTCGGCGTCAGCTCGGCCAAGATGGCTTTTACCGCACAAGGCGTCCCGACCCAGGGCCTGGGCTTCGCCATTCCCGCGGAAACGGTCCGCGCCAGCGTCGCCCAGTTTAAAATCGCGGCGCAAAACCAGCCATCACCAAAACCCAAACCGGCCGAAAGCGAAGCGACCGCCTCGCAAGCCGGGCGGCTGTTCGGACTGCAACTGCAAAACCTGACACCGGATCTGACCGATGCGCTCGGGTATGTCCAAGGCCGGGGTGTGCTGGTTAGCGCGGTCGAGCCCGAGAGTCCCGCGGATCACGCGGGAATCCGGCGCGGCCTCGTAATTTATCGCGTCGGGCGCTACAATGTTTCGTCCATCAAACAACTGGAGAACCTGCTCGCGCGGGTGGAACCTGGCACCAGCGTCGTTTTCACCGTCGGCATCGTGCGCGCGAACGGACGGGGCGAACAAGTCGAGACAGTTCCTTTGACCGCGCGCTAGGAACTGCAGGCGAAGCAGTGGAGCAATGGAGTAATGGAGTGGTGGAGTAATGAATGATAAGTCTTCCAATACTCCAGCACTCCATTGCTCCATTGCTGCATTACTCCAAAGTGAGTCCGCGATGAGACTTTCCGATGGATGAAAAATCTCAACGCCATGCGGGTTCAGTTGTCTGACAGCATTACCAATTCATGATCAAAGTCGAAAACCTCACCAAACGCTACGCGGGCCAGACCGCGATTCAGGACCTGAATTTCGAGGTCGGCAAGGGCGAGATCATGGGGTTTCTCGGGCCCAACGGCGCTGGAAAAAGCACGACGATGCGGATCCTTTCGAGCTTCATGCCGCCCACTTCCGGGCGCGCATCCGTCGCCGGTTTCGACATTTTCGAGCAATCGCTCCAAGCCCGGGCCCATCTCGGTTACATGCCGGAAAACGTCCCGCTCTATAACGACATGCGGGTGACCGAGTACCTCGATTACCGCGCGGCCTTGAAAGGCGTGCCGCATCGGCGGGTCGCGGAGCGCGTCGGCGACGTGAAAGAACTGTGCGGGCTCAAAGAGGTGGAGAAAAAAATGATCGGCGCGCTTTCCAAGGGTTACCGGCAGCGGGTCGGCCTGGCGGATGCGCTCGTCCACGAACCCGACCTGCTTATTCTCGACGAGCCGACCAGCGGGCTGGATCCCAATCAGATTCGCCAGGTCCGCGACCTGATCAAGAACCTCGGCAAGCTTCACACCATTCTGCTTTCCACCCACATTCTGCCCGAAGTCGAGATGACCTGCAGCCGCGTGATCATAATTAACAAAGGACGCATCGAGGCCTGCGATACGCCCGAAAATTTGCTCGGCCGGATCAGGACGGCGAGCGGAGTCATCGTCGAAGCGAAGGTCGGGTCGGACAACGGCGCCGAGGAACTGAAGAAGATTTCAGGGGTTCGCGATGTGATCCCGTCAGCCGATGGAGAGTGGCAGATTTTCGCGTTGCGTGTGGAAGCCGACACGGACGTGCGCGAGGAAATCTTTCGCCTGGCCAGCGCGCGCCGCTGGACCTTGCGCGAACTATCGCAGCGCAAAGCGACGCTCGAAGATGTGTTCGTCGAAATCACGCATCCGGATGCGGTCTGAGCGGGAGTGGAGCAATGGAGTAATAGAGTAATGGAGTAATGGAACGTTACCAGACAGAGCTTCGGAATAAGAACCGCGGGTACATGAAGTTAATCGTTTGGCAGAAAGCTATGGAGCTGTTTGGACTCGTCTGGAAGCTGACCTACGTGGAAGCACAAATTGATTTCAAACTTCGGGCGCAAGTGGCCGATGCAGCCCAATCAATTTCCGCGAACATTGCCGAGGGATATGGCCGGCGATCGGTTAAGGAGTACCTGCAGTTTCTCTATGTCGCACTTGGATCGTCGGCAGAGACCATGACGCGGACGCTGGGACTTAATTTAGTCCATCAACTCTCCGGCGAACGAATTCGCGAGTTCGATCTTCTCCACTATGAGGTTGAAAACCGCCTGCTGCGCCTGATCGAGAAGCTCGAACAAAAGCGGGATGACGAAGATTGGATCGCGCGCATCTCAGAAGACCCGTCCGAGTACGATCCCGGTCCCATTACTCCATTACTCCATCACTCCACTACTCCCCCACTCCGCTCCGTCCATGCGTAAATTCTACACTCTTCTCTCCCGCGAAATTCGGAGCCATTTTTACTCGCCGATCGCTTACATCGTTCTCGTCTTTTTCTCCCTCCTTACCGGAGCCGATTTCTACCTTCAGCTCTCTTTCATGAATGGGCAGCCTGTCTCCTATTCACTCCAGGAAGCGTTCTTCAATTCCGTTTTCTTCTGGTTCGCCTTTGTCCTGATCTTTCCGCTTATCACGATGCGCTTGTTTGCGGAGGAATTTAAGCTGGGCACGATCGAACCGCTCATGACCGCGCCGGTGCGCGATTGGCAGGTGGTGCTGGCGAAATTCTTCGGAGCGCTCTTCTTTTACGTGATTCTTTGGCTCCCGACGCTCCGTTATTTCAGGGTTTTCCAAGCGATAACAAATCAGTCAGCCGCGAACTCGACCGGCGCCTACCTCGGCGCGTATTTGATGCTGCTCTTGCTCGGCATGTTTTACCTCTCGATCGGCTGTCTCGCCTCGGTCCTGACCAAAAACCAGATCGTCGCGGCGGTCATTGCTTTTTGCGCCATCACGCTCCATTTTTTCTCCGGCCTCATCTCGTTTGTGCTCAAGGAAGTGAGTTCCGAAGCCCGGCAATTACTCGGCTACTTCTCCGCGATCGAACAAATGGGAACGCTCTCACGCGGTGAGATCGATACGCGGCCGATGGTTCTCTACGTCAGCATGACGATCGTGATGTTGACGCTGACCTATCAGGCGTTCCAATCGCGCAAATGGAGACTGTAAAGATGGCCGCGCACGATTCGCCCACCGACAAACCGCAGGAGATCCACCGCGTTCGGATCGGTCTGAACGTTCTGGTGCAGGTCGCCATCGTGCTCGTCCTGGCGTTGATGGTAAATTACCTCGGGTTCGAACATTACCGCCGCTGGGACCTGACTCGCGACCAGAAATTCGCGCTTTCGGACAAAACAAAGCGCTTTCTCCAGAGCATGAAAGGCAAAGCGCGGATCACGGTTCTCTTCCTCTCCAATGACCCCATCGCTTCCGATGTGCAGGGAATGCTGACGGAATTTCAATACGCCGCGAAAAAGAAACTCGATGTCGAGCACATCAATTTGGAACGCAATCCGACCCGGGCGAAAGAGCTTTTCAACAAGTACAAGGTCGTCACCGGCGAGAACCTGCTGATCATCGATTACGAGGGGCGCAACAAAACCGTGAAGGCGTCTGAGATGGCTGAGATCGATCCGGGACAACCGATGTTCGGCGATCCGCCGAAAGTGGTGGCCTTCAAGGGCGAGCAGGCACTGACGAGCGCATTGATGGAACTGGTTGAAGGGACCAAGAACACGCTCGGTTACGTGGTGGGACATAAAGAACCGTCGATCGCAGAAGCGCCGCCGCCCAATCCGATGACGCCGGAAACGAAGACCAGCCCGATCCGCGTGCTAAAAACCTTTATCGAGAACGAGAACGTCAAGTTCCAGGAACTGAATCTTTTCGAAGTCGGCGTGATCCCGCCGGAGCTGAAGGCTGTCATGATCGCCGGCCCGCAGTACGATTTTTCCGACCGCGAAATGGAGCTGCTCCGCGCTTTTTGGGAAAAGCAGGGGCGCATTCTGCTCCTGCTCGATCCCGCGGCGAAAACCCCCAAGCTCCACGCATTTCTCCAGGAGCTGGACGTGAAGGTAAACGACGACCGGCTGCTGGCCTGGGCCA
Source organism: Chthoniobacterales bacterium (assembly GCA_035941955.1). GTDB lineage: Bacteria > Verrucomicrobiota > Verrucomicrobiia > Chthoniobacterales > UBA10450 > AV80. The sequence goes on from DASZDO010000096.1 coordinate 90,709, forward strand.
AAACGGGCATTCAGGAAGTGGCCCTGGTCCGGGACGTGCAAGCGGTTTTCCTCGGCGAAAATCCGATCACAAAACGCCTGGCTGACGCCCGGAGTATTTTCCCTGGCGGCGTTAGTTCACTCACGCTCGAGCCGGAACGGGTGCGCGTCGCGAACATCCGCTTGCAGCCGCTCGTGCGCGCCGAGAAGGGTTACTGGGCCGAGACCGATTATAACTCGGACGACCAGGCGAAGTTTCAGGCCAACGCGTTGGAGAATGGCGAAGCGCTCCACACGATCGCGGCCTCGATCGAGAAAGGCGGCAGCGGCGACGAACGCGTCCAGACCAATTCATCGCGAATGGTGTTGGTGGCCAACTCGATGTTCATCGAAGACTCCGTTATTAGTCAGGGGCAGCAGCCGCTCGATTTCATCTCAGGCTGCGTGAACTGGCTCTTGAATCGGGAACAGCTCATCGGCATCGCGCCGAAAATCCCGCAGACCCTCACCTTCAGTCTCGACGAAGACGCGCTGCGGAACTTGCGCTGGATGGTCCTCGTGATCATGCCGCTCATTCCGGCGGTCGTCGGCTTCGCCGTCTGGTGGCGCCGCCGCACCTAAACGCAGCAATGGAGCAATGGAGCAACGGAGTGATGGAGTAGTGGAGTAATGGGTTACTGCCAAACAGGAGGAGAAAGCGTGCGAACCGCCGGCGATCCATCCGGATCGGTCACTGGTCAATCGCGTTCGAGCCGCAACACTCCAACACTCCATTACTCCATTACTCCAACACTCCAACACTCCATTGCTCCATTGCTCCATTGCTCCCTTCCAACGGATCGTCATGAAGACTAAGACGACGCTCCTTTTGCTCGCGGTGGTAGTTGCGCTCGGCCTCTACATCAAGCTCTACGAAAGCAAACGCCCGAACACGGCCGAAGCCAGGCGGCAGGCGCAGAACGTGGTGAATTTCGAGCGGGAAAACCTCGACGGCATCGTTATTCAAAATGGCGATGACAAGATCGAATTGAAGCGTCTGGAGGGAAAGTGGCGGATCGAAGCGCCCTTCAAAGACCAGGCGGATAGCGGCGCGATTGAGAGTTTGCTGGGCAACCTGGAGGATTGGCAAAAGCAGGACACGATTCCGGCGGACGAAATCGACAAGGACAAGAGCCGCCTCGACGAATTCGGGCTGAGCAAAGCAAAACTTCGGCTGAAGCTGCTAGGCAAGGATGCCCCGCCCGAAATCATTTTTGGAAACGACGCCGCGCTCGAGGGCAAGATGTACGTGCGCCTGGCAACCGCCAGCGACGTCTTTCTCGCCCCACAATCGGTCCGAAACGACATTGCCAAAAAGCCCGAGGAATTCCGCGACAAGAAGCTGACGGATCTGACCACCGCCCAGGTGGCACGCGCCCTCTTAAAGACGGCGGCAGGCGAAATGGAATTGGAGAAGAAGACGGACCACTGGGAAATCGTGAAACCACTCCGGGCGCGCGGCGACGATCAGAAGATCGGCGATCTGCTCGCGCAAGTCACCACGGCGCGCATCGAGCAATTCGTCGCGGAAGACCGGGGGGACCTGCAACCCTACGGTCTGACCGAGCCGCGCGGTTCCATCACGCTTTTCTCGGCCACCGATAAGGAGGGACAGATGCTCCAGATCGGCGGCGTACCCGAGAAGGAGAAGGAGCAGGTCTACGTGCGCTTTGCCGCGCGCAATGCTGTCTACACCCTCCCGAAAAAAATCGAAGAAATCCTCGCCTTGAAACCGTCCGATTTGCGCGACCGGCATCTCGTCCGGCTCGATCAGGACATTCTCGATCGCATTACGATCGATGCGGCCGGGAAGGGAAAAACCGTGCTGGCGCGCAAAGACGAAACCTGGACGATCGCGAGCCGGGAAAATCAGCCGGCGCCTTCAGGTGAAGTGAAACGGTTGCTCGATCTGCTCCAGGCCGAACAGGTGACGAAATTCGTCGAGGACGTGGCCTCTGACCTCCCTAAGTACGGGCTCGATAACCCGCAGCTCCAATTAACCTTCAGTTCTTTCGCCTCGGAAAACACCGCCGAGACGACCGCGGGCGAACATCCTTTTGCGACGGTCGCGTTCGGAAAAACGGAGGGCGATAACGTTTATGCGCGCCTGGGAGATGAGCCCTTCATTGTCGCGGTGCGCCGTGGATTGCTCGACAGCATTTTCGCCGATCCGCTCCAGTGGCAGGAGCTGACGATCTTCCGCTTCAAGCCAGAAGAAGTGCAGACTGTTACCGTGGTAACAGATCGGGAATCGGCCTTGGTTCGCAACGCCGGGAAAGAGTGGACCTGGGCAGAGGGAACCGAGCCGCTCAATCAGGTGAACCTGCAATCGCTGCTGAACACGCTCACCGGTTTGCGCGCCGTGCGTTGGGCGGGCGCGACCACTCCGGCACACGCTTTCGACAAACCGCAGGTCACCGTCACCTTCACGGCTTCACCTGACGACAAGAAGATGCACAAACTGGTCGTCGGCGGCTCCGCGGGCGAGGCCATGTGGTTCGCGCGAACCGATGAACGCGAAGGCACCTTCATCATAAGCAACCCGGATCTTAACGCCTTACGGTTGCCGCTGGTGGCCGCTCCGGCGGGCAGTCCGACACCAACGGCAGCAGGCACGCCCGGATCGACCCCCGCACGCTAAGTCGAAATCAAGGAGCGGCGGTTTCTAAACCGCCGACCCAAAAACACGGCGGTCTGGAGACCGCCGCTCCTTGGATTGGAAGCCGCTACGCCTTCCGCGCGGTGTAGATCGTTGCGATTCCGCCGGTCAGCGGCCGGGCCGACGCCATGGCAAATCCGTTTCCCTCGATTAGCCGAATCATTTCATTTCCGCTGGGAAATTTCTCAATCGAGCCGCCGAGATAATCGTAGGCCGTCTTCTGACCCGTCACGATCGAAGCCAGGCTCGGCAGGCAGCGGTGCAGATAGAATCGATAGGCCGGGCGAAGCGCCCCGGCCGGCAACGAAAAATCGAGAACAAGCAAGTGCCCATCCGAGCTCAAGACGCGGGCCATTTCGCGGAGCGCCAGATGCCAATCCGACATATTGCGCAATCCGAACGCGACCGTGACGCAGTCGAATGATTCCGCCTCGAATGGAAGGCAAAGTGCGTCGGCCAATACTGTTTCTCGAACACCTTTGCGTTGGGCCACGCTCAACATTTCGGGCGAAAAATCCGCTGCGGTAATCGCGGCCTCGGGCAGCCGGCGCTGCATCGCCAGGGCCAGGTCTCCGCTTCCAGCCGCCAGGTCGAGAATCCGCTGTGGGTGCCAGGCTTCGACGATCTTCGCCGCGCGCCTGCGCCACAGAAAATCGGCGCCGCCGCTCAGAAGATGATTCGCGAGATCGTATCGCTGCGCGATCCGTCCGAACATCGCGCGAACAGCGTCGGGATCGCGCGAAACTTCAGACGTGCTCAAAGATTTAGGAGTTGGATTCAAGGAAACAAGGAGCGGCGGTTGTAACCGCCGTATTAACAGGCCGGCGGTTGAAAACCGCCGCTCCTTGAGGCGGCAAAAATCACCTCACTCCAGGGGCGGTTCCACGCGTTCCTCTTCGCGTGGGACAAGTTTGTTTTGCGTGATGATGCGCGCGCAGGTGTTCCAGCGCAGCAAGGCATCATCGTTTCCGGGCGGACGAACGGCCTCCGCCTTTTCGAACCAGTTCATCGCGTCACGAAAGCCATCGTAGGCGTAGAACCTCGACCCGGGAGTGCCCTGCGCGAGTTTCGCTTTGGCGCGGCGCTCCGCCAAAATACCGGCATAGTAGGCGCGCTCATATTCGCCCTTCACCCGCGCGAGAAATTCCTTCGACTGCGTGTCGCTGACGCCATAGCCCTTGCCGAAGCGATCGCTCACCGCGAGCAGCAGCGTGACCAGGGCCTGCTGGTTCTCCGGGTCGGCTTTCAAGACGTCGAGGCAAATGCTTTCCGCCTCGGCCGGCTCATTGAGAAGGCGATAGCGCTCGGCTTTCTCCAGCGCTGCTGGAATCGCTTCCGTCGAGAGTGGTTTCAGGTCGAACATGTGGAGCAGGTTAAAGCGTTACAAAGTTGAAGCGTTGAAGCGAGGGAAACTTGTTTCGTTACACGCTTCAACGCTTCAACGCTCAAACCCTTCAACCCCTCAACCCTTCAACTTCCTCCAAATCCAGCCCAGCGGATCATAAAACTGATCCACCACGCGCTCCTTCAAGGGAATAATCGCGTTGTCCGTGATCTGAATGTTCTCCGGGCAAACCTTGGTGCAACACTTCGTTATGTTGCAATAGCCGATCCCCTGCGTCGCCTTCAATTCCGGGATGCGATCCTCGGTGTCGAGCGGGTGCATCTCCAGCGCGGCAACGTAAATCAGGTAGCGCGGTCCGATGAATTCATCGTGCTTCCGATGATCGCGCAGAACGTGGCAAACATCCTGGCAAAGGAAGCACTCGATGCATTTCCGGAATTCCTGGACGCGATCGATATCTTCCTGGGCCATCCGCCAGGTGCCATCGGCCGCGTCGGGCGCTCGCGGCTTGAATCTTTTGATCTTCTTCTTCACCTGGAAATTCCAGGAGACGTCGGTGATCAGGTCTTTCAGCAGCGGAAAAGCTTTGATGGGCTCGATCGTGATCGGCTTCTCGAGCGGCAGATCGCTCATGCGCGTCATGCACATCAGTTTCGGCATGCCATTCACTTCCGCGGAACAGGAACCGCACTTGCCGGCTTTGCAGTTCCAGCGGCACGCCAGGTCGTTCGCCTGCTTCGCCTGGATGTCGTGCACCGCGTCGAGGACGACCATGCCTTCGGAAATTTCGGTTATGTAGTCGCGGAACTCGCCAGCGTTTGCGTCGCCGCGCCAGATCTTGAAGGTGGCGTTGGTCATAACGCCTAGCGCAACGCGCCGCCCCCTTTGCTGTCATCCCGAGTCGCACAGACGATGAGGGACCTCTCCGTTGGAAATTGCGTCACGCCGCCCTCAAGACGCGCCCATTTGCAATTGCGAGGTCCCTCGCCGTCTGCGCGGCTCGGGATGATAAGGCTTTCGCGCACGCTCATTTCATCTCCTCAATCACCTGCTTCAAATACTCCGGCATTTCCGGCAGCGGTTCCAACCGGATTTGCATCGAGCCATCCGCGGCTTTGGAAATCATCGTGTTCACCTTGGCGAAGCGATCGCTCTTGTCCGGATAATCGTCGCGGAACTGCGCGCCCCGGCTCTCTTTCCGTTCGAGCGCCGCTAACGTGATCGCCTCGGAAACCGTCAGGAGCGTTTTCAAATCGACCGCGGTGTGCCATCCGGGATTGAATTCGCGATGCCCGGCCACGCCGGCGCGGTTCGCCCGCTCCCAAAAGCCTTTCAATTTCTCGAGGGCGGTCCTCATCTCCGATTCAGTTCGAACAATCCCGACGAGATCCTGCATCGCTTCCTGCAAATCGCGCTGGACCGAGTACGGATTTTCGCCGGCCGTTCTCTCAAACGGCGCGACCGCTTCACTCGCCACCCGCTCGATCTCGCCCTGGTCGATCTGGCCTAACGAATTCTCCTGCGCGAATTTCGCCGCATATTCGCCGGCGCGCTTCCCGAAAACGACGATGTCCGAGAGCGAATTGCCACCGAGCCGATTCGCGCCATTGATCCCGGCGGCACATTCCCCGGCCGCGAACAGACCGGGAATGCGCGACATCTGGGTATCGGCGTCGACGTGGATTCCGCCCATCGCGTAATGGGTGGTCGGGCCGACTTCCATGGCTTGCTCCGTGATGTCGATGTCCGCCAGTTGTTTGAACTGGTGATACATGCTGGGCAGTTTCCTTTTGATGTGGTCAGCCGAGTTCGATATTTTTTCTTTGATCCAGGCGATGTCGAGATACACGCCGCCGTGCGGACTTCCCCTGCCCTCCTTGATCTCGCGCACAATGCAGCGGGCCACGTGATCGCGGGTCAATAGCTCCGGCGGCCGCCGTGCGTTCTTGTCTCCCTGGCAATAACGCCAGCCTTCCTCTTCGTTGTCGGCGGTTTGCGCGCGATAATTCTCCGGGATCTGTTCGAACATGAAGCGCTTCCCCTCCTGGTTCGTCAGGATTCCACCTTCACCGCGTACGCCTTCGGTCACCAAAATTCCCACCACGCTCGGCGGCCAAATCATGCCGGTGGGGTGAAACTGGACGAACTCCATGTCGATCAATTCCGCGCCCGCGTCGTAGGCCAGGGAAAGACCGTCTCCGGTCGATTCCCAACTGTTGCTCGTGATCTTGTAAGCGCGGCCCAGCCCGCCAGTCGCCAGCACAATCGCCTTGGCCCGAAAGATCCTGAAACGGCCGCGCTCGCGTTCGTAGCCAAACGCGCCGACGACGCGCCCGCCCTCTTTCAGCAGGGCGAGAATCGTGTGCTCCATGTAAACCTCGATGCCCTGATGAATGCCATGATCCTGGAGAGTGCGAATCATCTCCAGGCCGGTGCGGTCGCCGACGTGGGCGAGGCGCGGATACTTGTGGCCGCCGAAATTCCTTTGCAGAATGCGCCCGTCCTTCGTGCGATCGAAAACCGCGCCCCAGGCTTCCAGTTCGCGCACGCGATCGGGCGCTTCCTTGGCGTGCAGTTCCGCCATGCGCCACTGATTGACATATTGGCCGCCGCGCATCGTATCGGCGAAATGGACTTTCCAATTGTCCCGATCGTCCACATTCCCGAGCGCGGCCGCGATGCCGCCTTCCGCCATGACAGTGTGCGCTTTTCCGAGGAGCGATTTACAAACGAGCCCGACGGAAACTCCGGCAGTTGACGCCTCGATCGCGGCGCGCAAGCCAGCGCCGCCCGCGCCGATGACGAGAACGTCGTGCTGAAAAGTTTGGTAGTCGGCCATCTCAAAAAATTGCTTCGAAAAATCGGCGTAAGACTCTTTGTGCCTGGCGCACGTCGTTCTCGGTCAATTTTCCGAGCTTCCGAATAACCGTCGACTTCGCGACCGTGGCGAGCTTGGACATGCGTGCAGTGGAAGGCAAGCGTAGTCCGGCAGCGCGCCAGTCCATCACTATCACATCTTCGCTGCCGCGTGATGGATGACTTGTGATTGGAACCACGAGTAAATCAAGATCGCCTGCATCATGTACGGTGAGAACAGGTCGTTTCTTGGCTCCGCTTCCTTCAGAAAAAACTATCGGCACCAGCAGCACATCCCCGAAACGAAAGGCCACGTCGCACTAGTCCTCGTCGTAGACTGAGTCTTCCGCGGCGTATTGGCTGGCCAGCTCATTGGTGGAAAACCGAGCCCAACTTCTCTGTTCGTTCTCCGCCATCTGAAACAGCCGTTCCATCAGCCAACGCCGCTGATCTTCTGGCAAGGCCTCGATCTCGTGCAGCAATTCGTTGGCACTCATGAACTCAACTTCACAAAATTCGCCAGTCTGTCCACACGCCCATCGAGCAGAGCCGCACATAGAGATCGGAAAATCCGACCCAGAACAAACTCAGCCACGCCCAAAGCATATGGCGGCGATTGAAGCAGCTCACGCAAGCGTAGGCGCGATAGCCGGTGGGCGATTTCGAAATCTGATCGCGAAATCCGCCGATCAAATGGCGTAACGCGTGGCAGCCAAAAGTGAAGCCGCCCAGCAAAACGACATTCAAAGCGAGAACGAGTGTGCCGACCCCGATTCCAAAAGAAGTTTTCCCCGTCGCTGGATCGGCAAACCAGAATGCCTTCCAAACGTCCCAGGTCAGCACGAAAATAAACAGGATCGCGAGATAGAGAAAATAGCGATGCACGTTCTGCATGATCAGAGGAAACGAACGTTCGCCGAGATACGTTTTTCTCGGCTCGCCCACGGTGCAGGCCGGCGGGTCCGCCCAGAAGGCTTTGTAGTACGCGCCCCGGTAGTAATAACAGGTGAGCCGCAATCCCCCGGGCGCCCAAAGAATCAGCAGCGCGGGTGAAAACAAAAGCCAGCCGGGCCACCACGCCGGTTTCGGTCCAAACCAACTGTGCGATGACGCGCCGAAAATCTCCGGCGAATAAAAGGGCGAGAGATACGGCCCGAAATAATAGTGATTACCCTGAAACGCGGCCCAGGTGGAATAGACGATGAAACTGGCCAGGCCGAGAAAGATGAGGAACGGCTGCGCCCACCACGCGTCCGGCCGCATGGTTTGGCCAAACGTTCGCGGCGGCAGGGTGGTTGTTTGTGCGTGAACCATGAGTGAATTAAGCCGTGCTTAGATAGCGACGCGCCATCCGCTTTTCAAGAAAACTTCGGAGGGATTCGCCGCGGCGAGCCCGGGCCCTCCGATCCCTATTCCTCAATTGGCTCGAAGCCGGCGAACATCGTCTCCGCTTCGGGGACCTCTTTCAGCGGCACGCAATCGCAGAGCGCGAAGAATTTGTCCCACATCGCGAGGACGCGCGGGTTCTTGTGCGCTTCCTCAATCGCTTCGTGCGATTTCCACTCCGAGACCTCAATGATCGTGCCGTCTTTTGCGCGCATGATCACGGGAACGCGATCGGACACGAGACCTTCCTTGCGCAAAGTGGGCACGCGGTTGCGCACGATTTCCAACAACTCCTCTTCGCGCCCGGACTTCGGCCGATACGCCACGATGACAATGATGCCGTGCATTGAAAGCCAGAGCTTACAACTTTTTTGAGCAATTGCGTATTTTTTGTTGACCGGTCGATCCGGAGTTTCAAATTGTCGTAACCCCAGATGGCCTTCCTCTCCCATCCTCCGCCTTTCACCGTCCTCGCCTCAGAGGGCGCCCCAGCCATTCTCGGTCTTGCCCTACCCGGTTCCTTACACCCGAAGATCCTCCCGGAACCCAACCCCAAACCTAGAAATAATGAGACATCATGAAAAAAGAAATCGTTGCCCAATCCACCTCCCAAGAGTCGGCCCCTAAGATGCGCGGAGGGCGTCGGCCAGTGGCCACCTTATTGGCGGTCGTTGCGCTCATCGTCTATGCATCGTCTTCCGCGCTCGCCACACAATGCGAGGTAGCGGAATTCAATGAGAACGGGGCCCACTACCCGCAAACCATTTACGTTTACGTCACCACCGCGACCCCCGGGGCGACTATCTTCGCCACGGTCGGCAATCATTTCATTCCGCAGAACCCGACCCACAATGGCGCCACACCGACCGGCACTACCTTCATCTGCGGCGGAACCTTTGCGGTCTTCGCCGGCGACTACAAGTATATCAAGGCCATCGTCTACAAGGCCGGTATGACCGATTCCGCCCAGACCGAGTATTACGTAGATAACACCGCAAACTGAGCGTCACCCACGGGTCGAATCATATCGCGCCGAGCAGGCGAGATCTGCCACTCGCGACCTGCGCGCCATTGGCCACGAAACGGCGCGCTGCGATCGGCGGCGCCGAGTGCGGGTTCCATCCCCGCATTCCGGCGCTTTGACTCGACAAAACACTCTCGCGACCTTGTAATGTCGCCGAGTCGGGGCACGGAGCCCCTCCCACATTTATGGCCACCAAAGATCCGAGAATCGACGCTTACATTGCAAAATCGGCGGACTTCGCGAAACCAATCCTGAAGCACCTCCGCAAAGTAGTCCACGCCGGTTGTCCGGACGTCGTGGAAACGTTGAAGTGGTCGATGCCCCACTTCGATCACAAAGGCGTGATGTGCGGGATGGCGGCCTTCAAGGAACATGGCGCGTTTGGTTTCTGGAAAGAGTCACTGGTTTTCGATCGCGACAAGGCCGCGGAAAAAACGGCGATGGGCAGCTTTGGATGCATCAAGTCGCTCGCGGATCTGCCAAGCGAAAAGAGGCTGATCGGCTACGTGAAGAAAGCGGCCGCGCTCAACGAAGCTGGAATCAAGACGCCGGGCCGCACCCAACCAAAAAAGAAGGAAGCGCTCTCCGTCCCCGACTACTTCAGCGCGGCGTTGAAAAAAAACGCGAAGGCGCGGAAAACATTCGAGAACTTTCCGCCCAGCAAACAACGGGAATATCTCGAGTGGGTCACGGAAGCAAAACGCGAGCAAACCCGCAAAGAAAGGTTGGCGACTTCGATCAAGTGGCTGGCCGACGGCAAACCACGGCACTGGGAATATATGCCGGCGAAGAAATAGGTTTCGCGCTGCGAATCGCAAGCCAACGCAGCCAAAGTCACTTCGGAACGCACGAGACGGGTGTAGGAATTCTCCTATACCCCTTCGGACGTTTCTTGTTGATTGGCTAAATCCAGGTTGGCCATAATCCGGGGTGTAACCCTAAACATCACCCTAACGGAAAGAACACCCCATGAAAAAAACATCCGCTCGTGAATCGGCCTTCTTCACTCCACGCATCTCAGTCGGTTGCCGCTTTGGTGCGATTGCTGTCGCCCTGACATTGCTGGCGTTTTTCGCACTCCCAACGCACTCCGCCCAGGCGTCTCGAGGATACTGTTCGGACGTGGACATCTATTATACGTACGGCGGCCCTACCGGACTCTACGTCGAGATGGAAAGCCATACGCTCACCAACCCGTCTTACGCATGCACGGTTTTCTATACCACGGACGGGTCAAATCCCACCCACAGTAGCTCAGTCTACTCCGGGCCGATTCCCATCCCTTACCTGCAATGCAAGCTTTTCAAGGCACGCGGATGGCTGCTGTATTATACGGATTCGCAAAACATCACCTCTCTATATGTGTGTAATCCGCCGGACTGATCTTCGAACGGTAGAGATTATTGCCGTCACGAAGTCCGGCGCGGTTTAGAAGGAAGTGCTCACAAGAGGAGTCAAACCTCCACGGCTTTCCCCATACGGTTCTGAGAAGCCAACGCAGCCAAAGGCACCTCGGACGCGCGAGACGGGTGTAGGAATTCTCCTACATCCTCTTAAAACGTTTCTTCTTGTTCGGCCAAACCCAAGTTGGCCATAATCCGGTTATTAACCCCAAAAAAGAAAGAACCCCATGAAAAAAACATCCGGCCGTGAATCGGCCTTCTTCACTCCACGCATCTCAGGCGCTTGCCGCTTTGGTGCGATTGCTGTCGCCCTGACGTTGCTGGCGTTTTTCGCACTCCCAACGCACTCCGCCCAGGCGTCTCGAGGATACTGTTCGGACGTGGAAATCTATTATGAGTACGGCGGCCCTACCGGAATCCAAATCGAGATGGAAAGCTATACGCTCACCGACCCGTCTTACGAATGCATGGTTTTCTTTACCACAGACGGTTCAAATCCCACGCACAGTGGCCCGACTCCGACCGGCAACACCTCGGTCTACTACGGGCCGCTTTCCGTCCCTTACCTGCAATGCAAGTTAGTTAAGGCACTCGGATGGCTGCTCTATTATTCGAATTCGCAAAACATCACCTCTGATTATATCTGTAACCCGCCGCAGTGATCTTCGAGCGATAAGAATTATTGCCGTCACGAAGTCCGGCGCGGTTTAGGGGAAATGCTCACGAGAGGAGTCGAACCTCCACGGGTTTCCCCATACGGTCCTGAGCCGTACGCGTCTGCCATTCCGCCACGTGAGCCGCTGTCGGGAAGTGGTTGCTAAGGTGCGCGCGGGGCCGATTTCGCGCAAGGGCAAAGGAGCAAACGGCCAGGGTGGATCCAACGCTCCACCTACTGGCGGCGTTTCTTGCGCGCGCGCTCTTCGAGCTGATTCGCCTGCCGGGCCTTGCCTAATGAGCGTAAGAGATCGGCGTAATTGGACGCCACGATTTCGTAATCCTCCGGTGGTTTTTCCGTCGCCTCTTCCCACGCCTTGATCGAGGCGCGGTAGAGCTCCGAGGCCCGCGCATAATCGCCGTTGGAATGATAGACCACGGCCAGGTTGCACTTTGACTGCGCGATATCGGGATGCGTCGGCGGGTGGGCCTTTTCGCGAATGGCGAGCGCGCGGAGATGCGTTTTTTCCGCTTCGGCAAAACGCCGCTCGTTCGTGTAAAAAACGGCCAGGTTGTTCAGGACGGAAGCGACATCCGGATGATCCGGCCCCAACTGCTTTTCGTAGATGTCGAGAGCGTGCAGATAATACGGCTCGGCCGCCTTTTGCCGCCCAGTCTTCCGATAGATCAAGGCGACGTTGTTCAGCATCGTTCCGAGATCGGAGTAAGGGATGTCCTCCATTTTGGAGCCGGTCTTGAAGGCCGTCTCATAATACCCGACGGCGGCGTCGGTCTCGCCGAGGTTGTCGCAGAGAAAGCCAAGGCGGCGGGCGGAACGAAAAAGAGCGCGCTGGTCGACCGGGTCGGCCTTTTCCAGGAAGCCGTGTGCTTTGACGAGGAAAGGTTTGGCCGCGACGCGATCGCCCGCCTGGTCGTGAAGCTGGCCGAGCTTCTCCAGACTAAGGATGTATTTGGGGTCGCCCGGCTGGAACGCGCGCTTCGCCAGATCGAGCGAGGTCTCGGCTATGCGGATGGCCTCAGGCAGCCGATTGCTGGCACGCAGCATGTCCAGCTTGTCGTTGAGGATGCCCCATAACTTTTCCTCGCCCTTCATTCCACATTACCAACCCTCGCTCAGTTGGCTCACCAGGCGCCCCGCCAATTCCTCGGCAGCCAGGGGCAGCGCCTGCCGTTCGTCCGTAGCCACATCCGCCCCTACGAAAAAGCTCGTCGACCCGCCTGCTTCCGCCGGCCCCGCGAGCACCTTCCCGTCCCGTCCGACCAGCGTATATCGCACCCGGAGCAAAAGATTGAATTCAGTGGTGGCGAGCACGTTGCCGCGAACGGAACGCGCGGGCGACCGGCCGACGGCAACGATTTCGCCTTTCAGGGTCGCGTCGGCGTTGCCTTCATTTGTAATGCGAAAGGTCCCGTCCTGTTGGAATTGCTTTATCACGGTGCCAGTAACCAAAGCCTCCACTCGCGGCACCAGCGTTACGTTTCGGAACGTCGGCACCGCGATCGAATGGATGTCGCGCAGGTAAGACGGCGTGGCTGGGCCGAGATGGTAACCGGCGCACCCGCTCAAGAAAAGCCCAAGCAGGAGAGTGGAGAGAGCTTTTTTCACGACTCCGGCGTGGCCGTCGTTTCCGGCGACGGCGCGGGCGTCGGCAGATCAGTCGTAGACGATGGGGGCGCGGTGGTATTGTCGGGCAAAAGCGAGGCGGGCGGTGGCAACGACGTGTCGATGTCCGGAGGCGGCAGAGGCGCCGTCTCGTTCATCTCGCTCTCGGAACGCGGGCTCTGCGTTGTCGCCGTCTTTTTGGTTCTCTGTTTGGCCGTGGCCGCGGTCACGGCGGGCGGTTGAAGCGCAGCGTCGCCGAGCTTTGCCCGCAGTTCGGAAATTCGTTTTTTCGCGCGTTCGCCTTCGACAGATCCGGGTTGCTGGCGGATGACATCATTATAATAGATGGCGGCCGCCCGATAACGTTTTTGTTTGTCGTAAAACTTCGCGATCTCGAAAGCCGTATTGGTCTGCTTGGTGTCCACGTTTTTCAAGTTCTCCCGGGCCTGCGCCGATTTTTCGCTTTGGGGATAGCGATAGAGAAAATCTTGAAAGCCAGTCTTTGCCCGCGCCGCGGCGTTCGGGTCGTACGTGCCCGATTTCAGCGCCTTGGTCCAGATGTACCCGATCTGGTACTGCGCGTCGACAGCGAGCGGGTCATTTGGAAACTTTTCCACGACTTGCTGGTATGCGGCCAGGGCCGCCTCGTTCGCCCCCTGTTTTTCGCGGGCCCGGCCCGTGTCGAAGTGCGCGCGCGCCGTGTACTTCCCGTAGGGGGCGGTGCGAATGATGGAGGCGAAAATATTGCAGGCCTCCTCCATCGACGCCTTGAAGGGAATGCCGAATATCTTCACCTTGCGGCCGGCCAGATAGATCTCGCCGATCCGGAAGAGTGCTTCAATGGATTCATCGAAGCGGTCGCTCTTCGGGAATTTTTCCGCGAGAATACTGTAGCTTTGCGCCGCCTTAAGATACTGGCGGTTTTGCTCCTGCAACTGCGCCATCCGATACAGCGAGCCGGGCGCGAGAGTGTCTCTGGGATGTTTCCGCACCAGCGCGCGGTAGGCCTTGATTGCCCCCTTGGTATTCCCCTTCTGTTCCAGCTCCTGCGCCTTCGAGAAAAGCTCCTGGGCGTTGCCGCTCATTTCCTCCTCGCCCGGGGTCTTGTAGGTGGCTCTTTCGCCGGGCTTGAAGACGACAGCGCCGAGGGCAAGCCCGGGCAGAGCGAACCAAATCAGGGCGGGTAAAAGAAGTAGACGAAAGGAACATTTCATCGCGTTGCGCAGGGTAGCTACCTTACCCGTCCAGTCAAGTTGGCCGGGGCAAACAATTGGGGGCCGATCCGCCCGCCCGGCCCGGGTTCCAGGCAGCTTTTCACGAGGTGGAATGCGATTATTCTGCAAAAGGTCCATTGAATCTCACGGCACAGCAAAAGATCCGGCTCGGCGCTTGCGCGTGGAGTTTTGATGAATGGCGGGGAAGCTTTTATCCAGCGGACTTGCCCGCGGCCCGCTGGCTGGAATTCTATTCGCATTATTTTCCCGCGGTCGAGATCGATTCCACCTTCTACAGCGCCCCCACGGAGGCGACCGTGCGGCGTTGGGCGGAACACACCCCGGCGGCATTTCGTTTCGCGTGCAAACTGCCGCGTGAGATCACGCATGGCCGCCGGTTACGCGAGTGCCGCGCCGAGCTTGCCGCCTTTCTCCAGGCGATCGAACCGCTCGAGGGGAAGCTCCAAGTCATCCTGATCCAATTGCCACCTTCCTTCGCACCGAAGGATGGCCGGCCGGCCTTGCGGGAATTCCTCGAACTACTCCCGCGTGGCTTCCGATTTGCGATCGAATTTCGCCATCCCGGCTGGCACCGCCCGCAAGTCATCCGCCTTTTGGAAAAGCACCGCGTCTGCTGGGTTTGGGCCGACACCAGCCCGTTGAACGAACGTAATCTCGCGCCGTTCGAATTTCTGCCCCGCACCACGGACTTCCTCTACCTGCGGCTTCTCGGCGATTACACCACCAGATACGGTCGCGATGGCGAACGAGTTCATCATTACGGCAAACTTCTTTGGAAGCGCGAAGCGGCCCTCGAGAGCTGGGCGTTGAAGATTGAGCGGCATCTGGCCGATACCCGCAACGTCTGGACTTTCGTGAACAACCATTTCGAAGGCTTCGCGCCGGAGACGTGTCAGCGGCTCGCGAATCGCCTCGGCTTCGAGCTTCCGCTCCCATCGCCGCAGGAAACGGCCTCAGCCGATCCTGGCCAGCTCGATTTCTTCCGGAGCGCTCTAACTCGCACTCCTGATCCTGATCGTGCTCCTGATCCTCCGTTAGGTGCCAGCAGGGATCAGGATTGAGATCAGCACGAGCAAGAGATCAACGAATCTCCGCCGCTCCGAAATAGGGCTGCAGTTTTTCTGGAATCCGAATCGATCCGTCCGGTTGCTGCCCAGCTTCGATCAGGGCCGCGAACAATCTCGGCAAGGCCAGCCCCGAGCCGTTCAGCGTGTGGCAGAAGCGATTCTTCTCGGCCTCCCTGAAGCGCAGGTTCATCCGGCGCGCCTGAAAATCTTCGAAGTTCGAACAGGTTGAGACTTCGAGATACGTCCCGCCATCGCGGGACCCCGGCGACCACACCTCGATATCGTAGCTTTTCGCTGAGCCGAACGTGATATCTCCAGTGCAAAGCTCGATGACGCGATAATGCAGATTCAGCAATTGCAGGACACGCTCCGCATCCGCCGTGAGCGATTCATGCTCAGCGTACGAATTCTCGGGCGTGGTAATTTTCACCAGCTCCACCTTGTCGAATTGATGCACGCGAATGATCCCGCGCGTTTCCCGCCCGGCCGAGCCCGCTTCGCGCCGGAAACAAGGCGTGTAAGCGACATATTTCTTCGGCAACTCGGAGGCCGCCAGGATTTCTTCACGATGAAAATTCGTCACCGGCACTTCCGCCGTAGGCGCGAGGAAAAGTTGGTTGCCCTCGAGTCCGTACATGTCCTCCTCGAATTTCGGCAACTGGTTCGTGCCGACCATGCATTCGCGGCGGACCAGACACGGCGGACTCATTTCGAGATAGCCGTGCTCGCGCGTGTGGAGATCGAGCATGAATTGGATCAGCGCCCGCTCCAACTTCGCGCCCGCCCCAGTGAAGCAGATAAATCCGCTGCCGCTCAATTTCGCGGCGCGCTCCAGATCAAGCAGCTTCAGTCGCGTTCCGAGCTCGACATGATCCAAAACCGGATCGCCCAGTGCCGGTTTCTCCCCCCAGCTTCGCACGACCGGGTTCTCACTCGAGTCCTTGCCGACGGGCGCGCCGGCGTGCGGCAAATTTGCAATCCCGAGGAGTAACTGCTTCTGCTCCTCCTCAACCGCAGTGGTTTGCTCGTTCAACAAAGAAATCTGATCGCCTATCTCCCGGACGCGCGCCTCGATCTCTTCCGACGATTCGCCCCGCGAGCGTTTCCCTCCGATCTCCTTGCTTAACCTTTTCCGATCCGCGTTGAGCTGTTGCAGTGCCGTTTCCGCCTTTCGGCGCTCCGCGTCCACTCGCAGCACTTCATCGATCTTTGCGATATCCTCGCCGCCTCGGGTAGCCAGCCGGGCTTTTACAAAGTCGGGCTGTTCACGGATAAGGCGGATATCGAGCATGGCTTGGAATATCAGCGACAGAGACCCTGTGCAAATTTTCCAGTGCTCTCGGCAGCCTGTCTGACCCCAGCTCGTGCTCATGCTCGTGCTCGTGCTCGTGCTCGTGCTCGCAATCGATCTTCCTCTCCCTCGAGCACGAGCACGATTACGATTACGATTACGATTAGAAAGACGCGGCTCCAGAAAACCCGCGTGACAATCGCGGAGCGGGTCTGATATTTCCGCGTGGATCGATTCAACCTTCTGAGCGTGGCGCTCGGCCTGGCCTGTCTGGCCGGGATCAACCTTTACCTGACCGTCTTCATCACCGGCCTCGCCATCAATCAGCACTGGATCGCTCTCTCTCCGAGCTACCATTCGCTCGAAGTCCTCGGCCATCCCTGGATCATCACCATCGCGGGAATTCTCTATTTCCTCGAATTCTTCGCGGACAAAATCCCCTGGGTCGATTCGGCCTGGGACGCGGTACACACCATTATCCGGCCGATCGGCGGCGCGTTGCTTGCCATCCAGGTGCTCGGCCATTTCACTCCGACTTTCGACGTGCTCCTCGTCCTGCTGGCCGGCGGCACCAGCCTCGTGACGCACACCGCGAAAGCGTCATCCCGCCTCGTCGCGAACAGTTCGCCGGAACCAATTTCGAACATCGGATTGAGCGTGGCCGAAGATGTTGCCGTTTTCGGCGGGCTCGCGCTCATCCATTACAACCCGGTCCTGGCCCTCTCGCTTTTCGCGCTCGCCATTGCCGCGTTTCTCTATTTCGTCCCGAAAGTTTTGCGCTCGATGAAGGCCAAGGTTTGGCTCGCGCTGACAAAATTGAACGGGCCGGCCGATCTGCGGCGGCCCTCGACGCTCCCGATCGCCCTCCCCGCCCGGCTCGCGCCCATCTTCAGCAAACAAAACCTCCTGGGAGAAACGATCGCCTGGGCGGTACCCTGCATCAGTGGGCGGAGCCGGAGGATCCCGGCGAATCTTTTCGGCGCGCTGGTCGCCACCAACGAAGAGCCGCACAAAATTGTCTTTGTGGCGAAAAAGAGCGGGCGCGGGTTTTGCCGGACGATCGATCTGGAGGGTT
This sequence comes from Chthoniobacterales bacterium, assembly GCA_035941955.1. Taxonomy (GTDB): domain Bacteria; phylum Verrucomicrobiota; class Verrucomicrobiia; order Chthoniobacterales; family UBA10450; genus AV80. Next base: position 108,345 of record DASZDO010000096.1, read on the forward strand.
CGACCATCGCGCACGAGCCGCAATTTCTTTCCGAGAACCTTATCATTGTGCCCGCGGCGGATCAGGGCCCGAAGTACTCCTTTATGTTTACGCGTTCGCGTGGCGCGCTGGTGGACCAAATCGCAAAGTACCTGCGGGAACGTCTGAGCTCACCGCCTCCGGTCGAGACAGTTTCGCCCGAGCCGGCGGCGCAGGTCTAATCAAGAGCGGCGTTTCCAACCGCCGTCGTTTTTGTTTCGGCGGTCTGGAGACCGCCGCTCCCTGGAGGGACGGCCGCCGTGCCGTCCTGACCGCCGTTCGTTTAAAATGTGGGACGGCACGGCGGCCGTCCCTCCAGTAATTTTTTTATCGTCAAAGCGCGGTGGGAACGCCGAAACTGCATCTCCCCCCATGCTGCCTGCCGACCGTTATGCCGAGTTCCGCGCTTCGGCCCGCGTTCATGAACGCGCGCTCTTTCCGGCGCGCCGCACGCCGAGCGAACTGGAGCTGCAAGCGCGCTGGTTTGCGGGCGACTTCGGCAGACGATTTCGTTCCGTCTCGGGAGAGGACGTCGAGATCGTCCAATTTGGCACCTGGAACCGCGCAGCCGGCCCGGATTTCTCTGACGCCGTCGTCCGGCTAAATGCTGGCGAGCCAATCCGCGGCGCCATCGAGTTCGACCTGGCCGATCGCAGCTGGGAAACGCACGGCCACGCCACCAACGCCAGCTTCGACGACGCAGTCCTCCACATCTTCGTGCAGCAAAGCGACCGGACCTTTTTCACCCGCACTTCGTCAAACCGCAATGTGACGCAAGTGCGGGTCGATCCGGAGACTCTGCCCGACTCGTTCTCCGCCAATGTCCCCCTCGCGCGACCGGGCCGTTGCCAGGCGCCTTTGAAAGATTTGCCGCAAGAGCGCCTCCACGGCATTCTCACCGCCGCATCGCAATTCCGGCTGCAACGCAAGGCGGCGCGGCTGAGAAACATCGTTGAAAATCACGGACGCGATGAAGCGCTCTTTCAGGAAATCGCCGCGGCGCTCGGTTACAAGGAGAACAAGCTCGCTTTCACCCTTCTCGCTCAGCGGCTGCCCCTCGGGTTTCTTCGAAAACAGGGCGAAGACGCCGAGGCCCTCCTTTTCGGTCTGGCGGGATTTCTCGAAACGCCCGACCTGGGCATTTATGGCGGAGAAACGCGCGGTTATGTGAGAAAACTCTGGGACCGTTGGTGGCCGCATCGCGACGGAATGCAGCGACTTGCCTTGCCGGCGAAAATCTGGCGTCTAAGTGGAACGCGGCCCCTGAATCATCCGCAGCGCCGGCTCGCGGCCCTTGCCACGCTCACCAAAGAGTGGCCCCTTTTCCTCCGATCGCTCTCCAAAAAAAACGCCGCCAGCGTGCGGGAATTCTTTCTGGGGCTTCGCCACCCGTTTTGGAATTCTCATTACACCCTCGCATCGGATCATGCTGCGGCAGAAATGGCGCTCGTGGGCGAATCCCGGGTCGCCGAAATCCTCGCGAATGTGCTGCTGCCGCTTTTCCTCGCGGAAGGCCACGACGTTTGGGCCGTCTACGAGATCCTCCCGGCCCGCCTCTCAAACCGCCGGCTCGAAACGGGCACAACCCGGCTCTTTGGCGATGATCCGCGCCGCTCGCTTTTCACGAGAACCATCGCGCAGCAACAAGCGTTGCTCCAAATCTACGAGGACTTCTGTCTGCAGGATAATTCCGATTGCGCGCACTGCCCGTTCCCCGAGCAAATGCTCAAATGGAAATGAAGCTCGTTCCCTTGCGCTCCGATGGAAGCGCTGGTCAACGGCGCGCCGTCGAATGTGCTTGCTTGACGCTCGCCGGCGTTCCCGACTAACACTGACAACGTCCCACCAACCATATGAATAAGTACATCGCGGAATTCATCGGCACTTTCTTTCTTGTCCTGACGATCGGCTGCACTGTGATCGGTGCCGGCTCGGGAGTGATCGCACCGCTCGCCATCGGGGCGGCGCTCATGGTCATGATCTACGCCGGGGGCCATATCTCGGGTGCGCATTACAACCCGGCGGTCACGATCGGAGTCTTCATTCGCGGGAAGGTAAAGGCGGGGGACGTCGTTCCTTACATCCTGGCGCAACTCGCCGGCGCCGCCCTGGCAACGGTGGTGGTAAAGTGCTTTCGCGACGGCGTGGATGTAACGCCGATCGTTCTCCAAGCCGGCCCCGCGCTGCTGGCGGAATTTCTATTCACCTTCGCGCTGGTCTACGTCGTGCTCAACGCCGCGACGGCTGAAGGAACATCAGGCAATTCCTTCTACGGTCTGGCGATCGGGATGACGGTAATGACGGGTGCGTTCGCGGTCGGCAGCATTTCCGGCGGCGCGTTCAATCCCGCGGTGGCGCTGGGGATCTGCCTGCTCGGCCTCTCGAGCTGGGAGAATATCTGGATTTATCTCGTGGCGAATTTCTCGGCCGCCATCGTGGCCGCGGTCATTTTTAAGTTGATCAATCCACCCGCGCAAACAACCCCGATCGCGACGGACGAGCCACCTTACGAAACGCCGCGGTAACCAGCCTCTACAGGAGATAACGGAGGAAACGGAGGTCTGGGACTAAGCTCTCCGTTGTCTCTGTTTCCTCCTGTAAGAATTCCTCCTGTCGAACTTCTCATGGGACCAAAGTCCCATAGCCAGAGTCTTGAGCGGAAATCATTCTCGTTCGTCAACCAAGACCCAAAGCGAACAGAAAGAGGAAAACGATGAAACAATTATTCACACCATTCAGAATGCTCGGCGCGATCGCGCTCCTGGCCCTGGCGGCAGGCTGTGCCACCACCTCGACAACCCAGACGACGGACATGCTAACTGCGGCCGGCTTTAAGCTGGTCACCGCGGATACCCCGCAGAAACAGGAGCTGCTTAAATCACTTCCGACGGGCCAGCTTTCCCTGGTGACCTTTAAAGGCAAGAAGTTCTACGTGCAGCCGGCAGCGACGCCGAACCAGGCTTACGTGGGAACCCCGAAGGAATATCATGCCTACGAGGAACTGCGAATTGCCAGGCAAATGAGAAACGATCAACTCCTGGCCGCCCAAATGAATCAGGACGCCATGATGCGCTGGAACGCCTGGGGCCCCAGTTTCTATGGCGGCTTCTATGGAGGTGGGTTCTATGGACCCCGCTTTTGATAGCGGCTCCTGAGCCGGTCGAAAGAGATCTGACAGGAGCAAGCGGAGATTACGGAGAGACATTCTCTGTTCCTCCGCTCGCTCGCGAAAGCTCTTTGCTCGCGAATACTTTCGGAGTTCGGAGTTGCCTCATGTTCAATCTGGGTGCTGGCTAGCAGCTGCACGCGCCGATGAAACTGCCCGCTCACGTCCTGTTCCGAAAGGAGTTGTCTCTCATTCTTTGGAGGCCACGCGGCATTTTGGACCAGGCTCTCGTCAACCAAATCATCGCGTTTATCGACATCGCGGAAAGCAGAGCCAGCAAACCATTTGACCGATTCACCGACATGTCGGCCCTCGACATGGTCGATCTGAACTTCAGGTTCGTCTTTGAAATCGCGCTGCACCGCCGGCTTACGGCCGCGTCCAAGCCGGGGGTGAAATCCGCCTTCTACGTCACCAGCCCTGCGACCGCCCATTACGCCAAGTTGCACGCGATGCTGACCGATTATTCGCCGCTCGATGTCTCCCTCTTTACGGACCGCGCTGCCGGCGGAATGGCTTGGCGTGCCCGACGAGGCCTTGATCATGCCATGACTGTCGACCGAGCACTTGTGGGCGAAGACTCATGACGCCGCCGGACGACGTGGAGTGTATCGACGAGGCCCATCTCTTTGTCTGGCGGCCGCGCGGAGTCCTGGATGAGGACAAGGTCAATCGGATCCTGGCCTTCCTGGCCGAGCAGGAAAACAATTACGGAAGGCCCTTTGATCGCTTGAACGATTTGTCGCGGCTGGATGCGATCGATCTGACCTTCAAGTATGTCTTTCAAGTGGCGCTTTACCGCCGGCTCGCGCGCCTGGGCTTTGCTGGTGGAAGAGTAGGGACGCATTAGTTTCGGCCATCCCGAGCGAAGTCGAGGGACCCCGCGATAAGTCGAACGATGTTCCTCGGGGTCCCTCGACTCCGCTATGCTGCGCTCGGAATGACGAGCCGCCTGCCATGCATTTTACTCCAAACTTTCGCCGCCTCGCAATCGAGCGCATAATGGCGACGCGGCAACGAGCCGCGTTTTCCTGATCGATTACGTCCATATGAGCTGGGTCACCTTCGCTTGGGCTTTCAGTTTGGGAGCGTGTGTAACCATGGCGCTGCCCCATCTGCTCATCGGAATAAAGGGCAGGACGCGGGAGAATCTACTCTTCGCCGCCATTGCGCTCGCGGTGGCGGGGATCGCCTTCGGAGAGCTGGCGGTCATGCACTCGCAGACCACCCAGGAAATCAGCCGTGCCCTGCGGTGGACGCACGTTGCCCTGTTCGTTCTTTTCGTTGGGGTTGTTGGATTCGTTCGCTCTTATCTCGGGACGGGCCGGCTCTGGCTTGGGCTCGCCATCTGTGTGGTGCGGGCCCTCATGCTGATTATTAATTTTGCTTTGGCGCCCAATGCGAACTTTCGGGAGATCACCGGCCTGCGGCACTTGGATTTCCTGGGAGAAACGGTTTCAATGCCCCTGGGTGTTCTCGGTCCGGGGACGACCCTGGGGCAGCTGAGTTCCCTTCTCATGCTCGCCTTTGTCATCGATGCCTCGTTGACGCTGTGGCGTCGAGGTAGCGCCGAGGGGCGCCGTCGGGCAATGGTGGTAGGCGGGAGCATCACGCTCTTCTTCCTGGTCGCGTCGGTCTTGTCGGCCTTAGCCAATCTCAGGGTCGTTGAACTGCCTTTCCTGATCAGCTTTTCCTTCCTTGGTGTGATCGTGGCGATGGGCTTTGAGCTGAGCTACGACATTCTGCGTGCCGCGCAGACCGCGCGCCAATTGCACATCAGCGAAGGCGCTCTGCGGGAAAGCGACATGCGGATGAGCCTCGCGGCCAGCGCGGCGAACCTCGGGCTGTGGGTCTGGGATGTCGGGCAGGACAACATTTGGATCACGGAAAAGGGAAGAGAACTTTTCGGCTTCGCGATGGCCGAACCGATCGATCTCAACCGCTTCTTGCAGGCCGTGCACCAGGAGGATCGCCCGCGCATGCAGCACATGGTCGAGGAAGCCCTCGCACGCGGGGGAGAATACGAGAGTGAATATCGGATCACGCGGGACGACGGGAAAATAAAATGGGTTAGTGGGTATGGTCGCGTCGAGCTCGACCAGCATGGCAAAGCCGGTTGCGTGCGCGGCGTCGCTCGCGACATCACCGGGCGCAAGGTGGCGGAGGAAGCACTGCGCGAGAGCGAAGGACGGTTTCGCACCGTGGCCGATATAGCGCCGGTCATGATCTGGATGTCGGGCACGGACAAGGAAGGCCTTTTCTTCAACAAGGGCTGGTTGGAATTCACCGGCCGGACCGTGGATCAGGAACTGGGAGAGGGGTGGCTGAAAGGGGTTCACCCTGACGACCTGGAGCACTGCCTTGGCGTTTGCGGCACTGCCTTTGGCAAACGAGAACCGTTCACGGTCGAGTTTCGCTTGCGCCGCAAGGACGGAGAATACCGCTGGCTGCTGGATTCGGGCACGCCGCGCTTCGAAGCGGACGGCACCTTCCTCGGTTACATTGGCTCCTGCATCGACATTGGCGAAAGAAAACAGGCCGAGCTGGACCATCAGCTCCAAAGCATGGAACTCGCGCGCGTCGGTCGTCTCGCCTTAATGGGAGAACTGGCGGCTTCGCTCGCGCATGAAGTGAACAATCCGCTCGGAGCCATGGTGACCAACGCCAGCGCCGGGCAGCGCTTGCTCGCCCACGGCCAGCTCCCAGCGGACGAGTTGCGCGAGTTGCTAGGCGACATTGTGGCCGACGGCCACCGCGCGCGTGAGGTCATCCAGGGCATTCGCAACATGGTGCGCAAAAGCGAAGCTTCCCATGCGCTCGTCAGCATGAACGACGTCATCCGCGATTTGCTCCGGATCGTGCGAGCGGATGCGATTGCACGAAACGTCAGTCTTGTCGCGGAAGTAGATGAAAATGCGGGCATCGTCCTGGCGGATCGCGTTCAGTTGTTGCAGGTGCTGCTGAACCTGGTCATGAACGCGTTTGAAGCCTTGAGCGTCATTCGCGCCGATGCCCGTCGCGTCGTCGTCCGGGCCGAGCCTGTCCAGGATGGAAAAATCTGCGTGAGCGTGCGCGATACCGGCCCGGGGTTTCCCGATGGGATCGTCGATCAGTTATTCGAGGCCTTCTTCTCGACCAAGGCGGAGGGGACTGGCATGGGCCTGGCCATCGCGCGCAGCATTATTGAAGCGCACGGCGGGACGCTTTCGGGGGAAAACTGCGCGAAGGGCGGCGCCCTTTTCACTATTTGCCTCCCGGAAGCGACGGAGGCGAAATCGCAGGCAGCATGATTTGAGGCATCTGCCAGCTCGACCCGGCGCGATAAAATAGAATCGGGGCCTTCCTCGAGGATGGGAGTTTTAGAGTGAGACTAAGGTCCCATATCCCTTCCGCGTCGCGGCCACCAAACTGACACTTGCTCACTCTATCTCTAATGCCGACCGCAGTTCATTCCTGGAAACCATCCGTAGAACGGGCCGCGAACGTTTGCGCCTTCGATCAGGCGTCCGTTTGTCTGCTCGATGACGACCTCTCGATGCTCAAGGCGCTGGACCGGTTGCTGAAGTCGGAGGGCTTCAACGTCGAGAGGTTTAGCGAGCCCACTGCTTTCCTTTCGGCCATGGCGCAGGCGCCGTGCCGGGTGGCCATCCTCGACGTCTGGATGCCCGACATGAATGGCTTGGAGGTGCAGGAGGTTCTCCGCAAAGATTCCCCGGAAACGCGCATCATCTTCATCAGCGGACGGGACGATCCTTCGGTGCGTCAAACCGCCTTGGAAGCGGGGGCGTTCGGTTTCCTCTCGAAACCGTTCGATGACGAAGCCTTGCTCCAGCTCGTTCGCCAGGCGCTCGCGGCCTAGGGCCGGGTATCTGTCTAGCGCCAAGGGCACTAGCTCATGCAAGCCTGGGGCAACGCCCGCGGAAGAGTCGGCTTTTGGTTTCCTCTCGAAACCCTTCGACGACGAAACGCTGGTGCAGCTAATACATAAGGTTATCGCAGCCTGAGCCGGCCATCTGTCTAGCGCCAAGGGCGCTATCTCATGCAAGCCTGGGGCAACGCCCCAGGAAGAGTTGGATCCCGAACCCAGCGCTGAAAGCGCGAACCAAAGCCGTGCAATTGCATTCAATCCCACACATAGCGTTCATCGAATTCGACGCCGTACTTGCGCAAAAAACCGCGATACTCCTCTTGAAAACTGCGGGTACGATGGTGCTCCGCCTGTTTCGCCACGTATTCGAGAACGGCCTTAAGCTGACTTGGGCTAACTGAGAACGCGCCATAACCGCGTTGCCAGTAAAACTCTCGATATTTCGTATCCAGCCGTTTGATCCATTTCGACGAAGTCTTCTTCACCGTTTCGACCATTTCAGCTTGGGAGAGGGTTCGCGGAAGAGAGGTGACAATGTGCAGATGATCAGCCACACCGCCGACGCGGAACGCGTCTGCATTTAGATCACGGCAGATCGTCGCCACGTAGGCGTGCAGACGGGGCCGAACCTCGCGGTCGAGCCACGCGTCCCGATTTTTTGTGCTGAAGATGATATGAATAATAACTTTGCTAAGTGATTGGGGCATGGGCGCGATCATGGCTAAAAAGCACGCCCTCGTGAATCGCGCTGTCAGCGCTTGCAGTTTTTTCTTTGGATACCTGGGGCGTTGCCCCAGGCTGGTTTGGATATCGCGCCCTTGGCGCTAAACAGATCCCGTCACACAGGGGCGGACCTACCCGCATAAGACCAAGGTCCCATATTCCCGCGCTCAAAGATTCTTCATTGTTCTCCCGATAACCGAGGACGACGATCAGGCCTTCCTCAAATCAATGCGGCCCTATGAAGAAACAAATTGCGATCTTGATCCTGTTGCTGACCGGAACATCGCCGGTGCTCATGGCCGGCCCGGTTGAGTCGATTCCAGTCGAGCAACAGCCGGCGGACAGCCTATGGAATTTTAACCTTACCGTTTACGGATGGGCGACAGCGATCGACGGAACGATCAGCGCGGGCGGCCGCAGCGCGGATGTCGATGTCTCTTTTGAAGATGTGGCGAAGCACCTCGACATGGCGTTCATGGCGACAGCAGAGCTCCGCTACAAACGCTGGGGCTTCATGGGCGATCTGATCTACGCCCGGCTCCACGACGATATCGCTCCCCCCGCCGGCATTGTCTTCTCGAGCACACACGAAGTGGTAAAGGAAACAATCGGCACCTTTGCGCTGAGCTATCGGGTGGTCGACGCGAAACCGGCTTACCTCGACCTCTTTGCCGGCGCCCGAGTCTACAGCTTCTACAGCGAGATCGTTCTCCGGCCAAATCTGCCGGGAGGGCAGGGCTTTGCCGCCAGCGGCACCTCGACCTGGGCAGATCCGATCGTTGGTTTGCGAGGACGCTATTACCTTTCGCGTTTGTTTTTCCTGAACGGATACGGCGACGTCGGCGGTTTCGGCGCGGGTTCGGAGTTCAGCTGGCAAGTCGTTGGCACCATCGGAATCCAGGCCGCGCGCTGGTGCGACGTGCAAGTAGGATATCGTGCCCTGGGCTTTGAGTACGAGGGAGCACGGGGAACTCAGGAGATTACCACGCACGGCCCGATCATCGGGGCCACTATTCGCTTCTGAAAACGACCTGCATTTTGATGGCCATCGCCTGCGGTCTTGCGCAGGGGCTCTCCGCCGAATCCACTAAGGCACCCGGCAAAGCCCCGGAGGGGATGGTGTGGATTCCGGGTGGTGAATTTGCGATGGGCGCTGCCACCAGCGGCAGCGGGAGTGAAATAGCAATGCCCTCGAACGATGCCGAGCCGATCCATCCCGTTTTCGTGGACGCCTTTTGGATGGATGTAACCGCGGTCACGAATGGGCAGTTCGCGGAGTTCGTCAAAGCGACCGGTTACGTGACGATCGCGGAACACACCCCGACGAAGGAGGAGTTCCCGACGGCCCCGGCGGAAAACCTCGTCGCGGGCTCAGTCGTTTTTGCGCCGACGGATAAGGAAGTGCCGCTCAACAATCACTTCCAATGGTGGACCTACGTGAAAGGGGCGAACTGGCGTCACCCGGAAGGGCCGGAGAGCGACATCAAAGGGAAAGAAAAATATCCGGCCGTGCACCTCGCCTATCCCGACGCGGAGGCTTACGCGAAGTGGGCGGGCAAGCGTCTGCCGACCGAGGCCGAATTTGAGTTCGCCGCTCGCGGCGGCTTAGCCGGCAAGACCTTCCCCTGGGGCGATGAATTTCGTCCCAAGGGCAAGTGGATGGCGAACACTTACCAGGGAAAATTTCCCATGAAAGATGCAGCCGAGGATGGCTACACCGGTCTGGCGCCAGTCGGAAAATTTCCGGCCAACGGCTACGGACTTTACGACATGTCGGGCAACGTCTGGCAATGGTGCAGCGATTGGTATCGGGCCGATTATTACGCGCAACTCGCCCAGCAAAAGAAGGTCGCCCGGAATCCGCGCGGTCCTGACTCACCCCTGGATCCGGCCGAGCCTAACGAAAAGAAACGCGTCCATCGCGGCGGCTCCTATCTTTGTAATCCGCAGTACTGTTCCCGCTACATCGTCGGGACGCGCGGCAAAGGAGAAATCAATACCGCGACCAACCATCTCGGTTTCCGTTGCGTGAAAGATGCGGCCACCAAGACCGCGGGCCTATAAGCCCAAGGTCCCATACCCGCCGAAATCGCATGCGTCTATAATTTGAATCTCAGTCCCGATAGAAAACACCCATGAAAAGAAAATCGCATCTCACACTCACCGCGCTCAGCCTCATGCTTGGTCTGGCCTTCGCCCTACCGGCCGACGCTCAGGAGAAGCCAGCCGCGGACGCAAAGCTCGATCGCACCGTGCTGCCGATCGCGGAGCCAAAGGTCGCACCGATCACCACTATGGACGCGCGCGATGCAAAGGCTCCGCCGCGCTTCGAGGTGAAGGCTCCGCAGGACGCGCCCAATGTCGTGATCGTGCTGATCGACGACATCGGCTTCGGCAGCAGTAGCGCGTTCGGTGGGCCGATCAAAATGCCCACGCTGGACAAGCTGGCGGCAGGCGGATTAAAATACAACCGCTTCCACACCACGGCGCTCTGCAGCCCATCGCGCGTGGCGCTGCTCACCGGGCACAATCATCACGCGAACAATGCGGGTGCGATCATGGAAATGGCCACGGCGTTCCCGGGCAACACCGGCATCCGTCCGAAGAGTGTTACGACGCTGGCCGAAATTCTGAAGCAGAACGGCTACGGCACGGCTGCCTTCGGCAAGTATCACGAGACCGCGCCGTGGACAGTCTCCGTTTCCGGCCCCTTTGATCTCTGGCCCACCGGTTCTGGTTTCGACAAGTTCTACGGTTTCATCGGCGGCGAAACCAATCAGTGGGCGCCGGCCATCTTCGACGGAGTCACGCGCGTCGAGCACAAGCAAACGCCTGACTACCATTTCACCGTGGATATGACCGATCAGGCGATCAACTGGGTCAGCGCCCAGCAGGCGCTGACACCGGATAAGCCTTTCTATATCTATTTTGCCACCGGCGCGACGCACGCACCGCATCACGCACCGAAGGAATACATCGCGAAATACAAGGGCCAGTTCAGCGGCGGCTGGGACAAGCTGCGCGAGGAGACCTTCGAGCGTCAAAAGAAGCTCAGCGTCGTCCCCGCCGACGCCAAGCTCACCCCGCGTCCTAAAGAGATTCCCGCGTGGGCCGATACAAGCGCCGAGCAAAGGCGGCTCTTCGAGCGCCAGATGGAAACCTTCGCCGGGTTCGCAGAGCACACCGACCATGAAGTAGGCCGCCTCGTGGCACAGTTGGAAGCCATCGGGGAGTTGGAGAACACGCTCTTTTTCTACATCGTCGGCGACAATGGCGCGAGCGCCGAAGGCGGCCCCGAAGGCACCTACAACGAGATGTTAGCGCTCAACGGCATCACCGGCAAAGCGGATCAGATGATGGACCACATCGACGCGTGGGGTGATCCCACCACCTTTCCGCACTACGCCATCGGCTGGGCCTGGGCGATGAACACGCCTTTCCAGTGGACCAAGCAAGTGGCCAGCCACTTCGGCGGCACGCGCAATGGCATGGTGATGCATTGGCCCAAAGGCATCAAAGCGAAGGGCGAGGTGCGCAGCCAGTTCCACCACGTGATCGATGTCGCCCCCACGGCATTGGAGGCCGCGAAACTGCCGCATCCCAAGACAGTGAACGGCGTGGTGCAACGTCCGATGGATGGCGTCTCCATGCTCTATTCCGCCGACACCCCCAAAGCCCCGGACCGTCGCACCACGCAGTATTTCGAGATGTTCGGCAATCGCGGCATCTATCATCAGGGCTGGGTGGCCTGCACCCGGCACTCGCTTCCGTGGGTGAACGTTCCGCCCCCACCGCTGAAGGATGACGTTTGGGAACTCTACAACGTCGACAAAGATTTCAGCGAAGCCGACAACCTCGTCGACAAGGAACCCGCCAAGCTCAAGGAACTCCAGGCCGTCTTCGAGAAGGAAGCGATCCGCAACAACGTCTTCCCCATCGATGACCGCCGCTACGAGCGTTTTAACGCCGCCATCGCCGGCCGGCCCGACCTTTTGGGCGGGCGCAAATCGCTGACGGTTTACCCCGGCATGACGGGGATGCTGGAGAACGCCTTCATTAATGTGAAGGGCGTGCGCCACACCATCACCGCCGAGGTCGAGTTGAAGGATGGCAACGCGGGAGGCGTCATCCTCGCCCAGGCCGGCTACTTCGGCGGCTGGGCCCTCTATATGAAGGACGGAAAGCCGCGCCATGAATACAACTACTTCGCACTC
>DASZDO010000097.1:0-4252 GCA_035941955.1 Chthoniobacterales bacterium
CCGAGATCGGACGAAGACCAGCAATTGGTCGCGCGCACCCAGGCCGGAGAGGCGGCGGCGTTCGATCAGCTCGTGGTCAAATACACCCCCCGGCTTTACGGCCTGGTCTATAACATGACCTCGAACCACGAGGACACGAACGACCTGCTCCAGGACGTTTTTTCCAAGGCCTACAAATCCATCGGCGGCTTCCGGGGCAAATCCTCTTTTTACACGTGGATCCACTCCATCGCGGTAAACATGACGCTCAATTTTCTCAAAAAACGGGGCCGCCGTTTTCACCTGAGCCTCGACGACATGGACGCGAGCGTGCAGAACGACAAGGAGTTTCTCGAGCTCACGGCCACGAGCAGTCCAGTGCGGGAAGCGGACTTGTCCGAGCTCCAGCGAAGATTGAACGAGGCCATGATGAAATTGTCTGATGAACACAGAGCCGTGGTCACGATGTTTCATATTCAAGGGATGCCCCATGCCGAGATCAGCAAAATCTTGCGTGTTTCCGAAGGTACGGTACGTTCCCGGCTCTTTTACGCGAACCGGCAACTGCAAAATTATCTGGACGAATTCCGGAAGAATCCTGTTTCCTAATCACCTTTCACTTTAAGCGCACGCTGCATGAACGAGTTTAACGAAAACGATATCGGCAAATTGTTGCGCTTGAAACGGCATGAGCAGCCCCCACCGGGCTACTTCGATAATTTCCTGCACGAATTTCACCGCCGCCAACGGGACGAATTGTTGAGAGAACCTCTCTGGCGCATTTGCCTCCAGCGGGCGCAGGATTTCATGTTCCGCCTGAACGTTCCCGCGCTCACTTCCTATCCGGCGGCGATTACCGCCGTGCTGATTTGCGCCGCGGTCATTTCGTTGAAGGTCTACCAGGGGCCCGCCGGGATGGAAGTAGCCGTTCAGAACCAGACGCCGGTGGTGGCCACGGCGGCTCAAGATACCGCATGGAGTCTTTCCGCTCCGATTGCGACGGGCGATCTGAGTCCGAAGCTCCTGCGCAATGTCAATTACAGCTCCCACACTCACCGGGCCGCGACGCCCCCGCGCTACGTTCTGGATAGTACGCCTGTGAGTTATGAGGCCGCTTTCAGATTTTAGCCGGGCCCCAAAGCTTTCCCGGTCGCTTCTCCCTGCGGTGTCCCGGTTCTCTTTCGCGCTCGCTCTTTTCGCCCTGGCCGCTCTGGCCCGCGCGCAGGAGCCCTCGACGACCTCCATCAGCCGCGAGGTCAAAGACGTTTTCGAGAAATCGGCTAGAGCCGTCGTAAAGATTCGCGGCACCGACCAGCACGGCGATCTCGCGGGCACCGGCTTTTTCATCGATCCCACGGGTACGCTCTACACCGCCTATTCCGTCGGCGGTGACGCCGAAAACCTGACGGTTGAATTCGACGGCAAGCAACATCCCGTGCGCCTAATGATCGCGGATGTGCGCAGTGGCATCGCGATCCTGAAGGCGGATATTGCGACGCCGGCCTTGCCCGTCGGCAAATCCGAACAGATCGAAGTGGCCACGCCCGTTATCGCCATTGGCTATCCGCTCGATCTCCCCGAAACGCCCAGCTTTGGAATGGTCGCCGGGTTCGACCGAAAATTTCTGGGGCGTTATTTTTCCACCACGCATTTGCGGGCAAACGTTCCGACCCAGCGCGGCCAGGCCGGCGCGCCGCTCCTGAATTTCAAGGGCGAAGTCGTCGGGATTCTCGTTAGCAGCATCGAGAATGGCTCCGCTTGTTATGCGTTGCCGATCGATGCCGCGGAAAAAATTCGGAACGACTTCACCCGTTTCGGCGAAGCACGGCACGGCTGGATCGGAATAAACGTCGCCCAGGCGGAGAAATACAAGGAAGGTTCCCGCGCGGAGATGACTGAAATCATGCGGGATACGCCGGCCTTTGGGTCGGGCGTCAAGCCGGGCGACATTCTCCTTCAGATCGGCAAGACAAAGGTGCGCGAGCCAGAGGATGTCATTGACGGGTCGTTTTTTATTACGGCGGGGGATACCGTTCCGATCACAATATTGCGGGGGGACGAAAAACTGACCTTCGAGATCCAGGCCGATTTTCATCCGGCCAGTCAGCATCCCCCGTTGATTGCCGCTCCGGGCATGAATCAAGCGATCCCGCTTCGGCTCGACTCCACGCGCAGAACGCCGTAAGGCGAAACTCGGACAGGCCTAGAGCATCTTCCGAAACTCGGCTTCATCGATCACGCGGACTCCGAGTTTCTTCGCCTTTTCCAGTTTGCTTCCCGCTTCGTCTCCCGCGAGCAGGAAACTCGTCTTCTTGCTCACGCTCCCGCTGACCTTCCCGCCGCGGGCCAGGATCAGCTCAGCGATCTCATCGCGTGATTGAGTGAGCGTGCCGGTGATGACCCAGGTGGCCCCCTTAAAGCCAGGCGCCGCGTTGTCCGCGGTCTTTTCCTCAGCTTTGAACTGCAACCCGGCCCGGCGAAGTTTCTCGATCGTTTCGAGGTTTCCCGGCTGGCGAAAGAAATTGTGGATGCTCCGTCCGACCACCTCACCCACATCGGGAATTCGCTGCAATTCCTCGACCGAGCTTTCCATGATCGCGTCGAGGTTCGGGAAGTGATTGGCCAGCGCCCGTGATGCACTCACTCCCACGTGCAGAAGGCCGAGCCCGAAGAGGAGGCGCCAGAGCGGCCGCGCTTTGCTGCGTTCAATCGCTTCCAGCAAATTGCTGACGCTCTTTTCTCCCATGCGCTCGAGCTTGCTCAACGTCTCGGTGTTCAGCGCATAGATGTCGCTCACATCGCCGAGTAATTTGTGTTCGACCAACTGGCCGACCATCGCCTCTCCCAGCCCCTCGATATCCATCGCGCCGCGGGACGCGAAGTGCTCGATCCGCCGCCGCAATTGCGCCGGGCATTGGCTGTTCACGCAACGCACCGCGACTTGGCCTTCGTCTTTTACCACCTGGCTTCCGCATTCCGGGCACTTTTTGGGCATCCGAAATTTTTTCTCGGCGCCAGTGCGAAGATCGGTTCGCACACCGACCACCGCGGGAATCACTTCCCCCGCTTTTTCCACGATGACGACATCGCCGATCCGGACGTCTTTCCGTTCGATCTCTTGCTCGTTGTGCAGTGTCGCTCGCGCCACCCGGCTTCCGCTCACCGTCACCGGCTCGAGCGCCGCCACTGGCGTCAGGGTCCCGGTGCGGCCGACCTGAATGAAGATGTCGTGCAGGCGCGTCTCAACCCGCTCGGCTTCATACTTGAACGCCATCGCCCAGCGCGGCGACTTGGCGGTAAACCCAAGAATCTCGCGCTGGGCAAACGAGTCGACCTTTATGACCGCGCCATCCGTCTGATACGGGAAATCATGGCGAACCCGGTCGAGTTCGTGAATGGCGCTCAGGATCCCTTCGACCGAATCGGCCAGCCACCAGCGTTCCGTGCCCGGCAATCCAAGCTTCTTGAGCAAGGCGAAAAGCTCCGAATGCTTCTCGAGCGCGAGGCCTTCGATCGCTCCAGTCCCATAAAAGATCACGCCGAGCGGCCGTTGCGCGGCGATGGAGGGATCGAGCTGTTTCAGCGAGCCGGCGGCGGCGTTGCGTGGATTGGCAAATTCCGGCAATCCCGCCTCGCTCCGCTCCGCGTTCAGCTTCGCGAAACCGCTCTTGTCTAGGTAAGCTTCGCCGCGCACTTCGAGAATGCCGGGAGCATCACCCTTGAGGCGCTTCGGCACCTGGCGAATCGTTTCGATATTCTGGGTAATGTCGTCGCCGACTGCGCCATCACCTCGGGTCGCGGCGTACCGCAGCCGCCCATTTTCGTAGAGAAGCGAGACCGCCACGCCATCGGCTTTCGGCTCGATCACCACCGGGATTTTTTGGTTCGGGAGCAGGCGCTCCATCCGGCGGTAAAAATCCTTCACCTCTTCTTCCGAGTAGGTGTTGTCGAGGCTGAGCATTGGCACGCGGTGCGTGATTTGCGCGAAAGCCTTGAGCGGTTTGCCGCCAACCCGCTGCGTGGGGGAATCGGTGGCCGCCAGGTGCGGAAACTCTTTTTCGAGGTCGCTCAACTCGCGGAAGAGTTTGTCGTATTCGCGATCGCTGATGGTGGGCGCAGCCTCCTCGTGGTAGCGGCGGTTGTGCTCGTCGATCTGTTGTCGCAGCTGACCGACGCGTTTTGTGGCTTCGTGCTCTTCTGGCGCCATGACCGTCATGATCTTCCAAGGAGCGGCGGTTTGAAACCGCCGTTTTTCAAGGTCGGCGGTTTCAAA
>DASZDO010000098.1:0-1909 GCA_035941955.1 Chthoniobacterales bacterium
TGCGGAAGATGCGCCCCGCGAGTAGTCCCGGCGTGACGAGATCGGCGGTGTATTTCGCCCGCCCCGATACCTTGTCCGGTCCATCGACCATCGGCACGTAGGCGCCGATATTGTGCGCTGGGACGACCTCGTTCACGGCGCAAGTCCGCCGGCGTGGAGCTCGGCGGCGTATTTCACCGCCTCGATGATTTTGACGTAACCGGTGCAGCGGCAGATGTTGCTGCCGAGCGCTGCGCGGATGTCGTCCTCGCTCGGGTGAGGATTGCGCCGTAGTCGACCGTGAAGAACTTCTAAGCCACTGAGCGAGAGTCGTTTTCGGGCGGTTTTGGTGACTTGAGATTGCAAGCTTTCAGGTCTGAGGCCCCGGAAGCTTGCAATTTCGTTTTCGGGATTCCCTCGAATCGAGAAGCATGATTCGGTCGCCGTATCGGAGGGCGCGATGCGGCCGAGGAAACACGAGACGACAGGATCGGGTGATCTGTTCCGCGCGCGGTTGGACCAGATCATCAACATGAGGCACGAGCTGGTGCAGCTCGCGGGCAAGATCGACTGGGACTTCATCGACGGCGAGATCGCGCCGCTGTACAGGGACAGTGGTCGGCCTGGAATTGCAACACGGTTTGTGATCGGGCTTTTTTTGCTCAAGCATATGTACGGCCTGTCCGACGAAGGCGTGTGCGAACGGTGGGTCTATGACGCGTACTTCCAGCACTTCACTGGAGAGGAGTTCTTCCAGCACGAGTTTCCGCACGAGCGCTCGGACCTGAGCCATTGGCGCAAGCGCCTCGGTGACAAGCTGGAACTTCTGCTGGCCGAGAGCTTGCGGGTGGCGCACGAGAGCGGGGCGCTCCGGACAAAGGATTTGGCGCGGGTCACGGTCGATACCACCGTGCAGCCCAAGAACATTACCTTCCCGACCGATGCGAAGCTTTTGCACGCTGCGGTCAAGGGGCTGACCCGGCTGGCCAGGAAGCACGGCGTGCGGCTGCGGCAATCGTACGTGCGCATCGCCAAGCGCGCCGCCATGATGGCAGCGCGTTATGCCCATGCCAAACAGTTCAACCGCCACCGCCGACAGCTGCGCATTTTGCGCACCCGGCTTGGCCGGCTCATTCGCGACATCCGGCGCAAGATCGCAAGCCACGCGGACCTCGAGGCGGCATTCGCCTGGCCACTCTCGCGCGCCGATCAGATCCGTTCGCAGCAGCAGCGCCAGCGCGGCTGGAAGCTGTATTCCTTCCACGCTCCGGAGGTGGAGTGCATCGGCAAGGGCAAGGCCAGCGCCCCTTACGAGTTCGGTGTGAAGGCTTCCGTCGTCACCACCAATGCGCGGGCACCGGGTGGTCAATTCGTGCTGCATGCCAGGACGCTGCCCGGCAATCCTTATGACGGCCACACGCTGGGCGCCGTCATCGAAGCCGCTCAGAGGCTTACCGGCCGCGAGATCGAGCGTGCCTATGTCGACAAGGGATACCGCGGCCACGATGCCCCAAACCCGCGCCGCGTCTTCATCTCAGGCCAAAAACGCGGGGTCTTCGGCCGCATCAAACGCGAGCTCAGACGGCGCTCCGCCATCGAGGCGGCGATCGGACATATGAAAGCAGAAGGTCATCTCGGCCGCTGCTATCTCAAAGGTCGCGCCGGCGATGCCGCCAACGTCATCCTCAGCGCCGTCGGGTACAACCTTCGCCTCGTTCTCGCCTGGCTGAGAATGATTTTGCGCGTCGTCCTCCTCGCGCTGCTCCGGACCTTCGCAATCCGGCTCTACAAACCGGATTTTTAACGGGCGACTATCACGGCAAATGGAATCAGGCGGTTCCGCTTGGGCTGATCGTCAAGGACCTTCAGGCGCGGAATATTGATCCGTTCTGGGAGACACCGCCCGCTGCCGCATGAGCGCGCATCGAAC
>DASZDO010000099.1:0-28065 GCA_035941955.1 Chthoniobacterales bacterium
AGCAAGATGATCAGGATCCGCTCCTCCAGGGTGCCTGAGGTGTTGAAGAGCTCGACGATTCCCTGCTTGTCCAGGACTCCTCGGGAGAATTTTTGCGTCACAACCTCCGCGAGCAAAACCAAAGGGTAGGCCGCGAGCAAAAGCATCCCCCCAGTGGCGACCGCGCGGCCGAAGCCGATCTTGGAGAAACCGCCTAACAAGTTAATGTCGAGCCGCCTTAGCCGCAGGAACGCGGCGATAAACAGGAGCAGTCCGATCGTGAAGAGTGCGTTTGCGATGAGATCCCGCGACCGGATGGCATGGATATCGTGGGAGCTCGAGGCCACCACATTCAGGAGAAACCAGGTGGCGAGGAGCGCCGCCAGGGTCGCTTCGGGCCAGCCAAATCCGCGCGTTGGCGTGGGGGAAAGTTCTACGGGGCGCGCACTGATCTGCCGGATGAGGGAGACGTAGATATACACGCCGGCGACCAAAAAGAAGGCCGGAATCACAGCACCGAGTGCTGAAAGAAAGCCGTCGAACGCCATGCTCCGGCGCTCGTCCTACGGAGCGTAAAAGCTCGGCAGAAAATAAGCGCGACCTGTTTCCAACTGGGGAACGAACTGCTTTGGCAGACTCAGCTCAATTTTTGAGTCTCCGGCACTGCCGAACGCGCGGAAGACGCGGCTCCAGGAAAAGGGCGGCCCGTATTTTACGATGGTGGCCTCCCGGGCATTGCCCAGCTCCTTCGCCTTTGCGAAAGCGTCTTCAATCTGGCCCAGCCCATCAATTAGTTTGTTATCGAGCGCATCCTTGCCTGAAAGGATGCGTCCATCCGCGACCGTGTTGCGGAGAACATCCGCCGGCACATTGCGTTCCCGCGCGACGATCCCGAGAAACTTGTCGTAGGTTTTCATGACGAAGCTCTGGACGTAATCCCGCTCTTCCGGGGTGACCGGCCGCGCTCCATTGAGCATGTCCTTGAACTTGCCGCTCTTGAACACCACGGAAGCGAGGCCAATTTTGTTGAAGAGCTGCTCGTAGTTCAGGGTTTGGATAATCACACCGATGCTGCCCGTGATCGTCGTCTCATTCGCCATCAAATATTTTCCGCCGCAAGCCACGTAGTATCCCCCGGAAGCGGCGAGCGAATCCATGTAAACGACCACCGGTTTCTTTGCGCGGGTCTTGACCACTAAGTTGTAGATGACATCCGAAGCCGTGACTTCTCCGCCGGGCGAATCGATATGCAGCACCACTGCGCGCACCCGCTGGTCGTCCCGCGCCTGCTGCAGCGCCGCCCGCACGTCGTCCACCATCGAATCCCCCACGTTACCAGGACGCGAGGAACTAATCAGTCCGCGCAAGGTGATCACCGCGATTTTGTCGTGGGCGCCTCTGCTGCCGCGCTGGACGATCGTCTCGCGAAAAAATTGCGCGGGTTCTTCCTGGAGCGCCCCGCCGCTGAGGCGGTGAAGGGCCGTGGCCGCGAGCACGAGGTTCATGAGCACGCTGCCGCAGAGCGCTACGAACAAGAAAATACTCAAACAGCCGAGTTTCCGATTAGTCATGAACGGTTGAAGTTTGCGGAGAACGGTGCAGCGCACAAGGGGGAAGATGGGTGCAGCAATGGAGTGATGGAGTAGTGGAGTGATGGAAAGGCGAGGTGCTGCATTGCTCCCTTACTCCATTACTCCATTACTCCATTACTCCATTACTCCATTACTCCATTACTCCATTGCTCCATTGCTCCATTGCTCCATTGCTCCATTGCTCCATTGCTCCATTGCTCCACCACTCCATTCCCCCCCGCCCCCCATTCCCCTGCTGGCCCGGAAGGTGCTTTTCAGAAATCATGAACAACGTCGGTCACCTTCCGCTGAGCGAGACGACACGCGCCGTCGGCTCACGCAAAGCGCGCCGGGGCCGACCCCGCAAGAACAATGCGCACGAGAGCGGTGTGCGTGATCTGCCAGCGGTTGGCACGCTCACGCGAACCAAGAGCCTCTTGCTCGCGGCGCTGCGTGTCTGGGAGCTAAAGCATCGGATCAGCGAGTAAACGCGCTGCGCCGGAGGTTACCGTGTTGCATCGCTGAAGCGTTGCACCATGCTTGGGATTAATCCGCTTCAATCCTTCGACCCCTCAACCCTTTAACGCCGGTTCCACAATGGCCAGGAACCTGCTGCAATAGAACCGTGATTTCCTACAAAAAAAACCTCTTTCGCCCCCTGCTCACACTCTCGCAGAAATGCCCGCGGACCACGCTTCGGTTCGTGAAAATGACAGTCTTGGGAACGACTCTTTTCGTTGCGCCTCTGGGGGCTGCCACGCTTGAAACAATGGCCTCCCTGCCTGCACCGCTCCGCGCTTATCCCCAGGTGCGGCTCCCGAACGGCGCGTTTTATGGTACGGTTTTTGGCGGCTTCAACGGTGACCCGGACCGTGGATCCGTCTTTAGGCTGGGTGCCGACGGCTCGCTCGTAACCCTTTACCAATTCCAAGCCGCTACGCAGGCCGAAGCGAATCCCACTATCCTAATCGGAGGCGCCGACGGGAACTTATACGGCGCGACCGCTCCTCGAGCTGTCGGCGATCTAAACGGGGTGATTTTTAAGCTCACCCCATCCGGAACTTTCACAGTTCTTTATCGATTTCAGGATGGGAAGGGAACTCACGCCACCAGTCTAATGGAATCCACCGATGGAAACTTTTACGGCACGGCAGCCGGCGACTCGAGCGGCGGTTTTTTCAATCACCCGCCAGAAATGCACAACGCCGGGATCGTCTTCCGGTTGACTCCGGCAGGCCAGTTCACCACCCTCTATAGCTTTACCGGCTTCGCGGACGGAAGCTTGCCCAACTCCTTAACCCAAGGGGCCGACGGCAATTTTTACGGGAGCACAATGTGCGGCCCTGAATCGCCGCCCAATGTCTTCACCGGCTTGGGGAAGGTCTTCAAACTCACGCCCGCCGGCGTAATGACTACCCTGTACAGCTTTGCGGGCGCCATCGATGGCGGCAATCCCGGCAAGCTCATCCAGGGCGGGGACGGCAACCTTTACGGCGTCGCCACCTATCCGGTGATCGCTACTGTCTTCAAAGTCACTCCCGCGGGGACACGGAGCACGGTCTACCGTTTTGAAGGGAACAATGGAAGCGGACCCTCCCGGCTCATTGCGAGTACTGACGGAAACGTCTACGGCACGACGCAGGATGGCGGGATTCCGCAAGCCGGAAGCATCTTTGGGATCAATCCCGCCGGGCAGGTGGCCACTTACATCTTCGACGGTGCCTCCACCGGCGGCCAACCGAGCCAGCTCTTCGAGGGCGAAGAACACAACCTATACGGGGCGACTGAAATGGGCGGCACGTTCAATCACGGGACGATCTTCAGGTTGAACATGACCGCTCCGCGAGACCTCCTCAACATCTCGACCCGATTGCAGGTGCTCACTGGCGACAAGGTGTTGATCGGCGGGTTCATCATTACGGGCACCGATCCCAAGAGAGTGATTATTCGCGGGATTGGTCCTTCTCTCAGCGGTGTTGGGATCACGCTCCAGGACCCGATGCTGGAGTTGCATCGAGGAAGCTCCACCATCGCCATAAATGATGACTGGAGAGAAAATCAGGCGGAGGTGGAAGCGACGAGCATTCCGCCCACGAACGATCTCGAGTCCGCCATCGTAGCCACCCTCGCTCCGGGCGCCTACACCGCCATTCTTTCGGGCAAGAACAACGGCACCGGTGTCGGCGTGGTGGAGGTCTACGATCTCGATCAAACCGTCGACTCGAAGCTCGCGAACATCAGCACCCGCGGGTTCGTCGATACCGCGGACAACGTCATGATCGGCGGATTGATCGTGAGCGGAGGCGTTGGCGGTGGAAATGCCAGAGTCATTGTCCGTGCGATTGGCCCCTCGCTCAGCTCTTCGGGCCTCCAGGGCGCCTTGCCGGATCCGACCCTCGAACTGGTTAACGCCAGCGGCACGACGATCGCCTCCAACGACAACTGGAAGACTCGCCCCGACGGCACCAGCCAGCAGGGCGAAATTGAAGCCACCGCTATCCCGCCCACAAACGATTTGGAATCGGCCCTGGTGCAAAACCTCGGACCGGGCAACTACACGGCCATCGTGCGCGGCGCAAACAGCACGACCGGGATCGCCGTCGTGGAAGCCTATACTCTCCAGTAGGCGCAGGAAGAGTTCCATCGCTCCGTCGCCAGGTCTCGACGCTGTCAGACCAAGGTAATCCCTCCGCGAGGAATGACTGCCGTCCGTCTGGTTCCAGCGCGGACGGCATCCGCGCAATCAACCACAAACTGATTTACGGCGCGCTACGCTGGTCATAGTCTCCGTAACCTGCGTTTTGGCGCCCATAGCTCAGCCGGATAGAGCATCGGATTTCTAATCCGACGGTCGGAGGTTCGAGTCCTCCTGGGCGCGGTTTTTCAGAAGGTGAATGGTGATCAGTGAATGGTTAATTGTCGACGTCCCGTTCAGGTCCACCGATCACCGATCACTGTTCACCATTCACTTCTTCTTCCCGCTCCACTTCCGTTCGTGATCGAGGAGCCATTTCTTTCGCCAGAGGCCGCCGCCGTAACCGCAGAGCGTCCCGTCGGCACGGATGACGCGGTGACAAGGGATGATGATCGAGAGCATGTTCGTCCCGTTCGCCCGGCCGACCGCGCGGCGCGCGCCGGGAATGCCGAGGCGTTCCGCCATCCAGGAATAGGAGCGCGTCTCCGCTACCGGGATCGACCGCAAAACGTCCCAGGCCCGGAGTTGGAAATCGGAGCCGATCGGCGCAAGTGGAATGTCGAATTCCAGCTCTTCGCCTGAGAAATATCGAGTGAGCTGACTCCGGATCGCCTCGAGATATCGATGCTCGCCGGGGACGACGTTTGTCTTCAGTCGTTGACGCAGAATGGTCAGCTCGCGCTCCAAAGCGCGGCGATCGGCAAATTCCAAGAGGCGTAATCCTTCATCATCCGCCACCGCGAGCATAGCGCCAAGCGGGGTCTCGATTCTTTCGGCAAACATGCAGGCCCGCGACTTTGCCGCCGTCGGGGGATCGCCAAAAATTCGGGTGAACGCCTCCCGAAAGCCACTGGCCGATTCGAAGCCGCTGCCGTTTTGCGCATCGTCGACCCGGCCTCCTTGCCGCACTTCCCGCAGCGCCAGGCCCATTCGCCGCGCGCGATGATAGGCTTGAAACGTCATTCCGTAATGGCGTTTGAATTGCCGGCGCGCGGTCGAAGGGTCGATCGCCATCGCGGCGAGTTCCTTGTCGGTCAACCGTCCATCAGGCGCGCGCTCGACCTCCGCGCGCAGGCGCTCGATCAGCTTCGGCGGTCGCTCACCTGGATCCATCGGCCGGCAGCGCAAACAAGGCCGGTAACCACCGTGCAACGCTTCGCTTGGGGTCGAAAAGAAATCGACATTCGCCCGCGCCGGTTTTTTGGCCGAACAGGTGGGCCGGCAAAAAATTCCGGTGGTGCGCACGCCGACGAAAAAAATTCCCTCGAAGCTCGAATCGCGATTGACCAACGCGCGATACATCGTGTCCGAGGGTGGGAGTAGCTCCATCGCTTTCATATGCGTTCGACCTCCATCGTGTAGCAACCGTGACTGGCGCTGCGGACGTGGACGAAAGCAGTTTCAGGCTTCTCCAGGAACCTTTCAATCACAGGTTCGGGTCCTTCTCCGTTCGCAACTTCCGCGGCGATGATTTCGCGCTGCGAATTATAGGCGCGAATTACGCGGCCCGTTCGAAACGCCGGCGGAAATTCACGCGTCGCCTCGTAGCGTTCGCACGCTTCCGCGTGAACGAAAATCGGCCCGCTTTCCGAATAGGGCCGGCCGGGCGCGATGGCCGCGAACGGAAATAGGATCATGCGTTCGCCCGGTTGCGCCCAGCGGAGGCAATGCCGGCAGGGATATCCATTGGGCGAATCAGCCGTCACGACGGCGTGGTCCGACACGCCACCCTCCGCGGCGTGGCGCGCGGCCTCGGCGATTTCCGTGCGCAGCGGCACGATCCGAAAGTTCGAAGTTTTCATGGCTTCAGCGTACGCGCAACTCGACCAGTCACGCATCGACGGAATTCAGGCATTGAATTCGCTCGCCTCTTCCAAGGAGCGGCGGTTTACAAACCGCCGACCAACAAGAACGGCGGTTTCAAACCGCCGCTCCTTGGAAATCCCCTGGTTCGTTGACGCTTCGATAGAGATGCTCATCCTTTGGCGATACCGGAAACAATCGGACCTTCCCGGCAGCGGCGAGTTCTCGCACCAGCTTCTGCATGGAAAAATCACGCCCGGCCAGGGCCGCGGCGAAATCCAAGGCAGATTCTCTTGAATAGATAGCCGCGAGCGGTTCGGCGCGTTCGCCGGCCAGGCGCACAACTCCGCAGCCCTCGCTGGCCAGACTGCAAAGAAACTCCAGTTGCTCCGCCGTCATGAAAGGCATATCGACCGCGAGCGCGACGAGATGGGTAGTTTGCATCCGCTCCAAAGCTCTCGTTAGGCCGCTGAGCGGACCGCGAGACGGCGGTTCATCCAAAAGCAATTCGGCACTGGGCGGCAACCAGGAAGGTTTTTGCCGGGCCGAAACAAAAATCCTCTCCGGACGCAAACTTCGCAGACGCTCCATTTGCCGTTGCCAGAGCGGACCACCTTCGAAAACGATCGTCGCCTTGTCCCTCCCCATTCGCCGCGATTCGCCACCAGCGAGCAAGACCGCACTGAATGTCATCTCGCGATCCTACCATTCTCCTTGGATCCCGCGACCCTCGGCCTCGCTGCACCGTACTTTCGTGCGATGATCCTTCATGAGCGCGTCGAAACCAGAGGACCAGGGGATCGGCGCCGGAAGCGTTCTACGCCGGAAGGCAGACGGCACCTATGAATGCGTGACCGATGAGGTCGCCATCGAGGAGCCGCTGGAAATCCGAATCGGCCAGGACCCCCTTGCGGTCACCATGCGCACTCCCGGAAATGACGAGGAACTCGCCGCCGGCTTTCTTCTCTCCGAGGGCATCCTGCGCACGCGCGCCGACCTGCGAGAGATCATCCGGTGCACGCTGCCGGCCTCACTGGGCAATGTTCTCAACATCACGCTCACCGCCACGGCAAGATTCAATCCAACGGCGGCTCACCGCTTCGGCACGATTTCTACGAGTTGCGGACTGTGTGGCAAGACGAGCATCGAATTCATTCGCCAACAATTTCCGCCAATTGATGCTACAACGCGGATCCAAATCGACGCCGCGAAGCTGCTCGAGTTGCCCGAGCGTCTGCGGCTCGCCCAGGGCAATTTCGCCCGGACCGGAGGGATCCATGCGGCCGGGGTCTTCGATTTGGAAGGCAATCTGGTTGTGCTCCGCGAAGACATCGGCCGTCACAACGCGGTCGACAAAGCGATCGGCCGCGCGTTCCTCGACGAGCTGCTGCCGTTAAGGAACCACATCATGATCGTGAGCGGACGCTCGTCGCTTGAGATTGTGCAAAAGGCGCTTGCCGCCGGCATTCCGATCGTCGCCGCCGTCTCCGCGCCCTCCACCCTGGCGGTGAACTTCGCCCGCGAAAGTAATCAGACTCTCATCGGCTTCCTCCGTCCGCCCACGTTCAATGTGTATTCGCACATAGAACGCGTCAGGATGGAATAGTTGGTAGGGCGAGACTCTGTCGAGCCGTCCCCTTTCGCTGATCGACGTTCGCGGCTCGACAGAGTCTCGCCCTACCAAATTGTCTACCAGCGATGAAATGCCGGATGGCCTTCCTTCACGGCCACAAAGCTCCCCCGGCAGGTCGCGCAAACTTTGCCGCCGCCGGTCAGCGTGCCTTCCACCGTGGCGCGGTCACCGGTCGACTCCACCACCTTAGCCGAAAGAAAAACCGGCGAGTTGGTCGGAGTAGGCCGCAAAAGCTTTATCGCATAATCCGCCGTCACGGTGCAGGGCGTCCGGTCTGCGCCGGACTTGTTCATCAAGTGCCAGGCCGCAGTCCAGTTGCAGTGGCAATCGAGCAACGCTCCGATGATGCCACCATTGAGCACCCCGGGAAATGCTTCGTAGCGCGTCTCCGGTTGCCATTCCGCTACGACTTCTTCGCCGCGCACGAAGCTGCGGATGTGAAGTCCCTCCGGGTTTGCCGGCCCGCATCCGAAGCAAGCGTTTTCCGGCGCGTATTTTTCCTGGAGCGATTGCGTCTCAGCGTCCGCCATCGATCACTTCGCTCCGTTTGCGGCCGCGCCCGGGTAGGGTCGCAATTCCGGGCCGGTATAGAGCGAGCGCGGACGAATAAGCCGGTTGTGATCGTGCTGCTCGACAACGTGCGCGCACCATCCCGCGACCCGCGAGACCGCGAAAACCGGCGTGTTCAACGCCGGCGGGAATTTCAGCATCGTGAAGACCGGCGCTGCGTAAAGATCGACGTTGGCGCACAAATGTTTCTCGCGCTCCATCGCCTTCTCGAGATTTTCGCAAATGGGAACCCATTGCTCCTTGCCCAACCTTTCCCCGAGATCACGAGCGATCTCCCGCATGATCGGCACTCTTGAATCACCCTCCTTGTAAACGCGATGACCAAAACCCATGATCTTCGCCTTCTTCGCGAGCTGGGCCTTCAGCCACCCTTCCGCCCGGTCGGGCACTTGGATGTCGTCGAGCATTTTCATCGATTCCTCGTTGGCCCCGCCATGCAGCGGGCCCTTCAAGGTCCCGCAGGCCGAAGTGACGGCTGAATACATGTCCGACAGGGTCGAGGCGGTCACGCGGGCCGCGAACGTGGAGGCGTTGAATTCGTGATCCGCGTAAAGAATGTAAATCGTGTCGAGCATCCGGATTTGCCAATCCTGGGGCACGCCGCCAGTCAGCTTGTAGAAAAAATTACCGGCGTGCGTCAGGTCCGGCTTATCGGGAATCAGGTCCTGCCCCTGGGAAATTCGCCATCCGTCGGTGACCAGGGACGAGACACGCGCGATCAGCCGCATCGCCTTACGAACGTTAGCGGCGTGCGAGTGGTCGTTCAGATCCGGATCGAACGGGCCGAGCATCGAGACACCCGTGCGCAACATATCCATCGGATGCGTGTTTTTCGGCATGAGCCGCATCATTTTGATGATGGCGTCTGGCAGAGCGCGCTCCGAAGCCAGCTGATTGGTGAAATTCGCGAGCTGACCGCCGTTCGGCAATTCGCCGTTCAGTAAGAGATAAGCCACTTCCTCGAAGCTGGCTTTGTCCGCCATCTCATGAATGTCGTAGCCGCGATACATCAGACCCGCGTTCGGATCGACCCAGCAAATTTCCGTTTCGCCCGCGACCACACCGGCCAGGCCAGGGCTATAAGGGGGTTTTGTTTCAGTGCTCATAGGGTTCTATCTGTTATCTCGAACATGGAACGGCGAACGTCGAACGTCCAATGAGACAACGCATTAACTGTCTGGCGTTGGACGTGGGACGTCCTCCCGCGTCCTGTACCCAGGCCAGCTCTCGTCTGCCGGATCATAATCGAGCAGCTCATACAACTCCTGGCGCGTCTGCATCTTCTCGAGCCATCCCGTCTGCGTCCCCTGCTCTTTCAATGCGCGAAAAAACTCATCGGTCGCTTTCATCGCAGTGCGAAAGGCGCTTTGCGGAAAGATGATCATACGATAACCGAGCTCGTCGAGTTCCCGGATACCGAGCAACGGGCTCTTGCCGAACTCCGTCATGTTCGCCAGGAGCGGGACTTTTACTTCCCGGGCGAAATCGCGGAATTCCTCTTTCGTCTGGAGCGCCTCGGGAAAAATCGCATCAGCACCGGCGGCGACGTAGGCGTTCGCGCGCTTCACTGCGCCATCGAAATTTTCCAGCGCGCGTGAATCGGTCCGTGCCATCACCAGGAAATCCGGATCGCGTTTCGCGGCGACGGCCGCGCGAATCTTTTCGGCCATTTCTTCCGTCTCGACCAAACGTTTCCCGGCGAGATGACCGCAACGCTTCGGGAATTCCTGATCTTCGAGGTGACAACCGGCCAACCTCGCGCGTTCCAATTCGTAGATCGTTCGTCCGATATTTTCCGCCCCACCGAAGCCAGTATCGGCATCGACGATCGCCGGGATCTTGACCGCGTGCGCGATGAAACCAGCCAGCGTCGCCACCTCATTCAAGGTGAGCAGACCAATGTCTGGCAAGCCCGCCGTGGAGTTCGCCAGGCCGGCGCCGCTGATATAAACGGCGTCAAATCCCGCGCGTTCCACTTGCCGCGCCATCGAAGCGTTCGGCACCCCCGGCATCGCGACAGCGCCTTTTTCGATCAAACTCCGCAGTTGGGCAGCCTTCGTCATTACGCGGAACTATCCGGCATTTTCGCCAGTTTCATCAATTCGTTAGGGGTTTTCGCTTCGTCTAATTTCCAACCCGCGGCCACAATCTTCCGCGCGCCCTCTTCGCCGAGAAAGGGCACGACCAGCGCGTTGAATTTACCCTCAAGCTGCTCGTCGCTGACCGGGTTGAGCGCATTGCCTAACGGATAATCCACCCGCTTTGTCAGGGTCCGTCCGTCTTCCAGCGTCACGTGGACGATGTTAGCCACGGCCCTCGCGTAGAGGGAACTCAACTCCGCGTTGCGCTGAACGGTCACGTTCTCGAGAAATTTCCAGATCGCCGGGTCCATGAAACGCTCCGGCTGGAATTGCTTGTCGGTCACTTCGCCGTCGATCAACGCGATGCTCGTGATGTAAGGCAAACTATGGTCGGCGGTCTCGCGCGTCTCGGGTTTCCACTTCTCAGGTTCGCTTCCAATGATATCGACCGACGCGTCGTGGCTTTCGATCCGCACCGACTTGATCTTCGCTGGATCGCCGATCTCCGCCCGCAGGAACATGGCCGCTTCAATCGCGCTCTGGCTGTGGTATTCGGCCGGCCAATACTTGATGCTGGTTTTGAGAATCATCGCCGCCGTGCCTTCGTCCGGGCTCTTCGCGTCCGGCCGCTTGACGAAAATCTCGCCGACATCGCCTAACGACACGCCCAGCTGTTTCTCGAATCCCATCTGTCCTTCGAATATGGGCGCGGGGCCCGTCATGCCCGCGCGGGCGAGCAATGCGGCATACACGCCGTGCCGTGCGGCGTTCGCGAAAGCAACGCCTTTCCAATGGGAGAGCTCGCCCACCCGTGATTGCCGCATCCCCATCCCGGCGACGCCCGCAATGTTGACGGCGTGCCGGGTCTTTTCGGCGTTGAGTTTCATTAGTCGCGCCGCGGCCAGCGCTGTGGAAAAAGCTCCGTAAGTCGGGTGGTCCCAACCCCGCGCGCGAATGCTGGCGGCGTCGCAGAGGCGGCATTGCACTTCGTAAGCGAGGGCGATCGCCGTGATCAGCTCCCGGCCATTCGCGCCGACACTCTCCGCGACCGCCAGCGCCGCGGCGATGTTATCGCTCGGGTGCGCTGGTTCTTTCGAAAGGTAAGTGTCGTTGTAATCGAAATAACGAATGCAGCAGCCGGTCGCGAACGCGGCCCAATCCGGCGGCACTTGCAAATCGGTCCCGATCACCGTCCCGCCGTTCTTCGCGGAAAAATCGGAGGCGACTTTGCGCGCGATCACACAAGGCTCTTCGTTCCAGGCGCCCAGCGCGCACCCAAATGAATCGATCACCCGCCGCTTCACCTCGTGAACGACTTCAGGCGAAAGGTCTTCGTAATTGAGCGAACAAGCGAATTCGGCGAGGCGATGGGCGAGCGAAGATTTAGTCATAGAAAAGTGAAGCAGCAATCTGGCGATTAATCGCCGCGCGGCAACCTCCGCCGTCGCCGCGAACGGAGTGGCGACAACTCAGCCGTCATCCCGAGCGAAGCGAAGGGCAGTCGAGGGACCTCGCATCGAATCGTCATCCCGAGCAGAGCGAAGCGGAGTCGAGGGACTCCGTGGTGCGTCGCCCGACTTTCGGCGGGGTTCCTTGACTTCGCTCGGAATGACAAAGGCATGTTGCTTAGCGGATTTCGTGGTTAAATCTCTCTCACATGAGCAAAGTTTACTCTGACGCCAAAGCCGCGCTGGCCGGCCTCCTCCACGACAACATGACGATCGCCGCGGGCGGGTTCGGGCTGTGCGGCATCCCGGAAAATCTCATCACCGCTCTGCACGACAGCGGCGTGAAAGGCCTGACCATCGTCGGCAACAACGCTGGCGTGGATGGCTTCGGCATGGGCGTTCTGCTCACCACCCGGCAGGTGAAAAAGGTCATGGCTTCCTACGTCGGCGAGAACAAGGAATTCGAGCGCCAGGTCTTGGCAGGTGAACTCGAACTGGAACTCATTCCGCAGGGCACACTGGCTGAGCGCTTACGCGCGGGCGGCGCGGGCATCCCGGGGTTTTACACTCGCACTGGGTTCGGCACCAAATTGACCGAGGGCAAGGAGACGAAAGCCTTCGACGGCAAGGAATATGTGCTCGAACCCGGCATCACGGCCGAGGTCTCGCTCGTGAAGGCGTGGAAAGGCGATAAGTCCGGCAACCTCATTTTTCGGAAGACGTCGCGGAACTTCAACCCAATGATCGCCAGCTGCGGCAAGGTCTGCGTAGCCGAGGTGGAGCAACTCGTCGAAGCCGGCGAGCTCGACCCTGACCAGGTCCACACTCCCGGCATCTTTGTCGATCGGATCATCCAAGGTCCGAAGTACGAAAAGCGGATCGAGTTCCGCACCGTGCAGGATACCGCCGGAGCGAAGAAAGAGAACCCTGTCCGCGAGTTGCTGGCGAAGCGGGCGGCGCAGGAGCTTCGCGAAGGCTATTACATCAATCTCGGCATTGGCATTCCGACGCTGGTCGCCAATTACATTCCGGAGGGGATGAACGTGACCCTGCAATCCGAGAACGGTCTGCTTGGGATCGGGCCGTTTCCGGCCGAAGATCAGGTGGATGCCGACCTGATCAACGCCGGCAAGCAGACCATCACGACCATGCCCGGCTCGGCCTTTTTCTCGAGCGCCGACTCGTTCACGATGATTCGCGGAGGGCATATCGATCTCGCCATTCTGGGCGCATTCGAGGTGACCGACCAGGGAGACATCGCTAACTGGATGATTCCCGGCAAGATGATCAAGGGTCCCGGCGGTGCGATGGATCTCGTGGCCGGAGTGAAACGCGTCGTGGCCGTCATGGAGCACACCTCGAAAGACGGCAGCCCGAAGATTTTAAAACAATGCACGCTGCCGATCACCGGGCTTGGCGTCGTGAATCTTATTATCACCGATCTGTGCGTGTTCGAAGTCAAGGAGGGCGGCGGGCTCGTCCTGATCGAGCTGCATCCAGGCGTCACAGTGGACGATGTTCGCGCCAAAACCGGCGCACCGTTCGATGTGACGCTTAAGAGCTGATTTACGGTTTAGCAGACGTCGCGCACCCCGCGCCGGAAAACTTCTCCAATGCGTCCGCCGCCGTCTAAGCACGCTTCCAAATACGGCGTCATCACCCTTCGCTTCCGAAAAAGCAGCCGCTCGCTCACCTACGCACAGAAGGGCGGCAATCAAAGCACGGCCGACTGCAACGGCGTCAGCCTGGATGCGCACATCCACGTTCTCTATGGATTGACGCTGCAACGGCCTGGGAAAAACGTCCTCATGATCGGCTGCGGCGGCGGCACTCTCGGCACCATGCTGGCGCGAGCAGGCAGGCAGGTTTCGATTGTTGAAATTGACCCAGTCTCGTTCACGCTGGCGAAGCGTTATTTTGGCCTGCCCCGAAATGTCGCATGCCATGTAGGCGACGGACTGGCGTTCATGCAAAGGACGCGGTGGCGTTATGATGTCCTGATTATCGATGCTTTTACCGGTGAGAATATTCCCGCCCACATGAAAGGCGCGGCATTTTTTGAGGCGGCCGGCCGCTGTCTTCGAAAGGATGGCGTCGCCCTGGTCAATGTTTGCCTGGAACGGAAGTCAGACCCAACGGCCGACAGGATTGCCGCGGGATTCAAGGAAAGCGGCTGGCCGGTTCGCCTCCTCGATAGCCCGGGTGGGGAGCGCAACGCCATCGTCCTTGCGGGACAGGTGGGCAACCTGCGCCGGCCAAGATTACTGATCCCACCTCAAGCTGGCGCGAAGCAAACTGGCAAGGAACTTCGAGCCATGCGCTTCCGGCGGAGACGCACGAGTTTGTTGAAGCAAGAATTAGGAAGTAAGACTTAGGAAGGTGGCGCCAGGAGATTCGAAGAACGATTTGCGCGAACGAACGAAGAGCTTTGCGCTTCGTATTATTCGGATGTTCTCGGCTCTGCCGAAAAAGGCTGAAGCCCAGGTTCTTGGCAGACAGGTTCTCCGTTCCGGGACGTCAGTGGGGGCGAACTGCGCGAGGCATTCCGAGCGCGCAGTAAGCTGGAGTTCATCTCAAAATGTGGAGATTGTTTGAAGGAAGTCGAAGAGACAGCGTATTGGCTGGAGCTGCTGGTTGAGGCAGAACTTGTCCTTGCGGAAAAGCTGGCTCCTCTGCGGCAGGAATGCGATGAGCTGACGGCCATCTTCGTTTCGATCATCAAAAGCTCGAGGCGTTTGCCCCTTCTTAAATCTTAATTCTTACTTCTTAATTCCGCCTTTATGCGCTCCGCCCAAAACTCGAACGCGCCTGAGCAGCCGGGACTTCTCGCGCGCATGGCGCTCGCGTTGACCGACTGGACTGAACGCTGGGTGCCCGATGCTTTTGTCTTCGCGCTGGTCGCGACGCTGATCGTGGTTGTCGCCGGCGTCGCGTTCACGCCGTCAAGCGTGCCGCAAGTGATCGATGCCTGGGGAAAAGGCTTCTGGGAGTTGATCCCGTTCACCCTGCAAATGGCGCTCATCATCATCACCGGGCACGTGCTCGCGACCTCGCAGCCGGTGGGCCGAGTCATTCGCAGAGTGGCCGCCTGGCCGACGACGCCGCGCAACGCCGTCGCGCTTGTGGCGTGCTTCGCCATGGCGAGCTCGTGGTTCAACTGGGGTTTCAGCCTCATCTTCAGCGCGGTGCTCGCGAAAGAAATCGCGCGCCGGGTCGAGGGCGTGGACTATCGAGCGCTCGCCGCCGCCAGCTTCCTCGGTATCGGCAGCGTCTGGGCGCAGGGCTTGAGCGGATCGGCTGCGCTGCAAATGGCCACGCCCGGCGCGCTCCAACCACAGATCCGGGACATCGTCGCCAACAACGGCATGATCGCCGGCGGAATCATCCCGTTTCGCAACACAATTTTTCTTTGGCAAAGCTTCGTGTCCGTCATCGTCGAGATCGCCGTGGTGACGGCTGTGATGTGGCTGGTCACGCCGCCGGCCGGGCGCGGGAAGACGGCGCGCGATCTCGGCATTGAGCTGGGGAAAGCGGAGATCGAGCCGCCGCCGGCAGTAGAGAAACCGACTCCGGGCCAGTGGCTCGAACATTCCCCGATCCTCAACTGGGTCATCGTTCTGATCGGCGGCACGTATCTGGTCCGATACTTCATGCAGGCCAGCGAGCCGCTGAACGCGATCAACCTGAACATCGTTAATCTCACTTTTCTGCTCCTAGGCTTTCTGCTGCACAAAACTCCGGCGCGCCTGATGCACGCCGTCCAGGGTGCGACGCCGGCGGTCTGGGGCGTGATCCTCCAATTTCCATTCTACGCGGGCATCGCGGGGATCATTACCTCGACCGCCCTGAGCCAACAGATCGCGCATGCTTTCGTCCGGATCTCTTCCGCGCAAACCTTTCCCGCCATTGTCGCGATTTATTCCGCGGTGCTCGGCGTCTTCGTTCCATCAGGCGGCTCGAAATGGGTGGTCGAGGCGCCCTATGTCATGGCCGCGGCGCACGAACTCAAAGTGCATCTCGGCTGGGTCGTGGCCGCCTACGACCTCGGAGAAGCGCTCGCCAATCTCGTGCAACCCTTCTGGATGCTGCCGATCCTGGGGCTGTTTCACCTCCGCGCGCGCGATGTCATGGGCTACACCTTCGTCGTCTTTCTCGTGCTCGTCCCCGTGGTGCTGCTACTCGTGACGATCCTCGGAGCCACGCTGCCCTATCCGTTGTAACGAGAGCACGCAGGAAACTGGAGACCGGGAGAAAATTGTCTCGGCCAGATTAGAATGGGCGAACGGGCGGAAGGCGGTTAATCTTCACCTATGAAAATGCCTCTTCTCGACTTTGTTTCGCGTCGAACCACGCTTGCGTTTCTTTTTGTCCTGGCGACCAGTTCCCTCCTCTCGGCCGCGGACGCCCCTAATTTTACCGGCGAATATGCGGACAAGAAATTCCTGAATGGTCAGGCTGTCTTTCAACTGAGCCTCGAGCAAAAGGGAAACACCCTGGATATCTTTTTTGCCGCCGGCTATAACGACGGCCACGGAACTGCACCGGAAACCAACTGCACAGGCAAGGTGAATGCCAAGGGCACGGTCGAGTTCAAGTTCGTCGACAGCGATGGAAATGCAGGTGCTGGGACAATTACACGTGCTGGCAAAGACGTCGTCGTTTCGATCAAAGCCACGACCGTTCGCGACCAGCGTGCGGTGGTATTTTATCGGGATGGGATCCGATTAACCCCGGCAAACAAAAAGTAGCGGCCTGGCAGTCCCCCCGGCTCGACAGAGTCTCGCCCTACCAAGTGTCCGCTTCGCGACGATTCCATCCTGGTAGGGCGAGACTCTGTCGAGCCGTTCGGGGGGAACCGCGCTACACCATCGGCCGGAAGTGACCGACTATCTCCTGCAACCGGCCGGTGATCTGGCCTAACGAGCAAACTTCCACCGCCTCGAGCAGGGCCGGGAAACAGTTCTCGCTGGTCTCCGCGACCGCGGCCAATTCCGCGAGGGCTTTCTCCGCCTTGGCGGCGTTCTTCTTCTTGAACTGCTTCAAGCGATCCACCTGCAATTGCTGTTTCGCCCGCGGCGTGCGGGCGAGCTCGAACTCCGGCATTTCCTCGTCGTGATTCCGATATTTGTTGAGCGCGATGATCGGGCGTGTGCCGTCGTAGATTTGTTGTTCGTAGCGATGCGCAGCCGTCTGAATTTGACTGCGCTGATAGCGATTCTCGACCGCTCCCATGACGCCGCCAAGGCGTTCGATCTCCCGGAACTCCTCCAGAATGGCGGCTTCCACCGCCCGCTCGACCGCTTTCATTCCAGGCGAGCCGCTCAACATGTTCATGGTGTGTTTAAAGATGCCCGATTCATCGAGGAGGATCGCCTGGCCGTGCGCGGCGAGACGGATCCATTCTTCACTAGGGGTGGTGAACGGCTCATCGGCACTGTTCGAGTGGCAGGAGTTGGTGCCGTTCATGTAGGAAAGCATCAACTCGGCGGCGGTGCGGGTGAGGTTGTTCTTGAACTCCGCCGCAACCAGCGAGCGGCCACTGGTCTGCGTGTGCACTTTGAACATCTGCGCCTTGTGCCCGGCGCCGAAGGCATCCCGCATGCCGATGGCCCAGATGCGCCGCGAGACGCGAGTGAGCGCGATGTATTCCACGTCGAGACCACAATCGAGAAAGAACGAAAGGCGCGGCCCGAATTCATCCACAGGAATGCCGCGCGCCGCCATCATTTCGGCATAGGCAAAACCGTTCGAGAGCGTGTAGGCGGCTTGTTGCACCGGCGTCGATCCAGCCTCGCCGATGTGATAACCGCTGATCGAGACCGGATACCAGCGCGGCATCTCGCGCGTGGTGAATTCCATCATGTCGGTAAGAAAACGGAGCGAAGCCTCGACCGGAAAGATGGTTTCGTTTTGCGCCTGCACTTCCTTGAAAATATCGGCCTGAATCGTCCCGCGGAGCTTCGGCACGATGTTGGGACCGAAGCGGCGTTTCGCGGCCGCGATGTACATCGCCATGATGATCGGAGCCGGACCGCTGATGGTCATCGAGGCGGAGAAATCGGGTGAGCCGAGATCGAAACCGTCGTAGAGCCGGACCATGTCCTCAACGGTGTCGACCGCGACGCCGCCCTCCCCGATCTTGCCCAGGATGCCGGGAGCATCGCTATCGATGCCGTAGAGTGTCGGCCCGTCGAACGCTGTGCTGAGGCGCTTCGAGCGCTGGTGCGCGCCGAGGAAATGGAATCGCTCGTTCGTATCTTCCGCCAGCATTAGGCCAGAGAAAAGGCGCGTCGGCTCTTCGGCCTGCTGTAGAGGCGGCCGTGTCGGCCGCTCGGGGTCTTTTTTTGCAGCGACGCGGTTTGCGGGCGACACGCCCGCCGCTACACCATTCGACTTCCCGTTGTGCCCATTCTTTTCATAGGCGCCGATCTCGATGGCGGGACTTTGCAACGGCTCGAGATACATCTCCCGATACGCCCCGTTCAAAAATGGGAACTCGCCCGGCAATCCATCGCCTAACAGGTAGCGCGTGATATCGCCCGCTTCGTCGATCTCGGGCAGGGCGAGCCTCGGCAACTTCAGACCGGTCGGCGCGCTCCCAAGTGGGATCTTCGCCTTAATCTCGTTCCAGCGATCGACCATCTGCTGGCCGAATTTCTTGTCCCCGCGCGCGCGCTTGACCTCATCCTCGACAAACTTGTTGTACTTATCGACTGCTTCGACAACGTTTCCTAGCTTGCTCATTTGCGTTTGCCTTTCTTCGGCGTCTTTGCCATTGGCTCCGTTAACAGATCACAAAGCTGATCAACCCCCGCGTCGCGATGCCGCTTCGCGACCGTCGCCAGCACCCGCTGCTCCCGTCCGTTCTGCTCCACGCGCCGCCCGATCTCGCTCATCGCAGTCCGCGCGCGGTCTTGATCACTCTTATTCACGACGATGATGTCCGCGAGGTCGAGCATGACGATTTTCTGCAACTGCAACCGGGCACCGTAATCGGGATTCATCACAAGGACGGTCTTGTCCACGAGGCTGCTTTGGAAGGGCATCGCTTCCTGCCCGGTGCCGACCGTCTCGATGATGACGTAATCGAAGCCGCTTTGGGCCAGGAGCTGCAGGCAATTTTCCGTCGCGGGTGACAAACCTCCGGCTTGCCCTCGCGTCGCCATGCTTCGCATGAAGACGCGATCGTGCTGTGAATTGATCATGGTCGCGCGATCGCCCAGGAGCGCGCCTGCGCCGACCACGCTCGGATCGTGGGAAAGGATCGCGATGCGCGATTTCGTGTCGCGTTGCAGGAGTCGCAAGACCAGCTCATCAATGAGCGTCGTCTTGCCCGCGCCGCCGGGCCCGGTGAAACCAATGACGCGGGTGTGACCGCTTTTCTTCGCCGCCGCTTTTCGGGGGCGCTTGCCGCTCGCGAACGAATCCTCGATCTGGGTCAACTCTCGTGCGAGCTGCATGTCAGCGGGCGCGCCGCGGCGGCCACTGCGCTTGTGCGCCTTTCCGTAGCGCTCGTGAACAAAATCGACCATGTCTGTCAACGATGTTCCGGCGAAGAAAATCTGGTCGACCCCGCGCTTCTGCATCACCCGCTGGTCGTCATGTGTGATGGTCCCCCCGCCGCCGCCGAACACCGCAATGTCATCGGCGCCCCGTCTGCGAAGTTGTTTCACCACTTCGACGAAAAACTCGACATGCCCGCCGTTGTAGCTGGAGATGCCGACAGCACGCACATCTTCTTGAATCGCGGCGCGCACAATGTCCTCCGCGTAGCGGTGGTAGCCGAGGTAGACCACCTCGATGCCGTGCCGGATGAACTCGAGGTTGATCGTATTGATTGCGCTGTCGTGTCCATCGCAAATCGGCACAGCAGTGAGAATTCGGATCGGCGCAGCCATGGAGTTTGAAATCTTAGCGGCAATCGCTTGTCGAGCAACGCCGTTTCAGCCTAACGTCCGCGAATGAGCGCATTGGCTTCCCCGCTAACAACGGAAAGATCGCGGGCGTTTCCGGCGATCGCCTGGGCCACTTTGGTCGCCGGGGTTTTGGATATCATCTCCGCGTTCCTGCTTTCGTATCTCAAAGGCGGTGGTCCGATCGGTGTCTTGCATGGAGTGGCCGCGGGTTTGATCGGCCGTGAATCGGCGATCAACGGCGGCCTGGCCACGGCGGCGTTGGGACTCGCCATCCATTTCTTTATCGCCTTTGTTGTCTCCTCGGTTTTCTACGCGGCGAGCCGCAAACTTGTTTTCCTCACACGTCACGCCGTCATTTCCGGATTACTGTATGGCGTGATGGTTTACGGTTTCATGTACTGGATCGTCATGCCCCTCGCCTACCCCGTCGTGCATCCCTCCCTTTCCCGAGATCTGACCGCAGTGTGCGTGCACATGCTCCTAATCGGACTCCCGATTGCACTGATTGTGTGCCGTTTTTCGCGCCCTCAAACTCTCAACTCTCAGCTCTCAACCTCCTAAATGACCGATCCTCTCGATTTCACCGGCAAAGTCGTGCTCGTGACCGGCAGCTCGCGCGGTCTCGGGGCCAAGATGATCAAGGCGTTTGGCCGGCACGGCGCGCAAGGCGTCGTAAACTACGTTGCCGACTCCGCCGGCCAGAACAAATCGGAGGCAGACGCCGTCGCTACGGAGCTGAAGGATCCGCTCGTGATCGAATGCGACGTGACCCAACCGGAACAGGTCGAGGCGATGATGAAAACCATCGGCGAAAAATTCAGTGGGCTCGACATCCTGATCAACAACTCCGGGATCATCCGCGACCGCACGATCAAGAAATTGACGACGGAAGATTTCGAAAGCGTCGTGCGCGTTAACCTGACCGGCACTTTCAATGTCACGCAGAAGGCGGCAGCTATTTTGCGGAAAGATGGCCGGATCGTGAATTTATCCTCGGTCAGCGGACAGATGGGCCTGTTCGGCCAGGCGAATTATTCCTCGAGCAAAGCCGCCATCATCGCGCTCACGAAGGTCTCCGCGCGCGAGTTCGCTCGACAGAACATCACCGTGAACGCGATCGCGCCCGGCTTCATCGACGTCGGCATGAGCAAAGGCATGCCCGACGAAGTGACCGCCAACTTCATCAAGCAAATCCCGCTCGGCCGCCTGGGCGATGCCGAAAACATCGTCGATGCCGCCCTCTTCCTCTGCTCACCGATGGCGAGCTACATCACCGGCCACGTCCTCAACGTGAACGGCGGGTTTTACATGGGCTAGGCGCTCCCTTCCGGCCGATTCACCCACCGCGGTCGAACGGTCATTCCTCCCTACTCAATGGCGTGAACGATGTAGGTGCCGGCTTGTTTATCGTCCTCCAGCTTGAGGAGGCCGCGCTTTTGCGCTTCGAGCAGGAGTTCGTTGAACGCCCGGAATCCGTGGGCGCGCTCGTTGAAACCGGGATTCTGGCGCTTGATCGCTTGTTTCACCAGTGAACCGCGAATCGGATAATCCTCGCCGCGTTCGGCCCGCAACGCCTCCAGGGTTTTCGTCAGAAGATCGAGGGCGCCGTCGATGGAAGGTCCCGAGCCGCGATCCTTCTCGGGGGCAGGTCTCGCGCTTCGTGTGCTGGGCGCCGCGCTCGGGCGCCTCTTCACCTGCTCCACCCGCACGAGGTCGTCGTAATAAATAAATTCGTCGCAATTGTTAATGAAGAGGTCCGAGGTCGATTTCTTGACGCCGATGCCGATGACGGTCTTGGCGTTCTCGCGCAGTTTGCTGACGAGCGGCGAAAAGTCGGAGTCGCCGCTAATGATGACGAACGTGTCGACGTGGCTTTTGGTGTAGCATAGGTCGAGCGCGTCAACCACCATCCGGATGTCGGCCGAGTTTTTGCCGGACTGGCGGACGTGCGGGATCTCGATCAGCTCGAAGGCAGCCTCGTGCAGCCCGCGCTTGAACGTCTTGTAGCGGTCGAAATCGCAATAGGCCTTCTTGACCACGATGTGGCCCTTCAGCAGCAGGCGCTCGAGCACCTTCCGGATGTCGAACGCGGGAAATTGGGCCTCGAGGGCGCCGATGGCGATGTTTTCCAGATCGAGGAAGACGGCCATCGTAGCATCGGAATCGGGAGCGCTCATCAGACTCGGCACGTTAGCGAGATCAGAGGCGTGAGACAGCGAAAATTCTCGCTCATTCCGGTCAAAACTGGCTCCGAATGAGGCACAAGAGCTGCTGATTTACCTCGCATGCAGCTAACTCAACCACCACTGCGCACGGTCTATTTCCCTAAAACCATCTCATCGAGGCGTCTGCCGCAACGGACGAAACCCTCCGAATTCAGGATGACGAGCTACGTCGTCGACGAGATCAATGCCTACGTTGCGATCCGAGACATCGCCCTCGCCGAAGTCGAAAAAGAGGCCAGCTCCGTAAACCTGGAGCGGGCTCGCATCGCGAACGACTTCGTCGAGAACTGCCTGAAACCGGCAAAATCGCCCTACGAAGGACAGCATTTGCCGGAAACCGACGCCGCACGCGAGCGCGGGCGTTGTCAGGCCGTCAAGGTGCGTCTTTCCTTGCTCCGTGCGCATTTGGACGCGATCTCTCGCGACCACGCGCACGCGGCGTAAGTCGCCTTAAACCAGCGACCTGCGGCTCGACAGAGTCTCGCCCTACCCGGGGACTACTCGCGGCCCCAAATCATGGCTACGGAGGTCGTCAGGCTGCCGCCCATGTTGAAGGTCAGGAATTTCTTCACGCCTTCGATCTGCCGGGCGTTGGCTTGTTCCGTCAGCTGCTGGTAGGCCTCGAACACCTGGCGGACCCCAGTCGCGCCGACGGGATGCCCGTCCCCAATCAGGCCGCCGCCAGCGTTCACCGGAATTTCCCAGCCAATCTTGCCGCTGACGTGTTCGCCGCGCACTTGCGGAAGCGCCGTCGCCCCGCTCTTGGCCAATTCCGCCCCCTTGCCCGGCTCCGCCAGCCCGAGGATTTCATAGGCGACGATCTCGGTAATGGAGAAGCAGTCGTGCACCTCCACGCCTTGCATGTCGCGCGGCTTCAAGTTCGCCATGCCGAATGCTTTCTCGGCGGCTTTCCGCGCGGTGGAAAACGTGGGCGCATCTTTCTTTTCGAGCGCGAGATAATCGGTCGTGCTCCCGAAGCCGAGCAAGCGGGGCAGCTTCGACTTGTCGCGGCCGATCCGATCCAGGTACTTGCCGGAAACGAGAATCAGTCCCGCGCTGCCATCGGTGATTTGGGAGCAATCCGAAACGCGGAGCGGCGGCGCGACGCTGGGATTCTTCTCCGAGACTTGTGAAGCGTCGCTGTAGGTCAGGTTTGCCTCGCGCATTTGCGCCAATGGGTTCAGGCGGGCATGCGCGTAGTTCTTGTAGGCCACGGACGCCAGGTCATCGGGCGTCGCGCCATATTTCTCGATGTAGATCTGCGCGATCCGGCCAAACAATTTCGGGAACATGAAATCGCCGTATTCGGGCTTTTCGACGTGGTAATCCGCCGCGGCGCCAAGGACATCCGAGCCGTCCAGCGACGACATGGTTTTCTGCTGCTCCGCGCCCACGACAAGAACTGCGTCGTGAAATCCGCCCATGACCCATTGCGCGCCGAGCAAGACGGAGAGCGAACCGGAAGCGCAGGCCGCCTCGGTGTGCATGGTGGGAATGCCGTGCAGCTTCGGGTCGATCTCGGGAATAAACGCGCCGAGATGAAGCTGTTTGGTGAACTGCCCTGCATTGAAATTGCCCACCGCCGCCGCTTCGATTTCCGCCGGGTCTATCTTCGCGTCGTCGATCGCTTTCCGGCCCGATTCCGTGATCAGATCGCGGATCGTTTTGCCTTCCTTCTTCAGGTTGCGCTTAAAGTCGGTTCGGCCGCCGCCGAGAATGTAGACAGGTTCGTTCATAAAATTCCTCGCAGGCCTGACAATCGCCCGCAGTGCCCGAACGTTCAACTGCGTCCCGCGCCTTTCAGGCTCAAGTGTCGGCGGCCGGCTGCGGCTTTCTCGAAACCACATGCCAGGTCCACTGGCCGCAAGCCGGGCACTTCAAGCGCCGGCGCGGTTTGCCCGCGGCGCCCCAGCGGATGCCGCCGAGGTCCCACGCCGAACGAGCGTGTCCGCAGGGGCAGGTGTGCATCCACTCGCGCGACTCAGCTTCCATCGATTTCGCCGAGGCCTCTGGCAACACCGCCATGAAGAGCTTTTGGATGAACGACATCGATTCATCTTATCTTTTCCAGGCCCCGATCCGCAAACAAGTTTTGAAAACCTCCGGCTCCACCGCCGGAGAAATGTGTTGCACTCTGGCTCGTTCTGACCGCACGTTCCGGTGCTGGGTAAACCAACCACCGATCCCCATTTATGAAGGTCCTCGCTGTCCATCCGAGCTGCCTCATGTATTCCAAGATTTACCTGCGGCTCGAGCCGCTGGGTTTGGAACTCGTCGCGGCGGCCATCCGCAACGCCGGGCACGAGGTCCAGTTGATCGATCTCCAGGCGGAAACCGAACGGGATTATTTCCGGATCATCGACCAGTGGCAGCCCGATGTCGTCGCGTTCTCGTGCAATTACCTCGCGAACATTCCCGAGATCATCGATCTCGCAAAAGGAACGCGCGAAAAGCTGCGCAACGCGCTCATTTTCGTCGGCGGCCACAGTGCTTCGTTCACCGCCGAACAAATCCTCGAACACGGCGACGGCGCGATTGATTGCGTGTTGAAAGGCGAAGGCGAACCCGGCGTCATCGCGCTGCTCGACGCGGCCAGGCACGACCGCACCTCGCTGCATCTCGTTCCCGGCGTCACTACCCTGGATGGCCAGGGACCGAGGCCGGGGTTTGTGCACAGCCTGGATAATCTGATGCCCGCGCGCGACCTCCTGCGGCATCGTCGGCGTTACTTCATCGGGGTGCTTGATCCGTGCGCCAGCATCGAATTCAGTCGCGGCTGTCCCTGGGATTGTGTTTTTTGCTCGGCCTGGACTTTTTACGGCCGCAGCTACCGGGTAAAATCGCCGGAGTTCGCGGTGGAAGAGCTGAGCCGGATCCGCGAGGAGGGCGTGTTTTTGCTCGATGACGTCGCCTTCATCCAGGGCGAGCACGGAATGAAGATCGGCGAGCTGATCGCGCA
Source organism: Chthoniobacterales bacterium (assembly GCA_035941955.1). Lineage (GTDB taxonomy): Bacteria > Verrucomicrobiota > Verrucomicrobiia > Chthoniobacterales > UBA10450 > AV80. The sequence goes on from DASZDO010000099.1 coordinate 24,881, forward strand.
GCGCGGAATCAAGAAGCAGTATTACCTCGAGACCCGCGGCGACGTGCTGTTGCGCAACAAGGAGGTCTTCCAGTTCTGGAAAAAAATCGGCCTCAAATACATGTTCCTCGGCCTTGAAGCGATCGATGAGGAAGGGCTCAAGCTGTTTCGGAAGCGGATCAGTCTTTCGAAAAACTTCGAGGCGCTGGAATTCGCGCGCTCGCTCGGCATCACCGTGGCGATTAACATCATCGCCGACCCGTCCTGGGACGTGGAACGTTTCCGCTTGCTGCGGGAATGGTGCATGGAAGTGCCGGAAGTGGTGAATGTCAGCGTGAATACGCCCTACCCGGGGACCGAGAGTTGGCTGACGGAAGCCCGCAGGTTGACCACGCGCGATTACCGGCTCTTCGACATCCAGCATGCCGTGCTGCCGACGAAATTGCCGCTCAACGAATTCTACGAGGCGCTGGTCGCCACGCAGCGCGTGCTGAACATGAAACACCTTGGCTGGTCCGCGCTGAGGAGTGTGCTCAAACTCGCCGCTCAGCGCCTGATTCGTGGCCAGACGAACTTCATCAAGATGCTCTGGAAGTTCAACAGTGTCTACGATCCGAAGCTTCAGATCGCCGATCACCAGCAGCCAGTAAAATACGAAATCACGCTGCCGCCCGCGCACGTGGACAAAATTGCCGATCGCACCTCGCTTTACGTGCACGCGGCAGGCGGGCGCGCCGGCCGCCAGATCGACGACACAACCGAGGAGTTTGTCGAAACGACCCGGATGGGCGCGGGAATCTGACTACTTGCGAGGTTTCGGAGCATTGACTGGTTGCTTCGCAGCACCGTCAGCAGCACCTGATTCACGCATTTGGGCGAGCTCGCTGCGGGAGCCGTCGGCCTTCGCCGTTTGCTTAATCACTTTGGCGTAGTAGCCCTGTGCCTTTTCGTTTTCTCCAATCTGTTCTGAGGCCTGGGCGGCGCCATACAGACCTCGGAATCTACCTGGATAGATTTTCAACGCCGCCTCAAATTCCCGCTGCGCATCCTTGGGCCGCTCCAGTTTCAGCAGCAAATCACCCAGTTGTTCGCGGGCCGGGACCAGCGCCCCGGGCGAAACAGGATGTTTGCCGAGAATGTCCTCGGCCTCCGCGGCGCGTCGTAACAAATCCAGGGCGTCCTCTTTCTTGCCTTCGCCATACGCGACCCAGGCGGAGGCTGCCTGCATTTGCTGGTCGAGCTGTCTCTTGAAGTAATCAAACTTCGGATCTGAGGTCGCATCTCGCAATTGCCGCATCCGATCCATCGCTTTGCGCGCACCATCGAGATCGCCGGTGTGCGCTCGTCCGAGCGCGCGAGAATACTCAATCAAGGCCTCCATGAACGGAAAGGAGGACCAGTGTGGCACCGCCGGAATGCGCAACGCCGCGGCTTCCGCCCAGGCATTGCGCTCGAGAGCATAGCGAGCTGGGATCGCGGCCAGCGCATATGCTCCGCTGAATTCGAGCTCGGGATTGGTTTTGCGCACGGTGGCGGCGAAATCCACGATCCCTTTGGCCTTGGCGTCTTCCCCTTCCTGCAAAAAGGAATACGCCATGTAGTCGAGCGCATGCAGTTCCTCCGCTTCGGTGGTTTCGCGATGCCGCATGGCAGCGTAGACGCGTGACGCGTCGGCGGACGAGCGATTTGCCGCGACGGAATCTTCCCACATGCCCAGCCGCGTGAAGATGTGCGATGGCATGTGCAAGGCGTGGGGCACCCACGGCGCCATGGAACTGTAGCTCCGGGCGGCGGTCAGTCCACGCTCGGCCAATGCTGGATAATCGTAGCTATGGATCAGGTAATGGGCGACGCCCGGATGCTGGGGATTTTTCTTCCACAGCTTTTCGAGGATATCAGCGGCCTGGAGCTGATTGGATAACGTCGTGTCGGTGGGGTTGGCATAGCCCACCGCCAGCACCGCCAGAGCGTAAAACGTCTGCGTCTCGAAATCGTCTGGATATTGATCGTAAAGCTTGCGCATGGCTTTTTCATACGCGACCACCCGATCGCGCGGTCCCACTGGACCGTGACACGACTGCCCGACCTCGCCCTTGGGACCGTCCGGCGTGCTGTAATAGGCATTCAGCGCTGTGATAAATTGCCGCTCGCGATCGGTCCCGGCCTTCATCGCCATGGCCTTCTCCGCGGCCGCTTTGCCGGCGCCCATTTCGCCAGAAGTCGGAGGCGTCCAGATCGGATGCCACCAGGTCATGGCGATTCCCCATTGCGCCATGGCACAAGTGGGATCCTTGGCCGCGACGTCGGTGAAAATCCGGCGAGCCTCTTCATAGAAGAACGAGTGCAACAACGCGACGCCGCGGGTGAATTCCGCCTGCACCGCCGGCGCGCAGGACACCGGAAAATCCACGGTCCCGGCGGCGCGCAAATCGCCCGGTTCGGGGGCAACCGAGCTTTCGGCGGCGATAGCGGTGAGGCCGCCGATCAGGACGAAGAGGAAAAGCGCGCCGCCTAAGAATGTTCGAATGCTCATATGGCTGAAGGCCCTTGCTCTTCAACAGTGTGATATCTCTTCAAAGTCCTCGCAAACGACTTTGAAAATTGGTCAGGATCGTGGAATAGCACCCGGCCATGGCACGACCTCACGAATATCGTTCGCCATCGGTGACGCCGCGCGGGCGCCGACTATTATTTCGCAGCCGGCGGCGGCACGGGAATCGAAGAGCGCGCCGCCTCGACAAAGCGGATCGATCCCGTTAAGCACGGCTATGACGGACCGCCGCCGAGAGGAATCTCGGACGGAAATCCCAAATCCCCTGCCCGCAATGCTTCGCATAGCGTTGCAGGCGGGCAAGATCCAAACCCGCCTCTGCCCAGGACGGGCTCCGCCGGGGCGAGTTCCAAAGAAGGAAACCAACAATGAAAGAAGAAAAAATACTGACCAAACATCCGTTAGGGAAGAGCGGGAAAAATATCGACAAGCAGAAGTATGACGCGGTGAAGGCAGCGATCCTGTCAGCCCTCGCCAAAAAGAAGCTCACTCACACCGATTTGTTCACCCAGCTCAACAAGGGATTGAAGGGGAAGTTCACGGGAAATATCAGCTGGTATGGCGAGACGGTTAAGCTCGATTTGGAAGCCCGCAAGATAATCCAAAGAAACACTGAAAAACCTCCGAAATACCGGCTCAAAAAGAAATAAAGCTG
>DASZDO010000100.1:0-52611 GCA_035941955.1 Chthoniobacterales bacterium
CCCCTTTCGTCGGCAAGCCTCGGCGGTTTTTAAACCGCCGCTCCTTGATTATCGGCCTTCTCGCGGTCTGCCTTTGCGCGACGGTCGATTGGTTTGGGGCCGGCACCCGGCGTCTCTATGTTGATGAAGATAGCGCGGCGAGCAGGCAGGAAGGCACGGTCTGGCAGCATTTCGGCATTCGCGGGCACGAGGTCGTGCCGGAAATCGTCAGCCGCGACGAAGCGCGCTTCGTCTTCCCCATTTCCCTTTCGACCCCTCACTGGTTGGTCTTTCTAGCGCACCCGGAGGGAAAGGCGGAATACAAAATCATGCTGCGACGTGGAGAGGCGTCCCGGCAGATTGCAGGGCGGAAGATCAGCAGCGCGGTCTCCGAGAAGATTTCCCTGCCCGCGGGAAACGGCGAATTGGAATTTGTCGTTCACGGGCGCATCGCCTGGTTCGACCCGCGTCTCGTGCGGAAATTCTTTCTCTGGCCTGTTTATCTCGGCGCCTTTATCGCGATTGCGGTTGCCTTTCGAAACCGTCCTGGACCACCGGCGAATCGCTCGAGAGTTGGTAACTGGCTTGCCCTGGTCGCCAGCACGGTTGTCTGCCTCGGGTTAATGGAGTTTGTCCTCCAGCGTGTCGCCTTGAAGCTCCCTCCCGCGGCGCTGAGCGCTCGCCATGATTTTGGATTGTTAGCGCCCGACCCGCGTTGGATCGATTCACCGCGCTACAAACAACGCCTTCGTCCCAACTTGACTACCGTTTGTAAGTGGGAAGTCGGCGATATCGTCCGGATGGGATTCATTCCGCCAGACCTGTCCGAGGGCGAACTGCATCGGTACCCCTTTCAAACCGACGCCGAAGGGTTCCGAAATCCGTCGGTCCGCGCGAAGATCGACGTCGCTGCTCTGGGAGATTCCTTCACCGATGCAATGACATCGCCGGTGGAAGAGGCCTGGCCCGCGCGCCTCGAACAAATCACCGGGAAGAAAGTCCAAAACTACGGCACTTCCACCTACGGTCCTCAACAGGAACTGTATGTCCTCGAAGATTTCGCGATCCAGCATCAACCGCGGGATGTTGTCCTGGGATACTTCGCGGCAAACGATCTCTTCGATGCGGAACGTTTCGATCGCTGGGAACGCGGAGGAGAGAAGCCCGGCGAGGAAATGACTGGCTGGCGTTTGAAGAAGCAATTTTGTCGTTACGAAACGCTTTATCTCTCCACGATCATGGCCGTGGCCCTGCCGAGCGGTCCCTCTGAGAAAGCCCGTGCGGCGGAGAACAAACAGCCTGGACCCCGGTTTGACCGTGGTATGTTTGAAATCCCGACTCCCCACGGAGGAACGCTTCGTTTTGCGGTAATGCCTCCCTATCTCCAAAAGCTCGCAAATTCGCGCCAGGAATTAGAGCGCAGCCGGGGATGGGAACTTGTTCGTGCCACCCTGCGGCGGATGAAGGAAACCTGCGATCGCAACCACAGCCGATTATCGGTCATGTTCATTCCGTCCAAGACCGAGGTCTATTGGCCGCTGATCGAGCGTGTGTTGGGCCCGGAAGAATTGCAGCGCGCGATCGACTTTTCGTGCAGCTACAATCACATGTCGCTGCGTGCCGCCGAGATCCAGGCGAACCGTCTCGCGCAAAACGATCTGCTCCGCGATTTCTGCACGGAAGCAGGGATCCCGTTTCTCGATCTGACGCCTGTCCTGGAACAGAACGCAGCGGCCGGACGCGCAGTTTATCATGCCGACGATGCCCACTGGAATGCGGCTGGACACGAAGTGGCCGCCCGGGAGTTGGCGAAGTTTCTTGCGCGACCGTGAACATTCTCGGCATCTCCGCCTTTTATCACGACAGCGCCGCCTGCCTGGTGCGCGATGGAATCATCCTCGCCGCCGCCCAGGAGGAACGGTTCACGAGAAAAAAGCACGACGCCGGATTCCCGAAAAACGCGATCGAATACTGCCTTCGCGAAGCTGGATTATCGGGCGGCCAACATCTCGATCTCGTCGCCTTTTACGAAAAGCCATTCCTAAAATTCGACCGGCTGCTTTCCACCTATCTGGCCTGCGCCCCGCTCGGCCTGCGATCGTTCCTCAAGGCCATGCCGGTCTGGATGAAGCAAAAGATCTGGCTCAAAGACATCCTTCGCCGGGAGCTCGAATTTGAAGGCACAATCATTTTCCCGGAGCATCACGAATCCCACGCCGCGTCCGCTTTTTTTCCGTCGCCTTTCGACGAGGCGGCGGTGCTGACGATCGACGGGGTGGGAGAGTGGACCACGACAAGCGTTGGCCGCGGGGAGGGGAACCGGGTCGAGCTGCTCGCCGATCTGCGCTTCCCGCATTCTCTTGGACTGCTCTACTCCGCCTTTACCTACCACCTCGGTTTTCGAGTCAACTCCGGGGAATACAAGGTGATGGGTCTGGCTCCCTACGGCGAACCGGCCTTTCGCGACCTGATTTTGTCGGAACTAATCGATCTCAAGCCAGACGGCTCCTTCCGTCTCAATCTGCGCTACTTCGATTTCATGACCGGCCTCACCATGACGAATGGCGCCTTCGATCGCCTTCTGGGCGGGCCGCCCAGGAAACCGGAAGCGGAGCTGACGCAGCGGCACATGGACATAGCGCGCTCGATCCAGGCCGTGACGGAGGAAGTGATGTTGCGGCTCGCGCGCCACGCCCACGGCCTCACCGGCGCGCGAAATCTTTGTCTCGCGGGCGGCGTGGCGCTCAATTGCGTGGGAAACGGCCGGATCCTCCGCGAAGGGCCGTTCGAGAAGATTTGGATTCAGCCGGCCGCCGGAGACGCAGGCGGCGCGCTCGGCGCTGCGCTGCTCGGCTGGCATCATTATCACCAGCAGCCGAGAAACGTTTCGGGTGAGGGCGATTCGCAACGCGGTTCGTTTCTCGGGCCGGCCTACGATGCCGCCGAATTCCTGAAACGCGCCGCGATCCCGCACGAGGAAATGGCCGAGGACGACCTCATGCCGCGCGTCGCGAAATTGCTCGAGGAGGGAAAGGTGATCGGCTGGTTCCAGGGGCGGATGGAATTCGGTCCGCGGGCCCTGGGAAACCGGTCGATCCTCGGTGACGCCCGTTCGCCTGAGATGCAGGAGACCTTGAACTTGAAGATAAAATTTCGAGAGAGCTTTCGGCCGTTTGCGCCCTCGGTTCTGCATGAGCGCGTCGGTGATTGCTTCGAGCTGAACCAGGCCACGCCCTACATGCTTTTGGTCGCGCCCGTAAAGGAATCGCTACGGCTCAACGGGCGTGCAGAAGCAGCGGGCGGCGATTTCCTGGCTCGGCTAAAGGTCCCTCGCTCAACTCTCCCGGCGATCACGCACGTCGATTATTCCGCGCGCATTCAGACCGTAGCCGTCGAGGACAACCCGCGCTTTCACCGGTTGCTGAGTCAGTTCGAAAAAAATACCAATTGCCCGGTGCTGGTAAACACCTCCTTCAACGTGCGCGGCGAGCCGCCGGTCTGCACGCCCGAGGACGCCTTCCGCTGTTTCATGCGCACGGAGATGGATTATCTGGTGCTGGGAAATTTCCTTCTCGATAAGACACAGCAAGACTCCGCAAGCGTCGTGAAAGGCGAAGCCGTCGATGTCCTGGATTAACGACGAATATCAGAAGCTCGACCAATCGCCGCGCGCATTAAGGCGCTTTGGATTCACGGTCGGATCGGTTCTTCTGGTCCTGGGTTGTTTTCTCTTATGGCGCCAGCGTGGCGCCGGCTGGCCGGTAATCTCAATCGGAACGGTGCTGGTTCTCGCGGCCGGTTTGGCTCCGTGGGTCCTGAAATGGGTTCACGGACCATGGATGATTGGCGCGCTCGCCCTTGGCTGGATCGTCACCCGGATTCTTTTGACGCTGGTCTTCTTTCTCGTGGTCGCGCCGGTCGGCGTGCTCCAGCGGCTCTTTGGAAAGCGCGCGATTGAAGTTGATTTTAGGACGGACGTGGCCAGTTATTGGCAGGCACGAACGGCCCGTCTGGCGGCCGAAGATTACGAAAAGCAGTTCTAGAATGAATGGAAAATTGTCGATCCTGGCGGAGTTTTGGAGTTTCCTGCGCGTCCGCAAGAAGTGGTGGCTCGCGCCCATTGTCATCCTGCTGCTCACGCTCGGATTGATTCTGGTCGCGACCGAAGGCTCGGCCCTCGCTCCCTTCATCTATAGCTTGTTCTAGCGCGGCTGCTTCGGTTGGCTCGGGTCGCGAGGCCCAGGCGAGCTATCAGAGGCTTTGCGCGAAATCGCTGAGGGAGACTCGCAGTCGCGCTTCGGCTTCGAAGATGGTCGGGCCTGGTTGGAGAAAGGCATCCTGCGTAATCAAGTCGTTCACGATTCGCTCCGCCACCAATTGCCAATCCACCGTGACGAGATCCACGCGCACGTCCGGCACCCTCGCGAAAGGCATGCCAACCGGTCCGTTGATGAGGGCCACGGGATGGGCCTTCAATAACTCCGTAACCGCAGTCGGAGAACGGAAGCAGAATTTCGAGGCCAGCGCCGAGGAGGAAAAAATGATGCCATCTGTTTTAGCTCGTTGAAGCGTGCGGAGGAATGCCTCGCTCCGCTGCCCGCCATACTTCACGACCGACCATTCGATTTCTAACTCATCAAGAAGCGCCGGCAAACCTTCTTCGGCCACTGACCGCTCATCCTTCAACTGGACCAGAATGACTCGCCCGGCTGTGTTGCGGGCCTTCCAGTCCGCCAGCAATGCCCTTGTCGCGGCGTCCCGCCGGATCTGATAGCGGCAGGGCAGGGTCGGGATGCTATCGTTCGCCACTCCGATCAGGCGGATTCCCATGTCGGCAAGGCGCAAAGCAGTTTCCTTCGCTTCCTCTGGCGGCTGAAACCAGATGACGGTGTCCACTTCATAGGTCTTGAGACGCGCGCTCAAGGCCTCCGTGCCTGCCTCGTTCCGCTCGAAATAGGCCGTGGCCGCCGCAAATCCGCGCAAGCGCAGTTCTCGTCTGAGCCGGATAAAAAAGGTACGGTAATCCTGGAGGGTGACAAAAGCGGGAAGCGACGCGGGCAATCCGACAAAAGCGCGCACGCTGAGCTGCCGATCGAAGTGGAGGCCTTGCAAAATGGTCTTCGAACCCCGCACCCGGCTGAGGAGCCCTTCCTGTTCGAGACGCTTGTAGACCCGTGAGACAGTCGAGAGCTGCGCACGGAAATGTTTGGCTACTTCTCTCATGGAATAGAAAGCCTGGGGTTGTTCCCGCTGATTTTTCGCCGCCGCACCGCGCAAGATCTCGGTCAACGCCTCGCTCTTATGAGGCGCTTGTTCGAACGCGCGCCGGCCCGGCAACGGTGCGAGCGAGCGCGGGGTTTTCTTGCGGGCCATGGCTCTGCTGAGAACGGGGTGACAAACGCCGGAATTGCGTTCTCAAAGCGTGTCTATCTGTTCCCAAACTGTTTGTCTAGCGGTGCGTTCGTTTGTGGCCTACTGGGGCGGCTCCAAAATGAAAACCTATATCCGCGTCCCTCTTTCCCTTTGTCGTCTATTCAGCCTGGTGGCGCTGTTGACGGTTTGCATTGCTGGCGTCGCGCAAGCCGCGGACGGGTCAAAGCCGCTCGTGAATGCGCTTGGGACGGCCGTCCGTGATGCCGAAGGCCGCGGCATCAACTACACACGCGACGAACTCGCCACGATGGCAACGACCGCTAACGCCGCAACAAACAGTGACGAGAGCATGACTGATGTGCCGCATGGGTTCGTGCCGGCGGGGGGCGCAGGAGTTCCGCCGTTTTGGCAATACTCGATCTTTGGCTCCGGGATCGGCGCGAGCAACATCATCATTGGCCCGGCGCCAGCCGGTGGCGGCGCGCGGGAAATTATCATCGGCGGCAACTCGGGGAGTAATTTTGGCTGGGATGACTTCTGGCAGGTCCTCCGGTACAATCCGGCGACCGCAACTTACGAGCAGCTCTTTGTGAGTTCACTCTATTCGGGAAGCGTCAGGCGCATCGCCGTGGGAAATGTTCTTGGCGACGCGGAGCAGGAACTGGTCGTGATGCTGGCCAGCGGGCGCATCTACTTCTACAACCTCCTGACCAAGGCGGAACTTGGCTCTATCAACACGGGCGTTAGTGGGTTGGAAGGACTCAGCCTGACCGATCTTAATAGCGACGGTTACGCGGAGCTGATTGTCACGACCTCAAACGACCTCCGCGTCTTCAACAGCGCTGGCAGCCTCCTTTGGCAACTCGCTGGGGCGGGCGGATACGATGTCGTCGCCGGGCAAATGGACAATGACCCCGCGCTCGAGATCGCCGCGACCAACGGGATCGTGGTGGATGCGGCCACGCACATGAGTCAGTGGACGCGCAGCGGCGGGTTCGGATCTTACCTGAAGCTGGCACCGCTGCCGGGCGCGAGCTATCAGCAATTGATCGCGTCCCAGGCGTGGGGTTTCGTTTACGCCTACGATGTGGCCACGCAACTGCCGCGCTGGTCTATCGAGGTGTTCAACGTCGGTGCGATTGAAGTGGCCGATGTGGACAATGACAGCACGCCGGAGTTGCTCATCGGCGACGCCCAATGGGGGACAATCCACGTGCACGACCTCATCACGCAGGCCCTCAAATGGGAAACGAACAATCCGGAGCACGGCGTCACCAATATCGGTGTAGGCGATGTCGACAATGACAGCGTAGTCGATCTCCTCTGGGGCGCCGGCTGGTCCTCTACCGGCCCGGATTATCTCTACGTGGCGAGCACGACCGGCAATCACGCGATCAAGTGGGAAAGTGTCGATCTGGTAGGCCCCTTTCTCGGGCCGCTAATCGGGAACCTGGACGGCAACGGGTCACCGGAGCTGGTCGTCTGCTCCTATCAGTCGGACTCCGGTTATGAGGGCGGGCGCATCCTGGTGTTCGATTCCGCTACCATGTCTCTCCGGGCCATGTCGGCTGCTCCAGGTTTCTCCGGGATAGGTGATTTCAAGTTGCGGGACTTGGAAGGGGATGGACGGATGGAGATCGTAGTGACGACGGCTTCTTCCGTTAAGATCTACGGCTTCAACCCTTCTAACACTTTTACTTTGAAATGGAGCAACACCCCCGACTTCTTCGATTCCCTTACCGCCGTCGAGGTGACGGATGTGGACGGGGACGGTACTTCTGAAGTCATCGCGGCGACTTATGGGTATGTTTACATTTACGATTATCCCTCCGGCGTGAATCCCTGGCGTTCTGTCAATATGGGCTCCTCCCAGGTCGTTGGGTTGGTGGTGGATGATCTCGATGGAAATGGCAGCAAGGAAATCGCCGTGCTTGTGGCCAATGGCGACCTTTACACTTTCGATGGCCCTACTCGCACTTTGGTCAGCCTGGTGCAGCAGACTGGCGGCAACCTCATCAGCAATCGCGTCAACCCGCGCGGCTTAATCAGAGGAGATAGCGCGGGCATTGGTCACTTTTTGCAGTTTTCCAACAACAGCTACACCGAGAGCTTTAGCCGCCAGCTCGGCACCGCAACTCTCGCGGGCATCAACGTTCTCTCTAACGGCGGTCTCTGGACCGGGACGGCCGGCACGATCACTCTGCGAGTTCCGCCCTCCTATGACAGCGTGGAATGGCAAAGCCCGCTGGTTGGCACCGGTTTTGGGCGCTTTGTCGCGACCGATTTGGGCAACGGCCAGGCCCGCGTGTTTAGTTCGGCACGGCATGTCGTGGCCGGCTTTACCTATGAGTCGTCCTTGGCAACACCTACGCCGACGCCGACACCTCCAGCCACACCAACCCCAACACCGACACCACCCCCTCCAGCTACGCCGACGCCCACCCCGACACCGACACCAACCCCTCCAGCTACGCCAACGCCTACCCCAACGCCGACGCCGACCCCTCCAGCTACGCCAACGCCCACCCCGACGCCCACACCTGGCTCGCTTGGAAACATCTCCACCCGTCTTCGGGTGGAAACGGGCGACAATGTTCTGATTGGCGGCTTTATTGTCACCGGGACGCAACCCAAGAGGATTATCGTGCGCGCCATTGGCCCATCGCTGCCTCTTGTGGGAACGCTTGCCGATCCGATCCTCGAGCTACGCGACTCCTCCGGCGGTCTGATTGCGGCCAACGACAACTGGAGAGAAGATCAGGAATCTGAGATCATCGCGACCACGATACCGCCGGGCCACGATTTGGAATCGGCCATCGTGGCGACGCTGCCGGCAAACAACGCGGCTTACACGGCAATCGTTCGCGGGGCTAATGACGGCACCGGCATCGGAGTCGTAGAAGTCTACGATCTGGACCAAACGGCTGTTTCGAAGCTGGCGAACATCTCGACGCGCGGATTGGTGCAAACCAATGACAATGTTTTGATCGCAGGCACGATCGTCCTCGGCCAGGCGCCGCAGCGGGTGCTTATTCGAGCGATGGGCCCTTCCTTGCCGGTGCCCGGCAAACTCGAGGACCCTATCCTGGAGTTGCGCGATGGGAATGGCGGTTTGCTCCAGTCGAATGATAACTGGCGCACCGATCAGGAAGCGGAAATCATCGCGACCACGATTCCACCGAGCAACAATCTGGAGTCGGCAATTGTCCGGACGTTGCCGGCCAACGGCGCCCCTTATACGGCGATCGTGCGCGGTGTGGATGGAACCGCCGGCATCGCGGTGGTGGAAGTTTACGCCCTGAATTGATTAGTCTTCTTCCTTGTCACCCTTGACGTTTTCGCGGGGGAACGCGCGCGCTACTTTTCGGCCAGGGCCGCTTGTGCGGCGGCGAGGCGGGCGATCGGGACACGGAAGGGACTGCAACTCACGTAGTGCAACCCGAGGCGATGGCAAAACTTCACGCTTTCCGGGTCGCCGCCATGTTCGCCGCAGATGCCTAGCTTGATGTTCGCACGGCTGCGGCGGCCCTTCTCGACTGCGATCTGCATGAGTTGGCCTACGCCGGTCTGGTCCAGCGTGGCGAAGGGGTTCTTCTTGAAGATATCGTTCTCCACATAGGGCATGAGGAAGTTGCCCATGTCATCGCGGCTGATGCCCAGCGCCATTTGCGTGAGGTCGTTCGTGCCGAAGCTGAAGAACTCGGCGCTTTTTGCGACTTCGTCCGCCGTGAGCGCGCCGCGCGGCACTTCGATCATGGTGCCGACCAGATAATCGAACTTCACTTTCTTCTGGGACATCACTTCCTTCGCGACGCGATGGACGATTTCGGCCTGGAGATCGAACTCCTTCTTGAACCCAACGAGCGGGATCATGATTTCCGGCTTTACCGTGATCTTCTTCTTCACGACATCGGCGGCCGCTTCGAAGACGGCCCGGGCCTGCATCTCGGTGATCTCCGGGTAGGCAATGCCGAGACGGCAGCCGCGGTGGCCGAGCATCGGGTTGAACTCGTGCAGCTGCGCGACACGGTGCTGGATGAATTCCACTTTGATGCCGAGCTTGTTGGCGAGATCGAGCTGCTGCTCCTTCGTGTGGGGGAGAAACTCGTGCAGGGGCGGGTCGAGGAAACGAATGGTGGCGGGATAGCCTCGCAGGGCCTTGAAGATGCCGGCAAAGTCGGCGCGCTGGTACGGGATTAATTTTGCGAGCGCCTTTTTCCGGTCCTCTACATTGTCGGCTAAAATCATCTCGCGCATGGCGTCGATACGATCGCCTTCGAAGAACATGTGCTCGGTCCGGGTAAGACCGATGCCGACGGCGCCAAAGGCGAGAGCGTTCTCGGTTTGCTCGGGGTTGTCCGCGTTGCAGCGGACATCGAGGCGGGCGGCCTGCGAGCACCACTTCATCAGCTGATTAAACGACCTAAACTTCTCCGTTTTCTGTGCCTTTTGATCTCCGTGCAACGTGCCCGTGATGATTTCGCTTGGGACGGTGGCGAGCTGGCCGGCGTAAATGGTGCCGGCCGTCCCGTCGATCGAAAGAAAGTCGCCTTCCTTGAATGTCTGGCCGTCCACGGAAACTGTCTTCGTCCTGTAATCGATTTGCAGTGCCGAGGCGCCGCAGATGCAGACTTTGCCCATCTGCCGTGCGACGAGCGCGGCGTGCGACGAGACGCCGCCTTTCGCCGTGAGAATGCCTTCCGCGGCGATCATGCCGCGCAAATCTTCCGGACTCGTCTCGTTGCGGACGAGCAGGACCTTTTCGCCCTTTTCCGCCGCAGAGGCGGCCCGGTCCGCATTCAAATAAATCTTGCCGCACGCAGCGCCGGGACCAGCGGGCAGGCCGCTCGCGATCGCCTTCGCTTTCTTCACTTCCGCGACGTCAAAGATGGGGGCGAGAAGCTGGTCCAGTTGATCTGCCGGATTTCTCATTACCGCCGTCTTCCAGTCGATGAGCTTCTCCTGAAACATATCCATGGAGAACTTGAGGGCGGCCGCCGCGGTCCGTTTGCCGTTGCGCGTTTGCAGCATGAAAAGTTTGCCGTCCTGGATGGTGAACTCGATGTCCTGCACGTCCTTGAAATGTTTCTCGAGCGTGGCGCGGACTTTGAGCAATTCCGCGTAGCACTTCGGCATCAGGTCTCTTAACTCGATGACGGGTTGCGGCGTGCGCACGCCCGCGACGACATCTTCGCCTTGGGCGTCAATGAGAAATTCCCCATAGAACTCGTTGGCGCCGTTCGCCGGGTTGCGGGTGAACGCCACGCCCGAGCCCGAATTCTTGCCGGTATTTCCGTAAACCATTGCCTGCACGTTGACGGCCGTGCCCCAGTCCTGCGGGATGTTGTATTTCCGGCGATAGACGATTGCGCGATCGTTCATCCAGGATCCGAAAACGGCGCCGGCGGCGCCTTTGAGCTGATCCCAGGGATCGTTCGGAAAGGCCCGGCCGGTCCGTTCTTTCACCAGCTTCTTAAAGCGGGCGACCAGCTCCTGGTAGTCCGACGCGTCGAGCTTCGAATCGTCGATATCGTGCTGGCCGTATTTTTCGTCTTTGTAATGTTCGATGACAGATTCAAAGGGATCGTGATCCTCGCCTTCGCGCTTTTGCACGCCCATCACCACATCGCCATACATCTGCATGAAACGGCGGTAGCAATCCCACGCGAAACGCTCGTTCTTCGTCGCCTGGACGAGAGCCTTCACCGTCTCGTCGTTCAGGCCGAGGTTTAGAATCGTGTCCATCATGCCTGGCATGGAATCGCGCGCGCCGGAGCGGACCGCCACGAGCAAGGGCATCGTCTCCGTGTCGCCAAACCGGGTGCCCATGATCCGTTCCATGTTCGCCACGCTCTTTTTTATCTCCATCTGGAGCGACGCGGGATAGGTGCGGTTATGCTCGTAATAATACGTGCAGACCTCAGTTGTGATCGTGAAGCCCGGCGGAACCGGAAGGCCGATGCGGGTCATCTCCGCGAGGTTGGCGCCCTTCCCGCCGAGAAGCGGCTTCATGCCTCCGTTCCCGTCCGCCCGTCCGTCGCCGAAATAATAGACAAACCGGCGCGTCTTCGCTTTCCCGCGGGTCGTCCTGGATTTCGCCCGTGGGGCTGACGCGCGAGTGGAAGCTTCCTTTTTATTGGCCATGGAGATTGAGAAGAGGAGCGGCAGAGCCGAACGGACGCAAAGCTAGGTGTCGTCCCAAGGGTGTCAACGAGCGCGTCGCCCGAGGCGTCGAATCAAATCGTGGGGCCTAGCTGCCAGTCCCGAGAACGTCGCCAATGGCCGCGGTGAAATCATTCAATCCCGTGCCGGGCACGATGATCGTATTGCGGCGGCCGTGAGCCTCTTCGGTAATGCGCAGGAATTTCCCGCGCTCGTTCTCGCGGAATTCGAAATGAAACCGCTTCCGTTCGATCTGAACTTCTTTTGCTTCGAGAATGCTGTCCATTTGAAAACCCACCTGAGTTTACAGAGGTCATCACAAGAATTGGAAGCAAATTCTGCGCGGCTTTGCGCCGCAAGCTCTTTGGCGGGAGCGGCTTCTAATGACGGCGCGCCCGAGAGGGCCGATTGTTACTCCGCCCGCGCTCTTGTTTTGGCGCCGCTCCATTCGCGATGGCGAAGTCCACCTGGCGTTTGAAGAGGTCGACCCGCGCCACGAAAACGCGCAGTTGATCGCCCACGGAGAATTTCCGGCGGGATTGCCGGCCAATGAATCGCCGTTGGGTCGGGTGGAAAACATAGAAGTCGTCCGTGAGCGAAGAAACGTGGACGAGGCCGGTCAGGAGCACGTCCGGCAATTCGAGCAGGAGTCCATAATTCCGGACATCGATGACCGTCGCTCGAAAGACTTGCGGATCGCGCGCGTCGAGCTGGCGCTGAAAGAACTCGAGCTTTTTCATTTTCACGGAGTCCATCTCGGCCTCGGCGGCCACGCGTTCCGTGATCGAGATATGTTCCGCGGCGGCGGCAATCTGGCCCATGTCCGCGCGGGCACGGCGGGCCTGGTCGCGCTCCGCCAGGGATCGATGGACAACCAAATCGGCGTAGCGCCGGATTGGGCTGGTGAAGTGAGTGTAATTGGTCCTGGCGAGACCGTAGTGGCCGAGGGGCTGGGGCGCATACCGCGCGCGTTTCAGGCTTTTTAGAAGTCCGATCTTGAGCGCCTGTTCTTCCGGTTTGCCCGCGAGCGAAGCGAGCAAGCGCTGAAGCTCCGAACGATTTGTCAGGTCGCCGGCCTTGTAACCGTAGCTGAGCACAAGCTCGCGATATTCCGCCAGCTTCTCCGGCTCAGGATTTTCGTGGACGCGGTAGACGGTGGGGATGGACCGGTTCTTGAGCTCACGCGCCACGGCTTCGTTCGCTGCGAGCATGAATTCTTCGACCAGTTGGTGCGATTCATCGTTTTCGATGCGTTCGAGGAGGATCGGCTTGCCTTGCTCGTCCAGCCGCACTTTCACCTCTGGAAAATCGAGGTCGAGGGATCCTTGTTCGAAGCGTTTCTTGCGCAGGAGGGAGGCCAGTTCCCAGGCGACATGCAGCCGCTCGCTCAACTGGTCGTTAGGTGCGGCGCGCAGAATCGCGTAAGCCTCGCGATAAGTCAGGCGGCGCGCGCTGCGGATGACCGTTCGGGCGAAGCGGACGCTCTTCGTGCGGCCGTCTTTTGTGAACTGAATGAAAGCCGAATGGGTCAGGCGATTCACTTCCGGCTTCAGGCTGCAAACGCCATTGCTCAACCGCTCCGGCAGCATGGGAATGACGCGATCGGGGAGATAAACGCTGTTGCCGCGTTTGTAGGCTTCACGGTCCAGGGCCCCGCCCGGTTTCACATAGGCGGCGACATCCGCGATATGGACACCGAGGCTCCAGCCGCCGCCCGGAAGCCGTTCGACGTTGATCGCGTCATCGAAATCGCGCGCATCGTCCGGGTCGATCGTGACGATGAATTGGTCGCGCAGATCCTCGCGTCCCTCGAACATTTCCTCGCCGACTGTTTCCGGAATTCGTTCCGCTTCCTCGAGGACGTTTCCGGGAAATTCCGTCGGAAGGTGGTACTTCCGGATGATGGACAGCATGTCCACGCCGGGCGCGGAGCTGGGCCCGAGGACTTCGATGATTTGGCCCTCGGGATTGACATGGCGCGACTCCCACGTTTCGAGGCGGACGACGACTTTATCGCCGCGCTCCGGTTTTTTCGGGAGCGGCGGTTGTGGTGGAACCTGGACGTAAACGTTGTGGACAATGCGCGGATCATCCGGCACGACGTAGAAAAAGTTTTTCGATTGCTGCAAAGTTCCGACGATCGAATCGTGCGCGCGTTCCAGGATGCGGATCACCCTGCCCTCGGGGCGCCCCTGGCCGGTTTTCGCGCGGGAGTAACGTTCATCGCGGGTGATCCGGGCCACCACTTTGTCGCCGTGCATCGCGGTGCCGGTATTCTCAGCGGCGATGAAAAGATCCTGCTCTCCCGGCTTCCCGGTCGAAAGAAAGGCATAGCCCGCCTGATGCACGTGCAACGTGCCCGTCACGAGATCCGCCTCCGATGGCAGGACGTAGCGGTTCTTGCGGATACGGGCGATTTCTCCGGCTTGCTCGAGCTGGCGCAGCACCTCGTTCAATCCCATGCGAACGCCGCTCTTCCGGCCGAGGGCTCTTCCCAGCTCAGCCTGGTCGAGCGGCCGGTATTTGGGCGCGCTCAGTAACCGAAGGATTTGTTCGCGAAGCGGTTGATTGTCTGATTTCAAAATAATGGAGCGAAACCGCCGCCGAAATGGCAGGGCGATTGACGCAATCGCCGTGGCGGTTCAGGTGAACCGCTCCTACCTTAGCACGCTAATTGGTTTCCGCCCGGACTTCCCTGCGTGCATCGAATAAATGCGGCTCCATGGTAGTCTCACCTGAATGACTGAGATGCTCTGGAAAATGGCCGGCCGCACGGTCGATCTTTCGCAGCATTCCATCATCATGGGAGTGCTAAACGTCACCCCGGATTCTTTTTCTGACGGCGGTCAGTTTTTCACCACAGAGAAGGCCATCGAGCAGGGCGTGCGAATGGCCGCGGAAGGTGCGCAAATCATCGACGTGGGAGGCGAGTCGACTCGCCCCGGCGCCCAACCGGTTTCAGCGGAAGAAGAGCTGGGCCGCGTGTTGCCGGTGATCGCGAAACTGCGCGAGAGGATTCCGGCGTTTATTTCCATCGACACGACCAAGGCCGTCGTCGCGCGTGCGGCGCTGGAAGCGGGAGCATCGATCATCAACGATGTGACTGGCGGCCGCGGCGATCCGCAGATGATGAAACTCGCGGCCGAAAAGAAGGCCGCCATTATCTTCATGCACATGCAGGGTACGCCGCAAACAATGCAAACGGACCCGCACTACGCCGACGTGGTCGCGGAAGTGGCTGATTTTTTTAGACAACAATATGTCAGCGCCCTAGATTGCGGCATTGATTGCATGGCCATCGCCTTTGATCCGGGAATTGGATTCGGCAAAACCGTTGAGCACAATATCGCGTTGCTCGCCCACCTCCCGCGTCTCCGGGTCCATGATCGGCCGATGGTGGTCGGGGTCTCGCGCAAATCTTCCCTCGGCCAGATGATTGACTCGGCCGAGATGAGCGATCGCCTCGCGCCGACTATTGCTTTCACGGCGCTGCTGCGCGAGCGCGGTGCGAACGTCCTGCGGGTGCACGACGTCAAGGAAAACGCCGCGGCTTTGCGGGTAACGGAAAAACTTCTCGAAGCTGCCCCATGACTCAGCAAATCATCCAGCTCTGGATCGGAAAATGGAGAAGTCTCATCGAGATCATCCTGCTGAGCGTCGGGATTTATTATGGCTACCTCTATTTTCGCGGGACCCGCGGCGCCAAAGTCCTGACCGGGTTGGCGATCGTTTTTTTGACCCTGACGCTGATCTCGCAGTTACTGAATCTGGTTGTCATCGGCTGGATCATCCGGAGCTTTTCCGTCTTCCTGGCGGTCGCCCTTGTCGTAATTTTTCAGCCCGAGCTGCGCCGGGGGCTCGCCGAGCTCGGCGGGCACCCGATTTTTTCCCTGACGAGTGAGAAGCGCGAGACCGTTCACGATCTCGCCGAAGCTGTCACCCAACTGGCGAACAAGCAGTTCGGAGCGCTGATCGCGATTGAGCGGGACACCTCGATTCGCGTTTACGAAGAGACCGGCGTGATCATCGATTCCATTTTTTCGGTCGAGCTTCTTCTGACGATTTTTCACCCGAAAGCCGCCCTGCATGATGGCGGAGTGATCGTGCGCAATGGGCGCATCGCGGCCGCCGCCTGCATTTTTCCCGTCAGCCAGCGGGAAACGCTCGATCGGAGCCTTGGCCTGCGGCACCGAGCGGGCTTGGGAATCACCGAAGAATCCGATGCGATCGCGGTGGTCGTTTCGGAAGAAACGGGCGGGATTTCAATCTGCCATCGCCGCCGGATCGAGCGGAATTTCACTCCGGAGACCTTTCGCAAGCGAATCGGCGAGATTCTCCTCCAAGGCTCTTATGAAGATGAAGAAACTGATCCTGAACAATTGGCGCGCGAAGTTGATCTCCCTCCTGCTCGCGACAACCCTCTGGTACCTCATCAAAAAGAACGTAGCAACGACACCCTCGCTGTCTGACGAGCAGGCGGGGCAATCCGCCCTGACCGAGCGGCGCTAGCGCAGGAACCGCGCGAGATTCTCTTCTTCCCAACGCCGCGCCCGCCGGTAACCCGGGAACTCGCGCTCGCGCTGGTAGAATTTTTCGGTGTGGACCCGGCGCCGGCCATCGGCCCCCACCTCGTCCGGCACCACCGAGTGCAACATTTCGTGATAAAGCACGTACTGGAGAAACCAAAGCGGAACAAAAGGCTGATCCAAAAGCGGATTGATCCGGATGACGCGATCTTCCTCCTGAATCGTCCCGAAGATGAAATATTCTTTCGGACGCCGCTTCTGCCGGCGGCCCCACATCACCTTGTATCCACGCAAGCGCCCTTTGAAATAGCGCTCGTTCAATCGGTCGAAGACCGCGCGAAGATCGAAATATTTTCCTTCGTGCTGCAGATTGAGCTGCCGCTGCATCGGCAATTTCGGGTGCGCTATCTTTCGTTTGGTTTTCTTTGCCATGATGCGATCCCTGGATGAAATAACGCCCGACGTGAACGCATTTTAGTGGGCTTCATTCGGGTTCACAAGTGAAGGCACAGAATATTTGCTCTGTTAACATAAGTACTTGGTTATGAATATGTTACAATTATCCCTCGCAATATTGCGAAATGTCGCGCCGTTGCAATTTCTAAGGGGATGAGCTTTTTGTCGTGAATCTTAAGATGTTGCGGACCAACATGATAACTCGCGCCCAGTCGACGATTGGGAGGAGGAACAGCGTACTCGCGTACCCTGAGCCCACAGAGGGACTCGACCAAACCAGCGCGTCGAGAAAACGCGCGGGCCGCAGATTGGGAACGAGCTTATTTGGCGAGAATCCAGAGTGCGATTATACTCCGCCGCGGCGAGTAGAATGAATCCAACATGACACCGTTCCTGAGAAAATTGCTTGGGCTGAATTGGCTCCTGCTGGCGAACATGCTTGCCCTGGCGATCTTCGGGGTCGTAGCGATCTATAGCGCTACCTACATGCGGGACGACTCGATCGCCGGAGAGTTCTGGCGCAAGCAAGCCAATTGGGTCGCGATCGGTTTTATTACCTTCATGGTCACAAGCCTGATCGATTATCGCTGGATCCGCTGGGGCGCGCTCCCGATGTATCTGGCGGGAATAGCTTTTCTGGTCTTGACCAGGTTCATCGGCACGAAAGTTTACGGTTCGCGCAGCTGGCTTCATCTCGGGCCGGTTAATTTTCAGCCTGCTCAGCTTGCCGTCGTCGCAGGAATCATGGTGCTCGCTTTGCTTTTGAGCCAGTACCGCGAGATGCACCCCATGCTCCGTCTGCTGCTTTCCGGCGTGATCGTGGGGGCGCCGTGTCTTCTCATTCTGATGCAACCGGACTTGGGAGAGACTATTATTTGGGGACCGGTTTTGCTGGCATTGCTTTTCGTCGGCGGCATACCGATTCGGTATTTGACCTGCATCCTGCTCATCATTGCAATCGTGCTGCCTCTGGCCGCGAATTTGGGGTTAAAGACGTATCAACAGGAGCGGTTGACGGCTTTTGTTAATCCGGAGATCGATCCGCGAGGCGCGTCCTGGGCGATCAATCAATCCCTTATTGCCATCGGTTCCGGGGGGTGGTCGGGGAAGGGCTTCAAGGCGCCCAACACTCAAATCGAACTCGGCTTCCTTCCTGCCACCGCGGTTCATAATGACTACATCTTTTCCGCGATCGGCGAGCAGTGGGGGTTCGTCGGTGGAATATTTCTCATCGGCGCCTTTGCCTTGCTGCTCCTGACCTGTCTCTTCGTGGCGTACTTCGCCGGGGATCAGTTTGGCCTCCTGCTCGTGATTGGGATTACGGCGCTTATTTTCACTCACGTTTTTCAGAACGTCGGGATGACCATTTCGATGCTGCCCATCACCGGTGTTCCGTTGCCGCTGATCAGTTACAGCGGCTCCTTCGTGCTCATGATCATGTTCGGCCTCGGTATCGTGAACAGCGTCTGGGTCCATCGAAAGGCCATGGACCGCTGAGCGGGCGCCCGCCGGGACGTCGCAGTTTACTTTCGAACTTCGCGTCCTTAAAATCCGCGGCGCCGCATGGAAACTGATTACAAGGTCAAGCTCGAGATTTTCGAAGGCCCGCTCGATTTGCTGCTTTACCTGATCAAGCAGGACGAGATCGACATCTACGAAATTTCCCTCGAGCGGATTACCAGCCAGTACCTCGAATATCTCCAGGCTTTTAAGGAGTTGAACATCGACATTGCCGGCGAGTTTATCGTCATGGCGGCGAACCTGATTTACTTGAAGAGCCGCAGCCTTTTGCCCGTTGATCAGCAGCCGCCGGACGAAGATGCGGGGGAGGATGATCCGCGCTGGGACTTGATCCGGCAGCTGATCGAATACAAGAAGTTCAAGGAAGCGGCGTCGCTCTTGCACACCCGCGCGCTGGAACAGGAACGGACCTTTGCGCGCAGCGGGACGGGTTTGGAGGCAATCGCCACCGCACCTCTTCCGCTTGGGGAGGTTGGCATTTTCCAATTGATCAACGCTTTCCAGACCGTGATTAAGCGACTCGAAGCTCGGGAAGATTTGCGCGAAATTTTCGGAGAGCATTTCACCGTCTCCGACAAAATCGATTCAATTTTACGGCGCGTCGCGGATGGCCTGCCGCTAAAATTTTCGGAGCTGTTCGCCGCGATGGCGTCCCGAGTCGAAATCGTTGTGACTTTTCTCGCGCTGCTGGAGTTGATTCGCCTCAAACAGGTTCTGGTCACGCAGACGAATCCGTTCGACGAAATCGAGATCGCGTCCGCGTCGAATTAGCGGGGTCATGCCGCGAATTTTGATCGCCGGTTGCGGGTACGTCGGCCAGGCGGCCGCGGATCTTTTTCATGAGCGCGGATGGAAGGTCGAGGGATGGACGGCGTCGGTTGAATCGGCCGGGCAACTTGCCGCTAAACCGTACCCGGTCCGGGCCGTGGACATCACCCATGCTTCCGAGGTATCGGCCTCTGGCCAGGAGTTCGACGTTATCGTGCAATGCGCGAGTTCCGGCGGGGGCGGCGCAGAAAAATATCGTCGAATTTACCTGGAAGGCGCGCGGACGCTCCTGGGCGCTTTTCCGCACGCGAGGTTGATTTTTGCCGGCAGCACGAGCGTCTACGCCCAACAGCATGGCGTTCTCGTGGACGAGACCAGCCCGGCGAATCCGGCTCATGAGAAAGGGCGCGTTCTGCGCGAGACCGAAGACTTTGTTCTGGCGCGCCGCGGAATTGTGGCGCGTCTTGCCGGGATTTATGGACCGGGCCGTTCTTTTCTTGTGCGAACATTTCTCGCGGGCGAAGCCGTCCTCGACCCGGAGAGGGACCGCTTTATCAACCAGGCCCACCGGGATGACATCGTGTCAGCGCTGTTTCTTTTGGCTGAGCGCGGAGCCGATCTCAGGGGGCAGATCTATAATGTGGTGGACGATCAACCGATTCTAACGAGCGAAGCTTACCGGTGGTTGAGCGCGCATTTGCCGGGGGCGTTGGCGGCGGGAAGAGCCGCCGCGGCCAGGAAGCGCGGAGAGAGCAACAAGCGCGTATCCAATAAAAAGTTACGCGCTCTGGGATGGGAGCCGCGTTTCCCTGATCTTCCCACCGGCATGACGAAAAGTGTCCTTCCCAGCTTCGGATTCGAGCGATAAATGGCCCCGAAATACCGGTATGGAAGCTGCTCAGGAAAAGAGATATGCGTCACATCAAACTCAGCGGTCGCGAAGCGACAGTTGTGCGGTCCATCGGCTTCACGGAAGCGATGATGGGCGCTGAGATTCAGGATTGCACCCACATGGACGTGGGGGACGTGACCGACACGCTCAACAGCCTGATGTCGGCCGGGTACGTCGAGAGCATCCCGTTCTGCGAAGAGGTGCAAATCGCTGAAATGCCGGTGACGGCCTTTGAAGTGAATCCGGCCTACGTCTCGGAGTTAAAAATGGCGATTTATCAGCGCTGACGCCTACGTTTTCGCGTTGGCCGAAGCAGTGGCCTCCGCGGCGTTCCGCGAGGTGTCTCGCTCGCCGAAAAGCTGACGAATGACCTCTTCGACGGGCAGCTCCTGCACGTTGATATCGGTCACGGCGCAACTCTCGAGCAGCCGGCGAGACGTTTCAGTGACTTTCGCGCGCGGCACGCGTAGCTGGACGGAGACCGGCGTCTGCGCGATCACTTCACCAAGCAACGAGAAGTCCCGCTGGCCGGCGTCCTGAAAAGTCAGGGTGATAATCTTGTATCCGGAAAACCGGTCGATGATGGAATTGAGCGGTCCATCGAAAAAGATTTTGCCGTGATCGATAATGATGACGCGGTCGCACAGCTCCTGGATGTCCTGCATGTAATGGCTGGTCAGCATCGTCACGATCCGGTGCTCGGAGTTGTAGAGGCGAAGAAACTCCCGCACCCGCTTCTGGCTCACCACATCGAGGCCGATGGTCGGCTCATCCAGGAACAGAACCCGCGGCTCATGGATCAGCGCCGAGATCAATTCCATCTTCATTCGCTCACCCAACGAAAGCTCGCGCACCATCACATTCATCTTGTCCTGCACGTCCAGGAGTTCGCTTAATCCGCCGACGATCTTTTTGAACCGGCCGCGCTCGATCCCGTAAATCGCCCGATTGAGTTCGAGCGATTCCTGCGCCGGAAGATCCCACCAAAGCGCGTTCTTCTGTCCCATGACCAGACTGAACTGACGCTTCATCTCGTTACGTCTTTCCCAGGGAACGAAGCCGAGGACGCGCGCGTCGCCGGAGCTGGGATTCAAGAGACCGGAAAGGATCTTGAGAACCGTGGTTTTGCCCGCGCCGTTGGGACCCAGGAAGCCGACCAGCTCGCCTTCCTCGATCTGAAAAGAAACCTCATCGGCCGCGCGAGTTTCGTCATATTTTCGCCTGACAAGTCCTTTGATGGAACCGCGCAGACCGCTTTCCTTGCGATAGGTCCGATAGATTTTCGTCAGACCGCGTGCTTCAATTGTGCTCACGGGTGTGGCGGGACCATATATTCGTCTTTCGGGAAGAGGTCGGAATTCAGATCGCGCTTCCCGGGCCGCTCCGTTTCGGGCGAATAACTAGTGAATCTTCCGGCAAGCAGATTTTCCACGAGCGGCCGCCGGTCTCCTCCAATGCGCCGATAATGTGCGCTGGTGAATGGATCGGTCAGGCGGGCCAGGATTTCAGCCGGCTCTACCCCAATCGGCTGCGCGCTCCCAATCACGATCCCGTCCACCAGGATCGCGTACGGAAAAATCCCCAGGAACGACGCAAGCACGCGATCGGTCGGGACCCAGGTCACCGCCAGGCCGCCCGGTTTGAGATGAGCTTTGAGCATTTGGAAATATTCCCACGAATAAAGATTGCCGGAAAAGGCGCTATTGGGTCGCAGGGCGTCCGCTTCGATTACATCAAATTGTTTGCCGCTGTGCAGGATGTAAGCGCGGCCATCGGTGAACAACCATTGGATGCGGGAATCGTCGAGCAGCGCCTGAAGAGCTGGATACGGGACGCGGGCGGCCAATTCCTTGAGGGTATCATGGGCCGGGGCGACGATTTCAATGCAGGTCAGTCGTCGCGTGTGTGGACTGCCACCGAGGGCATACACCGTGTCGCCCGAGCCGAGTCCAATGACCGCGACCTCCTCCGGCTTCGGATGCAGGAGAATGGCGAACATTCCAAGCTGGGTATGGACCCCGCCGTAGGGCAGCCAGCTTTGTCCTATGCCATTGCTGAAGACCCATACTACGTCTTCCTCGAAGCGGTGTGGATTGCCTTTGAGAATCGCCAGTCCCGACGCGCTCTCACGGGCGATGATCGCGCGGGGCGTCGCCCCATGCAGCTTGGCCCAGAGCTTTTGCGAGGTAGGGACCGCTGCGGCGACCCACCCCACAAGCATGATCGAAACAGCGAAACTAACGAAACGAACCCATGTTCGTCGCCCGACGTGCCAGACGGCAAGACAGAGAAAAATACCGCCAAGAAGCACGAGCAACTTCAGGGTTCCCGAACTGCCGAGCCAGCCAAGCAACCACCAGCCCACGAGAAGAGCGCCGGCCATGGAACCGGCAATGTTCAGGGTCTGGAGCCAGCCGACGCGACGGCCAAGAAGCGCCGGATTGTCTTGCACAAGTTTTTGCAACACCGGGAAGCTCAAGCCCATCAGAAAAGTAGATGGAGCGATGAGGGCTAGCGGCAGGATAAAGTAAAGGAGCAGGACGAAGCGTGCACTCTCCAACAAAGCCGGCGCCGCCTCCGCCCCGGAAAACCAGGTGGGGATGGCGCTCAATAAATCCGCGGCGTTAACAGGCTCGTACCCGCCGAGGTAAGCCCAGAGCGGCCCAAGGAACGGCTGGTGATCTACCTGGCGAAGCAGCAGTGTGAAGGCAATGGCTGCGTAGAGCGTGATGCCGCTTTGGAGCGCGAGAAAAATGACCGCAGGACGGCGGATGCGCTTTGCGAGGGGTACACCGATCATTACGCCAAGAGCCAGGCCGCCCAGATAAACAGCCAGGAGAGAAGGGAAGGTAAAGGAAGTTGATTTCTGAAGAACACCGAGGAGCCGGAACCAGACGATCTCCAGCGAAAGCGCAATGAACCCCGACAGAGCATAGACGGCCATCCAAACCCGAGCGGGGAAGCGGCTCGCCTCCACAGGTGGCGTCACCGGCGGTTGGACGACTGGAATGGGAGCCGGTGCGCGATCACTCCACCACCAAACGAGCACCGCGCCGAGTGCGCAGGCCGCGTTCAAGGCGGCGCCGATCTGAAGGACATTCGGAAATGCCAGGTGGCGAAGCAGTATCCAGGGTGTGGCAAGGGCGCCAACCGCAGCCCCAAGCGTGTTCACGCCATAGAGGTAGCCGACGACCGTAGAGGCAGTCTCGATTTTCGCGGTGAATGTCTTTGCCAGGATCGGCAGCGTTACGCCCATGCAAAATGTCGGAATCAGCAGGCTGGCGAAAAGAATCACCGGCAGGAGGACGGGAGAGCCTGCCAGCGCGCTCCATCGCAGATACAGCAGATCGTAATAGAGCCATTTACTGCAGAGAGCGAAGAGGGTGATGATCGCTTCAGCCAGGCCGAAGGCCAGCAAGCGATTCCTGGGTGACAAGCGGTCCGCCAGATGCCCGCCCGCGAGACTTCCACAGCCCAGTCCCGCCATGAAGGCGGCGACCGTGATGGTCACCGAATAGACGTCAACGCCGGAAAAGAAACCAAGCGTGCGCTGCCAGATTGTCTGGTAGAGCAGGGCGGAAAATCCTGAGGCGAAAAACAGCAGGAGAACGAACGCGAGAATTGCGCCCGATCGCTTCGCACGAAACGCCATGGCCGTCGGACCTGAGCTACGCAGCGCTCGGCTGGGCGGCTTTTGCGCCCTTCGTCTTTAGAAGCGGCAGGACTTTTTCCACGAGCGCCTCGGCCGTAATGCCGTGCTTTTTCCGCAGGATCGGAATGGTGCCATGTTCGACGAACTGGTCGGGCCAGCCGATCCGGACCACCGGCGTATTGATCATCTGCGAATGCAGATGCTCCATCACGGCGCAACCAAAACCATTGTGCAAAACATGGTCCTCAATCGTGCAGACGACATCCACGCCGCGCGCAAAAAACTCGATCGTGCCGAGATCGAGCGGTTTGATCCAGCGCGGGTTGATGAGAGCGACCGAGACGCCTTTTTCTTCCAGCTTGCGCGCCGCTTCCTCCGCCACTTCGAACATGTTTCCCAAGCCGAAAATGGCCACCTCTCGACCGTGTTGCACGACTTCGGCCTTGCCGATCTCGAGCAGTTTCGGGGACGTCTTCGGAATGGCGCCCGTGCCGGGACCACGCGGGTAGCGAATGGCGATCGGTCCGGAATTGTAGTTGGCCATCGTCCAAAGCATGTCGATGAATTCATCTTCATTCTTCGGCTGCATGTGGACGAAATTGGGGATGTGCCGAAGGTAGCCGATATCGAAAAGCCCGTGGTGCGTGGGACCGTCGTCTCCGCTGAGCCCAGCGCGGTCCATGCAAAGCGCGACGTTCAAGTTCTGCAGCGCAATGTCATGAATGATCATGTCGTAGGCGCGTTGCATGAAGGTTGAATAAATCGTCAGAAACGGCTTCAAGCCCTGCGTGGCCAGACCGCACGCGAAGAGGGCTGCATGTTCCTCCGCGATTCCGACATCAAAGTAACGCGTGGGATGCTGGGCCTGGAAAAATCCCAGTCCTGTTCCGCTCGGCATGGCCGCCGTGATTGCGACAATCTTTTGATTTGTATCGGCAAACTTCGCCAGCGTTTTCCCCATGAGCTCCGAATAGGTCGGCGTGCTCGCGGCCGCGGTCTCACCAGTGTCGGGCGCAAACTTTCCGAGACCATGGAATTTGTCGGGCTTGGCGATGGCCGGCTCATAACCTTTCCCTTTCTTGGTCAGGATGTGCAGGAGGACCGGCTCGTCCTGGGTCTTGAGGAACTCGAATGTTTTCGTCAGCAGGGGAATATCGTGGCCGTCGATCGGGCCGTAGTAGCGCAATCCCAATTCCTCGAAGATCACGCTGGGCAGGAGAAGGTTCTTCACGCCCTCCTCGACTTTGTGTGCAAACTCTACCGCACCCCGGCCCGCGACGGCCTCGATGAAACGCCGCGCTTTGTCATGCAAGCCGGCGTAGGTCGGATTGGCGACGATATTGTTCAGGTAGCTCGCGATGGCGCCCACATTCTTGGCAATGGACCATTCGTTGTCGTTCAGGACGACGATGAATCGCCGCGTTTGGGATTTCGCGTTGTTGAGGGCTTCATAGCTTATGCCGCAGGTGAAGGCGGCATCGCCGGCGACGACTACGATGTCCTCATTGCTGCCGCGAAGATCCCGGCCGACCGCCATCCCCAAGCCCGCAGACAGGGCCGTGCCGGCATGCCCGGCGCCGTAGCAATCATGTTCGCTTTCGGTCCGGAGCAGGAAACCGTTCAACCCCTGGTATTGGCGCATCGTGCCGATCCGGTCGAGGCGGCCGGTAAACATTTTGTGCACGTAACCCTGGTGGCTGACGTCGAAGACAAATTTGTCCCGCGGGGTTTGGAAGACACGGTGCAGGGCGATGGTTAGCTCGACCACGCCCAGGTTCGGACCGAGGTGACCGCCCGTTTGCGACAGGACTTTGATCAGCTCGTCGCGCACCTCCTGGGCGAGTTGCGGCAGGTCTTGCTCGCGCAACGCCTTTACGTCCGCCGGAGAACGGATGCCATCCAGAAGCCGTTTGGCGCTCGCTGGCTTAGAAGAGTCTGACTTCGTCATTGGCGGGTTCTCCTTTTTCTTCCACTTTCGCAGATCGCTCTTTTTCCACGGTAGGTTCGAAATCTCTCATCGTCGTCTTGCCAGCGCTGTTCCGGGTAATGATTTCGATTCTTTGCTCTGCGCTGGCCAGACGTTCCTGGCAGACTTTGACCAGCTTCATTCCTTCTTCGTAACGCACTATAAGCTCTTCCAGCATCATTTTGCCGGATTCCATTTGCTCCACGATTGCCTCCAGGCGATCCATCGCCCCTTCGAAGGTCTGCTCGGGCTCAGTTTTTTTTGCGGTGGGCATGGGAAAGGTGGGAGCAATTAAGCATAGGGGCATTGGATAAAAAGCGCGACTTCTTCCACGACCGAGTGTTGAATCGCCGTGATTTCCCTCGAATCGATGGCGGCTCGATCCGGGAAAATGCGTGGATAAAATGGTTCAATTCCTGCTCATATTTTTGTCCAGAAACCATTGCCTCCTCAGTAACCTGAGGTTCTCCTGCGGCAGCGGCTCTAATATATGAGGCCACTGTTTCAATCCGCGGGACGTTCGGCGATAGCGGCGATTTTCCTGGCCCTGTGCGCGTCATCCGCCCATGCGATTTCGAGCGCGGTTAATATTTCCACCCGCATGGTGGTGGAGACCGGCGACAATGTTCTGATCGGCGGCTTCATCGTCTATGGCACCGGCCAGAAGACTGTGGTGGTGCGCGCCATTGGACCGTCGCTCCCGGTGTCGGGCACGCTGAACGATCCCGTGCTCGAGTTGTACGATGCCAGTGGCGCGATGATCGCGACGAACGACAATTGGCGCAGCTCGCAACAGGACGAGATCATCGCGGCCGGCCTGGCGCCCGGGGACGATCGTGATTCGGCGTTGATCGCGGCGCTTGCTCCCGGCAACTACACCGCCGTCGTGCGCGGAGCGAACAATGCCACGGGAGCGGCACTCGTCGAAGTTTACGATCTGGATGGCGGAACTCCGACTGCGCGCCTGGGTAATATCGCGACCCGCGGCCACATCCTGACGGACAATGATGTCATGATCGGCGGTTTTATCATCCGCGGCGATGTCCCCAAGAGGGTGATCCTCCGTGTCAGAGGTCCGTCACTCCACCTCAACGGCGCTCCGTTTTCGGGCCGACTGATGGATCCAACGCTCGAGCTCCACGACGGTGACGGCGCGCTCCTGATGGTGAATGATAGTTGGCGCAGTTCGCAGCAAGCCGAGATCCACGCCAGCACGCTCGCGCCGACCGATGATCGCGAACCCGCAATCGTCGCCACCCTGGCCCCGGGCAGTTACACCTTCGTCGCGCGCGGCATTAACAACTCGACCGGTATTGCGTTGATTGAGATGTACGACCTCGATCAGCCGCCGCAGGCTGATGGATCGACGCTCTTTCTGGCTTTGATGCGTCCGCAGGGATCGGTCAATTCCCAAGGATCCGGCACGGCGAGCATGCGGCTCTCGGCCGACGAAACGCAGGTGATCTTGTCCTTCCAGTTTTCGAATCTGACTGGGCCGATCACGAGCATGCACATTCACGGTCCGGGCGGGGTTATCTTGTTCGACATCGATGAGCCGATGCCGCAACCGGATGGGACTTACATCTGGGTCTTTACCCCGGTCGGCGGGTTTACCGTCGCCGACATTATTGCCTTCCTCAGGTCCGGCCAACTCTATATCAATCTTCACACCGCGGCCTACCCGCTGGGAGAAATTTCAGGGTATTTCAATCTCTCGACCGGCGCGGAGATCGCGCCGGAGCCGACCCCGCCGCCGCCGCTCCCTTCAGGCACGCCCACCTTGACCGATGCGGGTCGATTTCTGTCTCAGGCGACATTTGGCGCGACCGAAGCGTTGATCGCAACAGTCCAAAGCCAGGGGTTTGACGCATTCCTAAACCAGCAGTTTACGGCGCCGCCCTCATCGCATCTCGCGTTTGTGGACGCATCGGGGGTTGACCCGCTCACCATGACTCAAACGAGGGACGCGTGGTGGACCCTGGCGATTTCCGCGCCCGATCAGTTGAGGCAACGGGTGGCCTTCGCCTTGAGCGAATTTTTTGTCGTATCCAACACTACCGGAGACCTGGGCAACCGCCCCGGCGCCCTCCCGGCTTATTACGATGTGCTGGTGCGGGGCGCGTTCGGGAATTTCCGGCAGCTGCTCGAGGACATCACGTTGAACCCGGCGATGGGGCGATACCTCGACATGTTGAGAAACGAGAAGGCGAACGCCTCTGGAACGAGGTTGCCTAACGAAAACTACGCGCGCGAGCTCATGCAGTTGTTTTCGATCGGCCTCTACAGTCTCAACCTCGACGGAAGTTTGACGCTTGATTCCAGCGGATTCCCGATTGCGACCTATGGCCAGGAAGCGATCCTCGGAACGGCGGCGGTCTGCACCGGCTGGACATATGCGCAGACGACAATTCCTCCGATTTTCAACCCGCCGGCCAACTGGCGCGAACCCATGGTCAACGTGGCCAGCCGTCATTCTCCCGGTTCCAAGACGATCTTGAACGGGGTCCTGATTCCAGCCGGGCAGACCGCAGAGGAGGATTTAAGAAACACCCTCGACACCATCTTTAATCATCCAAACGTCGGGCCGTTCTTTTGCCGGCAATTGATTCAACGGCTGGTGACGAGTAACCCCAGCCCTGGTTATCTTTATCGTGTCACCGCCGTCTTCAACGATAACGGGCAAGGTATCCGCGGCGATTTGCAGGCTGTCGTGCGCGCGATCCTGATGGACTACGACGCGCGAGGCAACGCGAGGACTGGTCAGGGAGTGGGGCATTTACGCGAGCCCGTCATCCGGGTGACGAATCTCCTGCGGGCCTTCCGCGCCTCGTCACCTTCCGGAAAGTTTTCGCTTCGCGGCGCCAATACGGCGCTTGGACAGGAGGCGATGCATTCGCCCACCGTCTTCAATTTTTTCACGCCTGATTACTCAGCGCCCGGGGCCATTGCCGCGGCCGGTCTGAAGAGCCCCGAATTCGAAATCACGACGGAAACCACGGTAATAACGATCGCCAATTATCTGCGATCGGGAATCTACGTCTACCTGGGGCCTGGGAGTGACAGGATAACCTTGAATCTCTCGACCGAGCTGGCGCTGGCTGCCGATCCAGCCCAGTTGGTGGATCATCTCAACGTCCTCTTGATGGCCAACAGCATGTCCACGGAGATGCGCAACATCCTGATCAATGCCGTCACCCAGATTCCCGCGAGCAATCCCACGGAACGCGCCCGGACCGCCATCTATCTCGTGATCAATTCACCCGAGTTCGCCGTGGATAAATAGTTATGTACGCACCTACCCGACGCACCTTCATTCGCCAGGCTGCCTGCGCCGCGCTTACCACCACGGGGCTGCTGAACACCATTTTCGATCTGCGCCGGCTGAGCGCTGCCACCATTCCCAATACTGGCGACTACAAGGCGCTCGTCTGCTTATTTTTGTTCGGAGGAAACGATGCCAACAACGTAATCGTGCCGCGCGATACCAGCGGATACGCCTCCTACGCTGCCGCGCGGGGCATTCTCGCCATCCCGCAGGCCTCGCTTCTCCCCCTCACTTTGCAGGGTGGCGACGGTCGTGACTTCGGTTTCCATCCGAACCTCGCGGAATTGCAGGCCCTCTTTAATCAGGGCCACCTCGGAATCGTCTCGAACGTGGGCACGCTGGTCGCGCCCATCACGCGCGCCCAATATCTCGCCGGCGGGGCCGCCGTTCCGCCGCAGCTCTTTTCGCATGCCGATCAATCAGTGCAGTGGCAGACTTCGGTCCCGGATCAGATCTCACGCACAGGCTGGGGTGGGCGAATGGCCGACGTGCTTGAATCGCTCAACGGCGATTCGCAAATTTCTCTCTCCATCTCGATCGCCGGAACCAATACGTTCGAAGTCGGAAACACCGTGCTTCCTTACATTGTTTCATCGAATGGGAGCATCGGTCTGAGCGGTTTCGACGGCAGCGCGAATGCCAACGTGCGTTTGCAGGCATTTCGAGACCTCCTGGCCTTGCCGCATAATAATCTGTTTGAGCAGGCTTATTCCGATACGGTCTCGCGTTCGATCGCCGCGAACGAGCTGCTCACCACGGCGCTCGCCAATATCCCCCCGTTGGCAACCGTGTTCCCCGACACGTCGCTGAGCAGACAGCTGAACATGATCGCGCGTTTGATTGCCGCGCGCACCAACCTCGGCATGCGGCGGCAGATCTTCTTCTGTTCGGTCGGCGGGTACGATACGCATGGCGATCAGCTGACGGGCCAGGCAAATTTGCTCACCGAGCTGAGCCAGGGATTGAACGCATTTTATTCCGCGACCGCCGAGCTGGGTGTCGCGCAAGACGTGACCGCTTTCACCGCTTCCGATTTCGGCCGGACGTTCCCGACAAACGGCACGGGTTCCGACCATGGCTGGGGCAGCCATCAGTTCGTCCTGGGCGGCGCCGTCCAGGGCGGTCGTTTGTTTGGGACGTTTCCAACCCTCGCCGTCAACGGACCGGACGACACCGGGCAAGGCCGCTGGATTCCGACAACCTCGGTGGATGAATTCTCGGCCACTCTGGCGACTTGGTTCGGTGTTAGCCCGTCAGATCTGCCGACCGTCCTTCCGAATATCGGCCGGTTCGCGAATCCAAATCTCGGGTTCTTCGGATAGCATCGGGTAGGGGGCCGGCTCGGTCCTGGCATAACCGATGCTAGGTAGTTCGATTGTGTCCGCCCGATGAAATTTCTGAAAAAGATCCTGCTCGTTGATCACGAGCCGAAAGTGACCGCGCTCGTCCGCCGCGCGCTCGAAAGCACGGGCAACTACCTGGTCAAAGTGGAACAAGACAGCCAACTGGCGTTGCACGCGGCGCCCTGGTTTCTCCCCGATCTGATCATGCTCGATGCGGCGCGCGAGTCGGAGGGGGACGCGGTGAACCGCCAGCTCAAGACCGACCCAGCGCTCAAGGACACGCCCTTTCTTTATCTGAGCGCCAATGCGGCGCCGGAGAAGAAGGTGGTGACCGGTGGATTCATCAGCGGCTACAGTTTCCTGGCCACGGCTGTTTCCCTGGACGATCTCATTCGTTGCGTGGACGAGATGCTAAACCCCGCGCCGGCCGCCACGACACGCGCGTCTAAATAGCCTGGCGCCTAACCGATTGCCGTTCGGTACGCGGCGGCGTCTTTCAGCTGTGTCACGTCGTCTGGCGAATCCATCTTCAGGACAAAGATCCAGCCTTCGCCAAAAGGATCGGTGTTGATCAGCGCGGGATTGGCTTCCAAAGCTTTGTTCACTTCGACGACCGTGCCTTTGATCGGCGCGTAAATATCACTCGCCGCCTTGACCGATTCCACGACCGCGATCTGGCCGCGCGCTTCCGCCTGGGCGCCAACTTTCGGGAGCTCGACGTAGACCACATCCGTCAGCTCAGCTTGCGCATGGTCGGTGATGCCCACGCGCGCATTCTCGCCTTCGCGCCGGACCCATTCGTGCGACTCCGTGTAAAAAAGATCGTCGGGAACATTCATGATTTTTTGTAGAGCGGTTTCTTCTCGATGGTTGCAGGAAATTTTTGCCCTCGAATCTCGATCTCGAGTTCGTTGCCGATCCCGGCGTGCGCGGAGGCAATGTAGGCCATGCCGATCCCTTGATTCAAGCTGGGCGATAAAGTGCCGCTCGTTAATTCGCCAATGCGCTCACCCTCACGCCAGACCGGATAGTGGGGCCGTGGCGGCGGGCCCTTGGCTTTCATGCGAAAGGCGACCAGCCGCTCGGCCGTCCCTTTTTCTTTTGCTTCGATCAGCACGTCGCGTCCGATAAACTTCGGTTTTTTCAAATCAACGAAGAAGCCCAGTCCGGCTTCGATTGGATTTCGTTCGGGCGAAAGGTCGGAACCATTGAGGGGGTAGCACATTTCCAGACGCAAAGTGTCTCGCGCCCCGAGGCCGCATGGCCGAATCCCCAGTGCTTTTCCTTTCTCGAGCACTTCATTCCACACCATCGCGGCATCTTTTGCCGGAAAGAAAACTTCCACGCCGTCTTCGCCGGTATACCCGGTCCGCGCGATAGTCAGTTTACTGCCGTTGTAGTCAAACGCCTTGATTTGGTTGCGCGCCGGCAAGGCGACGTCGTTCCCGAAAAGAGTTTGGAAAAGTTCGATGACGCGCGGTCCCTGGATGGCCAGTCCGCCGTAATCAGCGCTGCGATTTTGCAGGTCCACCTCAGCGGCAATGTGTTCGTTCAGCCAGGCAAAATCTCCTTCGGTGCCCGATGCGTTCACGACGAGGAGGAATTCTTCCGGGGCCGTTCGATAAACGATCAGGTCGTCGATGATCCCGCCGTTCTCCTTGAGCAGAAAGGTATACTGGCCCGAACCGACTTCGAGTTTGTCGGTGTTATTAGTCAGCATCTCATTAAGCCAGCCGCCCGCCCTCGGGCCGGTCGCGACCAGCTGGCCCATGTGCGAAATGTCGAAGACGCCGGCGTTGTTTCGCACGGCCTGGTGTTCCTCCATGATGCTCGAGTATTGCACCGGCATGATCCAATCGCCGAACGGGATCATCTTGGCGCCGAGCCGCACGTGCTCTTCATAGAGCGGCGTGGTTTTTTGGGCGGCGGCACTCACGAGCGACATCCTAGACACCGGGTTCGCAGTGTCAATCAAGGTGCGCGGGGCGCTGCTTGAAGAGGCGCTTCGCCGCCTTTACGGTGCTCGCTACATGAGCGTCCTGGACAAACTCGAACGGCGCATTGGCTTCATCGCCATCCCGGGACTGATCCGGGCCGTCGTGACTTTGAGCGCGCTCGTTTTCGTGCTCGTCCTCCTCAACAAGGGTTTTGATTCCTATCTCGCGCTCGATGTCGCGCGGATTCGCGCCGGTGAAGTATGGCGTTTGGTTACCTACATCTTCGTGCCGCAGACCGCGCACTTTCTCTGGGTCATGGTCGCGCTCTGGTTCCTGTGGTTTATCGGCGACGGTCTGGAGCGGGCCTGGGGCGCATTCCGCCTCACACTTTACTTTCTCGTGGGGATGATCGGCACCACTCTCGCCGCGCTGCTCTCCAATAGTCAGTTTTCCAATCAGATGCTTTTTACGACTCTCTTCTTTGCCTTCGCGCATTTTTATCCGGACGAAATCATTTACGTCTTCTTCATTCTCCCGCTGAAGATCAAATGGATCGCGTGGATTTACGCCGGCTTCCTTTTGCTCGGTTTCGTCACGCAATCGAATTCCTATCGATTGGCGCTGATCGCGGCGCTCAGCAATTATCTCATCTTTTTCGGTCCCGGAGTGATTCAACAACTGCGGCAGCGAAAAGAGGTCGCTGTTCGGCGACAGCGTTTCGAAGTGCAATCCCGCAGCGAAGCGGAGCCGCTTCACAAGTGCGCGACATGCGGGGCCACCGAATTGACCGATCCCAGCCTGGAATTTCGCGTGGCCCGGGACGGCGAGGAGTACTGCCTCGCCCATCTCCCTCGCCCGGCCAACGCGGCCGTCTGACCTGGAGGACGCGCTCCGTTGCGTCTTCGTCGGCTCGTGCAGCCTTGACCCGCTTTCAGCGCGCCATGACAATTGCGCGATGAGCCAAAACAATGGCGCGCTAGTTCCCGAACAAGGCTGGCATTGCCTCCATCTTTATTACCACGTCGAGTTCAGCCAATGGCAACTGCTCTCCGCCGAGGAACAGCGGGCCGCAAAAGTATCGCTTTCCGCCCTGGTGCAGGAAACTCGCGCGCTCGAGTCCACGCAGTTGGTCACGATGAGCGTCGTAACGCCGAAGGCTGATCTTGGATTCATGTTGGTTACCCCCGATCTGCACGTCGCTAATCGGATCGAGAAGCAACTCTCCCTCTCTCTCGGCGCGGACGTGCTGGTGCCCGTTTACAGCTACCTCTCGCTCACGGAAGAAAGCGAGTACGTGACCACCGACGATGAATATGCTCGCACGCTGGAGACCGAGGAAAAGCTCGTGCCCGGTTCACCGGAATTCGAGCAGGCCATGAACGCATTCCGGGAGCGCATGGCAAAATACCGCCATGAGCGGGTCTACCCGACGCTGCCCGACTGGCCGGTCGTTTGCTTCTATAATATGAGCAAGCGGCGCGGCGAGCAGAAGAACTGGTATATGCTTCCCTACGACGATCGGCGTCGCCTTATGGCGGGGCACGCCAAAGTCGGGCGCGAATATGCCGGCAAAATAAAGCAACTCATTACCGGATCGAGTGGACTCGACGATGCCGAATGGGGCGTGACGCTTTTTGCGCGCGACACCTTTCAGGTCAAAGCGATCGTGTACCAGATGCGTTTCGACGAAGTCAGCGCGGCGTATGGAGATTTCGGCGAGTTTTACATCGGCCTGCAACTGCCGCTCGACGAACTGTTCCGCCGGTTGCAGCTTTAGCTGCCTCGTGCTCGTAATCGCAATCGAGGCGCATCTAATCGAGCACGAGCACGAGCACGAGCATGAGTAGAAGGATGGGTGGCAGAGTGGTCTAATGCGCACGCCTGGAAAGCGTGTTTGCCGAAAGGCAACCAGGGTTCGAATCCCTGCCCATCCGCTCTCTTCTTGCTCGTGCTCCTGATTGCAACCGTGCTCGCGCTCGATCCACCTAGCCCGCGTCGATTGCGCGTCTTGTCATTACCTGAAGGTTTTGCCGGAATTTGACCACGCTCGCGCTCGGTAAAACTCCGCGAAAATTCGCTCCCGGATAAATAAGGCAGTCGCGACCCAGGACGGAGCCGGGGTTGATCACCGCATTACACCCGATCTCCGTCCGATCGCCCACGATCGCGCCAAATTTCGTGAGGCCCGTCGCGATATCGCCATCGGTCGCGCTGACATGAATCTCACGGTGATCCAGTTTCACGTTGGAAAGAATCACGCCGGCCCCGAGATGGGCGCGATAACCAAGAATCGAATCGCCCACGTAGTTAAAATGCGGCACCTGCGCTTCATCGAAGAGAATGCAATTTTTGAACTCGCACGAGTTCCCCATGACGACACCGTCGCCGGCGATCACATTTTCGCGCACGTAACAGCCGCTGCGGATCTGACAATTCTCGCCGATCCAGGCGGGTCCCTTCAGAACCGCGCCTTGTTCCACGACCGTGCCGGCGCCGATGAAGACCGCATTGCTGATGAACGGCTTTCCGACGAGCTCGCCCAGCACAGCCGGTTTCAAACGGAACTGCAGATAACTCGCGATCTGTTTGAGCGCGTCCCAGACATACTTCTGCGACTCAAACAATTTTGGATGCGCCGTGTGTTCGAGATTCAAAAATTCCGCCGGCGCAAACATATGGTGGTGAGCTAAACTCCGCCGCGGCGCGTGATCTTCTGCCCGTCCTTTGTATCGCGGGCCTCCCAACCTCGCGCGCCGAGTTCGTCGCGCAATTCATCACTTTTTCTCCAGTCCTTTGCAAGTCTGGCCTGCATGCGCGCCTCACCCAGTGCCACGATGTCATCTGGAATACCCGCACGTGTTCCGGTGATCGCCAACACGCGATCGATCCGGGCCCACCACTGAAGCCACTTCTGAGCGGCGCTACTGTCCAGGGTCTGTTCGTCGAGGGCACGATTGCTGTCACGAATTCCATCGAACAAGACTCCCAGAGCACCCGAGATATTGAGATCATCGTCAAGCGCTGACTCAAATCTCTGAAATGGAGGTTCGACGCTGGATGTTGAGGGGCGGACGTTCTCTTCCTGCGACTTGTCCTCAAGCCGCGCCATCCAATCATCAATCCGGCGCAAGGCCTCCCGCGATTCTTCCATTCCTTCCCACGTGAAATTAAGTGGCGCGCGATAATGCACCCGCAGCAGCGCGTAGCGCACTTCGCGGCCGCTGTAGCCTTTGGCCAGCACGTCGCGCAGCGTGTAAAAGTTCCCGAGCGACTTCGACATCTTTTGCCCATCGACCATCAGATGCGCGCAGTGCAGCCAGTAGCGGACAAATTTCTTGCCGGTGCAGCCCTCCGTCTGCGCGATCTCCGCTTCGTGATGCGGGAAAATGTTGTCCACACCTCCGCAATGGATGTCCAACTGCTCGCCCAAAAGCCGCGTGGCCATCGCGCTGCACTCGATGTGCCAGCCCGGCCGACCGGCGCCCCACGGGCTTTCCCAGCGGACCGGCCCGTCTTGTTCGTCCCACGCCTTCCAGAGTGCGAAATCGCCCACGTGCTCCTTGTCGTATTCGTCGCTCTTCACCCGGCCGGTCGAGCGGAGCTCCGATAAATCGAAATGCGCGAGCTGTCCGTACGCGGGAAATTTGTTTATCCGAAAGTAAACGGATTTGTCCTCCGCCTGATACGCGAGATCCCGCGCCATCAACGTCTGGATCATCTGGATCATGGCCGCGATCTGGTCCGGGTCCGTCGCTTCCGGAAAAGAATCAGCGCGCTTGATGCGAAGAATATCCAGGTCTTCGAAGAACGCCTGCTTGAAAGGCGACGTGAATTCCGCGAGCGCAACGTCGGCCTCTTGTGATCCGCGGATCGTTTTGTCGTCCACGTCCGTAATGTTCATCACGCGGCGCACCTTGAACTCACGCAGCTCGAGATGACGCTGCAACAGGTCTTCGAAAACGTAGGCGCGGAGATTTCCGATATGCGCGTGGCTGTAGACCGTCGGTCCGCAGGTGTACATCTTCACTTCGCCTCCCGCGGAATCGAGCGGGCGAAATTCCTCCAGTGCGCGCGAGTAGGTATTAAAGAATCGAAGCGGCATCGCTAGGCAAAGAGTAATGGAGTAATGGAGTAATGGAGAAATGGGGCAGCGCAGCGCATAATGGCATTACTCCAACACTCCATTACTCCATTTCCACTGTCGGCATTACTCCAACGCTCCATTACTCCATCTCCACCGTCGCCACCGCCATCGCGGCCATGCCCTCGCCGCGGCCGATTGCTCCGAGCCCTTCGTTCGTCGTGGCTTTGATGCTGACTCGGGAAGTTTCGAGATTGAGCGCTGCCGCGATCTTCTCCCGCATCGCTGGAATATGCGGCGCGATCTTCGGCGCCTCGGCAATCAAGGTCGCGTCGACGTTCACGGGGCGGGCGTTTTTTCGAGCAAGCACCGAGGTCACTCTGCGCAAGATTTCGAGGCTGCTGATCCCGCGGATCGATTCGTCCGTATTGGGGAAGTGATGTCCGATGTCGCTTTCACCGATCGCTCCGAGCAAGGCGTCGGCGATTGCGTGACAGAGAACGTCCGCGTCCGAGTGTCCCTCCAAACCGCGATCATGCGGAATCTCGACGCCGCCAAGAACTAGCCTGCGATCCGGCGCGAGCCGATGCGCGTCATAGCCGTTTCCACACCTGATCATGCCATTAGAGTTTCAAATCGATCACGCCGTTCGAGGCGACGATGCTGTATTTATCCTTCATGTCGGTCCGCGGTTTCATTTCG
The DNA here is from genome assembly GCA_035941955.1 of Chthoniobacterales bacterium. Lineage (GTDB taxonomy): Bacteria > Verrucomicrobiota > Verrucomicrobiia > Chthoniobacterales > UBA10450 > AV80. The sequence continues at coordinate 36,684 of DASZDO010000100.1, forward strand.
ACCGTCCCGCCGGCATTCTCCACGAGAATCCAGCCCGCCGCTATGTCCCAAAGGCTAATTCCCTGTTCGATGTAGGCGTCGAAGCGTCCGCAAGCCACATAAGCCATGTCGAGCGCGGCACTTCCCATGAGCCGGCATTTGCGGGCGCGATGCACCATCTCCTGCAGCAGCGGAAGACCTGCTGCGATTGTTACGCCGGTCTTGGAAAGCCCAACTGAGATCACGGCCTCCGCGAGATCGGTGCGATCGCTCACGCGGCCGGGTTTGCCGTTTAGTGTCGTCTGGCCGCCTTTTTGCGTGGCCCACATCTCCTCGCGCATCGGATCGTAGATGACTCCGACAATGATTTCGCCCTTGAACCGGAGCGCAATCGAGACGCAGAAATGGGGAATGCCGTAGAAATAATTCACCGTGCCGTCGAGCGGATCGACCACCCATTGATAATCGCTGGCCTGGTCGCCGACGATGCCTTCCTCGCCATAAAGCGCGTGCTCGGGAAATTTTTTCAGGAGCGACTCCGTGATCAATTCCTGAGCGCGCACGTCGATTTCCAGCTTGATGTCATGCGCCGCGAAGGAACTGACGCGGAGCTGTTGGTGAAAGTTTTGCCGAAGCAATTCGCCGGCGGCGCGCGCGGCTTCAACCGCCGCGTCGAGGTAATGCATCATCAGAGTTGAGGTTGAGAGGTTGAAGGGTTGAGGCTGTCGCGAGGTTTTTCTCAACCACTCAACCATTCAACTTCTCAACCCGCAAAAAAAACCGGGAGGAGAAAATGAATCCTCCTCCCGGGTTGAAGTTAGGGTTGGAACTACGAAAAAGTTCCGTAGCTCGTGACCGGATTACTTAGAAACTAATGTTTCTTTTTCTTCGCGGCGGCCTTTTTCTTGGCCGGAGCTTTCTTTGCAGCTTTTTTCTTTGCCATGAGACGATCCCCCCTTTCGATCCGCTAACGCGGCGGGTTGGTGAAGAAGTTTTTTAACTCCACTTACATCTGTCAGTAATCATCATGATTTTTTTGTCAAACTTTTTTCTAACATCTTTGAAATTATTTTCACGAGTTCGCGCGCGATTATTTGTTTTGATGTGCGCGAAATTATTTGCGCGTCGCCGTTTCGAAAGAAAATCGTCACTGCATTTTCGTCGCTCTCCATTCCGGAATCGGCTTGGCTGACATCATTCGCGACGATCAGATCGCAATTTTTCTCCCGAAGTTTTTTCTGGGCGTTCGTTTTCAGGTCGTGCGTCTCCGCCGCGAAGCCGACGACGAGATAGCTGCGATCTTCTTTCGGCAGCGAAGCGAGAATGTCGCGGGTGGGAATTAACTCGAGGGCGAATGGACTGTTTCGCTTCTTCATTTTCCGCGGCTCGACTCTGGCAGGCTTGTAATCGGAGACGGCCGCGCACATCACGAGCACGTCGGATTGCGGCACCGTGCGATGAACTTCGCGGTAAAGCTCGTCGCTCGTCGTGATCGAAATAATTTGCGCGCCGGACGGTGGCGTGACGGCGGCGGGGCCGGAGATCAAGGTGACGCTGTGTCCTGCCGCGAGGGCCGCTTCCGCAATCGCATATCCCATTTTCCCCGAGGAGCGATTGCTGATGAAACGAACTGGATCGATCGCCTCGCGCGTCGGACCTGCGGTAACGACAAACCTCACGCGATCAAATTATCCTGACGCGCCAGCAGAAACTCCGCGCGAAAAGCGATATCGTCCACTTTCCACAAGCGCCCCACGCCTTCATATCCGCACGCCAGCATTCCTTCCTCAGGACCGATGAACTCGACGCCGCGCGCTTTCAGTTTGCCGACGTTTTCCTGGGTGACGGGATGTTCCCACATTTTTCCATTCATGGCGGGCGCCATCAAAATAGGTGCGCGCGTCGCCAGCGCGATGGCGGCGAGCGGGTGACCGGCCAGTCCATGTGCGAGCTCAGCGATGACATTCGCGGTCGCCGGCGCGATGAGGAGAAGGCTGGCGCGATCGGCGAGCTCGATATGTCCCGGCCGCCAATTTTCTTTCTCGTCAAAGAAGCTGGTGCTAACCGGGTTCTTCGAAAGGGTTTGCAGGGTGAGCGGCGTAATGAATTCAATCGCGTCGCGCGTCATCACGACGAAAACGTCGTGGCCCTGTTTGACGAGCAAACTGGCGAGCTCGGCGGATTTGTAGGCCGCGATGGAGCCCGTCACGCCAAGCACGACGCACTTCGGAGTTCCGTCCGCCCGTTGCGTTTCGGATTTTGGATTGGGAGGCATCGGAGTCGGTCAGGTCAAAACAAGGCGTCTGCTCAAGTAACGTTCGGCGCCCATGATGTGGCGAAATTTTTGCAAATCTTCCTCCATCGACTTGCTGATGATGGTGTAACGATAATCGCGCCAGATGGCCATTTCGCCCGCGGCCGTCACGATGCGCAATTCGATTTGGGCGGCGGTTTCTGTCCCGCGTTTGGTCAGGCGGCGGCGCAATTCATCCAGGTCGGGTGGCATGATAAAAACATCGCAGAGGGCCTGCCGGATTGCTTGATCGTCGCAGGCGCGGATCGCCGCGGCGCCCTGAATGTCGACATCGATCAACACATCCACGCCATTCTGCAGATTGGCCACAACTGGTTTGCGCAGCGTGCCGTAATAATAGCCGTACACCTTCGCGTGCTCGAGAAATTCTCCCGCGTTGACTCGCGCGACGAAATCCGCCTCGGACAAAAAATGGTAATCCTCGCCGTCGATTTCGCCTGCGCGCGGCGGCCGTGTCGTGCAGGAGACGGAGTAGACAAAGTCGGGCGTCTGGCGCAGCGCGTCGCACAGGGTCGTTTTGCCGGCGCCCGATGGCGCGGAGACCACAAACAAGATTCCCGTCCGGGTAAATTGGTTACTCAAGGTTTTGGATTTGCTCACGGATTTTTTCCAGTTCCGATTTGCAGGCGACGACATGCTGGGAAATTGCGGCGTCGTTCGATTTTGCGCCAAGGGTATTCAGTTCCCGGAAAATTTCCTGGGTAATGAATTCGAGCGTGCGGCCGACCGGTTCGTTCTTGCGAAGATGATGAGCAAATTGAGCGAGGTGGCTTTCCAGCCGCGTCAATTCCTCCGAGATGTCCGAGCGATCGGCGAAAAACGTCACTTCCTTCAGCAAGCGCTCATCATCAATTGGGAGATTCAAATCCGCCTTTTCGAGCCGTTCGAGCAACGCGTTCCGATATTTCTTCACCACTTCAGGATAGATCGCGCGGATCTCCTTGATTTCCTGGCGCAGAACTTTCAAGCGATGAATCAGGTCTTTCGCGAGATGCTTCCCCTCGCGCTCACGCATCTTGATCAGTTCGGCGAGCGCCGCCGCCAAGGCCTGCTCCAGAGCCGGCCATGCTTCGCCGGCGTCGATGCTGTGTTCGGGGGAACGCATCACGCCCGGCGCCTGGAGAATTGTCCCGATGGTGATCTCGCCCGGCGCGCTCAACTCTTTTTGCAAGGTGAGCATCGCCTCGTGATAGGACCGGGCCAGGCCCGTATCGAGTGCGAGCTGGCGCGATCCATTCGCGCTTTCCTGGAGAGTGACCAGCACATTCATCCGGCCGCGCGAAATTCTCTCATTGATGGTCTGGCGGATGCGCGGCTCCAGCTCGGCGAGATCGCGCGGGAGGTTCACGACGATGTCGCTCTGTTTTCGATTTACCGAATTCAGCTCCACGCTCAATTTCACCCCGCCGTGGTCGACTTCACCCCGGCCATAACCAGTCATGCTTCGCATCTAGAATTTGAAGCGTCTCTTAGCCCACGGTTTCTTCGAGAGACACGATGTGCAACGGATCGATAGTTCTCGAGACATCGTCCTCGCCAATAACGACAACGACATTCTTTCCGATCGCGATGAAATCCGGGTGTGGGACACTGAAATGCCGACCATCAGTCAGGTGCAAAGTAAAAGGCCGGAAGCCGTTCTGCATGCGTTCCCGGATTTTCTGCGCATTCATTGAGGATAAGAATACCTATGTTTGGATACTGGCTCAAGCTTGCCGGATGATCGCCTCCAACGCCCGGCGATGGGGCGAAGGTAGCGGGATTGAAGCCAGTCCGTCGATAGGAAACCAGCGCTGGAAGGATTTGGCCGAACGCCCGGCGGCCGCCGCCGGAAACACGGTCAAAGTGATGCGATGATTCGTGAAGGGATATTCCGCGACGTGCAGCGGCTCGCGTTTCGTCGGGGCCATCGCCAATCTTGGCAGCATCCACATCCCGCGCCACCGGTCCTGCGATTGCTCGAGCAAGACGCGGCCTCGTCGGACAGAAAAGCCGTGATGCTCCGTCCTGAGCATGATTGATGGACGCGCCTTTTTTAAGGGAAGCCTGGAAGGGTTCTCCGCGCGGCAAAAACTTCGGACGGGGCAGGCGCCGCAATCGGGCCGCGTTCCGCAGACGAGCGCGCCCAAATCCATCAGGGCCGAGTTGTGAATGCGCCCGGCCCGGCTTGGCAGCAGATCGCTCGCGTGCTGCCACAACGCCTCGCGCCCGCGGCTGGAATCAATCGGAATCTGGAGATCGAAGAGGCGAGCGAGCAGACGCGCGATGTTCGCTTCGACGATCGGAACGGGTTGATTGAGGCCAAAAGTGGCGACGGCGTTCGCCGTATAACGGCCAACTCCCGGCAAAGCCCGAATGGCCTCCAACGACCTGGGGAATCGGCCGCCATGTTGTTCCATGACGGTTTGCGCGGCCGAGCGAAGATTGCGAGCTCGGGCGTAATAGCCGAGACCCTGCCAGGCGTGCAGGACTTCGTGCTCCGAAGAGGCGGCGAGGGCGGCGAAATCGGGGAAGCGCCGCATCCAGGCATTATAATAGGGGACGACCGTGGTGACCTGGGTCTGCTGGAGCATGAACTCGGAGACCAGAATCGCGTAGGGATCCCTGGTGCGACGCCAGGGGAGATCGCGGCCATTCTTTCGGTACCAAGAGAGGAGAGATTGCCGTAAGGAGGCGGCAGGCCAGGAAGAGTTCACGCAGGTCCGAAACGTCTAACGCCCAACGCTCAACGTCCAACGCCTAATTCCAGAGTCTTTCGTTGGACGTTGGGCGTTGGGCGTTAGACGTTAGGCGTCTCTGCCGCGAAGGATGAACTCGTACACTCACCCGCTGTCGACGGATCAGGCGACCAAGCTTCGGTCCCTGCTCCAGGACCTTGGCTTCGAATTCGCATCAAAGCCCTACACGCTTTTTTTCGCGCAGAAAAACAAACTCAGCGTCGCCGTCTACGAGAAGGGTCCGAAGGTCCTGGTGCAGGGGAAAGGGATTGAAGAGTTCGTGCAATTTGAGCTGGAACCGAAAATTCTAGAACAAGCGAAGCTCGGCTATGAGGAGGTTCATTCGCCGGAGATGTTCGAGCCGCATTTCGGCATCGATGAAAGCGGGAAAGGCGATTTCTTCGGGCCGCTCGTTATCGCCGGTGTTTACGTCGATGCTCCAGTCGCGCGAAAATTTCTCGAGGCCGGCATCCAGGACAGCAAACGAATCGGATCGGATGGACGGATCCGGGCCCTGGCGAAAATCATTAAGACCACGCCCGGCTCGGCGGTCGATGTCGTTGCCATCGGCCCGGAGCGCTACAACGATCTTTACGAAAAATTCGGCAACCTGAACAGCTTGCTCGGCTGGGGACATGCGCGGGTCATTGAAAACCTGCTCGCGCGGAAGCCGGAATGTCCCCGCGCTTTGTCGGACAAGTTTGCGGACGCCCGGGTGATAGAGCGGGCCTTGTTGCAACACGGCCAAAAGATTCAGTTGGAGCAACGGACCAAAGCCGAATCCGACCTGGCGGTCGCGGCCGCTTCCATCCTGGCGCGGGAAGCTTTCATCGATTGGTTGGACCGGCGCGGGAAGGCGATGAGCGTGAAGCTTGGGCGCGGGGTTTCAGCGCAGGTAAAGGAGGCGGCGAAGAAGTTGCTGGAGGCCGAGGGGCCCGAAGTGCTGCGCAAAGTCGCCAAGGTTCATTTTCGCACCGCCCACGAGATTGCACCTGGGAGTTACGCGGCGCCGCCCCCCCGGCGCGAATGGCGCCGGTAGGCAGGGTTCGGCCCGGCGGGCAAGGTTCCTGCTATCTATTTTTTACTTCCTGAAGCGCATTTGTGGAAACCAGGCTCCTAATACTGAACGCTGATCCGGTCTTTCAGGACCGCGCCCTAAGTATTTTCGACGAAATCGACGATATCGAAACTCGTGTCGTCCGCCGGTTGTCCGAGGCCGTTGCCGTCCTGCTGGCCGAAAATTTTGATGGATTTGTGGTGGAAGGCGAGGCGGCTATCGCGCTGGAGCAGGCGACCAACGCCCGGCAGCATTTTCCTTCGTTGAACATCATTTGCCTGGCTCCAAGACCGCACGACGAGGAGTTCGTGAACGTCGCTCACCAGCAAAAAATCATGCGAGTGGCGACGAACGGCAGCGAGCGCAGCTTGCGCCGGCACCTGCACGGCTTCGTGCGTTCACTCGCGCAAGGCGGAATACCCGCCGAAGGCATCGATCCATGTCACTCGCTCATCGGCAATCTCAACCAGTTTTCCGCGGCCGAGATTCTGCAAATGAGCTGCCTGGGTCAGCGCAGCGGCCGGTTTACCTTCAAATCGGGCCGGGGAAACAGTGAGATCTATCTGGCTCACGGCTCGGTTCGGCATGCGGTTTTTGGGTCGCTCGAAGGCGAATCGGCGGTGGCCGAGATTTTCCGCTGGCGCCAGGGCCGATTTTATTTTGAAGAGGGGATCATCAGCCAGGTCCAGAGCGTGGACCGTCCCTGGGCTCATCTTCTCATCGACAACTTGCAGAAGCTCGACGAGACCCTTGAACTTTCAGCGACGGGGCCAGGATGAGAGACAAAGCCGTCGAGACCAAGCTCAGGCTGCTCACTTTGCAGCTGGATAATTGGAAGAAACTGCATGACGTGATCACGTACGGTCTCGATAAGACCAAACCGATGATTTCCGCGGAGCGGGAGCGTCAGTTTACGGAAATACGCGCGAATCTCTTGCAGGAGACCGAGCATGTTTTCGAGGAGTTGGGGATCCTGACGGAGCTTTCGGGCCGGGCGATGAATGTGCTGCAGCGTTGCGTTTCGGTGCGCGGGGTGCGCGAATTATCGAATGAAGAAGTGCGCCGGCTCGAATCGGAGTGGAACGGAGTCTTCACCAAGCTCGGAGTTGTGCAGGGTCAGCTGAAATCCCGGCGCAAGGCGCTGGCGGGACAAACGCTTCTGACTTATTACTTCAGCCGCATGTTCCCGGCCCTGCAGCCTGCGGGCAGGCGCTAAAGGGAGGGCGATCTGTCCCAATCCGGGACTCGCGCGGGAGGCGGCTGCCGCTCATAGACTGCAAATTTTTTGCGATTGTCCCCACCACCTTAGTGCCGGGACACGATTAGTTTGTGTATGCCGAAGCTTACAAAAAGGGACATCGTTGTGGCCATCAGTAACCAGACTGGGATGGTCCAGCACGACGTTTTTGAAGTTGTGCAGCGAACTCTCGACCACATTACCAACAGTCTGGCCAGCAACGTCGCCGTCGAATTGCGAAATTTTGGCGTCTTTCAGCCGCGGCTGACCAAGCCCCGCGTGGGGCGCAACCCAAATCAACCGGGGAGCAGCTTTGTGATTCCTCCGCGCGCGACCGTCAAGTTCAAGGCAGGGAAAATCATGCGCCAGCGAGTGGAGAAACTCTCGCGGGAATTGAAGGAAGCGTCGGAAAAGGAAGCGGCGGAGCGGCCCTCTGACGGCGGCGCGCCCTGATCTCGATCGCTGGCCAACGGCCGGCTGGATTGGTGGATTGGCGCCAGCGGGCGTGCCTGGACCCGATTACGACCCGACCGCCGGCTCCGGTTCCAGCAAGTTCTGGATCGACTCTTCCAACCGATCAAAGTTGATCGGTTTCGTCAGGTGCTCCGAGAATCCCGCGGCCCGCGCCCGGCTGACGTCGTTTTCCATGCCAAAGCCACTCAGGGCGATTCCACGCAGCCCTTTCGTTGTGCTCAATTCCTGCATCAGTTCGTAGCCCGATCGATCCGGAAGGCCGATATCGCTGATCACAAGATCGAATTTTTCGTGCTCGGCTCTTTCGACCGCCTGGTCCGCCGTATGGGCGACTGTTACCCGGTATCCGCGGCGTTCGAGCATCATTTTCATACCGGTGCAGGTGTCGAAATGGTCGTCGACCACGAGGACGCGGCGCTGCGGTCTCGTCGCATGTGCTGGTCTGGTCACCTTCCCCTTCGGCGTTTTTTTCTTCCCGTCGCCGGAAGCTACGGCCGGCGTGGCCACGGTCTTGAGGGTCACGATAAAAGTTGCGCCCCGGTCTCTCCCGTGACTCTCCGCTTTGATCACGCCGTCGTGCGCCGCGACCATGGCCTTGGAGATGGCAAGGCCGAGCCCGAGACCCCCGAAGCGCCGTGTAATCGAGCTCTGGCCCTGCTCGAACGCATTAAAAATTCTCTGCATCTTGTCCGTCTCGATGCCGATGCCGGTGTCGGTTGTCCGGATTTCGATCGCATCGGGAGAAGGGTTAAATGTTTCGATCACGATCCGGCCTTTTTCCGGCGTGAATTTCACGCTGTTCTTAATGAGATTCCAAAAGACCTGCTGCAAGCGCGCAGGGTCGCCTTCGACATAAGGGCGCTCAGCTCGAAGGCGGAATTCGATCCCGAGATCTTTCGCGGCAATGTCCTCTCGGCAGATCTCGTAGGACCGCTGCAAAATCTCGTGCACGCTGACGGTTTCCAGACTGAGCTGGAGCTTGCCCTTCGATATGCGCGTGACATCGAGGAGGTCGTCAATCAAGCGCGCCTCCAGTTCGACATTGCGACGGATTACCTCCAGGGCCCGGCGGACGTCGGGTGAATCCGGGGCGCTCGCTTCCAGCTCGCCAACCATGGCGATGACCGGTGAAAGCGGGTTTCGCAATTCGTGCGAGAGGAGCGCCAAAAACTGATCTTTGGCCGCGTTCGCGCCGATCAGTTCCTGGCGCAAGGTGACATCCCGCGTCTTGTCCTCCACGAGATAAAGAACGCCTTGAATGGTTTGTTCGGAACCCTGGAGCCGGAGCAGATTCACGTTCACAAATCGAGTCATGCCGGTTTGATCCGTGAAGGGTTGCTCCACCAGTTGAAACGGCGCGCCGAAAGCGAGCACTTTCTCGATCGCTTCGGCCGGAGCAATTTTTACTTCATCGTAACTCGCGTCGTGAATGTCCTTGGCTTCGGGCAACGAACCGAAGCGTTTCGCCATCTCGCTGAACGCCTGGTTAGCCTGGAGGAAATGCCGCGAGTCAGGATCGACCAGGGCGATCCCGCTCGGCATGTTGGCCAGGATTTTCTCGTTAAAGATAACTTCGCGCTCGATCCGCCGGGCTGCTTCCGCTTGCCGCCGGGCGTATTTTCCCGCAAGCCAGGCGCCGACCGCGGTCAGCAGGATCAACCAGACTGCGGGAATGGTGATCTGATCCAACAGATCTTTCACCGGCTTGTAGGCGACGGATTTCGGCTGTGCGACCACCGTCATCCAGCCGGTCGAATCAATCGTCGTAAACGAGTAGAGATTTTCGTTCCGTTCGAGGTGACCGGTCTTAAATTGCCGGATCTCCTGGGTAACGCTGTCGGGCCGCGGTGAGGCGGTCCCGGCGTTGGGGATGAAATTATTCGTGAAAAGCTCCCGGCCGGTTTGGTCGAGCACCTGGCAGTTCGGATGATCGGCGAAATCGACGGAGTTAAGGCGCCGCCCGATCCTTTCCACAAGGACTGACACGCCGAGGTAACCGATTATGGCGCCCTCCGGCGTTCGTACCGCCCCTACGATGTCCGTCGTCATGCGGCCATCGGGCAGCCGGGGATGAACCGGCGAAACGTAGACGTCGGGTGACCCGGCAGCGCCTTCCCGCCAGAGCACCGAGGAATAATCCTGGGCAAAGGAGTCCGGGATTGCGGGTAGCGAGGCAATCAGCCGGCCGTCCGGCGCGGCGATGAACATGCCGTCGATCCGCGGATGCGAGTAAAATGTCTGGGCCAGCCATTGCTGCGCGGCGGTTTCCGGGTTGGGGCTGGTCAACATCTTCGCGACCTCGGGTTGGGTCTGGTAGTACTCGATGACGCCGCCCGTCCGGCTCAGATCGTCGCCCACCAGGTGGGCGATCAATTGCACGAAGGTCTGCCGGTCATGGAGGATCTTCGACTCTAGCGTGTCGGTTAGGATCGTGTAGGAAACGACCAGCATCACGATGGGGGGCGCCCAGCCCGCCAGCAAGATCGCGATGACGATGTTGAAACGCTTGAACCGGTCACGGTCGCGCCGTTTCAAACCAGCCAGCATCGGGATCGACTTGGACAAGGACATCGCCATCGAAAACTCGGCTGTCTCTCCCGTTGCGGCAAGACCCTAAATGGTGACCGCCTTCTACTCGCCGGCGACTATGGCCAGGTTTAGCTCATGCGCCTTGGCGTTCAGCGCCTTTACCTCCGAAAGGCTCATCTTGTCGGGGGGCGCGTGATTCAACAGCTTGGCGATGGTGTCAACGCCCGCGCGAAGTTTCACGAAGAGCGGGGTCCGGGCGAGCGAGGGAGGCAGCGTCTCCAGTTCCTCCGCGAAATAGTTGATTAAATCACGTTGCCACAAGACCGCGGCTCGGTCCTCCGTATACCTGGATTCGACCGCCCCAGAGGTGATTTCGAGGCCCCGAAGCCACCCTCCAAGGCTGATCAGGTGCGCCATTTTTTGGTCGCGTAATGCAGTCATGGCCTGCTCCACCTCTTCCTGAGTGGCGATCAGCTCACGGCGCACGGCGGGCCAATCCCCGCGCTTGCCGTGGTCGGTCAGGCTTGCGCTATGTCGCATCACGCGGTCGCCCACGCCGAGGCTGCGGGCCTGGCGCAGCAAGATCCGGCCGAGGTCCTCCACCAGATTCTGTTTTTGACATTCCACGATGAGAAACCCATCCGCGACCAATCCACCGAAGACCAAACCCATCTGCTCCCGCCCCGGATGGGTCGCTTGGGGAAATTCGCGTTTGAGCTCCTCGAAGGCGAAGGGCTTGAGGTCGTCGAGCTGCTGGAAGATATCGGCGACGGACGGCGCCGTGAACGGATTTATGCCGAGTTCCTCGCGCTCATAATCCTCCGCGCCGGCCGGTTTTTCCTGGGCGAGGGCGAGCGGCGGGCCAAATAGGACAAAAAGCAGAGTACATATAGTAAGAGTACGCCCGGCGAAGAAAGGACCATTCATTCTCTTGTGAATCGAACGATCGCTGGCAGATGCTCGCATTTTGGGCCAGGCGATGTGCCAGGGCCGCACCGGGTTGCATTTCAACCCCTTCGAAAGGCGGCCGATTTCGCGGGTGCAACCCGCCATTTTTGATTTGACGGATGCGGCGGAAGCGGCATCATGTCGCCCTTGCCCCGAAAGCCTTCGGGGCAGTTTCTCTAAACCCCGATATGCAAGGAAGCCTCGGCTCTATCATCTGGACGATCTGCTACTTAACCGTGCTGATTGGCCTCTCCGCATACGGGATCCACCGTTACGTAATTATTTACCTTTTCTTGAAAAACCGGAAGCGAGCCGTGGTGCCCGCGGGCCATTTCGAGCAGTTGCCGAGGGTGACGATGCAGTTGCCGATCTTCAACGAGGTCTATGTCGTCGAACGCCTCCTGAAATCGGTGAGCGAGATCGATTACCCGCGCGAGCTGCTCCAGATCCAGGTCCTGGACGATTCCACCGATGATACGCGTGAGTTGACCGCTTCCTGCGTGGAAAAGCTGCAACGCCGGGGATTCAACGTCGAGCTGATCCATCGCGTCGATCGGACCGGCTTCAAGGCCGGCGCCCTGGAAACTGGGCTGGCGTCGGCGCAGAGTGATTTCGTTTGCATTCTTGATGCCGATTTCGTCCCGCAGCCGGATTTACTGCAAAAGACGATCCATTTTTTCACGGACCCGAAGGTGGGAATGATCCAGACCCGTTGGGGCCACCTGAATCGCGGCTACTCTTTGCTCACCCGCGTGCAGGCGATGTTCCTCGATGGCCACCTTTTGCTCGAACAAACCGCCCGGAGCCGGAGTGGCCGATTCTTTAATTTCAATGGGACGGCTGGTTTGTGGCGGCGCTCCTGCATCGATGAGGCGGGCGGCTGGCAGCACGACACGCTCACGGAAGATCTGGATCTAAGCTACCGGGCGCAGCTCGCCGGGTGGAAATTCATTTTCCTTTCGGACGTGATCACACCGGCTGAGCTGCCCGTGGATATGAACGGCTTCAAGTCGCAGCAACACCGCTGGACCAAGGGCTCCGTGCAGACCTGCAAGAAATTGCTTCCGACCATCTGGCGGAGCAACCTTCCGCTGACGATCAAGGTCGAGGCCACGGCGCATTTGACCTCTAATTTCGCATACCTCTTGCTGGCTTGTTTATGCGTGCTTCTCCACCCCTCGAGTGGCGGGCCACCGGCCGGCTGGCTTCGGACGGTGTTGCTCGACGCGCCGATCTTTCTGACGGCCTCTGTTTCCGTGGCGGTCTTTTATATCTGCGCGCAACGGGAATTGCATCCGCGCACCTGGATGAAGGAAATTCTGCTCCTGCCCTGCCTGCTCGCGCTCGGAGTAGGGCTCTCGCTAAACAATGCCCGCGCCGTTCTCGAAGCCGTCTTCAATCACAAATCCGATTTCGCCCGCACGCCGAAGTACGGCATCGAGCGTAAATCGCAGCCATGGCGCAACTGCAAATACATGCCCCTCAAGTCGCTGCTCCCGATCGCTGAAATGGGTTTCGCGATTTATTTTTCCTACTTTGTTTGGTTCGCGATTCAACACGGCCAGTTCATTTCCGTGCCATTCCTCGCCATGTTCCAGATCGGCTTCCTCTACGTTTCGCTCTCGTCTCTAGGGCAATGGTTTCCACGAATCAACCTCGCCACCGAACGCGCCGAAATCACGATTCCTGCGTGACAAATTTTCAATCCGAAGTAAGAACTCCGTGATGCTTCGCCTTTCGCTTGCCCTGCTCGCGTTCGTATCGCTCTCATCGCCCGCCTGGGCGGCCGGTCCAAGCCGGGTCATTATCAGCGTGCGCGAGCAGAAGCTTATGGTTCTGGGCAATGGCGCCAAGCTGGCGACCTACCCGGTTTCCACTTCCAAATTTGGACTTGGCGATGATTGGGGACGAATGACGACGCCGCTGGGTTTCCTGCAAGTCGCGCAAAAAATCGGGGATCACGCGCCGGTTGGGGCGGTCTTCCGCAACCGCCGGTTTACCGGGGAGATTCTCAAGCCGAATGCCCCGGGCCGCGACCCCGTCATCACTCGGATCATGTGGCTGCGCGGGCTCGAGGCTTCAAATGCGCACGCCTTCAGCCGATGCATTTACATTCACGGCACCCCGGAGGAAAAACGGATTGGGCGCCCGGCGAGCTACGGTTGTATCCGGATGAAGTCGCGCGACATCGCTGCGCTCTACGCGCAGGTGCCGCTGGGAGCAATCGTGGAAATCGTGGCCGACAAATTGCCGAAAGTCGCGAAGGCGCCTCGGGGCACGGTGTTCAGTGTGGATGCGCCAAAGCCGGAACCCGAAAAGGTCGAAGTGTCTGAGGCTCCGGAAAAGCCGTCCGAGACCGCGGTGCGCAAAGGCGCGAAGACCGAGGAAGAAGCTCATTTTGGCCGCGGCGCCTAGCGCCTGGCTGCGCGGCGCGTGTAGTCAGTGCATCGCGCCTTGACACATCGGCAGGTCACCGCGAGCATCCCCGCTCACATTTTTTTCGTCTCCCAATGGCTAATACCAAATCTGCCTCCAAGCGCGCTCGTCAGACAACCGTCCGTTCTCTCCGCAATCGAAGTGTCCTGACTCGTCTGCGAAAAATGCAAAAGGGCGTTTCGGGCACCGGCTCGAAGCCGGAAGCCAAAGACGTGCAGGCCATGATCTCGGCCATCGATAAGGCGGCCAAGCGCGGCATCATTCACAAGAATGCCGCGAAGCGGCGGAAGGCGCGTCTGAACAGGACGCTCATTTCCAGTCCGAATGTCCCGGCGGCCAGCTGATTTTTCTTCGTCTAACCCGGAGGGAGAGAGGCAAAAGGGGATTGCATATCTCGCAGGACAGTTGAAAATTCCCGCGATGATTCCCGCGCTCCTTCTCATTCTTTCCGCGATCGTTTATCGAATCGTCACGGGCGTTTACGCCCCCTCGAATTCGATCGGCTTCTTGAACTTCGCGCCGCTGGCCGCGATCGCACTTTGCGCGGCCGCTTACTTCCCGGCGAAGTACAAGTTCACGGTTCCAATGATCGCGCTCCTGATCTCCGACGTGGTGCTGAATGTTCATTATGGTTTCACGTTGCTGAGCCCATTTGTTATCTCGCATTACATTGGCTTCGCCATCGTCGGTTGCCTGGGATTGCTGCTGCAAAACCGCGCCTCACTTAAGACTCTCCTCCCGGCGTCGATCGCTGCCTCGCTGATCTTCTACATCGTCACCAACTCAGTTTCCTGGCTCTACGATCCGGGTTATGCCAAGAACATCGCCGGTTTCGTTCAGGCGCTGACAGTTGGCCTGCCCGCATACAGCGCCACGCCGACCTGGATGTTTTTCCGCAACTCGCTCGTCAGTGATCTCTTCTTCACCGCACTCTTCGTCCTTTGCATGAATTTAGGGCGAAGACCGGAACGTTCACGCGCTGCTGCGGCCCTGCCTCGCGCTGCTTAATCCGCTCCTATGCCGCCGCCGGAGCAACGCGACGAGGTCGAAATGCTCTCGTTGATGCTGCTGATCCGGCGTTTCGAGGAGCGCGCCAGTCAACAATATCAAGCGCAGAAGATTGGCGGATTCTGCCATCTCTACATCGGCCAGGAAGCCGTGGTCTGCGGCGCGGTGGCGGCGGCGCGGCCCGATGATTACCTCATCACGGCTTATCGCGATCACGGGCATTCGCTCGCCCGGGGCACGACCGCGAACGCCTGCATGGCTGAGCTTTTCGGGAAGGCGACCGGCTGTTCGCGCGGGCTCGGCGGCTCGATGCATTTTTTCGACAAGGAACACCACATGTATGGCGGTCACGCGATTGTCGGGGCGCACGTTCCGCTCGCCGCGGGAATGGCTTTCGCATCGAAATATCGCGACGAAGATCGCGTCACGCTCTGCTTCTTTGGCGACGGCGCGATCAATCAGGGTGCGGTCCATGAAGCGATGAATCTCGCCGGCCTTCACAAACTGCCGCTCATTTTCATTTGCGAGAATAACCTGTTTGCGATGGGGACGAGCGTGGAGCGCTCGACGTCGCTCAAAGAACTCGTCGAACGTGCGGAAGGCTACAACATCCCGGGGACAGTGATCGACGGGATGAATTTTCGCGAAGTGCGCGACAAGCTGGCCGAGATCATTGATTCGATTCGCAAGGATCCGCACCCGGCCTTCGCGGAAATTCGAACGTATCGTTATCGCGGGCATTCCATGTCTGATCCCGCGAGCTATCGCACAAAAGAACAGCTCGAAAAATTCCGGGGGGACGATCCGATTACACGCTTGCGGGCACAGCTCGCTCGCGAGGAAAAGCTGACGAACGAGCAGTTCGACAAGATTGACAAGGAGGCGAAGGAGATTGCTCTCGCCAGTGTAAAATTCGCGGAGGAAAGTCCCGAGCCGCCGCTCGAAAAACTCTACGATTACACCTACGTGAACGGAGCGAGCGCGTGAGGGAGATCACTTATCGCCAAGCGCTCAATGAAGCGCTCGCCGAAGAGCTGGCCCGCGATCCGAACGTCTTCCTGATGGGGGAAGAGGTCGCTGAGTACAACGGCGCTTACAAAGTGAGCCAGGGCCTGCTTGAACGTTTTGGGCCCAGGCGGATCATCGACACGCCGATCAGTGAAAATGGATTTGCCGGCATGGGCGTCGGCGCTGCCATGGTCGGGCTGAGGCCGATCATCGAGTTCATG
>DASZDO010000101.1:0-35436 GCA_035941955.1 Chthoniobacterales bacterium
ATGCCATCCGGTCGCGTGATCTCATCGCAAACGCACTCTTCACGATCGCCTTGCTCTTGTTTGTTGCCGCTTTCCTCCGGCTAAGGCGGCTCGATATGAACTTGTTAGGCGGTTTCTCCAAGATTGGATTCGGCCGCGCGGTCGCCACCGGAGGGATGCTGTTGCTCGCGGCATACCCATTGGTTTTGCTCGCGGAGGTTGTGACGCAAAAACTTTCACGAGGCGTTCTGGACAAGCAGGGAATCGTCGAGCTCTTCAACACCTCAAGTACTTTGGAGGAGCGGATCCTGATCATCTTGCTTGCCGTGATGGTAGCTCCCCTGGCCGAGGAATTTTTCTTCCGGTTCTTTTTGTATGGCGTGGTAAAACGCTATTTCGGCCGCGGAGTGGGCGTGGTGGCAAACGCGCTGCTTTTTGCCGCGGTGCACGCGCATCTTCCGTCGCTTGCGCCCCTCTTCGTTCTCGGCATTTGTTTCACGATCGCTTACGAATGGAGCGGTTCTATTCTCGTTCCCATGACGATGCACGCGCTGTTTAACGCGCTCGCACTGACGGCGCTCGCCTTCCCCGAGGTGATCCCGCAATGACGCTGGCGGAGTTGGGCGAAGACCGGCTGCTGGCGCACCTTCTCCCGAAGATCCCCCGCAACCGGTCTGTAGTGATGGGCGCGGGCGATGACTGTGCAGTCGTGCGAAACTCGCGGCAGGAGACGTTCCATCTTCTCAAGACCGATTGCGTGGTCGAAGGCATTCATTTCACACACACGAGCCCTCCAGCCTCCGTCGGTTGGAAAGCGATGGCGCGCCCGCTGAGCGATTTCGCCGCGATGGCTGGGGTGCCGCAGTTTGCCCTGGTGACTATGATCGTTCCGACCGGGAGGACGCTCGACTGGATGAAGGAAATTTATCGCGGCCTCGCGAAAGCTGCGCGCACCTTTGGGGTGGCGATTGTGGGCGGCGAGACGAGCAACATCAAAGGCCCCGCGGTGATTTCCGTCAGCCTCAGCGGCTTTGTCGAGAAAGGCCGATGGGTGAGTCGCGGGGGAGGAAAGGCGGCGGATGAATTGTTCGTAACGGGCCGGCTAGGCGGCTCGCTCTGTGGGCGGCATCTGACGTTTACGCCACGGATTGAAGAAGCCCGGTGGTTGACCAAACACTTTTCGATTCATGCAATGATGGATTTGAGCGACGGGCTCGGCGCGGACCTGCCGCGTCTGGCGCGCGCCAGCGGGGTTGGATTTGAGGTGGATGAAGCCGCGCTGCCGCTCAATCCCGGCTGCGGAATTAAGCAGGCGATTTCCGACGGCGAGGATTACGAATTACTTTTTGCCCTGGCGCCACAGCACAGCGCACGGTTGCTAAAACGGTGGCGCAAGAAATTTCCGAAACTGTCCCTGACGCGCATCGGCAAATTGCATTCGAAATTCGGCATTCGAAATTCGAACTTTCCTCGCGGCTATGTTCATTTCAAATAGCGCCGAAGAAACCATCGCGACTGGCCGCCAGTATGGCCGGAATGCGCGCAAAGGAGATGTGTTCGCCCTGACCGGGGACCTCGGAGCAGGGAAGACGCAGTTCGTAAAGGGCTTTGTGGCGGGTGTTGAGTGCAACGCGGAAGTGACCAGCCCCACCTTTGTCCTCGTTCACGAATACGCGAACGGCCGCTTGCCGGTTTACCACCTTGATTTTTACCGGCTCGAGAACAGTGAAGCCGTTTTGCGCCTGGGATTCGACGATTACGTTTTCGGCGAAGGCGTTTCGCTGATCGAATGGGCCGACCGCTACCCTGATCTCCTTCCGAATCACGCAAGGTGGATTTCGTTCGAGCACAAGAGCGAAAACACCCGCGTGATCAAAGAAGCAGAAGCGCCATGAAAATCCTCGCGCTGGAACTTTCCAGTGGCCGGGGAAGCCTCGCCTGGCTGGACGACGAGGAGGAGATTTTCGCCCGGAGCTTTCCGAACGATCGCAAGCATTCCGGCCTCTTCTTCGAGAATTTGCAGAGTTGCTTGCAGCGCGCTGGCTCGCCCGATGCAATCGTGGTTGGCCTTGGCCCTGGCTCATACGCCGGCGTGCGGATTGCGATTGCGGCGGCCGTTGGACTTCGTGCTGCGTCCAGGGCGAGACTGGCGGGAATCCCTTCGATTTGCGCGATCGAGACAGCGGCCTGTGAGTACTGTGTCATCGGAGATGCACGGCGCGGATCTTTTTTCTTTGGGCGAGTCCGCGATGGCCGGATCGTCGAAGGACCGTCGCTTCACTCCCCGGATGAATTGGAAATAAAGATCATGGAAGCAAGCGGGCCGCTGTTTGCCTCGGAGCCATTGCCGCAATTCCCCAAGGCCACGGTGGCATATCCTTCCGCGCGAAGATTGGCGGAGCTGGCGCGCGCTCAGGCCGGTGAAATAGCCGATACCCTATCGCTGGAACCGATTTATCTTCGCGAGCCGCATATCACCGTGCCGAAAGCACCTCACATGACCACGATCGTTCGATGAACTCCGAAGCGCCGCCCCGATGCTGGGCTGAAATCGATCAAACCGCGTTGCGGCACAATGCAACGGTGGTGAAGCAGAAACTCGGGTCCGGGGTGGAACTGCTCGCCGTCGTTAAAGCCAACGGATACGGGCACGGCATGGTGGGCGTGGCCAAGGCGCTGGCAAACGAGGCGCAGATTTTCGGCGTCGCGAATTTGGAAGAGGCCACGACTCTGCGCGGCGAGGTTTCTCACCCGATCATTATTCTTGGCCCCGCCTTGCCCGCGGAAAGGCCGCTTATCGCCGAACGCGGATTCATCCCATCGATCTCCACCCTGGAAGAAGCCCGGGAGTTTGATCGCGTCGCGTCGCGGCCTGTCGCGATCAACGTCGTCATCGATACCGGGATGGGCCGGATGGGAGTTCCACAAGCGGAAGCAATCGCGCTTTTCCAGAAAGTAGTCACGTTGCCGAACATAACGATTCACAGCCTTTCGACGCATCTTCCGGTTTCCAACGAGGACGCGGATTTTACCCGCGCCGAACTCGTCCAGTTTGCCGACCTGGTGAAAAAGCTTCGTGCTGAATTTCCAGGCGATTACAAAGCGCACGTCCTGCCGAGTGCCGGCGTGCTGGCCTTCGCCGATCCACCCTTCGACATGGTGCGGGCCGGTCTGATGCTCTACGGCATTTCACCGTTCCAGGAATTTCAAAAACTTCTTCGGCCGGTGCTGACCTGGAAAACGCGGATCTCTTTGATCCGCGACATGCCTGCCGGGCACGGGATCAGTTACGGACGGACTTTCATCACGCCGCGGCCGATGCGCGTAGCCACACTTTCCGCCGGTTATGCCGACGGCTATCCTCGCCATCTTTCGAATCGCGAGGCAGCGGTCCTGGTCCGTGGACAGCGCTGTCCGCTCCTGGGACGGGTCACCATGGATTTAATGATGATCGATGTTTCCCAGATCGACGATGCGGAGGTGGGCGACGAGGCCGTTTTGCTGGGCCGGCAGGGCGACGAGGAAATTTCCGCGACGGAGCTGGCTGATCGCGCGAACACCATTTCCTGGGAGATCGTGACGCGGATTGGCAGCCGGGTGCGCCGCGTTTATCTTTAAAAGCGATGAAGCGTTCAAGCGATGAACTGTTAAAGCGGAAACACGCGACATCGAAACCGCTTCAACCCTTTAACGCTTCACCATTTCAACGCTCTCCATGTTCCAGATCATCTTCAACGAATTAAGCGCTGCGGAAATGTCGGCGCTGCCCAAGACGTTGCAGCTCGAATTGCTCGCGGAATTCCAGATCTTACCCAAAGACCTCGACAACCTGGATGCGAGCCGTTTCGGCGTGATCGAGCGCGAAGGAAAAAAACTCCATCGCTATCGCGCGAAAGATTACCGGATTTATTTCGAGAAGCGCGCGGAAGGAATCACGGTGCATCGCGTTTTGCACAAGAACACGTTTCGCGACTTTCTTTTTCGCAGCAAACTGCCGATGGCGGAAGACGATCAGCTCGGCAAGACTCGAGAGTTTTGGAAACTAATCGAACAGGGCGAGCGGACGCAAAAGAAAGCCTGATCGCCGCGCTCGACGCGGACGAAGATCTGCGGCGGCACGAATTCCCGATTTGCGCGCGCAAGATTTACTGCGCCCACGCCGCGGACGCGCCGTTGCCGCGACGTGTGGCCGACGCGATGCGTGCGTCCATTGAACGCGCCTCGATCGAGGCACGCCAGTACGACCTGGAACTGGAGCATATCGCGGAAACGCGAAACGCCGTGGCGCGATTCATCGGCGCGCAAGTGGAGGAGATTTCGTTCACCGGGCCCACTTCGAGCGGCCTCAACGTCATCGCGAACGGGCTCGATTGGACCAGCGGCGACGAAGTTGTCTGTTATCTCGATGATTACCCGGCGAACGTATATCCCTGGCTCGCGCTCGAACGGCGTGGTGTAAGGGCCGTCCTCCTCGAAACGGCCCGGATTGGTGAAATCACGCCGGAAATCGTCGAGCGGGCCCTGACGGAGCGGACAAAGCTCGTGGCCCTGGCGAGTGCAAACTTCTGCAGCGGATATCGGATCGATCTCGAAGCGATCGGCGCGCTTTGCGCGGACCGCGGCGTTTTGTTTTCGGTCGATGGCATCCAGACGCTCGGCGCATTTCCGACGGCGCTGGATCGAATCGATTTTGCCAGCGCCGGAGCGCAGAAGTGGATGCTTGGTCCATCAGGAGCGGGAATTCTGTATGTGAAGAAGAGCCGGCGCGATTTGTTGCGACCGGTGACGGTTGGCGGCTGGAATGTGCAATCCCGTAATTTCATCGCCCAACGCGAGATCAAATACGCTCCGGGCGGGCAGAAATTCGAGGCGGGCGCCTACACCCACAGCGCAATCGCGGGCTTGGGGGCAGCGATCGAGCTGCTTCTGGAAGTGGGGCCGGCGCGGATTACCGAGCGGATTCTCGCACTCACGCAGGCCCTCGAGCATGAAATTGCGCCGGCTGGTTTTGAATTCCTCAGTCCAGCCGATCGGGAGAATCGCTCCGGCATTCTGACTCTTCGACATCAAACAATCCCGACAGATCGCTTTTTCGATGCGCTCTTGAAAGAAGACGCCGTGGTGTCACTGCGATTCGATCGGGACGACCGCAGTTGGCTGCGGGTCAGCCCGCATTTTTACAACACCTTCGACGAGATGGCGAAGATTGCGGAAGTGGCGCTAAAAGAAGTCTAGCGGCGCTCGCGAAATCCAAGGAGCGGCGGTTTGCAACCGCCGTTGTGTTTGGTCGGCGGTTACAAACCGCCGCTCCTTGAGAAAAGAAAACCGCTTACTTCATCAGCAGCGCGGAACGGCTGCGTTTGATTTCGCGGGTGATTTTGCGGTGCATGTGCGCGGGCATGCCGGTCACGCGCCGGGGCAAAATCTTTCCGCTTTCGGTCACAAATTTCTTCAGCAGATCGGGGTTCTTGTAATCGATCGCCTCGGTGGCGATATCGATACGGCGCCGCGGCATAGTGCGGTTGGCGCGGCGGAAAGCGGAACGGCGTTTGGCGGTCTTTGGTTGCATGACGGATTACCTTGTTTCGCGATGAAGGGTATGCCGCTTCATGAAAGGATTGTATTTCTTTTTCTCCAGCCGGTTTGGCGTGCGCGGGCTCTTTTTGTTACGCGTGCTCATGTAACGCGAAACCGGCGCGCCGGCCGCTTTGGCCTCCGTGCATTCGAGAGTAATGATCTCCTGCGCCATACCTTAGTCCTTGCTGTCGTCCGTTTTCGCTTCTTCTTCTTCGCCCTCGGCGCCTTCCTCATCGGTCAAACCGAAGAGCGAGGTGACCGATTGCCGCACGCGGGACGCCTTGTTTTGCTTTTCCAGCTGTGATTGGCACTCGACCGTGAATCGGGCGAACGGGATCGCCTCGAGCCGCGCGTGCGAGATTGATTTTCCCGACATTTCACAGGTTCCGTAGGTCCCGAGCTCGATGCGCTTGAGCGCCTGATCGATTTCGTAAAGGGCATCCTGCTCCTGGGAAAGAAGGCTCAGGGCAAAATCGCGATCGTAGGCGTCGCTGCCGGCGTCGGCCTGGTGCATCCCAAAGGCCGAGGCTTCGCTTCCCTCCGCGCGGGAGCGGAGATTGTCTTTCGCGACTCCCGCCATCGAGTCGACCATCGCATCACGCAATTGCAGCAGTTTGTCTTTCTGCGAGCGAGTGAACGGGTCGAGGCGCCTCTCCTTGTGATTTTTTCCGGGTAAAATCGTGGTCGTCATCGTGCCGGGACCGGGGCTTTTCCGCGCGCCGTTGGCTTTCAACGTTTTTTGGGCACGGACCGGCGTCTTTTTTGGGGCAGTCGCAGCCTTTTTCAGCGGTTGCTTTTTAGCCGGCTTGGCGGTCTTCGATGCCTTGGGACGCGCGGCAGCTTTCTTCTGCGCGTTCGGTTTGGCAGGCTTTTTTGAAATCTTCTTTTTTGGGGAGCTGGCCATAATTTTCGGTGTCGCCCTTGGTTCGCCGGGCGCGAGCGGAGGCTTAATTAAGGGCATTTGCCCGGTGGCGCAAGGGGAGATTTACCCGTGAAAAACGAGCAAATCGTGGCCTCCCCGGCGGGCCAATTTCACGAGCTCGCGCTGGAGTAGTGTCGCAAGGCGAAACGCCAGAAGATTCGGGACAGGCAAAACGCAATCGATCCGGCGAGCACCAGGTGCAGCATCAGCCACCCCGGCTGTCCCACCGACTTGATCAGGAGCCGCGCCGGGATATTTGCGACGATCACCACGGGGATGATCCATCCGAAAATGAAGAGGAAAACACGCGGGAAAATGACATCCGGATACCGCGCGATGTGGAGAAAATTAAAGTAGCCGTAGACCAGCCCCTGAGCGCGCACGATCCAAAAACTGACGGCGGCCAGGCTGAGCATGATCGAATAATGGACGGCGACGCCAAAGCCAAGTGCGATGATATAGAGCAGGATCATGGCAGCGCTCGGCATGACCTGAAGTTGAACCAGAGAGACAATCACGACCGCGCCCCCCAGGACGGCGTTGAGCACGCTGTCGAGGCCGAATTGTTTCGTTGAGACGGCAAACTGACTGTCAATCGGCAGGACCAGGAGCGAATCCAGTTTTCCGGTGCGGACCAGCTCCGGAATGTTCGAGACGTTGACGAAAAAGAAGGCCTGGAATAATTGCGCGATCATTTGATGGGTGCCCAGGAGCAGGACGACTTCCCATTTCGACCAATCCCCGATTTGGTCCACTTGACCGAAGATGATGCCGAAAAAGACGATCTGGCCGGCAAACCAAAGCACTTCCACGATCATCCAGAGAATGAAATTCGCCTTGAAGCTCAGCTCGCGAATGAGCGAGTTGCGCAGCATGATTCCCCAAATCTCCAAATAGCGGCGCATCTCGCCGATCTTCTCTGGCGAAGGGAGCGGTTAGTCAACTGGCGGATCGCGCGGTCCGTCGCGCGATGTTTGGTAATCCCGGCTTCGCCGGCAAATTTGGCGTCGAGCGGCGGAGCGCTCGATTCCACCAACGCGAGTGCAGCGCAACTTCGGCGCCCCGCCGCGGTTGTATTAACTTTAACCGCGATCATCGTGCCGCAGAACCAACATGTTAAAACGACCTCTCCCTCTCATCATCGGCCTAGTCGCGGTGGTTCTTCTCGGGTTGCTCTTGACCAAATGCCGGCGCGGTAGCGGCCAAGTTTTCCAGACGGTCGCCGTTACCCGCGGGCCGCTCACGCAGGCGGTCACGGCCACCGGGACGTTGAATCCCGTGCAGAATGTCCAGGTAGGCAGTCAGGTCTCGGGAAATATCCAGAAGCTCTTCGCCGATTTTAATTCGATCGTGAAGGCGGGCCAGGTGATCGCGCAGATCGATCCCGTGGTTTTTCAGGCGAACGTCAATCAGGCGCAGGGCGAGCTGGAAAATGCACAGGCGGCGCTGGAGCTGGCGCGCTTGAATGCGGCGCGCACCCAGGCGCTGGTGGCGAAACAGAATTCCGCACAATCGGATCTCGACCAGGCCACGGCCAATCTTCATCAGGCGGAAGCCAACGTGAAAATCAAGGAAGGGGCGCTGGAAAAAGCGCAGGCTGATCTGGACCATTGCACGATAACTTCCCCGATCGATGGCATGGTGATTTCGCGCAATGTAGACGTCGGCCAGACCGTAGCCGCCAGCCTGCAGGCGCCGGTGATTTTCCAGATCGCGAACGATCTCGCGAAAATGCAGATCGACGCGAACGTGGCCGAGGCGGACGTCGGAGGGGTGGCCGTCGATCAGGACGTGGACTTTACGGTCGATGCCTTCCCGTCGCAAACCTTCCATGGAAAGGTCGTTCAAGTGCGCAATGCGCCGATCACGGTGCAAAACGTGGTGACGTACGACACCGTCATCGGTGTCACCAATCCGGATTTGAAATTGAAACCGGGGATGACCGCAAACGTCTCCATCGTTTCGGCGCATCGGGACGATGTGTTGAAGGTGCCGAACGGCGCCCTTCGTTTCAGGTTGCCCGATGAAAGCCCGACGCCCGCGGCGAAGCGTGATCCTTCCGCCAGTGCCCGGCAGCCGGGGGGCAAACCGCCTGCGCGCGGCGAGCGCCGGATCGAGCGCGGCGTTTACGTCCTGCCGGCGAATGCGTCGAAGCCGGTGAGAATGACAATCAAGACAGGAATCAGCGACGGGGTTGCGACCGAAGTGGTGGAAGGGTTGAAGGGGGGAGACCGCGTTGTCACTGGCGTGAAGGAGGGCGGCGACGCGGCGTCGCCCGCCACCAATCCGTTCAATAGCCGTCCGCGGCGTCCCTGATCGAGCAAGAATTCTCCCATGGCTGATCTCTCTCCGACCGCCGCGGTCCGCCTCGAGGACGTTACGAAAACGTATCGGACCGGCGAAGTCGACGTTCACGCGGTGCGCGGTGTTTCACTGGAAATCGCCGGCGGTGAATTCGTCGCCTTGATGGGGTCGAGTGGTTCGGGCAAGTCCACCTTGATGAACATTCTCGGCTGTCTCGATCGGCCGACGTCGGGTCGCTATTTTCTGGATGGCGAGGACGTTTCCTCCCTGAGCCGCGATGAGCTGGCGGACGTCCGCAACCGCAAACTCGGATTTGTGTTCCAAAACTTCAACCTGCTCGCGCGCACCTCGGCCCTGGAGAATGTTGAGCTGCCTTTGCTTTACGGCGTCGAGCGTTTAAGCAACGCGCAGTTGCGCGACAAGGCGGAACGGGTGCTCGAGGCCGTCGGGTTGCAGGGACGCGGCGACCACCATCCCAGTCAACTTTCCGGCGGCCAGCAACAGCGCGTCGCCGTGGCCCGCGCGCTGATCAACGATCCTGAAGTCCTGCTCGCCGACGAGCCGACCGGCAACCTGGACAGCCGGACCAGCGTGGAGGTGATGGGAATTTTCCAGGATCTCAACGCAAAGGGGATTACCATCATCATGGTGACGCACGAGCCGGACATCGCATCCTATGCCCGGCGCAATGTCGTGATGCGGGACGGTCGAATCGTGAGCGATCGCGCTGTCACGCGGCGATTCGATGCTGCGGTGGAGTTGGAAAAACTGAACGAGCTCCCGCCGGAAATGGCGGAACCCGTAGTCCAGACATGAGAGTGGGGTCGACTTTCAAGATCGCGTTGCGCGCCCTGCGGCGGAACAAACTGCGTTCTGCCTTGACGGCGCTCGGGATCATCATCGGGGTCGGCGCGGTCATTGCCATGGTGAGCATTGGCAACGGAGCGAAGGCGCAGGTGGAAGCGCAGATTGCGAGCCTCGGCGAAAACGTCATCTTGATTTTCTCCGGGAGCACGACCGCGAGTGGAATCCGGACGGGGTGGGGAGGCGCCGGCACGCTCAAAATCGAGGACGCGGAAGCGATTCGCCGCGAGATCCCGGCGGTCACATTGGTGAGCGAGGAAGTGGTTTCAACGGCGCAAGTCGCGTCTGGAAATCAGAATTGGTTCACCCGGATCTACGGGGAGTCGGCCGATTATTTCGACCTGCGGCAATGGGCGCTGGCCGACGGCACGCCCTTTACCAATCAGGACGTGCGGAGCGCAAACAAAGTCTGTGTGATTGGACGAACGACGGCCACCCAGATTTTCGGAACCGAGGATGTCGTTGGGCAAGTCTTGCGCGTAAAGAACGTCCCCTTCCAGATCACCGGTGTTCTCACGCCGAAGGGGTTGAGTTCGCAAGGCACGGATCAGGACGACATCGTCATCATGCCTTACACCAGCGCCTTGAAGCGGGTGCTGGGCGGCGGCACGACGTTGCGCAACATCAACGCGCAGGTCGCCAGTTCACGCGATCTGGGGCCGGCGAAACAGCAAATCATCGAGTTGCTCCGGCAGCGGCATAACATTCGCGAGGGGCGCGACGATGATTTTACCGTCCGGAACCAGGAAGAAATCGCGGCGGCACAGACGGCCACCACCGAGACCATGACCGCACTGCTGGCGGGCGTAGCGATCATATCCCTGATCGTCGGGGGCATCGGGATCATGAACATCATGCTGGTGAGCGTCACCGAGCGA
The DNA here is from genome assembly GCA_035941955.1 of Chthoniobacterales bacterium. Classification (GTDB taxonomy): domain Bacteria; phylum Verrucomicrobiota; class Verrucomicrobiia; order Chthoniobacterales; family UBA10450; genus AV80. The sequence continues at coordinate 10,525 of DASZDO010000101.1, forward strand.
ACGCGTGAGATCGGCACCCGCATGGCGGTGGGTGCTCACGGCCGCGACATCCTCACCCAGTTCTTGATTGAGGCCATCTCGCTCAGTGCGGTCGGCGGCATCATCGGCATCATCACCGGCATCGCGGCCGCGAAAGTAATCGCCGCGCTGAGGAATTGGCCTTCCCTCATATCGCCGGGTTCCATTATCGGCGCCTTTGTTGTTAGTACTGCGGTCGGCGTTTTCTTTGGATTCTATCCGGCGCGCAAGGCATCGCGGCTCGATCCGATTGACGCGTTGCGTTACGAGTAAAGCGCGCGGAATTCCGGTTACGATTTGGGATTACGAATGCGTTTCGACGGGACCCACTCGTCCCATTTGGATTCGTAATCCGTGTAATGGATCAGATGCGTGCCGCCCTTCGCTTGCAGGACCATCGCCGGATACCATCGTTTCTTCCAAAGCACTTCCACGTCCGTTCCGGCGGCATATTGCACAGGCTTGATCGGCCGCAGGTTCTCGGGCGCGACCCAAACATCTTCATCATCTTCATAGCCGATGAAGTGGACCCTGAATTTTTCGTCCTTCGTTTCCACGATCCGGGCGGCGTACCAGTCGCCGTTTTCGTCTTTTGCCTTTGCGCGCTCGCCGATGCGCGGATGGACCAGCGGTTTCGCGCGCGCCAAAATCATCTCCGGCTCAAATCCTTCCGTGGTTGCGAAGGTGGCGAGCTGTTCCTCGGCGAGGTTCATGTCCGCGCTAATGTGGGCGGCGAACTCCGCGAGCGTCACGAAGCCGTCATGATTGAGATCGACGTAGGCGACTCCGCGCAGGCTGTCGAGAAGCGCATCGGAAAACGTCCAGTGCTCGGTCGAAGATTCACTGGCGGAGGATGAGGTAACGCAGGCATACGCCGGGCGGCCTTTCTGCTTCGTCAGCGCCAGCGCGGCCTGGCCGGAGTAGCAGCAATCGAGGAACCAAAGGACGCGGGCGCATTTGCTCTCGGCTTTGATCTGCCCGGGAATCGAATTGACGGACCAGCCCGACACTTCGTCATCACCGGCGTCGTAGGAGGCAAGGTGAACGTCGCCCTCCTCCGACTTGGAACCGTGCCCGCAGTAATAGACGATCAACAGATCGTCGGGTCGCAATTTCTTCAGCTGGGCCGCGAACGCGCGGTCGATTTGCGCCTGCGTGGCTTGTTTGTCCTGGAGATAGACGACCTGCGTTTCCGGGACGCCGCTTTGCTTTAAGAAGTCGACGAGAGACACGTCCCGGCGGTTCTTGACCGGGAAGGACCCGAACATCTCGCGGTGCTTCCAATGCAACACGCCGACGACGAAGACCCAGGTCTTTTCCGGTTGCCAGCCGAGTTGCTGGGCCGGCGCGGGGGTCGGTGAGCCAGGTAGAAACCAACAGAGGACAATCCAGCAAAAAGCGACCCGCAATTTCATTAGGTCATCATATCTAGAGGCGCTCGCCGCGGCGAGCGCCTATGTCTTGCGCCTTGGCGAGGTCAGTCCGAGTTTCGCGCATGGCCGAGCCAAATCGCTTTCAGAAACTGGTCGCGCGAGCAAAGCAGCACATTAGGGAAATTTCGCCGGATGACGCCCGGAGAGAGGCGGAAGGCGGCGACGCGGTTTTGATCGACGTCCGCGAAGAGAGCGATTGGCGCCAGGGTCACGCACGCGGGGCCACGCATCTCAGCCGCGGTGAGATCGAGCTGGAAATCGAAGAGCAGATTCCCGATGTAAAGCAGCCGATCATTTGTTATTGCGGCGGCGGGAGTCGTTCGGCGCTGGTGGCGGAGAGTTTGCAGAAGATGGGATATGAGAACGTCCGCTCGATGGCGGGTGGGTTGCGCGCGTGGAAGGAAGCGGGCTTGCCGATGGCGGGAGTGTGAATAGTGACTGGTGATCACTGATCACCATTCACCCCGCTATCCCCCCACCGCCTGATAATGCCTTAAACCGCGCTTCCACATGAAGCGCGCGGCCGCCCACGTTAGCACCAGCCAGCCTGCTTGAATCGCGAGGGCCTGCGCCATTTCCGCACCGCGCAGGCGTTCCATGAAAATCGCGATCGGGCAAAAGAGTTCGTAATAGAACGGCAACCACTTCATGACGGCCTGGATACCGGCCGGCATGATGTCTACGGGAAACATCTGGCCCCCCAGGAAGTATTCGAACGAGTAAACAATGAAAACGATCGTGGTAATCTCGAGGATCCAGAACGCCATCATCGCCAGGGTGTAGGTAATGAAAAACTGCATCAGCGCCGCCATCACCAGCGACAGGAAAGCGCAAAGGTAAGTCATCACGTCTGACGGGAGGGTGAGGTACTCGCGGAAATAAAAAAGAATCACGATGATGGGCGGGATCGTGACCGCGGTGAAGACCAGGCGCCCGCTTAGGAAAATGCTGAACCGGTAAGCGAGGTAGCTAACCGGCTTGGTCAGGAAGGAATTGATCTGGCCTTCACGGATATCGGCGGCGATTTGCCATTCGTCCTCCGTCGGCGTTACGAGATTTGAGACGACGATCGTAAGCAGATAGTAATAGATCATCGAACCGTAGGTGTAGCCGTGCATGCCGCCGCCGGGTTCGCGAAAAATCGCCCGCCAAAGGAAGACGGTGCCCGCGAGCGGAATCAATCCGAAGACGGCGCGCAGAAAATAATTCCAGCGGTAAACGAACGTGTTTTGCAGCCCGAGGTTGAAAACGGTGAGGTACTTTTTCACCCGGCGGCTCCCTTGCGGGGATCGATTTTCTCGAGTGCGCGATCATGAAAATGGGAAAGGAGCAGAAGCGCGCAAAGGGCGCCCGTCAGCGCCAAGGCCATATCCGCCTGCGTGTCCCAAACGTCACCCTGGCTGCCGAGAAAATCGTCCGCGGCGCTTCCACCGATGAGCGCCGCCCACCATTCGAGCAACTCGTAAAATGCGCTGATGGCCAGACAGACGGAGACGACGAAAAACGGGATCCATTTCTTCCGATTCACGAGGTTGAGTCGAAGAAAAATTTCGCGCGCGATGATCGCCGGCACGAAGCCTTGCATGAGATGACCGAGCCGGTCGTAGTGATTGCGCTCCCAGCCAAGGATGGGGCGGAGCCAATCGAAGGCCGGGACGCGCGCGTAAGTGTAGTGCCCGCCCACGAACAGGACGCAAATGTGCAAGGCCATCAGCGCGTAACACAAGGTGGTGAATTTAAACCGGCGATAGGTGGCGAGCAGGAGGATGATCGCCGCGAGGCCGGGGGAGATTTCCAGCCACCAGGTAAGAGGATCGTGCGGGCGCCAGCCCGACCAGCAGAAGACCATGGCCACGATGAAGAGCAGCCCGAGATGGACCGTGCGTGTTTTCATGAGGACATTGCCGCGGTTTGCTGCGCAAGTTCGGCCGCGAGATTGATCGCCGCGATCATGCTGTCGGCCCGGGCCACGCCCTTGCCGGCAATCTCAAAGGCAGTTCCATGATCGGGGCTCGTCCGGGGAAACGGAAGGCCCAGGGTTACATTCACGCCTTCATGAAAGGCATGCAGCTTCAATGGAATCAGCCCTTGATCGTGGTACAGGCAGAGCACTCCATCCCAATCGCCTCCCGCTGCGTGATGAAAAAGAGTGTCGGGCGAGAACGGACCGGCGAAGATTGGTGAATCGTGACTGGTGACTGGTGACTGGGAATTCAACTCGGCGATCGCTGGCGCAATTACCTCAATTTCTTCGCGGCCGAGCGCGCCGGATTCGCCGGCATGCGGATTGAGTCCCGCGACGGCGATCCGGGGCTTTGGGATGCGACGGCGATGGAGGAAGTCCTCGAGGAGCAAACCGACCCGGATAATCTCGTTTTTGTTCAACGCGGCCGCGACTTCACGCAGCGGCAGGTGCGTCGTCACGAGCGCCACGGTCAATTTTCCGCCCGTGAGCAGCATCGCGAAATTCTTTACGCCCCAACGGTCGGCGAAGAATTCCGTTTGGCCGGGGAATCCGAAGCCGATTTCGTACATCCGGGCCTTATGAATCGGCCCTGTCACCACCGCGTGTATTTCTCCGCGGCGGGCGCAAGCGACGCTTTCTTCCAAGGCGTCAAGGGCGGCGTGAGCCGTCTCGCGCGTCGGTTGGCCTAACGAGCAACCGACTGGCCTTCCGATGACTGAATACTCCGCCGTTTTGGGCAAGCGGCCGGAAGCGAGCGCAGCCCGGACGATTTCGGGGCCGATGCCGGCTTGATCGCCCAGGGTAATGCCAATGCGACACCGCATCGCGCATTCTCACCAACGGGGCGGGGGGCCGCAAGAGGAAGCGGGAGGGGGAGATTAGAACGTCCGGATGTAGGCCTTTTGCCGCAGGCCCGCGAGCCAGAGCTCCTGCTGACGCTGCGATTCTTCCTGCATCAACTTCTTCTCGATCTCGGGCCGAAGCTTGGCGAACGACGGCGTGTCGCCCCCACGTTTTTCTTCCACCTTCAGGATGTAGTAGTTCGGTCCCAGTTGGATGACGTGGCTGACTCTGCCCGCGGGAAGATTGAAAGCGACTTTCTCGAGAGGCGCCGCCAGCGTCTTGCGCTCGATCCATCCCCAATCGCCGCCCTGATCGCGCGTGGCGTCTTCCGAGTACATTTGCGCCATTCGATCGAACGGCGCGCCATCAGCCAGCTTGCCGAGGATTTCCTCCGCGATCGCTTTCTGCGCCGCCTCATTCCCCTGGGCTTCCCCGGTTGGGATCATGATCAGACGCAGCTTGACCTGCTCTTTGGAGGTGAATTCCGCCCGGTGCTTCGCATAGTATTCGGCGATTTTTGCCGGGGGGATCACCGTGGCCAATTTCACGTTTTTGCTCCGCATCGCAGAGACGATGATCCTCTCCTTCTCCTCTTTCTTGAATTGGCTCAGCGAAAAATTCTGCGCCTGCAGGGTTTTGATGAAGGTCTGCCGATCGCCCCCGAAATTTTCCCGGATGATTTCGTTCACTCGCTGCTCAACGAAATAGTCGGGAAGTTCGAACTTTTCCTTGGCAAACGACTGCACAATCAGCTGGCGATCGATCAAGTCCTTGAGCGCAGCCTCCCGGGCCGCCTTGATCTGTTTGGCCAGCTCCTCTCCCTTGAATTGCGAATGCAATAATCTCTCCCGCGGCCCGGAAAGCCCGCGGACTTGGGAGAAGGTGATGATATCGCCGTTCACGACGGCCGCGATGCCGTCAACAACCTGACCCTCGGCCGCGAGCGCACCATGGCAGAGCGGGGAAAACAACAGCGCAAACACACCCAGGGCAGCGGTAAATGAGGGGCGAATCATGGTCTCTATATTTTCTTGATCAGTTCCAAAACTTCGACGAGTTGCCGGTCGATTTTATCAGTACTAATGCGAGGGAATTTGCCCCCCACAAGTAGAAAATCCCCACGCCGGGTGAGCATTAATTTGTCTTCGCGCACCTCGACTCGAGTGACGCCGGCCCTTGCCGCAGCGAGCTTGATCTCGGTGAGAATGAGCAAATTGTCAACCGCCGGTGGAAATTTGCCGAAGCGGTCGCGCCAATCTTTCCGCAGGCGGTCCCACTGTTCGCGGGTGGTGATTTCCGCGAGATGCCGGTAGGCCAGAATGCGGAGCGCGGCGTCGGCGACGTAATTTGCCGGAATGAACGCGGGCACCCGCGCCCCCGGACCAAGCTGCGCGTACTCAGGCTCGTTCGTCGCGACAAAATCAAGCCGCACCTCCACCTCCAGGCGCGCCCGCGATTTTTGACCCTTTAATTGGGCGACCGCTTGCTTGAGCAGCTGGCAATAGAGGTCAAAACCGACGGCCATGATGTGGCCGCTCTGGGCCGTGCCGAGAATGCTCCCGGCGCCGCGAATTTCGAGATCGCGCATCGCGATGCGAAAGCCGGCGCCTAACGAGCTGTATTGTTTGATGGCGTTGATCCGTTTGCGCGCGGCGCCCACCGTCATCATCTCGCGCGGGAGAAGCAGGTAGGCGTAAGCCTTGTGCTCGGCCCGGCCGACCCGTCCGCGCAACTGATAGAGATCGGCGAGCCCGAAACGGTCCGCGCGGTCGATGATGATGGTATTCGCGTTCGGAATGTCGAGGCCGCTTTCGATGATCGTCGTGCAGACGAGGACATCGATCTTGCCGGCCACGAAACGCGCCATGACGGATTCCAATTCGTCCGCGCCCATCTGCCCGTGGCCAATCTCGACCCGCGCCTCCGGACAAAGCTCCACGATTCGATCGCGCGTTTTCTCGATGGAATGGACCCGGTTGTGCAGGAAATAAACCTGACCCTGCCGCTCGAGTTCGCGGTTGATGGCATCGCGAATGATTCGCTCATCGTATCCGCACACGACCGTCTCGACCGGAAGGCGATTCAGGGGCGGCGTCTCGATCGTGGACATGTCTTTCACGCCCACCAGAGAAAGGTAGAGAGTGCGGGGGATGGGCGTGGCCGAGAGCGTGAGGACATCCACCAGCTTGAAAAGCTCCTTGAATTTTTCCTTGTGCAGGACGCCGAAACGCTGCTCCTCGTCGATCACCACAAGGCCGAGGTCTTTGAAAACGACGTCGCCGGAAATGAGCCGGTGCGTCCCGATGACAATATCGACCCCGCCTTCCCGCAGAAGCTGCAGGACTTTGCGCTGCTCGGCGTGCGACCGGAAGCGGCTGAGCATTTCGATGCGGACCGGGTAATCGAGCATGCGTTGCCGGAAAGTTTCGAAATGCTGCTGGGCGAGAACGGTGGTCGGCGCCAGGACCACGACCTGTTTGCCCTCCATGACCGCTTTAAAGGCGCCGCGAATCGCCACCTCCGTTTTGCCAAAACCGACGTCGCCGCAAATCAAGCGATCCATCGAACGCGGTTGCTCCATGTCGCGCTTGGTGGCAGCGATGGCCGTGAGTTGATCCGGCGTTTCCCGAAAGGGGAACGAATGTTCGAACTCGCTTTGCCACTTGGTGTCGGCGCCGAAGGCATGGCCGAACTGGGTTTCACGCTCAGCCTGGACAGCCAGCATTTTGCCGGCGTAGTCGAAGATCGAGGCGACCGCGTTCTTTTTCGCCCGCGCCCATTTGGCATCCGCGAGCGAGCTGAGCGGCGGCGATTTTTTTCCCACGCCGACATAACGCGAGACGAGATAAGCTTGCTCGAGCGGAACGTAGAGTTTCGATTCATTAGCGAATTCCAGCGCGAGGACTTCCTGCATTCCGCCGCCTTGCGTGGGAACGCGCATCAATTGCAAAAACCGCCCCACGCCATGCTCGAGGTGAACCACGAGATCGCCTTCGTTGAGCTCGCTGAAGTCGATCTGGGCCCGGTTGCGGCTGAGCTTTTCCGCGCGTTGCAGCCGGCGCCGTCCGTGCGCCGTGTAACGGCCGAACAACTCCGCGCCGGAAAGGACGACGAGCTGCCCGTCCGGGAAAATGAAGCCGCGCGGAAGCGTCCCTTCGACGAGTTCGATGCCGGCGAGACCGCCCGCGGCGTCTCCCATGATCTCGCGGAAGCGCTCGATTTCGCCTTCCGTCTGAAAATAAATGACGATGCGAAATCCGCCCGCGCGCCAATCTCTCAATCGCGCCGAAAACTGGGCTCGTTTTGCCTCCACCAGCATGAAATCGCCCACGGCGAAATCGCCGACGTCGCACTCTTCGAACGCCCCGCGAAAATCTTCCGGTTCCTCGCCTCCGAGCCAGCCTTCTCCAATCAGAATATCGCCATCCCCGTTTTCATCGGGTTCGATTCCGATGCGAAGATGACCCGGTGCAATGTAATCGCGGACCGTTCCCGTCTGATCTTCGGCGGCGGCGAGCAGAATCTCGATGTTTTGCAGGTTCCGCACCGAAGTTTGCGTGTCCACGTCGAATTCGCGCAGCGATTCGATGTCATCGCCGAAGAACTCCGCTCGAACAGGCCGCTGGGCTTGCCACGAAAATAAGTCCAGAATTCCGCCGCGGACGGCGAATTGGCCCCGGGTGGTGACCTGTGCGACACGCTCGTAACCGGCCGCAACCAGGGCCTCGATCGTGCGCTCCATCGGTTCGGACGAACCGCGGCGAAGCGCCAGGACCGCGGAGTTTAGGAAGGCCGGATCTGGCGCCGCCTGGTCAAGCGCCGCGCGGGTGGCGATGATGACATGCGGATTTTTGTCGCGCTGCACCCGGTTCAAAAGCGCCAGCCGTTCCGCCGCGATTTCCGGATCGGGCAAAACGTTTTCCACCGCGGCGAACTCGGCTTCCGGCAGGAAAAGCGCCTCGGGCAGCCAGTTTAGGAGGCTCTCGTAGAGCAACTCCTGCGACCGGACAGTGGGACAGAAGACCCAGAGTGTCTTCGGAATTTCTCCGGCGATCGCGGCGACGAGAAACGCCTGCGCCGGCTCGGGCACGTGCGAGAACGCGACCGGACGTAGGCCGCGTTCGACCTCACTCAATTTTTGCGAGATCGGCTCCGCCCTGGCTACAACGGAAGGCAGGGGATCGCGTGAAGATTCTTCCACCGGCAAGGTTTCGCCGGATCGACGGGAAGTTCAAACCAGGGAGGGGCGGTTTACAAACCGCCCGTTTTGGATCGCTGGCGCGATGGGCGATTTGGAAAGCGCCCTTCCTTGATTTTTTGCCGCGCTACCGCGCCCGGCGACCCGCCGCTAAAGATCGCGGCCGACGGCGTTGGCCACCGCGCGCAAGCGCGGCACGAGCCTGGCCAGCATATCGGGGACGAGCGCCTGTTCGCCATCGCTCTTCGCCAGATCGGGGGAGTCGTGGACTTCGAGCATGATCGCGTCCGCCCCCGCGGCCACGGCGGCGACCGACATTTGCGGAATGAACTCGCGCAGGCCGACGCCGTGAGTCGGGTCGACCACGACTGGCAGGTGCGTTTTCGCTTTGAGAATGGGCACCGCGTTCAAGTCGAGCGTATACCGCGTGGCGGTTTCAAAGGTGCGAATGCCTCGTTCGCAGAGGAGCACGTTCATGTTCCCCTCGCTCAGGATGTATTCGGCGCTCATGATCAACTCGTTGATCGTCGCGCTAAATCCCCGTTTCAGCAGGACGGGCAAATGGCTGCGGCCAACTTCTTTCAAGAGGGAAAAGTTGTGCATGTTGCGCGCTCCGATTTGGAGGCAATCGGCGTATCGCTCCACAATCGGGAGGTCGCGCGCATCCATGATTTCGGTGATGACGGGCAGGCCGGTCTCGTTGCGCGCATCGGCCAGGAACCGGAGGCCATCTTCGCGCAAACCCTGAAAGCTGTAGGGAGAGGTGCGGGGCTTGAACGCGCCGCCGCGCAGAATTCGCGCGCCGCAATCTTTGACCGTGCGGGCGATGGAGAGGAGCTGTTCGCGGCTTTCGACCGAACAGGGTCCGCAGATCAGGGCCACGGCGGAATCGCCACCGACGCTTACGCCACAAATCTCCACGGTCGAGGCCGCGCCCCGGGATTCATACGAGGCGAGTTTGTAAGGCGTCTCCACGGGGACGATCGCTTCGACCCCCGGCATGGCGCCGAATGGGTTGTGGTGAATGCACTCCTCCGACCCGGTCACGCCAATAATGACCCGGGAGGCCCCCCGGCTGATGTGGGCCTCGAGACCGAATTCGCGCACGCGGGCCACGACGCGTTCGATCTGCTCTTCCGTGACGTTTGGTTGAGTGATAATGATCATAGTTCGCCCAGCGGAAACACGATCATGTCGCCGGGAACGGCGAAGTGCAAGCCGGTAGGCGAGCTGTTTTTTCCGCCAGGCTTCTAGTGGGTAACACTGACTGGCGTGCCGACCGAGACCGACCTGAAGAAATTTTCCGCCATGAACTCAGGCATCCGAATGCACCCGTGAGAAGCAGGATATCCCGGGAGATAGCCGGCATGCATGCCAACGCCCCCGGTAATCCGCATGAAATAGGGCATCGGGGCGCCTTTGAAGCGCGTGCCGGGCGGCTTCGGATCCTTGCCCACCCCTACATTCGCCACGACCACATTGCCGGCGGAGTCGACGTAGTCGCCGTACAAGTTTGAAATATGATCGGCATCTTTCTCCACGATTTTATAGCTGCCGCTCGGGGTCCCAGTTCCTTCGCGACCCGTGGAAAGTTGGGAAACACCAACGAGCTGCCCCCCCTTGTAAAAATACGCGCGCTGTTCGGCTAACTTTATCTTGATGGACGGTTTTCCGGAAACCCCGTCTCCGTCCCAGTACGAGACGCTGTCTTGCGGAGCGGTGGGGGCGACCGGATGGCTGCCGTAGACGCCGCCCATGTAGCCGCTTCCCGCCGGACCGTCCGCTTCACAAGCCGACAATAAGAGAGCGAGCGAGCCGGAAAAAAGAAGAGCCAGTAAGCGAAAAGATGAACGGGACATAAGAGCGGAATTTGGAACGACGCCTGTAACGCTCCCGCAGTGGAAAGTCAAGGTGACCTGAGTCGCGGACCGCCCAGAGAGGCCATCCGGAGCCGCACGCGGGGCTGGCTTGTATTCTGCTTTTTCTGGTGGAGAATTGCGACCGTTCGCCGCCTGCCGTAACGCCTTTCATGCCCACCTACGAATACTCCTGCGAGAAGTGTGGGAAGACCTTCGAGACTTACCAATCGATGCGCGATGAACCGCTCCGCGAATGTCCGAAGGAACTTTGCCGGCAAAAAAAATGGGGACACGGCAAGGTTAAGCGGCTTCTCGGGACGGGCGCAGGCTTGATCTTCAAGGGCTCGGGATTCTATATTACCGACTACCGCAGCAACTCTTACAAGGAAGGCGCGAAAAAGGACGCGCCAGCAGCCCCGGTGGCGAGCGGAGAAAAGTCTTCCGGGACAAAAGAGAGCGGGGGCAGCGCAACGGCCTCGACGCCCGCGAAGGCGCCCGAGGTGAAACCAAAAAAGCAGGCGACCAAATGATCAAGTTAGTTTGTCCGGAGTGCCAGCGCCAGAACGAGCCCGAGCGCATTTATTGCCACGATTGCGGAGCCCGGCTCGATCGGTCGGCCCTGGCGAAAGTCGCGCCCAAGGGGGAAGACCCCAAGGAAACGCACCGCCGTCTGCACAAGTTGTTCGATCCCGGCCGCGTCAAAATGCGGCTGCTGTTCTTCAAGATCAGCAAGCTTGTCCTGGGTGCCGCGTCACTGGCCGTGCTCATTGAGATGCTCCTGCCTCCCCGGGAGGCCCCCGAGCGGGTGAAGAACATCGAGTTGCAACAGATCAACCTCGATTTGGAAAATGCCATCGCAACTCGCAGCGCAGTGCCGCTGCAATACACCGACGCGCAAGTGAACGACTATCTCGTCAACGTGGTGAAGAACAAACATGCGGCCCTGAGCAAATTCCTGGAATTCGAACGAGCCTTCGTGAAATTCGACGAGGGCGTTTGCCAAATAACGGCGGAGCGATCGTTATTGGGCTTTTCCGTTTTCCACGCCATTTCCTACAGAGTCGCTTTGAAAGATGGGACCGTGACTACTGCAACTAACGGAGGCAGCATCGGACGGATGCCGATTCACCCCATGATAATGAAGTACGGCGATATCCTCTTCACCGATTTGTGGGCCGCTCTGGAGCGCGATAAGAAAACCGTGTCGAAGATGGCCGTCATCGAGTTTCATCCGAAGAAGGTGAGCCTCTCCGCGAAGTCAGCAGGGGCGGCCCCGGTCGAGTCGCCACCCGAGGCCACGCCCGCGCCAGACTCGACTCCGGCGAACTGATCTCGACAAAAATCGAGCCCAGCCGCCGGTGATTCAGTCGCGCCAGGCGAACTCCATTATTCTCGCGAAACCCACGCGAGGCCCATCGTGGCGAGCAATCTTCGGTCGATCTGGCCATCGACCCGGAGGCCATGCGCCCGCTCATACGAACGTATGGCGTTGCGGGTCCCGTGGCCGATGACGCCATCGATCGTGCCGCGATAATAACCCGCCCGCGCGAGGCGCCGCTGAACGGCGACCACGACCGAGCCGTCCGTACTGGCATACACGACCTCGCGCGGTCTTCCGTAGTACCCGTATCCGTAGGGATACGAGCTGTAATACGGATACCCGTATCCAAACGGGTACCCAAAGCTAAGATAGATGCGAGAGTGATGCCGGTGGTGACGATGATATCGATGCCTCCAGTTGTTATTGTTGTAAGCGCGGTGATTGGCGCTCGTTCTCACGGCCGACTGGGCAAAACTCCTGCCCGTGGAATTCGTCCGGCCACTGCTGGGTCGCGCCATCGCGGACGACGCAGCGAGTGCGCCGATGACGACTGCAATTAGAACAAGTTTGGTTGATTTCATAGGTTTGGTCCTTGCTGATTACACCCCGCCCGATCCGGAAAGTTTCGATCTATTTACGTCAGAGGAGCAGAAACTTTCTCACAGTTTTTCCCGCTCGCGTTTCGCCTCGGCCTTTGGGATTCTTACTCCATCCCCCCATGGTCTACCGCGCCAGCCTCATGATGCTGGGCGTTCTGGCTTGCGCGTTTCCTGGCGCGGCCACCACGCCGGAACGCAGCGTCAGCACCTCCCGGCAATTCCTGGTCTACGGCCCCGACATTAAGTTGCGCAGCGCGATTTGCGATCTGGCCGAGCGGACCAAAGGTGACCTGCTGCAAATCATTGGCCGGCGAGATGAGTGGACCACACCGATCGTGATTTACGTGCAACATCGGCAGGCAAACCTGCCGGAAACACCGCGGGCCCGCTTGAATTTTAGCCAGACTGGCTTTGGCCTGAAGCTTCAATTGGATCTGACCCTGGCCCCCGATGCGGCGCAGCCGGAAATCCGGCGTGAGCTTCTTGGCGCCCTTCTCCTCGAAATGATGTACCGGGGCGCACCCGACTTGTCCGCCGGAACAACCTATCTCCCGCCGCCCGATTGGCTGCTCGACGGCCTCCAGGCGCGGAACGGGAGCAGGCCTGACGCTTTGGCGACGTCCGCAGCGGCGCAAAAAATTCTTCCCCTCGAGGAATTCCTCCAGCAGCGACCTGGATTGCTCGACGCCTCCGGCCGCTCGCTCTACGGCGCGTATTCCATGGCGCTGGTGGAATTTCTGACGCAGATGCCCGATGGGCGCCAACGCCTGGCGCGCTACATCTCCGATCTTCCATCCGCGTCCAATGACGCAATGGCGGACCTGCGAAGGCATTTTCCCGAGTTAATCGATGCAAACGGCCGCTCGAACAATATTTGGATTTCACACATCACTCGCGTGGCAGCCCGTCAGACTTACCAACTGTTGAGCTGGCCGGAAACCGAGCGGATGCTGCATCAGATGTTGAGCGTTCGAATCTCGAACCGCGCGTCCGAAAAAAAGTATCGCCTTCACGAGTTTTCGGCATTTGTTCGGGAGCCATCTGCCAGGAGCGCTCTCACCCGGCTGGACCGGGATTTGAACGCTTTTGCCGCGCGCGCACATCCGCTTTATCGTCCCGTGATACGCGAGTACGAGAAGATCGCCGCGCGGCTGGCGCGTGGAAAAACGCACGGAGTCGCGGAGCGCCTGGCTCGGCTCGTTGCAGCGCGCCAGCGGATGGCCGCGCAAATGCAAATGATCGATGATTATTTGAATTGGTTTGAGGCCACCCAAGCAAGAGCGCCCAGCGGGGCTTTCGCCGACTATCTGAAAGCCGCCGATTCCGCGGTTCGGCTGGAACAGAGGCGCGATCCCATTTCGGTTTATGTCGACTTCCTCGAGGTGCAGTTTCAGAATTAGTTGCCATGCACAAATCGCTCCCCAACACGATTGACTATGTCGAGATGCCCTCGACCGATCTCGCTGCCACCAAGGAGTTTTTCTCTCAACTTTTCGGCTGGCCGTTCCAGGATTACGGGCCGGATTATTGCGCCTTCGACGACGGGCGAATGGCCGGCGGGTTCTTCGCTTCCGAGAAAACCTGGGCCGTGGCGGGCGGTGCTCCGTTGGTTGTTTTTTATCACCCGGATCTGGCGGAAATTTTCGCTGACGTTAGCCGGCTCGGCGGAAGAATTACCCGCGATATTTTCGAATTCCCTGGCGGCCGGCGCTTTCACTTTCAGGCGCCCGGCAGCGGGGAGTTTGCCGTCTGGTCGGAGTAAATTTGCCCGCCGTCTCCGCGCACGGCCGTATGGTCTATGGGGGACGATAGATAATCAAGCTAGCCGGACTAAACAACGGCGCTGGCGTCGGCTTGGTTGAGGTCTACGACCGCGGGCCGTAGCGCGCTCCGGTGGCGCCAGGCTTTTCAAGAAATCAAAAAAAGCGCTCTACTTTGCCGCGCAACATGTTAAATCTCCTGGGCGCCACGCGATACGCCGTGGAATCGACGCTCTTGGGTAAGGGTTTCATACCCTTCTGGCGGGCGATAGATTGGAGAATCAGGACAATGCTGAAGAAAATACTCTGTTATTCCACGCTCCCGTTACTTTTGCTTTTCGGCACCAGTTGGCAAATTACGAAAGCGCAGTTGCCAGGCAAAAGCCCCGAAGGACAAACCGGGACTCTCGAAAGGATGATCGCCGGGAATGGAAGCGTCACGATGGATCTCGATCTGGATCGGCTCAAAGGGGTCAGCTTGGCGGCGCCAGAAACGAAACGGGACCACGCGCGTTTCGAAGTAAGCCCTAATTCTTTTTTCACGATCATAGTCTTCAACAGTGTCCTGCGCAGTGCCGAGCCAGGTTCGATGGGGTTGGTCTGGGGGAAGTCCGCGGTTCTTCCTGAGCCGTTGAATGCGTCCTCGAACCAACTCGTTGTCGAAAAAATCTCTTCAGATGACTCTTCTGGCCTGGTCGTCCGCGACGGGAAAACGGGCTTTGTCTTTTTCAATATTGCCGGAAGCCTCTCGGAGTACGATTCGGCCGCACGTTTGCTGACTATCACAGGCGGACGGCTGCTGATTTCGGGCGAGCTCGCGAACAAGCTGGGGCGTCCGGCGGACGCCGACTCGGCCGTCGGTGAAATTTCGATCACCGCGACCATGTATCCGATCGAAGTCACGACGTTCGTCAACGGCGCGGCGCGATCGGTGACCATGCCTCCCCGAGGGGGTGGAGGTCCGGACGTTCCGGAAGGTTCGGTGCCCGGACCCGATGTCATCGTGGGAGTCCTGCCCGATTTAGCGCAATTTGGAAGCAGCGGGACCCAGGTCGGCCTGGGGCTGGCAACGACCTCGTGCAATAACGGCGCCGTGGAGTTGAATTGGTTTGAGTTGCCCGCGACAGACCATCCCGTCATTCCGCAAAACCTCTATCGAATGAGCGGCGGATCGAGTAACGACGAGCGCTTTGAGCAAATCGGCCAGTCCTGGCTGAAGCATGCGTTCTTTGCCTTGCAAGGCAACGCCTGCGGCTTTGGCTGCACTCCTTCAAATACCGGCGGGACTCATCTTGGGGTGGGATGCTCCGATCCTTACGACGCGCAGCTCAATGCAAGTCAAAGCGGGTTGGGCTCACGCGCGTGGGTGAACCCTTTCACCGGTGCCTTCCCATCGACTGCCGGTAGCCACTCGGGGCATAGTCACAACGGCACATCCCATCGAATCGTGGTGGAAAGAGACGACCTGAACACGACTCTAAATCCAGGCGCGACCTATTACGCCGAAGCCCAATATGTCACTCCGCATGAGTACGCCTGGTGTCAGTCTCATCCTGGGGAGTGCAACATGTACAACAACGTTTCGTACCGTCGCTTCAATGTCAGCGGCACGACGAGCTTCACTTTTTCGAGTGTGGGCTCCACGGTCAGGACGACCCCCGCGATCAATGCGTGGCCTGGAGCGACGGTCAACGTAATCGAGCCCGTTCCGGGAACTGATGGCCGTGCCTTCATTGCCTACAAGGTGACCAATCCGTCCGCGGGCGTTTGGCATTATGAATACGCCCTCTTTAATGAAAATCTCGATCGCTCGATTCAATCCTTTGCGGTGCCTTTGGGAAGCGGAATCACGGTGAGTAATCTTGGATTTCACGCTCCGCAGAATCATCCCGGGTTTGCCAACGATGGAACGCAGGGAAGCACAGGGTTTAGCAATACTCCCTGGACTTCGAATCAAACCGCCAGCGCTCTGAGCTGGAGCTCGGAGACTTTTGCGCAGAACCAGAATGCGAACGCCATTCGCTGGGGGACTTTGTATAATTTCCGTTTTGATTCGAACCGTCCGCCTGTGGCCGCGAACGCGACGATCGGCTTCTTCAAGACAGGGACGCCCTTCACCGTTGGGATTCAAGCCCCCGCTCCGGACGGTGCTCCGACACCGACGCCAACTCCTTCTACGCCGACTCCGACTCCTGCAACGCCGACGCCGACTCCTGCGACACCAACGCCGACGCCGACTCCTGCGACACCGACGCCGACTCCCGCTACACCGACGCCGCCTCCTACTACGCCAACACCGACTCCTGCCACACCGACACCGCCTCCTGCGACGCCAACACCCACTCCTGCGACACCGACACCGACGCCGACGCCGCCACCGCCCACTTCACAGGCAGTCAACCTTTCGACGCGGATGCGCGTTCAGACGGGTGATAACGTGGGCGTGGGAGGCTTCATCATTACGGGGAGCGTCACCAAACATGTGCTCATTAGGGCCATCGGACCTTCCTTAACCGGAGTTGGCGTCCTCAATGCGCTGGCCGATCCGATCCTTGAACTGAACGGTCCTGATAGCTTCGTCACAACGACAAATGACAACTGGCAGGACGACCCGATGCAGAAGGCCTTGATCGAGGCGACAGGCATCCCACCCACCCATAATCTGGAAGCAGCGATCGAAGCGAGACTGGCCCCCGGAGCATATACCGCGGTGGTGCGGGGGAACAATAACGGGACGGGTGTGGGCCTGATAGAAATTTACGATCTCAATCCGGGAGCGGGCTCGAAGCTCGGCAACATCAGCACGCGAGCCTTTGTCGGCACGGGAGACGACATTGTCATCGCTGGATTCATGCTTGGAGCCAACAGTGCGCCTGACCGAGTAATCGTGCGCGGGATTGGCCCGAGTCTGACTGCCCTTGGAGTGCCCAATGCGCTGGCCAATCCGACCTTGGAATTGCGCAACAGTAACGGCGCGCTGGTGATGGCGAATAACGACTGGCAGGATAACGCGGCCCAAGCGGCGGAACTGAATGCGGCGGGACTGGCGCCGACAAGTCCATTGGAGTCTGGCATAGCCACGGCGCTGCCGCCGGGGCTTTACACGGCACTGCTCGCTGGACTAAACAACGGCGCTGGCGTCGGCTTGGTGGAAGTCTACGACCGCGGTCTGTAGCGACGCTCCGGCGCCGATTGGGCGATAAGTTGGAGAATTAGGACAATGCTGAAGAGAACACTTACTTTTTTCACGCTCCCATTGCTTTTGCTCTTCGGCACCAGTTGGGAAAATTCTGAAGCGCAGTTTTCGGAGAAGAGCCCGGACGGGCAGACGGACACTCTGAAAAAAATGATCGTCGCCAGTGGAAACGTCGCGATGGATCTCGATCTGAGCCGGCTCAAGGGGATTAGCTCCGGCGTGGAAGAATCGAAACGGGACAGCGTGCGTTTCGAAGTGAATCCAAATTCCTTTTTTACAATCCTTGTCTTCAATGATGTTTTACGCGCGCTCGGGCCGGGTTCGATGGCGTTGCTCGGGGGAAATTCGACGATTCTTCCCGCACCGTTGGGTGCATCCTCAAACCGGCTCGTAATCGAAAGCACGGCTGGGAGCGACGAGCATGAACTGGTCGTTCGCGACGGGGAAACAGGTTTCATCTTTTTCAGTATTCAAGGACCTGAATACGATTACGACGCCAACGAGCAGTTGCTCAGGATCAAGGAGGGAACACTTCTCGTGACAAAGGAGTTTGCCACCCAGCTTGGGTTTCCGGCGGAAGCCGGGTCTGTCGTCGGAAAAATTTCGATTACCGCAAGCATGCGCGCGATCGAAATTACGCAGGTTGTTAACGGCGAGACGACGTCGGCCGTAGTGCCTGCTGTCGGGACCAGACCGGGTCCCGACGTCATTGTCGGAGTCCTCAGCGGGTTAGCGCAGTTTGGTTCCAGCGGGACCCAGGTTGGCCTCGCCGTAGGAACTGACGCCTGCAATCCGGGAGTCGTGGATTTGGATTGGTTTGCCAATCCGAGCAACAACCACCCGGTGATTCCGCAAAATCTTTATCGAATGAGCAGTGGCGCCACGAACGACGAGCGTTTTGAGCAAATTGGCCAATCCAGCGTGAAACACGCGTTCACGGCAGCTTCGAGCAACACCTGCGGTTTTGGTTGCAATGGGGTAGGCGGCACCCGTCTTGGCTCGGGCTGTTCGGATCTTTACAGCGCCGGCCTCAATGCGGGTCCTAGTTTGGGTTCCCGCGCCTGGATAAATCCATTTACCGGCGAATTCCCGCGCAACGATTCGCCGACACCTAATAATAGCCACGGCGCACATACGCACACCGGCACGTCGCACAGGATTCTCGTCGAAATCAATGACCTGAACACCACGCTGAATTCCGGCGCGACCTATTGGGCCGAAGGACAGTACGTCACGCCGCATGAGTATGTCTGGTGCCAGACGCATCCCGGCGAGTGCAACATGAACAACAACGTCTCCTACCGGCGTTACAATGTCACCGGCACGACAAGTTTCACCTTTCAGACGGTGACGGGACACGCCACGGTGCAAGAGGCCGCTGCTATCCGCGCGTGGACTGGCGCGACGATTAACCAGATCGAGCCTGCTCCCGGAGTCGATGGCATTGGATTGGTCGGCTGCAAGGTGACGAACCCATCCGCCGGAATCTGGCATTACGAGTACGCGGTCTATAACCAGAACATCGATCGCGCGATCCAATCGTTCAGCGTCCCTCTGGGACCTGGCATTACCGTGAGTAACATAGGATTTCATGCGCCTCCGCAGCATCCCGGATGGGCAGCCGATGGGACCGTGGGAGACGCCGGTTACAGCAGTACACCATGGACCTCCGTGCAAGATGCCGCCGCGCTGAGCTGGAGCTCGGAGACTTTTGCGCAGAACCAGAACGCCAACGCGATTCGCTGGGGCACATTGTATAACTTCCGTTTCGATTCGAATCGTCCCCCGCAGGCTGCGAACGCGACAATCGGCTTCTTCAAGACGGGGACGCCAATCACCATTGGAATTCAAGGGCCTTCTCCGGATGGCGGGGCAACACCAACGCCAACTCCTGCCACGCCTACACCGACTCCTGCCACGCCGACGCCAACTCCGGCCACACCGACCCCACCTCCTACGACACCGACGCCGCCTCCTGCTACGCCGACGCCAACAGCTACTCCCACACCGTTTACAGTTGACCTTGCTCTAACCAAGAGCGACTCGCCCGACCCGGTCCAAGCGGGCAGCAATCTGACCTACACCATAACTATCTCTAACCTCTCTCCACGCGCTGCATTTAATGCCATCATGACGGATACGTTGCCGGCGGGCGTAACCTTTGTTTCTGCCACCCCAAGTCAGGGTTTTTGCACCGGGGCCAGCACCGTCACCTGCCACCTGGACAGTATCGTGGGCCAAACCACCGCGACTGTGACCTTGGTGGTCACGCCGACCGCAGCCGGCACGCTCTCGAACACAGCTACCGTCAGCACCACCTCTCAAGAGTTCAACCTCTCTAACAACTCGGACACGGAGATGACTACGGTCAATCCGGCTTCGACACCAACCCCGCCTCCTGCCACGCCAACACCGACTCCGGCCACACCGACACCACCTCCGGCCACGCCAACGCCGCCTCCTGCTACGCCGACCCCACCTCCGGCGACGCCGACTCCGCCCGCGGCCACGCCGACTCCGACCCCGATTCCGGCGTCACAGGCAATCAATCTCTCGACGCGCATGTTCATTCAGACCGGTGATAACGTAGGCGTGGGAGGCTTCATCATTACTGGGAGCGTTCCCAAGCATGTGCTCATTCGGGCCATCGGACCTTCCTTGACCGGGGTTGGCGTTTCTAACGCCCTGGCGGATCCAATCCTCGAGCTGCACGGTCCCGAGAGCTTCGTCACGACAACGGACAACAACTGGCAGGACGACCCGATCCAGAAGGCCTTGATCGAGGCGACAGGTATCCCACCCACCCATAATCTCGAAGCAGCGATCGAAGCGAGACTGGCACCCGGAGCGTATACCGCGGTGGTGCGGGGGAACAATAACGGAACGGGTGTGGGCCTGATAGAAATCTATGATCTCAATCCGGGAGCGGGCTCGAGGCTGGGCAACATCAGCACCCGGGCCTTTGTCAGCACGGGAGACAACATTGTCATCGCGGGATTCATGCTTGGAGCCAACAGTGCGCCTGACCGAGTAATCGTGCGCGGGATTGGCCCGAGTCTGGCTGCTCTTGGTGTGCCTAATGCGCTGGCCAACCCGACCTTGGAGCTGCGCGACGGTAACGGAGCGATGGTGATGGAAAATAACGACTGGCAGGATAACGCGGCGCAAGCAGTGGAACTGAGTGCCGCGGGATTGGCGCCGACCAGCCCGTTGGAGTCTGGGATAGCCGCAACGTTGCCGCCGGGGCTTTACACCGCCTTGCTCGCGGGGCAAAACAACGGTGCGGGCGTCGGTTTGGTTGAGGTCTACGACCGCGGACCGTAGCGACGCTCCGGCGGCGCGCCGGGCGATAAATTGGAGAATTAGAATATGCTGAAGAAAACATTTACTTATTTCACGCTCCCGTTGCTCTTGCTCTTCGGCACTAGTTGGGAAAATTCCGAAGCGCAGTTTCCGGGGAAAAGCCCGGATGGGCCGACCGGAACTCTCGAAAGGATGATCGTCGGGAGTGGCAACGTCGTGATGGACCTCGATCTGGATCGGCTCAATGGGGTCAGCTCACCGGCGCGAGAAGCGAAACGAGACAGCGTCCGTTTCGAAGTCGGCGCCAATTCGTTCTTCACGGTCCTTGTCTTTAATAATGTTCTGCGCGGTCCCGAGCCGGGCTCGATGGGATTGATCGGGGGGAACTCCGCGGTTCTTGGACCAGTAAATGCGTCTCAACTCGTCATCGAAAAAGCCGATTCGAGCGAGCCTTTCGATCTCGTAGTCCGCGACGGAAAAACGGGCTCTATCATTTTCAATATTGAAGGAAATCTTTACGAGTACGATGCAGGTGCGCGTTTGCTCAGCATCAAGCACGGAAGGCTCCTGATTTCTGAGGAGCTGGCGAACAGGCTGGGGCGCCCGGCGGACGCTGGTTCGATCGTCGGTGAGATTTCGATCGCCGCGACCCTATATCCGATTGAAATCACCACCGTCCTCAACGGAGCGGCCCAATCGGCAGTCCTGCCAGCTCGAGGCGGCGGGGACCCGAATGTTCCGAATTTTGTGCCGGGACCTGATGTCATCGTGGGAGATTTGCCTAGCATGCAGCAATTTGGCAGCAGTGGGACTCGGGTGGGTCTGGCGGTCGGCACAACCTCCTGCAATAACGGTAACGTCGAGCTGAATTGGTTCGCGCTAACAAATACCGACCATCCGGTCATCCCGCAAAATTTGTATCGGATGAGCGGCGGAACGACCAACACCGAGCGTTTTGAGCAGGTGGGACAGTCCTGGCTGAAGCATGCCTTCACGGCTTTGCAGCAAAACGCTTGCGGCTTCGGCTGTACCTCGTCGGGAACGGGGACTCGTCTCGGCGTGGGATGCTCTGATCCTTACAGCGCGAGCCTGAATGCGGATCAAGGGGGTAGCAGTACCGCGGATGGCTTGGGTTCTCGAGCCTGGGTGAATCCCTTTACCGGGGCTTACCCAGCGACGTCCGCCAACCACCAGGGCCACTCTCACAACGGCACGACGCACCGGATTCTCGTGGAAGCCAGCGACCTGAACACCACGCTGAATCCAGGCGCGACCTATTACGCCGAAGCTCAATATGTCACTCCGCATGAGTATGCCTGGTGCCAGGCCCACCCTGGGGAATGCAACATGTATAACAATGCGTCCTATCGGCGTTTCAATGTCAGCGGGACGACGAGTTTTACCTTTTCGACCGTTTCGGGACAACCCACTGTGCGAACGACCAGTGCCATCCAGGCGTGGACTGGAGCGACCATCAATACAATCGAGCCCGTGCCGGCAACCGACGGCCGTGGGTTCATCGGTTACAAGGTGACAGGGCCGGTCGCAGGCGTCTGGCATTATGAGTACGCTTTGTACAATCAGAATCTCGATCGCGGGATTCAATCGTTCAGTGTGCCTCTGGGAAGCGGAATCACGGTCAGCAATATCGGGTTTCATGCTCCCCCGAATCATCCTGGGATTGCCAATGATGGAACCCAGGCCAGCGCGGGATATAGCATCACTCCCTGGACGCCGAATCAAACCGCCGACGCGCTAGGCTGGAGTTCGGAGACGTTTGCGCAGAATCAGAACGCCAACGCGATTCGCTGGGGCACGTTATATAACTTCCGCTTCGATTCGAATCGCCCGCCGCAGGCTGTGAACGCGACCATCGGCTTCTTCAAGACCGGGGCGCCAATCACCGTTGGGATTCAAGGCCCGTCTCCGGATGGCGGAGCGACTCCCACACCGACGCCGCCTCCGGCCACGCCGACACCGACGCCGACACCTGCTACACCGACGCCAACTCCGGCCACGCCGACACCGACTCCGGCCACCCCGACGCCAACTCCGGCCACGCCGACACCGCCTCCGGCGACCCCAACGCCAACTCCGGCTACGCCGACACCGCCTCCGGCGACCCCAACGCCAACTCCTGCTACGCCGACACCGCCTCCGGCAACACCGACGCCAACTCCGGCCACGCCGACGCCGCCTCCGGCAACACCAACGCCAACTCCGGCCACGCCGACACCGCCTCCGGCAACCCCGACTCCGCCCGCGGCCACGCCGACTCCGACACCGATTCCGACGTCACAGGCAATCAATCTCTCGACGCGCATGTTCATTCAGACCGGTGATAACGTAGGCGTCGGAGGCTTCATCATTACGGGGAGCGTTTCCAAGCATGTGCTCATTCGGGCCATCGGACCTTCCTTGACTGGGGTGGGCGTTCCGAATGCGCTGGCTGATCCGGTGCTCGAACTGCACGGTCCTGAGAGCTTCGTGACAGCGATTAATGACAACTGGCAGGATGACCCGATCCAGAAGGCCTTGATCGAGGCGACCGGTATCCCACCCACCCACAATCTGGAAGCAGCGATCGAAGCGAGACTGGCCCCCGGAGCGTATACCGCGGTGGCGCGGGGTAATAATAATGGAACGGGTGTGGGCCTGATAGAAATCTACGACCTCAATCCGGGAGCGGTCTCCAAGCTCGGCAACATCAGCACGCGAGCCTTTGTCAGCACGGGAGACAACATTGTCATCGCCGGCTTCATGCTGGGCGGCAACAGTAGTCCTGACCCAGTAATCGTGCGCGGCATCGGCCCCAGTCTGACTGCTCTTGGAGTGCCTAACGCGCTGACCAATCCGACCTTGGAATTGCGTGACGGCAATGGAGCGATGGTAATGGGGAACAACGACTGGCAGGATAACGCGGCGCAAGCAGCGGAACTGACTGCCGCGGGATTGGCGCCGAGCAGCCCATTGGAGTCTGGCATCGCCGCAGCGCTGCCGCCGGGCCTTTACACCGCCTTGCTCGCTGGCCAAAACAACGGCACTGGCGTCGGTTTGGTTGAGGTTTACGATCACGGCCGGTAGCGACGATCTGGCGGCGCCGGGCCTCTGTCCGACTGGTTTGGTGAAGGGACCGATCGCTGTCCGAGATTTCCGAGACGCTTCCCCAAAAATATTTTAAAAAGTTAGACTACTTTTCTGAGAGACGTATATTCACCAGCCATCCGGCAGCCCGCGACCGCAACGCAACTCCCACGTCGTAATTCAGCGGGCTTCATTCAAAACTTTATGCGGCTAATCGTTGGAGGATCACGGCAATGTTGAAGAAAATATTGGGTTATTTCACGCTCCCCTTACTGGTGCTTGTCGGCGTCAGTTGGCAAAATTCTCTGGCGCAGCCTCCAGAGAAGAAAAGCACGGAAGGGCCGACAGGAACTCGCGAAAGACTGCTCATCGTGAATGGAAACGTCACGATGGATCTGGATCTGAACCGGCTCAAAGGGATCAGCTCCGCCGCGCAAGATTCGAAGCGGGACATCGTCCGTTTCGAAGTGGGCCCCAATTCTTTTTTCACGATCCTGGCTTTTAACGGTTCCCTGCGCGGTCCCCAGCCGGGCTCGATGGGGTTGATCGGGGGCTCCTCCGCGATTTTTCCCGAGGCGTTGAACGCCTCCTTAAGCCAGCTCAGCATCGAAAAGCTCCCGTCCGATGAACATTTCGACCTGGTTCTTCGCGACGGAAAAACGGGCTTCGTCTTTTTCAACATCGAAGGGCATCTCTATGAATACGATGCCGCCGCGCGTTCGCTCACGATCAAGGGCGGAAGGCTGCTGATTTCAGAAGAGTTCGCGAACAAGCTGGGGCGGCCTGCGGATGCCAGTGCGGTGGTCGGGGAAATTTCGATCGCGGCCACGGTGCATCCCATCGAAATCACCACCTTTGTCAACGGCGCGGCTGAATCGGCGGTGTTGCCTCCCCGAGCCCGCGGGACTTCGAATGCCCCGCAAGGTTCCGTCCCTGGCCCCGATATCATCGTGGGAACCATGTCCGGATTGCAACAGTTTGGCAGCAGCGGAACCCAGGTCGGCCTGGCGACCGGAGCGACCTCGTGCAACAACGGCGACCAACCCTACCATTTTTACCGGTTGCCAGATCCGGACCATTCTGTTGTGTCGCAAAATTTCTATCGGATGAGCGGCGGAGCGACCAACAGCGATCGCTTCGAGCAACTGGGTTACGCTTGGAACAAGCATACATTCGGCGCCTCTCAGGAGAACGCTTGCGGGTTCGGTTGCACCGAATTCCCGGACCAGTCCGAACTTGGCCCGGGCTGCTCCGATCCTTACTCCGCGAGTCAAAATGGGTTTCAAGGCGACACCAATTCCGGTGCATTGGGTTCACGGGCCTGGATCAATC
>DASZDO010000102.1:0-3281 GCA_035941955.1 Chthoniobacterales bacterium
CCCCGCGTGGCGTGGATGCTGAACGGCACCACCCGGAACTTCTTTTTCGGCGTCCCAGTTTCCATCGCCGGTCGATCAAATCAGCAGTAACGCCGGGTTTTCGAGCAACTGGCGAAGCTCCTTGAGATATTCCGCGCCGAGAGCGCCGTCGATGACGCGGTGATCGCAACTCATGCCGATGCTCATCCGTTGCCCGGCCACGATCTGATCGCAATCATCCATCACCGCCTTCTTCACGATCGCTCCAATCGACAAGATGAACCCCTGCGGCGGATTGATGATCGCCGAAAAATTGTCGATGCCGTAACTGCCGAGATTTGAGACCGTGAAAGTCCCTCCTTGAAATTCTTCCGGTTTCATCCGCTTATTGCGCGCGCGATGCGCGAGATCCTTCACCGCTTCGCTGATCTCGCGGAGCGACTTCCCTTGCGCGGCTCGAATGACAGGCGTCACCAGGCCATCCTCGATCGCGACGGCAACGGCCAGATTCACATCGCTGTATTGCACGATGGCGTCGACGTCGAACGAGGCGTTTGCTTTGGGAACGCGCACCGCTGCTTCGACGGAAGCTTTCAGCACAAAATCGTTCACCGTGATCTTCGCCGAATCCGACCCTTCGCCCGCCGATTTCAATTCGGCGCGCGCACTCATGAGCGGGCCAGCGTCGATCTCGATGTTGAGATAAAAGTGCGGAACAGGCCCTTTGCTCGCGACCAATCTTTCCGCGATCACTTTGCGCATCCCGCTGAGATTGATGCGGGAACCTTCAGCCTGAATCTGGGGAGCGGCGGGTTGCGGCGCGCCTTTGGACTTCGCAGCCGCGCGGACATCGGTTTCGGTCACGCGGCCTTCCGGGCCCGTGCCCTTGACACCAGAGAGATCGACCCCTAGTTCGCCGGCGATCCGTCGCGCCAAAGGCGACGCTTTCACTCGCGCTTCCTCGCCCGTTTTCGCCTTTGCTCCTACGGCCGGTTTGGCGGGCGCCGTGGCCTTTTTTTCCTCAGCCGGTTTCGCTTCCTTCTCACTCTCCTGCGGGGGCGCGGTGTCGGCTTCCATCTCTTCGGCTGGCTCCGGCTTTTCCGTTTCTGCCTGCGCTTCCTCTTTCGGCGCCGCTTTCTTTTCTTCCTTCGCCTCCGGCTCTGCTTTTTTCTCCTCTTCCTTCTTCTCCGCCGGGGCTTCCTCGCCTTCGCCGCCGATGAACGCGATCTTGTCGCCGACGTTTACCTTACCGCCTTCCTCGACGTAAATTTCGGTCAGCGTCCCATCTTCCGGCGATTCCCATTCCATGGTCGCCTTGTCGGTCTCGATCTCGGCGATGACGTCGCCCGCCGACACTTTGTCTCCCTTCTTCTTCTTCCAGGCAACGAGCGTTCCTTCCGTCATGGTGTCGCTCAGCTTGGGCATTTGGATTTCAGGCATGGCAGGTGGGAATTGTTAGAAAACGTTAAAGAGTTAAAGCGTGAAGCGTTGAAGCGGCGGGGGAAAAATTTGTCTTACGCTTCAACGCTTCAACGCTTCAACGCATTACTCACGCATAACAAACTTTCTTGACCGCGGCGATCAGCTTTTCCGCGCTCGGGAGAACAGCTTTCTCGAGCCGCTCGTTGTACGGCATCGGAACATCTTCCTGCGCCACGCGCATGATGGGCGCGTCGAGCGCATCGAAGATTTCCTTCTGGATGCGATAACAAACCTCGGCGCCAACGCCACAGAAAGGCCGGTCCTGCTCGACGATGACAACGCGGTGCGTTTTCGAAACCGATTTTAAAATCGCCTCAAGGTCGAGCGGCTTGATCGAACGCAGGTCGAGAACCTCGGCGCTGATTTCCTCGTCATTCTCCAGAGTCTCCGCGGCCGCCAGCGCCAGCGGGACGGTTTGCGCGTAGCAAATAATCGTGACGTCGCTTCCCTCGCGCTTCAATTCGGCTTGCCCGAGCGGTATGAGCAACTCGAAATCTGCCGGCTCGACCATCCCCTTCGAGCTGTAGAGAAGCTCCGATTCGAGCACCAGAACCGGGTTGTTGTCGCGAATGGCGGTCTTGAGCAACCCCTTCGCGTCGCGCGGCGTGGCGGGCGTGCAGATTTTCAAGCCCGGAATGTTTGCATAAAGGCACTCGGTGGCGTGCGAGTGCGTGGCGCCGAGCTGGTGCGCCGGGCCGTTGGGTCCGCGAAAGGTAATCGGGATATTGAATTGCCCGCCCGACATCGTGAGCATGTTCGGGGCGTTGTTTACAACCTGGTCGAAGGCGACGAAGGAAAAACTAAAGGTCATGAACTCGATGATCGGACGCAATCCCACCATCGCGGCGCCGACGCCCATGCCGGCAAAACCATTCTCACTGATCGGGGTATCGATGATCCGCTTCGGTCCGAAGCGTTCGAGCAGACCCTGGCTCACTTTGTAGGCGCCATTGTATTCCGCGACCTCTTCACCCATCAAAAAAACATTCGAATCGCGCGCCAACTCTTCGGCGAGCGCTTCGTTCAGCGCCTGGCGATAGGTGATCTCTCTCACGACTCGCTCCCGTTCACGTAAGTGTAATCGTAAAGCTTTTCGAGCGGCGGCTCCGGGCTTTCCTCGGCGAATTTTACACTGGCGAGAGCAGTCTCCTTCGCCTCCTTGTCAATCTTGTCGAACTGCTCGTTCGTCAGCTTCTCCTCGCGAGTGAGCTGCGCGCGCAATCGTGTGATCGGATCGTCTCCCCGGAATTTTTCGAGCTGTTCCTTTGTCCGATAGCTCGCGGGGTCGGACATGGAATGACCGCGATAACGATACGTTCGAATCTCCGCGAAGGCCGGGTGCGGATCCTGGCGAATCGAGTCGATGATTTCGGCCAGCTTGTCGCGCACGTCGCGAAAATTCATCCCGTCGATCACGGTCCCCGGGATGTTGTAGCCTTCCGCACGTTCGACGAGTTCTTTGAGCGACGTCGAACGCTCCACGCTCGTCCCCATCGCGAACAGGTTATTCTCGCAGATGAAAATGAGAGGCAGCTTATGAAGGCCCGCGAGATTCATGGCTTCGTGGACCGCGCCCTGATTGATCGCGCCGTCGCCAAAGAAACAGAGCGTGATGCGATCTTCGTCGCGATATTTCGACGCGAAAGCCATTCCCGCGGCGAGCGGAACGTGCGCCCCGACGATCGCATGGCCGCCATACATGTGGCGTTCCTTGTCGAAAAAATGCATCGAGCCCCCCAGCCCGCGCGAACAGCCCGTCGCCTTTCCGAAAAGCTCAGCCATGCAGGCGTTCGCGCTCGTGCCCCGGGCGAGCGCATGCC
>DASZDO010000103.1:0-60946 GCA_035941955.1 Chthoniobacterales bacterium
GTCGACACGGTACACCCCCGCTCGGAAACAGCCTGAACCTAAGTCGCAACAGGAATGCGCGAAAAGGCTTCAAGGCGCCTCATCGGCGCTCAATCGCCTTGACGCGTTTATTCTCAATCGCCGCGATTCAGGCGATCAACTCACCCACCAGGGCTTTCTCTTCCTTCAATTCGGCGACCGATGCATCCGTTTTCGCTCGTCCGAATTCGTTCAGCGGCACATCCTGCACAATTTCCCACTTCCCGCTGCGAGTGCGGACCGGGAACGAGCAGATCAATCCTTCCTCGACGCCGTAGCTGCCATCGGAGCAAACGGCCACGCTATGCCAGTCCCCCTCGGCCGTATCGTTGGTCAGCGCTCGCACCGTATCCACGATCGCATTCGCGGCCGATCCGGCGGAGGAGGAGCCGCGTGCTTTGATAATGGCCGCCCCGCGTTGTTGCACCGCGGGAATGAAAGTTTCCTTCAGCCACGATTCGTCGCCGATCACTTCCGCGGCCGAGCGGCCTTTGATTTTCGCGTTGTAGGAATCGGGATATTGCGTCGCCGAGTGGTTCCCCCAGATGGTCATATTGGTGACCTCGGTGACATCCACCCCGGCCTTCTGGGCGAGCTGCGCCTTCGCGCGATTTTCGTCCAGCCGCGTCATCGCAAACCACCGGTCGCGCGGGATCGACTTCGCATTGTTCATCGCGATCAGGCAATTGGTGTTGCACGGATTGCCGATCACCAGAATGCGAACATCTTTCGCCGCGTTCTTTTCGATCGCCTGCCCCTGACCGATGAAAATCTTGCCGTTGATCCCGAGCAAATCCCCTCGCTCCATCCCAGCCTTGCGCGGAACGCTGCCCACGAGCAGCGCCCAATTCACGCCACGAAATCCTTCATCGAGATCGGTGGTGGCCACGACGTTTTTCAGGAGCGGGAACGCACAATCATCCAGTTCCATCACCACGCCTTTGAGGGCCTCGAAACCCGCCGGGATTTCGATTAGGTGCAAGGCGACCGGCTGTTCCGGACCAAACATCGCGCCCGACGCCACGCGGAAAACAAGTGCATAACCAATCTGCCCGGCAGCTCCGGTAATCGCGACCTTAATGGGTGAGTTCATGATTTATTTAGCCACAGATAGCGATGCATGTCATCCCGAGCGAGGTCGAGTGATCCCGTGGAACGTCGAGCGGAAACCACGGGTCCTTCGACTCCGCTGCGCTCCGCTCAGGATGGCGCGCGGCCGCTCTTCTGGAGCAGCGCACGGATGATCCTGATGCGTTTTCGAATCGTGGGACTCGCTTCCAACTCCGCCACCGTCTTTTGCATGCGCCGGCTCCAGTTCGACTTCGCCGCGGTCCCGGGGACGTTGAATCGATCCTTGCGAGCCAGCAGGTCGGTGATCATGACGATGGTAATCCACGATTCGCTGCGAAAAAGGGCTTCCATCACCCGCGGATAGAAGTCGCTTTCAAAAGCTGCGGCGTCCTGGAGTGGCGGCGAACCGGCGAACTCGGCGATCTTCGCCACGTCATGCCGGGCTTGCTGATCCTCCGGGTTCGATTTTTCCACGGCCTCCTGGCAAAGGGCCCGCAGAGGCTTGTGATCGTGGGTCGCGTAGGTGGCGACCGAGGCACGCTGGTATTCGCTGCCGGGAATTGACCGGCCGTCTTCATAATTCTCCCATTGGGGAATTTTGAAAGTGGCCACGCCGAGCGAACGCAAGCTCGGCCGAACATAATGCGGCACGGTTCCCAGGTCTTCGCCGACCACGCGAGTATCTCCCGCCTCCTCGAGAACCACGCGCAGGTAATCTTCGCCCTCCCGGCGGTTCGCTTCGCAATTTTCCCACGTCGAATCATCGCGCGGATAGAACTGCGGAAATGCCCCGCCGGTTCGCTCGCGCATTTCATCCCACGAGAGCGGCAGAAATTCCGGGTTGCGTGCCGGTCGCCAGGGGAAGGCGTAGATCCGGTAAAAACCGAGCACGTGATCGATGCGAAACACGTGGAAAATCTCTCGGACGCCCCGCACCCGCTGCCGCCACCAAGCCAGATTTCGCGTCCGCATCACGTCCCAGCGGTAAAGCGGGATGCCCCAGTTTTGCCCCCATTTCTGGGTAAACTCGTCGTCTTTGAAATAGGGCTCGGGCGGCGCGCCGCCGGACCAGTCCAGGGCAAATTCGTCCCGGCGCGAATAGACGTCCGCGCTGTAGTAATTGACCCCGAACGGGATGTCGCCCATCAAAGCAACGCCGCGCTTTTCCGCGTACGCTCTGATTCCACCCCATTGGTCGAATGCGACCCATTGGACATATTGGAAAAATTTCGTTCGTGCGTTGAATTGCGCCTGCTTCTCGCCGGTTTGGACGGCAAGCCAATCGCGCGCTGCCTCCGCGGTGCGATGCTCCTCCGGCCATTGGTCCCATGTTTCCTGGTTGCCATTCTCTTCCATGAGCGCGCGGAAGAACGCGTAATCCGCCAGCCAAACTCCCTCGGCTTCGCAAAAGGCGTCAAAGTCTGTCGCGCAGCCCGCGTCTTCCTCGGCTCTCCGGGAAAATTTCATGAAGGACTTTTCCAGGAGATCGATTTTCAGCTGGCGGACGCGATGATGGTTTACGGCGCCTTTGCGCAACTTCTCGAGATCGTTTCGGGCGAGGACCTCCTCAAAATCTTCCTGCGAAAGATCCTCCGGCGACCCCGGGGCCAGGTGCAATGTCGTCGGCTCGAGCGCGACCGCGCTGATCGCGTTGTACGGACTATGATCGCCCCCCATTTCGTTGATCGGGAGGAGCTGGACGATCTTGAACCCGATCCCAGCCGCCCAATCGATAAACTGCCGCAGCGCCTCCAGATCGCCGATGCCGAGATCGTTCTCCCGGCGCAACGCGAAAAGCGGAGCCAGCACTCCCGCGATTTTCTGATCGGGCGACAGGTTCACGGGAAAATGACGAATGACGAATGACGAATGACGAAACAATGCCGATACCCGAGTGACCAAAGAAACAACGGCGCGCGTTCGTTCATTCTAGCTGAGGGCTTCCTTCGACATTCGTCATTCGACATTCGTCATTGTCTCCTGACCTGCCAATCCTCGACCAGTTGCGTCGGGATCTCTTTCAGGAACCGCGAAGGCCTCTGGAACATGTCGCCGTAACCCGCGTTCAAGCGCATGTGCGGAAACGTCAAATAAAGCTCATCGCGCGCCCGCGTAATCGCCACGTAAAACAGCCGGCGCTCTTCTTCGATCGCGTCGCGCGTTTCCAGGGAGCGTGAGCTCGGGAACATCCCATCCGTCAGCCAGATCACGAAGACGCTGTGGTACTCGAGCCCTTTCGCCTGGTGCACCGAGGAAAGATTCACCGCTTCGTTGTCCGCCGTTTGATCCAGCGCCGGTTCCGCGTCGATGTTGCTGATCAGCGCCAGCTGCGAGAGAAATTCATGAACATCCTTGAACTGGCGCGCGAAGGCCGCGAGCTGGTTCAGGTCTTCCCGGCGCAGCTCATAGTTGGTAAAATTCGCTTTCGCGTAATCGTCGTAAACCGCTTCCACGATCGACGTGATCATTTCCGAAGGCGGATTCGGCTGCCCGCCCGGCGCGATCTCGTCGAGCGTATGCGCGAGCTGTTCCCACGATTTTTTCGATTTCGCCCCGACCGCCATCGCGAGGAGCCGTTCGCTCCACGAGGTGACCTCTCCCTGCTCGTTCAACTTGCCTTCCCAGGCCCGCCAAAGATTGTCCGCGCTCTTTCCCCCGATGCCGGGCAGCAACTTCACCATCCTTTTGAACGCCACCTCATCGCGCGGATTGGCGATGAACCGGATAAACGACGTCACGTCCTTCACATGCGCCTGCTCGAAGAATCGAACGCCGCTTGTGATCAGATAGGGAATGCCGCGCCGCGAGAGCTCGAGCTGCAATTCGATGGCGTGATAATGCGCCCGATACAAAACCGCGATCTCATTCAGCTCCACGCCTTCATCGCGCAGTTCCAAAATCCGTTGGGCCACGAATTGCGCCTGCTCGCTGCCGTCGTTCAATCCCACCACGGCCGGCTTGACCGAGTTCGTCGGCCGGGTGGCGCTCAGTTGTTTCCGGAACTGCTGCACGTTCGCGGCAATCGCCGCGTTCGCGACACGGAGGATGTCCGGCACGCTCCGGTAGTTCATCTCGATCTTGAAGACCTGCGCGTCGGGATAACGCTGCGGAAAAGCCAGGATGTTTTTGAAATTGGCCCCGCGCCACGAATAGATCGACTGCGCGTCGTCGCCCACCACCATCACGTTCCGGTGCTCGGACGCGAGCGTGTCGATGAAGTCGGCCTGGATCTTGTTCGTGTCCTGGTACTCATCGACCAGAATGAATTGGAACTGGCGCCGGTAAAACGCCGCGATCTCTTCGTGCTCCTTCAGCATCCGGAGCGTCTTCTCGAGGAGATCGTCGAAATCCATCGAGTTCGTGGACTTCTTTCTTTTTTCGTAGCGCGTCTGCACGTCCGTGATCTGTTCGAGCAACGGCAGGAAATAGGGGAACTTTTCCGCGAGCAACGCGTCGATCGGCGTCTCCGTATTAATAACGAAGCTGAAAATTTCGGCGAGCACGTCACCTTTCGGGAATCGCATCTCCTTCGGATCGATCCCCGCCGCGGCGACCACGGTATTGATCAAATCCTTCTGGTCTTCCCGATCCATGATGGTGAACCCGCTTGAGTACCCCAGCGCGCTGCCATGCCGGCGCAGCATGCGATTCCCGATCGAATGGAACGTGCCGCCCCAAAGTCCGCTCGCGTCCACCGGCAGCAGATTCGCGACGCGATCGAGCATCTGCCGCGCGGCCTTGTTCGTAAAAGTGAGGAGGAGGATATTGCGCGGGTCGATCCCGTTCTCGAGCAGATACGCCACGCGGTAGATGAGGGTGCGCGTCTTCCCGCTGCCCGCGCCCGCGATGACCAGGAGCGGTCCGGGCGACGCCGTCACTGCCGCCAATTGCTGCTCATTCAGCTCCGCCGCGTAATCGATGTTGATCGCGGTCGCGGAGGGAGCGCGCTGGAGCGTGTATTCGCGGGACATGAGCTATACCTGTAGCGGCGGTCAGCGACCGTCGCAATTTTCCTCGAATAGCCGATGAGTTTTCAGAGGACGGCAGGAGCCTGGAGGATGCCGGAGTTGCTCTTTTGCCAGGATGGTAATACGCTTCTCTCGAATGAAAACTCTCACCGTCAAAGTAGCCGATGGGCTGTTTGCGGAAATTGCGAGTGCCGCCAGGGCTCGTAATATGCCGAAATCCGAGATCGTGCGTGAACGGCTGACTCACAAAGCGGCGGCGGCGAAGCGCGCCAAGGGCTCGCTCTGGAGTCGCATGGACGATCTAGTCATCCAGTCGGATTCGCTTCCCGCCGATCTTTCAGCGAACAAGGCGCATCTGAAAAACTATGGCCAAAACCGTCGTCATCGATAGCGGCGCGATTGTCGCCGCGCTGCGACGGCGCGATCAGCATCACGCCTGGGCGCGAGCGCACTTCGAGGCGGAGACGGAGTCTTTCACCACTTGTGAGGCGGTGATTTCAGAGAGCTTTTTCCTCCTGGAGCGGGCGCGTGGCGGCAAAGAGGCCCTCTGCGGTCTGCTGGAACGCGCCATTATCGGAGTCGATTTTTCCTTCACCGATCAACTCGCGGAAACGCTTCGCCTCGTCCGTCGCTATCACGACACCCCCATGAGCTTTGCCGATGCCTGTCTGGTCCGGATGGCGGAGCAAACTCAAGACGCGGTTGTCTTCACCACCGACAGCGACTTCCGCACCTATCGCAAGAGCGGTCGTCAGATTATCCCCCTCATCATGCCGGAGTGAATCTCAACTATGTGGCGATGCGGCAAAGCTATATTCGATATTCAGTAGTTATCGTGTTCAAAATCATCCACGAAGAACCCCAGACTGAAGTCTGTCCGGTTGAGCGCCCCAATTATTTTGTTGGAAACACCGCTTGCGGTATCAAATCTGGCCGATCCTGAGCAAAAATACTGGTCCAAGACAGCTTGGTAATTCTCCAGGTCGTTCATAGCTCTTGTTTGTCGCCAGTCTCAAGCCGCAACATCCCTAGTTAGCAGAGGGTCAGGTCGCCAGCGCCGCGGAGGTGTTGAATCCTCGTCGCGTGATTGGATCAGTCGCTTCCCATGCGTGATGGGCTGTGTCCCTTTTCGATGGGGCAATCCATCGCATAACGAGCCGCCGTTTTATCTGGCGACGAATAGAAGAGGAAGGGTAATCCTCCTACGTGGCGCGCGGAGGGGGCGCCTTCTCACTCTTCCGGGTCAGCTCTTCCAGCAGCTCGATTTGAATCTGTTGAATCTCGAAAAGGCGATTGTACTGGCGGCGGAGCAGGTGATCGATTTTTTCGTGGAGGTGCCGGATTTCGAGTTCGGCTTTGAGATTGATCTTGTAATCGTTTTCACCGCGCAATCGGTCCCGCGCTTCGCTCCGGTTCTGGCTCATCATGATGATCGGCGCCTGCATCGCCGCGAGACAGGACAGAATCAGGTTCATCAAAATGTAGGGATAGGGATCGAAGGCTTTCGTCGCCAGGAGGAAACTGTTCCCGGCAATCCAGAGGAGCAGGATCACCCCGAAGATGCAGATGAAAGTCCAGCTCCCGCCAAAGGCCGCAATTCGATCCGAGAGCCGCTCGCCGAAGGTCAGTTTCTTCTCGAACTGTTTGCTGATGTCGCTCGAAAGAATTTCGTGCGCTTGCAGACTCTCGACCACTTCGTGATCGAGCGCGGACAGCTCGCCGATTTCATCCTCCAGGACTTCCTTCACATAATCCCGGCGAAATGTCCCGAGATCGTCGAAACAGATGAAACCTTTCCCGTCCCAGCTCGGGTCCTTCTTTGTGATAAAGCCGGAAAGGGACGGACGAACCAACTCGCCAATCGTGCCCTCTTGCGGCGACTTCGGATGCTTGCAGATCTGACACACCACAGAGGGTGACTCCGCCGCGCTCATACGAATTTTGTAACGCAGAGCGTGTTTGGTTGTCGATCTCTCTCGTAGCAACCGCGATTGTCATCCCGGATGCTGGGCTACTTTTAAGGTGCGGAAACGCTAAGCACGAACGGGCGCCCGCTGTTACCGCAAGGTCACCGACCGCGATCCCGAACGCCCGTGATCATCCAGCGCGGTCAGTTGATAAACGCCGGGCGCCGGTTTCCAGCAAAGGACGTCGTGAGCGTCGCAGGCGCCGATGAATGTTTTGTCGGCGAACCAGTAGAGTTTCCGCACCCCGCTC
Source organism: Chthoniobacterales bacterium (assembly GCA_035941955.1). GTDB lineage: Bacteria > Verrucomicrobiota > Verrucomicrobiia > Chthoniobacterales > UBA10450 > AV80. The sequence goes on from DASZDO010000103.1 coordinate 7,275, forward strand.
TCGGTTTCGGCGCGAAGCGGAATTCCAGGGGTGCTGGGGGACGTTTGGGAGACCGTCATCTCGTTCGCGGGCAAATTGATCTTGGGCGGATGGCCGCTGCGCGCGAGCAGGTCGCTCCCGATCGTCGGGAGAAATGGCGGCGGCAATTTCCTTGGCACTCCCGCTCGCTCGAAGAGTGCGAGCAAATCCGAGGACCAGAATTCGTAAACCTCGCGCTTCAATACTCGGGTGCCGTCGTCCTGGTCCACCCGCAAGCCGGTCGCCGCGTCCACCAGGACTTCGCGATGCACATCGCAGGTCGCGATCGGAGATATCCCGGGAATGAACCAGCTCTCGGTGCGGTGCGAACAGGATGGAGCGGGAAGCTGCCCGGAAACCGAACAGAACTCCACCCGTTTCAGATTCGATCCGGGAGGAGGCAGGTGTGGTTCGATCCGCGAGGGCCGGCTCAGGCGCAAACCGTCGATCATTTGAAACAGGAGCGGCGCCGCGCCCGTGCGGCCGATGAACGCGGGATTCCTGCGCCCGTCGAAGTTGCCGACCCAAACCGCCAGGACATACCGATCGAAGACCGCAACGGACCACGCATCACGAAATCCGTGCGACGTGCCCGTTTTCCAGAATACTTGAGCCTGGCGGCTCGAATCGGTGAAAGTCATTCCAGGTCTCGGAATTTGCCCGAGCATTTCGAGGGTGAGGAAGGCGGCCTCCGGCGTGAGGAGTCGCTGGCTGGGGCCCGGCGGTTCATGCAAGAGGCGGCGGAGCGGCTGGAGCCGGCCGCCATTCGCGAGCGTCGCATAAAGGCGCACCAAATCTTCCATCGTCACTTCGGCGCCGCCGAGAGGCAAGGAGAGGCCGTAGTGCGATTCGGGGCGCGGCAGCGAAACGCTGGCGGCGCGAAGAAACTCATACAAGGTCGGGTGCGATAATTCGGCGGCGAGCGTTACGGCTGGCACATTGCGGCTGCGCGCGAGAGCGTCGGACGCGCGGATCGGCCCGAGAAAATCCCGGTCGAAATTTTCCGGGTTGTAATCCCCAAAGACGCGCGGCGCGTCCTTCAACAGGGTCAGCGGATGAATGCGTCCCTGATCGAGCGCGAGCGCGTAAACAAACGGCTTCAAGGTCGAACCGGGCGAGCGCGGGCTGCGTGTTCCATCCACCTGCCCCTGGATTTCCTTGTTCGAAAAATCGGCGGAGCCCACGTCCGCCAGGATTTCCATGGTCTGGAAATCGATGAGCAACGCCGCCGCGTTTTCGATCCCGCGCCGGCGATTCTGCGCGATGTAATCGGCGATCCGCCGTTCCAAGACCTGCTGAAGGGAAAGATCGAGCGTCGTTGTTATCTCCGGCTGATCCGTCCTGGCGGCGAGCACATTTTGGACAAAATGCGGGGCCGCCAACTCAGTGCGCGGCCGCGCTTCCGGACGGAACATGTCGCGAGCATCGCGGTCGGCCGCGCGGAAAGATCGACGTTGCTGGGCCGCGGTGAGCACTTCGTTTTCCTGGCCGACGATCAGCGCACGGCGCGTTGGACTTTGTGGAATCAAGCTCAACGCGACCGCTTCCGGTCCGCTCAGGCGCGCCGCGGTTTTGCCAAAGTAAATTTCGCTCGCCGCGCCGATGCCTTCGATGTTTCGCCCGTACGGCGCCAGGTTGAGGTAGGCCTCGAGGATTTCGTTTTTCGAGTAATGACGTTCGAGCTGGAGCGCGTAGAGGATTTGCCGAAGTTTCCCGCCCAGCGTGCGCGTATGGAGATGAAACCGGAGCCGGGCCAGTTGCATGGTGATGGTCGAGGCGCCGGCGCGTGGATGACCGGAACGCGCAAAATTCCAGGCGGCGCGGATGAGCGGGACCGGATTCACGCCCGGATGTTGCCCGAAATACTTGTCCTCGAACCGGACCGTTGCATCGATCAACGACGGCGAAATCTCGCGGAGCGGAGCCCAGATCCGGTATTTCTGGTCCCGGGTGAGCGTGACGCGGAGCACGCCGCCGTTTCGATCGCGTACGCGGGTGGAGAAATCGATCCCGTCCGTCAAGGATGGCTTGGGAAGGACGAGCCATGTGCCGCCGAGCGCAGTGACCAGAATCGCGCTACCAAGCAGCCATCGTTTCTTCCAAGGAGCGGCGGTCTCCAGACCGCCGAATAAGGGACGGCGGTTTGGAAAGCGCCGCTCCTTGGCAAGAGAATGAATGAGATTCTTCACTTTCCGAAATCCGGTTTCCGGTTTCCGCAATTACTTGGTCACGCTGATTTTCCCGCCCAATCCCCGCGCCTTCACGTTCCGGTCGTACATCGACTCCGCGAAGACCGGCGGGACGACGAACTCGCCCCGATTGCACGATTTGATCTGGTAAGTTATCTCCAGCGTCTCGGGTGGGATTGTGGCGAAAAACACGGCACGATCTTCCCGGACTTCCACGTAATCCACGCCGCTGATGGATGAGACGCCAGGCGAGAGCGACGTGCCGACAATTTCAAAACCACCAGGCAGGAGATCGATCACCGCCACATTCGTGACTGATTCGGGCCGCAAACTGCGGATGCGCAGGCGAACGGTAATCACATCACCCAATTGCGTGCGCGTGACCGGCTTTTCCGATTTATCCTGGAGCTCGCGGTGAATTTCCAGACCGTTACTCAGCACTTTGTTCGGTATTTGCCGATCGAAGCCGGCTTCGACGACCTGGAAGAACGCGCCCGGTGCGGTAAGCGGTTTGGCGCTGCGGAAACGGAGAGCGGCGACTTCGCTCGAAAAATCCGTGCGCTGCAGCAGCTTTGTGCCGCTCGTCAGGCGTTTCTCGCGTTTGGCTTTGTCGATCTCGGCGATCGTCAATTCAGGCGGCTGCTGCGCGACCGTCTGCGAATACGATTTCAAGGCCAGCACGGCATACGCTGCGGAAAGAGTATTGAACGATCCTTCGCTTACCGGCTTCAGCACTTTCTCAAATTCCGCCGCGGAAAGTTTCTTCAATCGCGCCGAAAATTCGCGCGCGAGAATGGCGATATATTGGGCATCGGCTCCCAGCGGCTGGTAAAAATCGGTGATTTGCGCCGGATCGTGCCGGCCGATGCGATAACGCGCGATCAGCTTCCCGGCCTCATCTTCCTTGCGCAAAATGTGGAGCGCGCCCGCGAGATAGACCCCCGTGAGATCGGCGGGCCATTCCTTCTCGAAATTCTTATCGAGATAATCGCGCAGATTGAGAATGTAATTGGTCGTGACAACGCCTTCGCGGCTGAGCAGGTAGATCGCGTAAGCAACGCTGCGCGCGTCATCGAGTCCCGTCGGCTCTTTCGCCACCATCGCCTGCAAATTGCGCAGGCCGCTCGCGAGCATTTCGGGCGGCGGCGCGAAGCCGGCTGCCTTGGCTTCGATCAGGAAATGCATCGCGTAGACCGACATGAAGTCGATCTCCGTCCCTTTTTCCGGCCCCCAGTAACCAAAGGCGCCCTGATCGTTTTGGCGGCGCCGCAGCACGGCAAAGACGTTTTCGAGTTGCGCGTTCACCTCCCTCCGGTCCAATCCGAAATCGGCTTCGTTGGCGAGGACGAGGCGGCAAAAGGCGGCGCTGGTGATCTGCTCGCTGCAACCGTGCGGAAATTCCTTCAGGTAAACATCGAGCCCGTGGGCCAGACCGAGCGGCAGCGCGGAGACGGACGCAATGAGCTTGCGAAATTCCGGGTGCATGTTCCGCGTTGTGGGCACATCCACGCTCGTCTTGGTAAAGCTGCTGCTGCGCACCTGGGTCATGAAAGGGGTGGGTGGACGCACGCTGATGGTCGAACGCAGCCGCGTTTCCTTTCCGCCGGTGGTGGCGATGAACGTAATCGTGCCCGAGCCGAGCTTGTCCTTCACGTGGACGGAAACGGACGTGCTTTGTTCGCGCCCTTCCGCGATGCGGAGGGTTTGCGAGGACGATTTCACGATCTGCACGTGCTCCGAACTTTCGACGCGAAGCTGCACTTCCGCGTTTTCGCCGGAACCCTCGACGTTGTTTGCGATGGTGACGCCCGCTTCAAAATCGTCACCTGGCGCGGCCAGGACCGGCACGCTGGGCGTGATGACAAACGGCCCGCGAATCAGCGCATCGCGTTGAGCCGCGCCGGTTGAATCATCAGCCACGGCCACCGCCATTATGGTCAGCGTGCCGCTAAAATAATCGGGCACATTGTAAATCACTTCGCGCGCCGTCGTGTCGGCGTCGATGATTCCCGACCAGAACACGACCGGCTTTTCGGTCACGCGCTTGAAGGGATTCAATTGCTTTTGTTGCTCGTCGCCGTCGCCGCCGAAAGCGGACATCGAGCGCAGGATGGAGAATTCCGGGATGATCAGGTCCATGATCTGGGCCGTCTCAACCCCGAGCGCGCATTTGCGGAAGAAGAAGCCGAGCGGATCGGGCAGCTTGTAATCGCTCACTTGCAGGATGCCTTGATCGACCGCGAAGACCGCGATCTTCGATGGCCGGTCCGTCTTGTAGCTGATGCGCAGCGGCTCGCCCGGCTTTGCGATGGCGGCTGCTTGCAGATCGACCTTCAAGCGCCGCTTTTCGATGTTCGCGGTGAATGGGACGACGCCGTAACTGAGCGGACTGGTGAAAACTTCCTTCGAATCGAGCGACCGAATCAGCGCGACGTTGATGTAGCCGCTCCCCTCGAAGCCGTCCGGCACGCGGATGTGCTGGACGCTGCTGGCCGCGTCCGTTTTGAACCAGCGGAGCGCGTAAACCTTATCGCGCTCGATCGTGATCAAACCGCTGCCCGCGTAAGGCGCGGTGATGCTGATGGCGATTTCCTCGCCGCTGTTGTATTGCGTGCGCTCGAGCTTCACTTGCAGCTCCGAGTTCTTGTCTAGCGCGCGCTTCACGATGCCGGCGCCGACGACGGAGAAACGGATCTTGCTCAACTTGCGCTGCCCGTCGTCCAGCAATTCGATGACATAATCCCCGGGCTCGTCCGTCGGAAGCTGATAACGCAATCCGTCCGCGCGGATGGCGATCTTCTCGGATTTCGCGACCCTCTCCTTCAAGACCGACTCGTAGCCGTAGCTGCCGTCGTCTTTCTTCGTGACGACGGAGACATTTTCCTGCGCAATGAGATTGAGCGTCACATTCTCGAGCGCGACCCGGTTGAGTTGCGGATCGACGGCGAGCAGGTCGACCCCGCGTGGCGTTTTCGCATTGATGTAATTCAGATCGCCGTCGGGTTTGTAGCCGACCACGTAGGGCAGCGCGGAGACCAAGGTCGATACCTGGCCGGTAATGCTGCGCCCGCCTTCACCCTCGAAGGCTTCAGCGTAGAATTGCATCGCGTAGGTCGCATCGGCAAAGCGGTCGAGCTGCAAATCCAACTCCGCGCGGCCATCGGCGTCTGTCGTCTGCTCGCCGAGATCCACCGATTCGTGCCGCCGCTCTTTCGTCTCGTCGAGCAGCGCGTCGTAGAAGCTGTAATCCTTGAACTCTGGAAACGAGAAACTGCTCGGTGAAAGCTCGACGCGACTTTTGACCCGCCGGTCGGAGGCCGGCGTCCCGTAAAGATTCGCGAGCGCGATCGAAGCGCGCATTTCCTTCGGATCAACCCAGCCGCGCGCGGACGTTTTCGAAAGCCGCGTCTCGATCTTCATGCGATCGGGCAGAAACTCCTTCACGTTCACGGTGGTCGAGCCGAGCAAGGTCGAGCGCTTGTCGTTCTTCACCAGGTAGACGTTGATCGTGTACTCGCCGGTCGGTGACTCGTAGGCGGTGCGATAACTCACCTCGGCAAAGCCGACCGCCGGCAAGGCGATCTTCTTGCTTTGCACTTTGAGATCCCGTGCATCGATCACCTCCGTCTCAATCGGCAAGCCTGCGATATTGGCCTGCCAGTTTCGCTGCTTCACCACCAAGCCGATCTTCATTTCGTCGCCCGGACGGTAAACGCCGCGATCGGTGAAAATGAAAGCGTCGAGATCTTCCGCCAGGATTTTCGTCACGCCATCGACGTCGAAGCGGGAAAAGTTGAGCATGCGATCGTCGCGCGCATAAGGAATGAAGCTGACGTCGTCGCCCAGCCGCGCCACGTAGGCGACCGGCTTTCTTTCGCGCTCGTCCTTATCGACTGAGGCAAACGTGACCCGGCCATCGGCGGAAGTCTTCGCGCTTTGCACCGCGATGCCGTTTCGGCCGAGCAGCTCGACTGTCACGCCGGCGACCGGTTCCCCGGTTTTGATCGAGGCGACAAAAACATCGCTGGTGAGATCGGCGTTCTTTTTTACGAGCAGGCCGAGATCGCTGACGAGGATGAAGCGGTTCGCCGTGGCCGACTTGATGTATTTTTTCGTGACCGGGTCCCAACCGCTCGCCTTCAGGAAAAAGAGGCCGCGTTCGCTTCCGCCGTCCGCCGGTTTTTCCAAATGCCGCGAAAAGTCGAACGCGGAATAATTCGATTTCCATTTGTTTTCCAGCCTGATCGGCTGGTCCTCCCGCGCGATGCGCGAGATATTGTCCTCGTCGAAAGAGCCATGTTTGAATTCGGGCGCCTGAAATTCGCCTTCGGTTTGGCTAACCAGATGGTTGATCTGGTTGGAAAGGACACGATCGATCTCGAACTTGATCAACGGCACGCCGCGCGACCGGATTGAGAGTTTGCGTTCGCCGCTCAAAGCGAGCAGCCCGCCGTCGCCCTGGATTTCGATCTCCTGCGGCAGCTCGGGCGCGGAAACGACATTCGCAAAATTTTCCGCGAGATCGTAACCGCTGCGCGCGCGCAAGCCTTTGTCGATCCGTACGTAAAGCTGGCCGTCGCCTTCGAGCTTGAATTTGAAATGATGGTCGCGGGAATGTTCCTTTTCGGTCGGGATCGCGGTGAACTTAACGACCGTCGCCTGCTCGAGGATTTCGTCGGTAATCTCGTCCGCGTTGGCCCATTTTGCGCGCGAATTATCCTCGGTGTTCTCGCTTTCTTCCTCGTTGCCACTCTCCTCCTCGGCGTTTTCGCCACTGGAATCTTCCGTGGCGGCCTCTTCCGTCTTTTCCGCCTCACGTTTGGGCAGAAGGTAGATGTGGAGCGATTTGGCCAGCTCGGTCGTGCTGATATCTCCGGTGGTTTCGACCGTGAGCATTTGCTCCGGCTCGCCCTCTTTGTTGCGCACAATGCCGCCGTCGACCGATTTGATCTTGAAGGCAGTCGCCTTGGAAGGCACCAGCGTCTTTTGCTCGACGGCTTCCTTCACTTCCGCGCCGCCTTGCGCGGTGCGCAGATCCTTGCCGATGGCCACCCGCATCCAATCCTCGTTGGCGGGCAGCACGATGGGAGAGCTTCGCAGGAACGCCTGTCGGTTGTGCAGGCCGTACGTGATCGAGAAATGCGGGGCCGGGTCGTTGGGCGCAAAGACATTCGAGCCTCCGATCATGGTAAGAGCGGCGTGCTTATCGAGCTCGCCGGGCTCGACGGCGTGGGTCAGGTTCACCGTGGCGATGATCCGCTGAACGCCCGGTTCCCTGGCGTCCTCTGAAAGAACGACACTTTTGATCTCCGCGCGGAACGGCGGCGTGGAGACCTCGTGTTCGAGTTTGTCCATCCGGATGTGGGACGGGAAGAGATGCTCGTCGAAAATGATCCGGTACTTGGAATCGGCCGGCCAATCTTTCGCGGGAGTAAAGGCGAGCTTGCGATCGTTGGTCCACTTCCAGGTGCCGGGCATCGCCGGATTGAGCCGCACATGTTGCAGCGCAGGATTCTTCAAATCGTCGAGGCGTGCGGCGGACTCCGTGAAGTCGACGGAAAGCGGCGGGAACTTCAGCTCCTTCTCGAGCGGCGTGACCGGAATCGGCGCGACCTGCGCGGAAACGGTATGCGGTTTCGGCTGCTGCTGATACCAGCGCCACGTCCAGAGCGATCCGCTCGCCAGGAGGAAGACCAGTAGGACCGCGCCGGCGGCCAGGAACGGATGCCCACGCCGGAAGAGATGCGCTCGAACGACGCCGCGTTGCAGCCAGTAGGGCGGCGTCCAGGAGAGCTGGCCCAGGATGGTGCGGGCAATTTTTCTCAACAACCGTGCCAGCCAGGCGAACGGGCGGATTAGCGGCCAAAAGAATTCGAGCATAATTAGCGCCCTCAGGCGTGACATTCAGACGTTCAGTCGCGCGGGTCTTGCACGCGCGGGCAAAGCCTATTCAGCCCCAGGGAGCAGTGGAAGAATGAAAGAGGTCTTCCGCAGCGTTTAGCGCAGATTTTTTCCGCGCGCAAAGGCGGACCTTCCAGCAAGTAAAGGGGTCTCCGACCTGATTCCCCTTAGCCTGCTACTTCTTTTTCTTGCCCATGTTGCAACAACGGGGAACGAGCATGAACTTTTCCCAACCCGCGGCTTTGGTGGCGTCTGTATGGAGCGGGAGCTTGTTGGCCGCTTCGCCCATGCCGCCGCCGTTGACTGCCGTGAGGTAAGTGCCCTTCTCAGTTTTAAAGGCATAAACGCCCGGCTTTAACGCCACCAGCGTGAATTTCTCCCATGAATCGATTACGATCTGATCGGTATGAACGGGATCGGTGTTGGCCGGGTTTCCCATTCCACCACCGTTGACCGCAGTCAGGTAGTTGCCCTTTTGCGTTTGAATGGTGCAAGTACCGTCTTTAGAGAACTTGACAGTAAATTGTTCCCAGCCACCGATTTTTGTGGCGTCAGTGTGGATCGGCAGCTTGTTGGCCGCTTCGCCCATGCCGCCGCCGTTGACCGCGGTCACATAGTTTCCGTTAAGGGTCCGAATCGCAATTCTACAACTCATGAGGGTAACTCTCCTTTTTGGGGTTGATTCGTGAGACTAACGAGAGATTTCAGGGGCGGCAGTTTGAGAGCCGGCGCAAACGCTGTCAATGTTTTTGGAAAGCGAGCAACACTATCTCGGGCGCGAGTTCGGCGATTTGAATCTGAGCATCTGATCCTTGTGGCTGCAGCTGGTAAGAGGCGTTGCGCGAGTTCCACCTTGAACGGCGGGTCCTGAAACCTAATCTGATGCGGATGCTAACTGCCGGTTGATTACAATGCGTGTCCTCTCAATTGACGCTTCTCTCCGCAATACCGGCGTCGCTGTGATCGATGCCAACGGCGGAAAGCCCAAGGCGCTTTATTTCGGCGTCATTCATAACGCGGCTGCGCTTCGTTCGTCCTCGTGCCTGGTCGCCATTCGCGACCGCCTCGCCGAATTGATTCACGCGCACGAACCGGATTGCTGCGCCCTCGAAGCAGTAATTTATGTGCAGAGTCACAAGACGGCGATTCTGCTCGGGGCCGCTCGCGGCGCGGCCATTCTGGCGGCGGCGGAGCGAGGTCTGCCGGTTTTTGAATACGCCCCGAAGAGAATCAAACAGGCGACGGTTGGGCGGGGCGGCGCGGACAAAACGCAGGTGGCGTTCATGATCCGGGTGTTGCTCGGTTTGACCGAAACTCCCACGGCCGACGCAGCCGATGCTCTCGCCATCGGGCTGACGCATCTGCGTGCGCAGGAAGCCGCCCGGCTCGGAGTGCCCACCGGAGCGCGGATATGACGGACGGATCGCACCCGTCGCACGCGGGACCTCGGTTGTTGTCGCGTTGGTTGGGCCGCGTGAGCTTCAGCGACGCGCTGGCGATGCAGGAAAAGATCGTGGCGGAAAAACGAGCGGACCACTCGCTAAGCGATGAGCTGCTTCTGCTGGAGCACGAGCCGGTTTACACGATTGGGCGAACGCCGGATCAATCGAGTCTGCGGAGGGTGGCGCACCTTCCGCATCCGCTTTTTCCGATCAATCGTGGCGGACAAGCGACCTATCACGGCCCTGGCCAACTGATCGGCTATCCCATTATCGATCTTCGGCATTGCGGGCAGGATCTCCATCGTTATCTGCGCTGGATTGAAGCGTTGCTGATGGAGATGCTGGCCGAGCTCGGCCTTGCGGCCGCGACGCGGCCAGGCTTGACCGGTGTCTGGATCGAAGATCGAAAGATCGCGTCGATCGGCGTTGGCGTCCGCCATTGGATCACGATGCACGGATTCGCCCTGAATGTTTGCGGCGACCTGGCGCCCTTCGATCAAATTGTACCCTGCGGCATAGCGAATGTAACGATGACTTCAATCGAGAGAGAGACGGGAACGAAACAGTCGGTTTCCGAAGTCGCATCCCGAGCGGAGAAAATTGCATTGAGACAGATTCGAGTGCTGCGCAATGTAGAGACGCTCGCTGCGGCGAACGCCTGAACACTCATGTCCATCCCTCTCGAAGACAACGTTTCCGACATCGTCGGAAAAGCGCAGCGTGGCCTGGGGATCTCCGATAGTCAGCTCGCGGAGAGATCCGGAGTGAGCGCGGAGAAGATACGAAGGTTGCGCGACGGAGATTTTGATGATGACGCCGTCGAGCGTGCCGCCGCCGTTTTGAAACTGGATGCGGCTGCACTTCGCAAACTGGCCGCCGGGAAATGGAACCCCGAAACGATAGGCGAAACAGCGGGCCTCACCCAATTCAACACCCCCTATGGCGACATGACGGTGAACGCGTATCTCGTCTGGGACACGGCGACGCGCGAGGCGGTGGCGTTCGATACCGGCGCGGATTGCAGCGAAATGTTGAGCCGAATCGAAAGGGAGAAACTGAATGTGAGATTGATTCTGCTGACGCACACCCATCCGGACCACGTGGCTGATCTGCGCCGGCTGCGAAGGGAGACTGATGCGCCGGTTTACGTTTCAGAATTGGAAGCGGAAGAGGGGGCCGAAGGCATCGCGGAAGGAAAACGCTTTCGGGCTGGAACACTTAAGATCGAGGCGCGCCTAACCTCGGGGCATTCGCCGGGCGGAATGACGTATGTGGTCACCGGGCTTTCCCGTCCGGTCGCGATTGTGGGCGACTCCCTTTTTGCCGGATCGATGGGCGGTGGAAACGTCTCCTACGCGGACGCGTTGCGAAACAATCGCGAGAAAATCTTGACGCTGCCGGACGAAACGATCGTGTGCCCGGGACACGGACCGCTGACGACGGTTGGAAAAGAGAAACGGGACAATCCTTTCTTCGCGATGCATCGGTAGGGACGAGACTCTGTCGGGCCGGGGGGCGATGCCGGACGGCTCCGCAGAGCGTCGCCCTACCAAAAGAGAAAAAACAAAACATGAATATCGGTTTCGTTGGCGTAGGCAGAATGGGCGCGAACATGGCGCGCCGATTGAAGGATCGCGGCTTTCATGTCACGACGCTCTTCGACCTGAACCGGGCGGCGGCGACTTCACTCGCGCAGGAATTGGGAAGCTCGGCCAGCCCGACTCTCGGCGACGTGAGCGCCGGGGCCGACATCGTCTTTACCATCGTGACGGACGACGCGGCCATGCGGGAGATTTTTACCGGAGCGGACAACCTTTTGGCTAACGCGCAGGGAAAACTGTTCATCAACTGCGCGACTGTTTCGCCTGAGGTGCATCTCGAAGTCGAGCGACTGGCTGACGCGGCGGGCGCGGCGTCCCTGGAGGCTTGCATGGCCTCCAGCATCACGCAGGCGCGCGAAGGATCCCTTTATCTGATGTGCGGTGGCCGCGAAGAAGTCTTTCGCCGGGCCGAACCAGTCCTGAAGGAACTGAGCGCATCGCTTCGTTACATCGGCCAGTCGGGCGAAGCCGCGAAAGTAAAAGCGCTGGTTAATATGGTGATGAACATCAACACCGCGGGCCTCGCGGAGGGCCTCGGCTTGGGTGAAGCGCTCGGCCTCGATCTGACCATGTTGCGTGACGTCTTTTCCCAAACCGGGGCCGCTTCGCGCGTTCTCCAGACGGACGGCGAAGATATGCAGAATCGCGATCACGCCTGTTTCTTCTCGGCTGCCCATGCGGCCAAGGACAGCGGCATTGCGCTTCAACTGGCGAGAGATATCGGACTCGATCTTCCGCTGGCGCGCGCGACCAAAGAACAGTACGACCGCGTGGTCGCCGAAGGCTTGGGCGAGCTCGACAAATCAGGCATTGCCGAGCTCACGTTCAAAGATCGGCATAAGCATTCGGGCGATCACATTTGAATCGGCTCTGACAGGATCGACAAGCGCGCGTCCCCGACTGTGATCGTGCCGTCGCTCAAAATCTGGGCGCGGAGGCCCGCGTTATCCTTGAGGAACTGCTCCGCCCCGGGCGCGAAGGCGACGTTCATCCACTCGCAGGGTGCGCAATGTTGCGTGCCGCGAAATTTTACTCCCTGAATCTCGAATTCCCGGCCAATGAGCGAGAGAAGATCGACCCCGGAGACGATCAGATTGCGGCGGAGCACGCCGGCCGGCTTATCGTTGATGCCGAAGTTCGCGCAGAGTTTCTCGAAAACCTCTCCCGAGAAAAACGTGACCTGGCCTTTGTAATTCTTGCGAAAATCCAGGTAACGATCGCCGCGCAAGCCCCGGCCGGCCAGACACTCCACTTCCGACACCTCCACGAGAGGAAAGCTGCCCGGGGGCTGGCCGTAGTGGCCAACGAAGTTGTGACCGGGTGAAATGAAGAGCCGCCGGATCAGCATCGGACCGAAAGTGAAAGTTAGCCGACGCGGAAACGGATATCGCGAATGATCTTCGCGCCGAAGCGTTGCTTTAGTTTCCGCAAAATCTCGGCTTTCGAAATCTGCTCGAATTGATAATGCAGGGTGGGTTGAAGCACCCGGACGGAAAGGACACCGGCGCGCAAGCTGACCGGGCACGAATGAGCGGCAATGAATTCACCGACAATCGTTTTCCAGGCGTCGATCACTTCAGTTTCGCGGAGGCGCTCGCTCAAACCGAGCTGTTGCATGAGCTTCGGGAGCAAATCTCCCGGCGCCTGCCAGCGATCGGGACGCGTCTTGTTGGCCGGCAGTCCGCGCCATTCGGCGATCACGGCGGCGCGCAGAGCGGAGTTCATGGGAAGGTTGAAGAGTTAAAGCGTTGAAGCGTTGAAGCGTAAAACCGATGTAACGTTTCAACGCTTCAACGGTCTCAGTACTTCCGCCGCATATTGCTCGGGAGGATATTTAGTTCAGTCCGGTACTTCGCGACGGTGCGGCGGGCAATGGGAATGCCGCGTTCACTCAGGATTTCGACAATTTCCTTGTCGCTGAGCGGCGAGCTCGTGTCTTCGTTTTTCACGAGATCCATGATCGCTTCCTTCACACTGGTGTTGCTCATCGACTCCCCGCTCGAGGTCTGGTAGCCCGGCGTGAAGAAGTACTTCATCTCGAAGACGCCCTGGGGCGTGGACATGTACTTCCCTGAAATGGCGCGGCTCACGGTCGTCTCATGCACGCCGACGATGTCGGCGATCTGAACCATCGTCATCGGTTTCAAATGGGCCGTGCCGTGATCGAGGAACTCCTTTTGCCGCAGAACAATCTGGTGCGCGATGTTTGAAATCGTTTGCTGCCGTTGATGGATCGATTTGATCAGAAACTTGCCGCTGCGGATTTTGTCCCGGATGTAATCCTTCACTTCGCTGCCGTTGCCGTCCTGCGACATGATGTCTTTGTAGGTGTTGCTGATGCGCAGGTGCGGGATCTGTTCGCCGTTGAGGATGACCTGGTATTGGCCGTCGATCTTTTCCACGGTGACATCGGGCAGAACGTAATTCTGCGGGGCGGCGGCGAAAATCTGGCCGGGGCGCGGATCGAGCTGCGCGATGCTGTTCGCGCATTTCTGGATCTGCTCGACGCTAATCCCCATCCGGCGTGCGATCTCGGGGAAGCGGCGCTTGCCCAGGTCCTGCATATGGTCCTGGATGATCTTGTATTCGAGGCTGCCTTGCTTCCCGGCGCGCTTCAATTGAATGAGCAAACACTCGCGCAAGTCGCGCGCCCCGACGCCGGGCGGGTAAAAGCTCTGGATGAGCAAAAGCATCGTCTCGAAATCATCCTGCGCGATGCCGGTATTAAGCGACATGTCTTCAGGCGTGACCTGGAGGAAACCGTTGTCGTCGATATTGCCGATAATAAGTTCGGCCGTTTTCCGATCGTCCGCATCGAGGGGCGACTGGTTGAGCTGGCCCATGAGATGTTGCTGAAGGGTCTCCTGGGTGGCGATTGAGTCGAAGAAGAACTGGCGCTTTTCCTCGTCGTCTTGCGAACGGGCGCTGTAGCTGCCGGACTGCGCCATGTAATCGCGCCACTCGTCATCCAATTTCGCCAGTTGATCGAACTCGGCCTTGAACTCCTCGTCCGCGGTCGGCGTCGGCGGTTCCTCGGAGCCGTCCGCGTTCGGTTCGGTGGCGAGTTCCTCCAGGACGGGATTGGTTTCCATTTCCTGCTGAACCAGGTTCCGCAGCTCGAGAAGCGGCGCCTGCAGGATGAGAAGGCTTTGCTGAAGCTGGGGCGCAAGAACCTGCTGAAGCGAGAGGTTTTGCGATTGGTGCATCCCGGGGCCGGCCATGGTTACCGACGCTAAGCGGTAGAAGGGCCTAAAAGCAAGCAATTACCACGCCGCGCGCCCTCCTGAGCGGCCAACGGCTGGAACGGAATACGACTTGCTCTAACAGAAGGCGAACCGATTTGCTCTCATGAAACGCCTTCCAGCTCTCACGGCCTTTTTCTCATTACTCCTGCTCATGGCGGCTGCCGCCGCGGAACCTCCGAACGCAGACCAGCAGATCCTCACGGCCGCCAGAGAGGTGCAAAAGCAACAGGTCGCGATCGCGGAAAACCAGGCAAAGATTGAAGCGAAGGTCGCCGCGATCGCGGAAAACCTCCGGGTTGCGCGAATCTACTCCGGCCGAGCGGGAGGCAAATAAGATGCGCGCCGCAGCTTTGTCGATGTTCCTGGTGTTCGCGCTGGCCTGCTGGTCGCCGGCGCAATCGCCGGTCCCGGTGATCGTTCCAGCCGCGACGCCAGCCGTCACAGCAAAGGCGCCGCCCGCGCCGGCCAAGGCCGAGTCCGCGCCAGCAGTCCTGAAAATGCTGCAGGAGATGAAGGCTGCGAACGAGGAAACCCTGCGGAAGCAAGCCGCGACCCTCGAACAATTGGCCGAGCTCGAAAAACTGGCCGACCAGATCAAGATCCTTACGAAACGCGGCTAGCGGCCGCGAGCGCGTTGGTCCTGCGGAAGGACGTCCCTCCCGAGGGGAGCCGAAACCAGAGCTACTTTTTGCTCTTCGGTTCCACTTTCCGATAGAGAGTGGCCATGCTGATGCCCAGCATGCTCGCGGCTTTTTCGCGCGAACCACCGCAGTGGTTCAGAGTCGCGTCGATGTAACCGCGCTCCTGTTGCTGGATGAATTCATCGAGGGTTTGACCGACCGGCATCGCGGCGATTGCCTGCTCCGCCTTTTCGCCTTGCGCGGCGGCCACAATTTGCGGCGGCAGATCGGTCGGCAAAATCATGTCTTCATCGCATAAGGCACAGGCGCGCTCGATCGCGTTCTCCAGCTCCCGGACATTGCCGGGATAATCGTAGTGACAAAGAATATCGACCGCTTTCGGATCGATCTTCTTCGGCTCTCCGCCGGCGGCGCTCGCCTGTTTTTGCAAAAAGTGATTCACCAGCAACGGAACATCCTCGAGGCGCTCCCGAAGTGGCGGGATTTCAACCGGGATGACCGCGAGCCGGTAATAAAGATCTTCGCGGAACGAGCCGTCCTTCATCTTGCCTTGGAGGACCTCGTTGGTTGCGCCAACCACGCGAACATTCACGGGTATGCTTTTGTTGTCGCCCACGCGCCGGACTTCGCGTTCCTGCAGGACGCGGAGAAGTTTCGTCTGCAAGGGCGGCGCCATTGAGTTCACTTCATCGAGAAAAATCGTGCCGAGATTCGCTTCTTCAAACAGTCCCCGTTTGTCGGCGACGGCGCCGGTAAATGCGCCTTTCTTATGGCCGAACAATTCGGATTCGAGCAGGTTTTCCGGCAGCGCGCTGCAGTTGATCGCGACGAACGGATGATGCTGCCGGTTGCTGTTGAAATGCAAACCGCGCGCGACGAGTTCCTTCCCGGTCCCGCTTTCGCCTTGAATCAAAACGGTGCTGTCGGTGTCCGCGACCTTGTTGATCAGGTTATAAACGAGCTGCATTTTCCGGCTGGTGCCGATGATGTTTTCGAATCGATAGCGATTCTTCAGTTCCTTGCGGAGATAAACGTTTTCGCGCAGTGCCGCCTGGTAATCGAGCGCCCGCTGCACCGTCATTTGTAATTCGTCGATCTTGAACGGCTTGGTGACGTAATCGTAGGCGCCCATCTTCATCGCCTCCACCGCGGTCTCCACTGACGCATAAGCGGTGATCAGGATGACGGCGGTCTGGCGATGATGTTCGCGGATATGGCGGAGAACATCGAAGCCCGTCATGGTCTCCATCTTGATGTCGGCGATGACTACTTGAGGGGCGATCGCGTCGAGCTGCTCGACCGCTTTCGGGGCGGAATTGAAGGGGAAAACCTGATGCCCTTTGTCCCGGCAGAGCGTCACAATGACCTCCACCATTGCCGGCTCGTCGTCTATAATAATGATCTTAGCCATACTCGCAGGGCGGAGAATATTTCAGAATTGAGAAAAGGAAAGCAAAAACGAGAAAGCCTAACGACGACCTAATATCTGGCCGTTCACCATCATCCACGGATTCGTTCCCTCGAATGCGACGATGGCATCGAAGACACTCTTTCCCGTTGCCGCCGAAGGAATGGCGATCATATCCGCCTCGAAGCCCGGGCTGATTTTGCCCAGGGAGTCAGGCCGGCCGATGGCCCGCGCCGCGTTTAGCGTGACCATTCTCAGGATCTCGCATGGCGAAATCCAGGGCTCTTTTCGCAGCAGTTCTCGCATTTCAGACAAAAGACTGAGACTCGAGTTGCTCGCGAGACTATCTGTCCCGAGGCAAATATTTAAACCCAGCGCGCGCAGTTTCCGTAAGGCGAAGGGCGTATGCGCGAAGAAAGTGTGACTGCGTGGACAGTGCGCAATATGAAATCTCTTCGTGCGGGCCAGGAGATCGAAGTCGGCGTCCGTGAGCTCGTTGAGATGGGCAAGGATCCAGCGCTCATCGACCGCCTGACGCTGCATGAGGGACGCCAGCGGCGTGCTACCCCCGCAATCGTCCATTGGGCGGCCAATGCTTTTCAGGAAATCGAAGAGCGGACCGGCCGCGTCGCGGAACATTTGCATTTCCTCGCGTGACTCGGCCACGTGCGTCGTCATGGGCACGCCATGTTTTGAGGAAATCTCCGAGGCAGCGGAGAATAATTGCGTCGAAGCAGTGAACGGCGCGTGCGGCGCCAGGCCCCAATGGTTCTTGGGTCTTAATAATTCGGCTGCACGATCGACAATTGTTTCCGCTTCAGCCGGATTTCGCACGTTGATCAATTCCCCGAACCACCAAGTCCGGACCGGCTCCTCGAGCTCCGCGATTAATTCCGGAAAGGCGGTCAGGTTGACGATTGTCGTCGTCCCAAAGCTTTGGGCCTCGGCAAAGCCTTCATTGATCGATGCGACGTAATCCTTCGCCGTCAGCTTTGCCTTTTCAGCATTGATCGCGCGAATCCAATCGGTGAACGATTCCTGCGGCGGGATTTGGCCGCGCAGCAGGGTGTAATCGAGATGACAATGCGCGTTGATCAGGCCAGGCAGCAGGATTTGCTCGCCCAGGTCCACGACGGCGCCGCCATGACTGGCTTTCATCTCCTCGAAGCGGCCAACGTCCGTTATCTTGCTCCCAACGATCGCAACCGCGCCATTCTCGATTGGGTCGCCTTCCATCGACACGACCACACGCGAACGAACAATCATGGCGTCGCTGGCGCTCCGTCCTCTGATTTTGCGATCTTGCGTGCTTCGGCCACCAGGAGGTTGCAGGCTTCCTGGCAGAGCAACGGAATCATCGGACGATCGAACCCGGTCTGATCATGCGCCGGGTCGAACTTCTCCGGAGGCAAAAAAGTCGAGGCCAACGTTCCCTCCCGGTCGCGTTTCCAAAGGATTGTGCGCAAGCATCCACCATCGGAACGGCAAAAATTTCCCACGAGCGTGTTCGCTTCTTCGTCGCGGATCTTTGCCGCGGAACGGTACATTCCGGTCTGTCGATCGAGGGTCGCCCGCAACGGCGTCGTCACCAACGCGCCGGCTTCCCACGCCAAAAAAGTCGCGAGCCGTCCAGGATAGAAGAGATCGAGCGCCAGGCGTAGCGCACTTGGATCGGGCAGCACCAGTCGCCAACCGTGTCGCAGGTTCGGGGCCGTTTTCAGTGGCCGATAGTTTCCCGCATCGTCGAATCGCGCGAGTTCTGCCGCGTCTTCAGCCTCGGCGTAGGGCACAAGATCCTGTCGCGCCGCATCTTCGTGATGAGCCAGAGCGAACGATCCGTCATCCCTCACTTCGATGGAAATTTGCCCGATGGACCGCAGACCCGCGGCCAGCCATTTGGCGAGCGCGAATTCCTGCGCCGGCCCGCTCACTTCAAAGCACGCGAGATGAGATAGGCCGCGTGTTCCAGAAAATCTCGATCGTCTTCCGTAAACGCGTTCAACTTTTCACTCTCCACGTCGATCAAACCGACGACTTTTCCTGCTTCCGTGATGACCGGCACCACGATTTCCGACTGCGTGCTTCCGAACGTCGGCAAGTATCGGGGATCCTGGTGGACGTCTGCCACCATGATCGATTGTTTGGATTCCAGCGCCGCGCCGGCCAGGCCTTGCGTGACCGGAAAGCGCGGATAGGCGGGCGGGCATGTGCCGGTTTTTGCGGCGATGACGAAGTCGCCGCGCGTGATTTTGTAAATTCCGACCCAGCGATAATCGCGCGCCGCCCGGATCATCTCCGCCATTTTGCACAATTGCGGCGGCTTGCACGCCCCTGCTAAAACAAAGGCGCCAAGTTCCTGGAGCCTTTCACACGTGGTCGCTTCCATTCGAGAACGGTAACTGGGTGCGGATAAATTACGAGGCCAATTCCGATTTCGGTGTTTGGGCGAATGCCTCGGCCTGCTCGATGATCACGTCGGCAAACTTTGGATCGGTGCCGATAGCGGATGAGTAGAAGAGCAACCGTCCGTTTATGTTATGTGGATTTCCGGACGCTCCATTGCGGCCCTCCGAAGGTAACCCGAGCATCGCTGGAATGTCCTCGTAGCTATGCAGGCCCTCCGAGACAAAAAACGGAACCACCACCACATTCCGTGTTTGAGTCAGCTTCAGCCAATCCGAAACGAGGGGCGGTTCCTCCATATAAACATTCAATACCGCGGCAAAACGATTGAGCCCCCGAATGATCTCGACCTGATGTTTGGCCGCGACCGCGCTGTTGTCGTTTAAGCTCGTTCCGTGTCCGACAATCAGGAGGGTGGTTTCTGCTTCGGGAATCTCCAGCGCGACTTCACGCGCGCGTTGCAGCAACAGCTCGGTCATCCCCTTATGGCTGCCCACCGGTTCGCAGTATTTCCAAATCTGGCCGGTCGGCCGAGACGTTTCCGGTCCCGTTAATTCCAGCTCCCGGGGAATGACGGTGCGCGTGAAGTAACCCTCGCTGATGAAATTGGGAACGACGTAGACATCGCAAATCGCCGGATCTCGAAAGAAGAAAAGCGCGTCGCGGAGACTGGGCTCTTCCTTCCAAAAGGCGCAAGCGACATCCGCGAATCTCCCGCGACGCCGAATCTCGGCCGCGTGCGCGAGCGTCGGCGCGCTCGAATCAGGATTCACGGTCGAGCCGTGGCCGACAATCAGAAGCGCGCTGTGGGAGCGGGAGACCATGGACTGATGAAAGGGAGAAACGTCCAACCCTCCTCCGCAAAGCTACGGCGGGCAAGCTGTCCAACCCTCCTTCGCAAGTTGTGGCAAGCAGGCGTCGAATTTTCGGAAAGCGGCTCTGTTGCGCCCCGGTCATCGGATGGCTAAGCTCAAGGCCATGCGCTATCGCACCTACAAAAACACCGATCTGCGCGTGAGCGAAGTGGGGTTTGGCTTGTGGACGATCTCGACCGGGTGGTGGGGACAATTCACCGAAGGCGAGGCGATCGCGCTCATGCACAAGGCGCTCGATCTCGGCGTTACGCTCTTCGATGCGGCCGATACTTACGGGAATGGCCTCAGCGAAGAGTTGATCGCGAAGGCGTTTCCGAAGCAGCGCGATGAAATCGTGATCGCCACAAAGGTCGGCTACGATTTTGTCACCCACGGCGATTCGCGCGGCCGCGGCCAGCGCGAAATTCCGCAGGACTTTTCGCCCGAAGCCATCGTGCGTGCCACGGATGCAGCGCTCAAGCGTTTGAAGACCGATCGCATCGATCTGCTCCAACTGCACAACATCCGGATGGAGCAGATTTATGAAGACGCCATCTGGACAACTCTCGAGAAATTAAAGGCGGGCGGAAAGATTCGTTATTCCGGCATTGCTCTTGGTCCGGCCATTGGCTGGCTTTACGAAGGCATCAACTGCATTCGCGAGCGGAACGTCACGAGCGTGCAGCACATTTACAACATGCTCGAGCAGCATCCCGGCCGGGCCATGCAGGACGCCGCGACCGAAGCCGGGAAGGAGACCATGTTCCTGATCCGCGTTACGCATTCCTCCGGCATGCTCGAAGGGAAATACACTGCGGAGACGACCTTTCCCCCGACAGATCACCGCAGCCATCGCCCGCGCAGCTGGCTCCTGAACGGCGTGAAGAAGATCGACCGGCTTCGTTTTCTCGAAAGCTCCAATCGAACACTGGGCCAGGCGGCGCTGCAATGGCTGCTCGAAGACGACCGTGTGGCCTCGACGCTGCCAAACATCTACGAAGTAGCGCAGCTCATCGAATTCGCGAAAGCGCCCGACTGTTTACCGCTCACCAGCGAAGAGATGGAGAAAATCGCCGAGCTTCATGCCGATAATTTTGGAGTCGAGCGGGAAGAACCGAAATTCAAAGGCACGATGGAGCTTCCCGCTGCTGCTCAAGCTGCCGCGGTGTAGAGAAGCAGCGGTCCCGCGTTCGCTCAATCGCCCTCCTCCTCTTCCACCGGCTCCGCCCGCCTGATCGGCGTCCCTCCGGGCTCGGGCGTGCGCCGTCGCTTGTTTCCATTATCTTTTTCGTTGTAAATATCCTTTAAAATCATCCCGATCATCGGTGCGGCATGCGATCCGCCGTGGACATCGGCGCCGACATCTCCTTCGTAAAGGGCGGCGAATGCCAGCCTCGGTCTCTCGGCCGGCACAAACCCCGCAAACCACGCCGCCGTGCGCTCCTTGTTCTTCGGCCCCCACTGCGCCGTCCCGGTTTTTCCCGCCACCTCCACTTTTTCCAAGCTTGCTTGATGAGCCGTGCCGGCCGGACCGCTCACCGCGTTGACCAGTCCCACGCGCAATTGCGCCATCGTGTCGGCGGATGCCCCGAGCGTTTTTTTCTCGCGCACTTGGAACGCCGTCACAATCTCGTTATCGACTGTCTGCACCTGTTGCACGAGACGCGTCTGATAGAACGTGCCGCCGTTCCCGATGATGGCCATCGCCTGCGCCACCTGGAGCGGCGTCGTCTCCGCGTCCCCCTGGCCGATCGATAAATTGGCGATGTCGCCATTGAGCAATTTTCGGCCATGCGTCGCTTTCATATATTGGTCGGTCGGCACACGGCCTTCGACTTCGCCGCGCAGCGGAATGCCGGTCTTGGCGCCGAAGCCAAGTCTCTGCGCCCAACTCAGAATCGGTTGTGCGCCGATCTTGATGCCCGCTTGATAAAACCACGTATCGCACGATTCCGTCAGCGCCTGCACGAAGTTCAACAGGCCCCGGTCCGTCTTCTTCCAGTTGCGAAAGGTGAGATTGCCGATCTGGATCGCCCGCACGCAGTCGAATTCCTCGTCGGCGCGGACAAGGCCCGTCTCCAACGCGGCGATGCCGACCGCGACCTTGAAAACTGAGCCGGGCGGATAGGAAGAGCGGAACGCGCGGGGCAGGAGTGGAATGCCCGGGTCGTCCTGAAGCGCCTTGAATTTCTCGGTCGAGATCGTCGGGGTGAATTCGTTTGGATCGTAGGTGGGCCAGGAGGCCAGCGCGAGAATGTCCCCATTGTTCGGATCGATAATGACGATCGCGCCCCGCTTTGCTTTCGCCTCGAGGGCTTTCTCGGCGAGTTCCTGCAAACGAAGATCGAGAGTTGTGACCACGGTGTGTCCCGGCACGGGCGGAGTCACGATCTTCTCCGACGTCTTGCGGCCGTCCTGGTCGAAGGTGATTCTGTATTCCCCGTGCTGGCCGGTCAGCACCTGGTTGAAAGTTTGCTCGAGACCTTCGCGGCCCTCCGTTTCCGGCCAAAGCACTTCGTGGTTGTCGATGATTCCATCGGGATTACGCCCGGTTTTACCGCTGTAACCGATAATCTGTCCCGCGATCCTTCCGTTCGGATAAGTGCGCACATAATACGGACGCAAGGCAACCCCCGCCGGGAGGCGCTCTTTGACGTTGTCGTATTCAGCAGGGGCGAGATTTTGCGCAATCTCGAACGGCAAAATCCCGCGGTTCCGGTAATGGCGCTTGATCAGCTCTTCCGAGATCTTCAGTGTTCGGCCGAGCAACTTTTCGGTCGCTCGAATTTTCTCCTGGGCGAAGGCAAGCAATTGCACATCGGAGAAATCGAGCGGCGTGGGGAAACTGATCGCCAGATTGTAGCTCAGACGGTTTTGGGCGAGCGGCGCGCCATGGCGATCCGTGATCTGGCCGCGGGGCGCGGGGATGTCGAGCACGTAGGTTCGCGCGAGCTTTTGCGTCTCAAAGGTGGGCACGATCGTCTCTTCGAAAGGCGTTGTTTCCGGCGCGGGCGAGGGGCTTTCCGACTGGGCTTTAGCTTGAGCCATGGCCAGCCCTCCCGCCGCGAGGAGGCAGAGGAACCGGAATGGAGAAACCCAACGCAATTTCACAAGGGCAACTGTGGTGGTGACGGCGTGATGGACAAGCGGAAATAAGGCCAAATGAGCGCTGGAGGGACGGCCGCTGTGCCGTCCCACTTTCTGAATCTGTTGTCCCGTTGCGATAGGCGAAGTGGGACGCCACAGCGGGCGTCCCTCCAGCGGTTCAATGCCGTTCCAGAAAGCGGTGAACGTCTTCGGCCAATTTCACGCCGATCCCTTCCGTCGCTGCAATCTGCTCCACGCTCGCCTTGCGCAGCCGGTTGACGGACCCGAATTTGCGCAGAAGCAGGTTCTTGCGGTTCTGACTCACCCCCGGACAATCGTCCAGAATGCTTTCGCCGATCCGTTTCTTCATCAGAAGCTGGTGATACGTATTGGCGAAGCGGTGGGCTTCATCTCGAATGCGCTGGAGCAAACGCAAAGCGCCCGAATCCGGCGGCAGCACGAGCGGCAACGCTCGGCCCGGCCGGTAAATCTCCTCGTACTCTTTCGCGAGACCGATGATCGGAAGTTCGTGCAACCCGAGACGCTGGAGCTCGCGGCAAGCCGAGGAGAGCTGGCCTTTGCCGCCATCGACGATGATCAGGTCCGGCAAACGAACGGGGAA
Source organism: Chthoniobacterales bacterium (assembly GCA_035941955.1). Lineage (GTDB taxonomy): Bacteria > Verrucomicrobiota > Verrucomicrobiia > Chthoniobacterales > UBA10450 > AV80. The sequence goes on from DASZDO010000103.1 coordinate 30,686, forward strand.
GAATTGCGGATTGCGGATTGCGGATGGCGGAGAGATTTCAGCGGTCATGCGCTCGGCAATTTCGGCTGCGCTTTCCTGCGAATATTCCGCTGCGCTCAGAGCTACCGCTTCTTCGTTACTTTCCGGTTTCCGGTTTCCGGTTTCCGAAATCGATCCGAGTACCCGCGAATAACGCCGTCGCACAACTTCCGCCATGCTGGCGAAATCGTCCTGGCCTTCCACGGTCCGGATCCGGTAGCGGCGATAATTATCCTTGTCCGGCACCCCGTTTCGAAAGCAAACCATCGATGCGACCACGTGCGTCGTGGAGATATTTGAGATGTCGAAACATTCCATGACCGATGGAAGGCGCGTGAGCTGGAGCGCGTCGCCCAGCGCCTGGACGTCGCTCACGGGATCGATCGTGCTCGGCAGGCTATGACGGGTGAATCGCCGCATCGGCTTCGTCGTGCGGCGCAAATCGTCCAGCATATTGCGCAGCTCGGCCGCCTTCTCGAAATCGAGCTTCTCCGCCGATTTTCGCATCTCGTCTTCCACCGCCGCGATCATTTCTCGCGAATGCCCCTCGAGAAAATCACACGCCTGCGCGACGCGCTCGCGATAGAGCTCGGCGCTGATTTCACTCAAACGCGTCGGAACCTGATACGTCGCTGATTTCAATTCCCGCTCCGTGGGCGAGCCTCGGCCAAAGGTCAGCACGCCAAATTTCTTGCGCATGAAGTTGAGAGTTTGCCGCAACGCGCCGGCATGCGCGTACGGCCCGAAATAACGGGCGCCGTCGTCTTTCTTGAAACGGGCCAGACGAAACCGCGGCCACTCCTCCGTCGGATCGACTTTGACGACCAGGAAGCGCTTATCGTCGCGGAACGAAATATTGTAGCGGGGCCGGTATTCCTTGATCAGTTTGCCTTCGAGCAAGAGCGATTCCGGCTCGCTTTGCACGGTGTGGGTTTCGAAGTCCCAGACCGCGTCGAGCATGGCGCGCGTCTTGATGTCGGCCTGGGCCAGCTTGGAGGGCATGAAATAGGAGCCGACGCGCTTGCGCAGGTCCCGCGCTTTCCCCACGTAGATCACGCGATTGAAGCGATCGCGCATCAAGTACACACCGGGCTTGTGCGGCACCTCGTGCACTTTTTTGGTCAGGTCGGGTTTTTCTTTTTGGGGCACGGCAATCGTACTCTTGCGCGGACGCCGCGAATCGCCAATCGACAAAACCAAGGAGCGGCGGTTTGTATCCGCCGTTTTTTTGCCGGCGGTTGAAAACCCGCCGCTCCTTGAGGCGCTTCCCTCTTGCCCCCACAATAGCTCATGTTCGATGTGGCAATCGTGGGCGGCGGACCGGCCGGCTCGAGCTGCGCCGCTTTTTGCGCAGCGGCCGGCTTGCGCACACTACTGCTCGAACGCGAGAATTTCCCGCGCGAAAAAGTCTGCGGCGATTGTTTGAACCCGGCGTGCTGGCCAATTTTGCGGCGGCTCCAATTAGCGGAACGCGTTCGGACCCTGCCGCACGGCAGGCTCGATCGCGTCGAGTTCATTGGCCTCGGTGGCCGGACTTTGACCGTGACGTTACCAGCAGGCGACGACGCGGAGATTGCCGTCAAGCGCAGCCAGTTTGATCAACTCATCCTGACGCGGGCGCAGCAGCTCGGGGCAACGGTGTGTGAGGGGACAACGGTCACGGCGTTACTGGCCCCGAGCGGGGCGACGCCGAATTGGAAGATCACGGCTTCGGATAAAACTTTCGAGTCTCGAGTACTGGTTGCCGCCGACGGCCGTAACTCAACCGTCGCCCGGCTGTGCCACCTGCTGCCGCGAAGCGCGAAAGAGCGCATTGCGCTGCAAACACACCTGCCCTTGCCGCAGGGATTCGGGGATCGTGTTGTTTTGCAGTTCTTGCGCGAGGGCTATTCCGGCCAGGCGCCGGTCGGCGATGGCCAGCTCAACCTTTGTCTCGTCAGCACGCCGAACAAAATATCGGCCCTGCGCGATTGGGCTGAGGCGCACTTTGGAATTTCGCGGGAGCATTCCTGGCGGACGATCACGCCGTTGACGCGTGCCCCCATCCCTGCCGGCGGCCATTCGCTTCTGCTTGTCGGCGATGCCGCGCGCGTGGTGGAACCGTTCACCGGCGAGGGAATCTATTACGCGCTGGCGTCAGGCGAGCTGGCCGCGGAGGCAATTATTGCCCAACACAACGGACGCGATGAAGCCGAGGCGGCGGCCAATTACCGCACGGAGCACGCCAGGCTTTATCAGGGGCGACTCTGGATCAATCGGCTCGCGCGAGCCGCAGTCTTGTCTCCGCGGGTCGCCTCGGGGGTTCTGGAAGTGGCGCGATTCCAGCCAGCGCTTCTTCGCTTTTTGACCGGGAAGATCGTGCGATGATTGGCGCCATTCGCTCGGGAAGCTTCAAGGAGAGGCGGTTTACAAACCGCCTTTTTCTTGGGTCGGCGGTTTGTAAACCGCCGCTCCTTGAGTTGGCAGACGTCGCTACTTCTGACGGCACGCTTTCACTGTGTTCGACATCAGCATGGCGATGGTCATCGGGCCCACGCCTCCGGGGACTGGCGTAATCGCGGAAGCTTTTTCCGATACTTCATCAAAGGCGACATCACCGACCAATCGGTAGCCGCGCGGGAGCGTCGCGTCATCGACGCGATTTATTCCCACGTCGATAACGACCGCGCCATCGCGCACATGTTCCGCGCGAACAAACTCCGGTTGCCCGATCGCGGCGATCAGGATGTCGGCGGAACGCGTGATCTCAGCCAGGCGCCGGCTGCGCGAGTGAACCACCGTCACCGTCGCGTCACCTCCTCGGCCTTTTCGCATTAACAGGAGGGCAAGCGGCTTTCCCACGATCATGCTTCGGCCCAGGACAACAACGTGTGCCCCGGAGATTTCGATTCCGCTTTCGGTCAGCAGCCGCTGACAGCCCAACGGCGTGCAAGGAACAAACCCGCTTTCATCCCCCAGCGCGAGCTTGGCCACGTTCGCCGGATGAAAGCCATCCACGTCTTTCGCCGGATCCAGCGCACGGACGATGGCCGCTTCATCAATTTGCTTCGGCGGGGGCGATTGAACGAGAATGCCGTGGATGGCCGGATCACGATTCAATTCTTCCACACGCGCGAGCAATTCCGCCTGGGTCGTCTCCGCGGGCAACTCGAGCTTCACCGAATGCAGCCCGAGATCGCGGCACATCTTGTCCTTTGAGCGCACATAGGCGCGGGAGGCCGGATTATCTCCGACGAGCACGACAGCCAGCCCCGGCGTGCGCCCGCTGGCCTTGAGCTCCGCTATTTCGACCCGCAGATCGGTGTAGACCTTTTCGGCAATTGAGCGGCCTTCGATGAGATGTGGCATGGCTAGGAATGGAGAGCGCGGTTGTTTCGACTTCGCTCAACATGACAAATGAACGACCCGCGCGCTCGCCTCATTTTTGTTCCACCAAACTCATCATCACATTTTGAAGGTGGAGGCGTTCGGTCTCAGATTGTTCCGCGTCCGCCGCCGGCTCAACCTGAAGTGCAGGGCCGATGATGAAGCGCACCTTGCTGAATGGGCGTGGCACACAGAAACGGTCCCAGCTTTTCAGGCGCCAACAGCTCGAGTACTCCATGTGCAGCGGGACGATGGGTGCGCCGGATTTTTGGGCGACAAAAATTACCCCCGGGCTGACCTCATAGACGGGGCCACGGGGGCCGTCCGGTGTGAACAGAACGTTGCTGCCGGCGGCGAGCGCGTCGACCAGTTGACGCAAGGCAATCACGCCCTTGCGTGAGGTGGAGCCGCGGATGGTGCCGTAACCGGAGCGTTCGATAAGGATGGAGACCAGGTCGCCATCGCGGCTGGCGCTGATCAGCCCGATGCTTTGGCGAGTGGGGAACCAGCGATCGAAAGGAGGCGGCAACATCAGCAGCCGGTTGTGCCAGATGGCGAAGATAACCGGCCGATCTCGCACCAGTGCGACACCGTTGTGGGGATCTTCGAGCTGCAAACGAAGCGTTTTTGCCCAAAGCCGGAACAATCCGTAGCCAAACTCGATCAATGCGCGCGCGCGCCAGCTATCGAGCTTCACTTTCAATTCGCTCTCGCGGCGTCGTCGTCTCGCCAGCGGTAGGCGGAAGGATTCGGAAGGCCGAGCTGATCGAGGATGCGCCAGACCACGGTGTCGGCCACGGCGTCGACCGAACCCGGGCGGCTGTAGAACGACGGGATCGCGGGCAAAAGAATGGCGCCCGCTTCGAGAAGCGTCACCGCGTTGCGGGCGTGAATGAGGCTCCACGGCGTTTCGCGCGGAACCAGGATCAATTTGCGCCGCTCCTTCAAGAAAACATCGGCGGCCCGCAGAAGCGCCGTGTCGCTGCAACCCGACGCGATGCGGCCGAGCGTGGCCATCGAGCAGGGGACGATCGCCATGGCGTCGAACCGGGCCGAGCCGCTGACGAATGGGACGTTGAGGTCGTTTTCGCCATGCTCCAAAACGCCGGCCGGCACGACCAGCCGATCTACCTCCTGGGCGGCGACCTGTTTCGCATGTCCGCTCATGACCAGATGAACTTCGTGCGTAGCGCAATCGATTTGGGAAAGCAATCGTTGCAGATAAATCGTGCCGCTGGCGCCCGTGGCGGCGATGACGAGCTTCATGCGGGTAAGGAATCACATTCGGCCCGCAAAGACTAGTCATCCCGAGCGCAGACGAGGGATCCCGAATTGGGACCTTTCAGCATTCGCCTTGGGATTGCCGGCTTTCCAGCGCGCTGTAGTCACGGCGCTCTGTCGCCGTGCGTAACGCCCCGACAGAGCGGGGCGGTTACAGCGCTCGGGACGACGCGCAGCAACCTCACCTTACGCGTCAGCCAGCGCGTAAACCTTTGCTTCCCACGCGAAAATCGGTTCGCGGGCAACCCAGTCGGCCGGCACATCGCGCGCCTGTGTAATCTCCCGCCATTTCTTGTCTGCCGGTGTGGCAGGCCAATTAGGCACGCGATACTCACCGCTCGGGCTGTCCGCGTTCGCGGTTTGAAAATCCGAGAAATTCGCCACGACCACGGCCTGGCTCGCGCTCCCCGGCCGGCCGCGGCGCCATACCACGACGCGTTTGCCCTCGGCGAAATCCCCGTGGATGAAGTCAGTGTCATTAACCGACAAAGCCTCTTCCGAAGTGCGGAACTTGACCAGTCGCGCAACATAATCGAAGACGCGGCGCCGAAACGGTTCTTCGAGACGCTCGTAGTTCACCGCGTCGCGCTGCTTCGGCGGATGGGCCACACTCAAATCGTGAGCGTCGGCAAACTCGTCGCCGGCGAAGATCATCGGGACACCGACGGCCGTGAGCAGGCAGACGAACGCAAGTTTGATGCGCTCCTCGGTGAAGGCGACCCCGTTGTTTTGCAGAAAATTGAACAGCCGTTCGTTGCGGAAACCTTCTACGTCATGGCTTCCGACATAATTCACCGCCTGCGCGCCGTCGCTAAAGTCGAGCAGGCGGCAATCGATCATTTTGTGAATGGATTGCTCGAAGCTCGGTTCCTTGTCGTCGCTCCGCCCGAGGATGGCGTTGCGCACCATGCGCTTGAAATTTTCGTTCCAGAGGCCGTCGAGCCGGTTTTGCGTAAGCAGGGGAATGGGCACGGACAGTTCTTCGCCGACCACGATAAATCTGTCGGCTAATCCTCCGCGCTCCTTCCAGTTCCGCCGCGCGAGGTCCTTGTATTCCTCGACGAAGTCCCAGTTCGCCACGTTGTTCACGCTGTCCATGCGGATGCCGTCGACCGCGAAGTCCTCCATCCAGCGGAGCAGATACGCCTTCATCAACTGCCGCGCCGGCACGAGATCGCGGGTCGTTCCGTCGAGCGGGTCGTAAGCGGAGACACGATGAGCGTAACGCCAGAGCGTGCCGCCGAATGCGTCGCGCTGGCCCTGGCCGCCCGACTGCTGCGTGTCCCGGTCTCCAGGGGAGCGTTGTGGATCGATGTGGAAGTCGTCGAAATTGATGTTCTCCAAAGGCGCGCGCGTGCCGAACGCCATGACCACATCGATGATGAAACGGATGCCCGCGTCGTGGCACGCCGTCACCAGGGCGGAGAGATCGGCGTTGGCGGTGGGCGATGAATGGCCTTTTGGGAATCCGAGATCGTGGTCCGGCGCAAAGTAATTGCTGGTGGCGTAGCCCCATTCGCGATCGACGAAACTGTCCGCGATCGGAAGAAGCTCGAGCGCATTGATGCCGAGCTCCTGGAGATGACTGCGGCCAGGCTGCAACGCAGCCATGTCGCTGAAATTCGCCGCCTCGGTCTCGGTACTGATGAGCGCGAGCACATCACGAAATGTTCCGACACCGATCTGCGGATCTCCCTGCACGTTCGTGCGCGTCCAGGAGGTCGGCAGCTCATAGATGACGATCCGGTTGTTCGGCCGTCCTCCGCCGGGTGCGAGCGCGCGGGCCTTTGCCAGCTGCTCTCCCGCTGGATCGCACGGAACCAGTCGACCGTTTTCGAGTTTCACTACGGCGGCGGGATCCTGATCGTCCGCGCCATAGGGTGGCGGCAGCGCCTCCGAGACCAGACGCCAATCGACCGTGGAGGCCAGAGGATCGGTGCAGAGAATCCGGCGGCCATCGCCGAACGGGCTGCTGTCGCTGACCTCAAACCAATAATGATAGACCTCTCCCTCGCTCAGCCCGCACTCGTTGGCGTTGATGCTCCAGAGGTCGCTGTGTCCCTCCACTTGCGTCAACTCGAAGTTCTGGCGCTCGGCGAGCGTGGGCGGATTTCCCGGCATGAAACGGCCGATCACCAGCCGGGGGACGACATCGGTTTTGCCCGGCCTCCAGAGGACGAACGCCTTTTTTCTTAGTTCAAAGAGATGCGGATGCATGGGGGGAGATGATGCTAGTCTCAGCGATTGCGTTTGAAAATGCCAGCAAGCAGCGCAATTAAGTGCGCCATGGTCAAGAAGCTCCTCCACACCCGCTATCGCGTGACCGATCTGGAAAAGACGGTCGCTTTTTACAGAGATGTCCTCGGCCTTCAGGAAACGCGGCGGCACACGTCGGGCCGTGGTTCCCAGCTGGTTTTCTTCAAGGCGCCGGGCAGCGAGGAAGAAATCGAAATCTGTAAGTTCGATGAAAGCGGACCCGTGATGGTCGGTCCTGATCTGACCCATCTGGCTTTCGAGGTGGACAACATCGAGGAATTTGCCCGCGAATCCGCCAGGAAAGGCTACCCGCTCTCGGATGGTCCGCATCCGAATGGCAAAGGCGGCGCGATCGCGTTTATCGACGCGCCGGAAGGCTATGAGATCGAGTTGATCCAACGAGGACCGGAAGCCTAACCACATCCAATCGCTTGCACGTCCGAAAACTCTGCCGCTAATTGCCCCCTATGAAACGCCCACGCACACAGACTGCGGTCGTTTGCGCGATCTTGTTGGCGCTTCCTTGCGTCGCCGCCAAACCCAAGAAATACGATTTCCAACCCGTCCGGCCCGGCGGAATTCCAGACGCACCTCCCTCCGTCCCCCGGGCCGAACCGGCCGATATTCCAATTGGGCCTGTCTCGAAAATCCCTCCCGCCACGCGCGCCAAGGCGGTGATGGTAATCGACGCCCGCACCGGCGAGATTTTTCATGAGAAAAATGCCGACACTGCGCGCCCCCCTGCCAGTACCCAAAAATTATTGACCGCGATGATCGTGGCGGAGCGCGGGTTCCTCGACCGGCCTGTGGTGGTGCTGCCGGTCGACACCATGGCCGAGCCGGTGAAGTTGAATATCAAGGCGGGCGACACGTATCAACGGATCGATTTGCTGCGGGCCCTGCTGGTCAAAAGTCCGAATGATGTCGCCCGCTGCCTGGCGCGGGATTCGGCCGGCAGCGTGGAAGCCTTCGCCGACCTAATGAATGAAAAGGCGCGCTCACTGGGCGCGACGAATTCCAATTTTGTGAATCCCAACGGCCTCCCGATGCCCGGACAATATTCCACCGCACGCGATCTCTCGATCATCGCCAAGGCCGCTTACGCGAATCCGACGATTCGTTCCATTGTTTGCCTGCCCCAACTGGTTTTCCGGTATGCCAATGGGCGGACGCGCGTGCTCCAAAACACTAACAAAGTCTTGAAGAAACTCCCGTACTGCAACGGCATGAAGACCGGTTACACGGAAGCGGCCGGCTATTGTTTGATCGCGAGCGGCGCTCGCCCGGGCCGGGATATTATTGTGGTCGTGCTCGGTGACAGCAAGAACGGAGTCTGGCAGGATGCGTCTGCGCTGCTTTCGTGGGGGCTTTGGATGTAATCCCGCAGCGGCGGGACCGCCGCCCGATGAGCGATCTCTTTCAAGATCAACTGCAAGCCCTCCGCGCGCAGTCGCTGCTCCGGAAACTTCGCGAGATCGGCACCGCGCAAGGACCGGAAGTTCAGATCGTTGGGCGGCAACTGATCAATTTTTCTTCGAACGATTATCTTGGCCTGGCCAATGACGCGCGGCTGCGAAAAGCCGCGATCGACGCGATAGAGGAATTCGGGGTGGGAGCAGGCGCGTCGCGTTTGATCAGCGGCACCCAATCTCCGCATGTCCGCCTCGAAACGGCGCTGGCAAAATGGAAGGGGACGCAAGCCGCCCTTTGCTTCAGCAGCGGTTACGCCGCGGCCATCGGGACGATTCCGGCGCTCGTCGGAAAGCACGACGTCGTCCTGTTGGATAAATTGGCTCACGCGTCCCTCATCGATGGCGCCCGGTTGAGCGGAGCAATTCTGCGGGTTTTCCCCCACAACCATTTGGGCAAGCTCGAGAGCCATCTGGAATGGGCGCGGCGAGAACATCCGGACAGACGCGTCCTTGTGGTGACTGAGTCTGTTTTCTCCATGGGCGGAGATCGGGCCCCCCTCCGGCAATTGATCGACCTGAAGAACCGATTTGGCGCAATGCTCTTTCTCGACGAGGCGCATGCCGTCGGCGTCCTGGGACCGAACGGCCGGGGCCTGGCTGCGGAAGAAGGGCTCGTGGGAGAGATCGAGGTGCAGATGGGGACCCTGAGCAAAGCTCTCGGCGTGAGTGGCGGCTACATTTGCGGATCGCGCGGCCTGATCGAGTGGCTCGTGAACCGGGCGCGCTCTTTCATTTTTTCGACCGCACCGCCGCCGGCTCTGGCCGCGGCGTCGATGGCGGCCATTGAGTTCCTGGCCTCCGCCGAAGGCGAAGAGCGGCGCCAATGTCTTTGGCGGCGAATCAGGGTCCTGCGCGCTGCCCTGCCGCCAAACCCAGGATTGCCGGCCTCATCGAGTGCCGGACACGAAGGCGGCAGCGCCGTTCATCCCTGGATCGTGGGGGCCGAACAAGAGGCGATCGGCCTGGCGCGAGCGCTGCAAGGCGATGGTTTTCTGGTTCCCGCCATTCGATACCCGACGGTCGCGAAAGGCTCGGCCCGCCTGCGAATTACCGTCACCGCGGCGCACGAAGACCCGCAAATCCACGGGTTCTGCGCAGCGTTGTGCGCCACGCGGAGAGTCTCAGAGAACGTGCCGCTCTCGATTATAGGCCGCCCATGGCGTTAGCTCGGAGCAAGGGCGAGGGAACGAGAGCCGGATTCTGATTCGGATCCATGGGCCGGTCGGCCGGCACATCTTCAGGACCTTCTGCCGGCGGCATCGGCTCAGTAGAGGAGGTATTGCTGGCGTAGCGAGCAGTCATCTCGCGGAGCGTCTCGCGTTTAGTCGTTTTTGTCGATTCGCAGGCAGCAAGGAAGCTGACGGCGAGCAGGCAAGCGGCAATTTTGATCATCATTTTTAGGAACTCCGTGGAAGCGTTTTGATCGGGTTTCTCCCGACGGTCTTTATAATTACTATATTTTATTCCTGGTTGGCAAGTACGATTTTTGTTTCCCAATCCGCGACTCATAATTGCGGGCCAGGCGCCCCGGCTAGGAAAACCGCCCGAGAATGGCCTCGAGCTTCTCTTTCGTTGCCGCCGGCCACAGTTTGCGGTCCGTCACCAGGGCCGAGTCGAGCGCTCGATGCTCCGGCCAATTCGGCTCGGTTGGGAGACGCGGGATCGCTTCGGCGAGGATTTTTTTCGCTGTTTCGGCGTTGGCGATCAAATGCTCGAAAATCGTCTGGGCGGACACGGGTTCTTCTTCCACCTTCCAGCAATCGTAATCCGTAATCATCGCCAGGGTTGCAAGGGCGATCTCGGCTTCCCGGGCCAATTTCGCCTCGGGCACGTTGGTCATGCCAATGACGTCGAAGCCATTCCGGCGGTTGAATTCGGATTCCGCGCGCGTGGAAAAGGCGGGCCCGTCCATGTTCACATACGTTCCGCCATTATGAACTCTCACGCCCAACTCACGAGCCGACTCCGCGAGAATGTGGCGCAGGTTCGTTGAGATCGGTTCCGCGAAGCTTATGTGCGCGGCGATCCCATCGCCGAAAAAAGTGTGCTCAGCCCGCTGGCTGGTGCGATCGAAAAACTGCGAGGGTAAGAGCACGTCGCGCGGCGCGTATTGTTCCTGCAAACTGCCTACCGCCGTCACGCAAATGATCCACCGGACGTTCAGGGAACGGAGCGCATAGATATTAGCGCGATGATTCAGCTCATGGGGGAGCACCCGGTGTCCGCGCCCATGGCGGGGCAGAAAATAAACCGGCCGCCCATGCATTTGCCCTCCGATGACCGTGTCGGATGGATCGCCAAAGGGTGTTTCGACGCGCTTTTCGGTCGGGTTTTCCACGCCCTCCATCTGATAGAGGCCGCTCCCACCGATGATGCCAATTGCGGGTGTATCTCGATTCATTTCAAAGGAAAAGTAGCGCAACCTTGCAGCCTGGGGCCTGCGCAAAGCAAGCCGCAAGGTTACGCAGTCTCCGTCATCCCGAGCGAAGTCGAGGGATCCCCGTGGCGTTGTCGCCAGTTTAGGCACGGGATTCCTCGACTCCGCTACGCTACGCTCGGAATGACTGCACAGGCGCGCTGCCAATCGATTTTATTCGCGCGCGACGCCGGGTTTCGATTCAATCTCCCCCGTATGCAATCGCTTCGTTTCATGGCGCCGTTCGCCGTTGCATCTCTCCTCGCGTCCTGCGCCGGCCCGGCAGTCGCACCGAGTTCGAGTCGATCTTCCGCGGGTCCGGAGACCGCGCAATTCTCGCAACCGCCGCAGGATCGGCCGGGTCTCGGAACGAAGTGGGGCGAAACGCGGGTTTCGCGCGTGGCGTCGGCGGCGTTCGACCGCGCGACCAAACAACCGCTCGCTCTCGCCGCCATCAATTATAACAACGAGGCCGGTATCCGTGCCATGGCTGGGGCCGTTGCCTGGCGGCGCGGGTGGCCGCTCCTGCGCAGTCCTGCCGGGAGTTTGATTTCCGTCGGCTTGCGCGACCAGAGTGGAAACTTCTTGCCGGGGCTGAGCGTCGGCAATCGTTGGTTTGTGGTCGGCGAAGAGGGACGGCGTTACTCCATCGTCGCTCGCAACCGGAGCGATCTGCGTCTCGAAATCGTTCTTTCCGTGGACGGCCTCGATGTCCTCGATGGCCGCACCGCGTCATTTGGAAAGCGTGGCTACATCATCGATCCGCACCGCCAGCTTGTCGTGGAAGGTTTTCGGCAAAGCACCGACGCGGTGGCCGCGTTTCGTTTTGGGCCCGTGCGGGAATCGTACGCGCACCAGAAGTACGGCGATACGCGCAACGTGGGTGTCATCGGCATCGCCATCTTTAACGAGCGTGGCACGAACCCCTGGACCGACCGCGAGGTGGAAAAACGGTTGAAGGCCGACCCGTTCCCGGGCCGGTTTGCGACGCCACCTTAATTTTCCCTTCCGTCGTGCAATCATGGCGCGCCTGGGCGGGTTGTGCCATTTTCCTGCCCGTCCATGCCGACATTCTTCATCAAGACCTACGGCTGCCAGATGAATGAGCGCGACTCCGAACAGGTCGCGCACTCGTTGCTTGCGCGTGGCTATGAACGGGCGACGCATGAGACGGAAGCGGACGTCGTCCTCCTAAACACCTGCAGCGTGCGCGACATGGCGGATCAAAAAGCGCTCGGAAAGATGGGAATGCTGGGCCAGATCGCAAAGCGGCGGCCGGAGGTCGTTTTCGGGTTCCTCGGATGCATGGCGCAGGCGCAGGGCGACGCCCTTTTCGCCGGCCTGCCTCATCTGGATCTCGTGGTGGGCACGCAAAAATTTCATCGCGTCGCGGATTACATCGAAGAACTCCTGGAGAAAAAGCGGACGCGGCGGATGGACGATCCCCGCTTCTCCCTCTGCGATACCGGGGAAGAACCCGGCTCGGAGGAAACCATTCGGGATCACGCGCTAAAGACCCGGCAGGCAACGGCCTTTGTTTCCATCATGCAGGGCTGCAACATGCATTGCACGTTTTGCATCGTGCCGCGGACACGCGGCGCCGAACGCAGCCGTTCGATCGAAGAAGTCGTGCGCGAGGTTCGCGAGCTCGTTGCGCGGGGGGTCAAGGAAGTTACGCTTCTCGGCCAAATCGTGAATCTGTTCGGGCGGCACGAATTCGCCACGGTGAAGGGCAAGAGTCCCTTCGTCCAATTGCTCGAAGCCGTGCACGAGATCGATGGTCTGGAGCGGCTCCGCTTTACCTCCCCGCACCCGATCGGGTTTCGCGCCGATCTGATCCAGGCCCTGGCTGACCTGCCGAAACTCGCCGAGCACGTTCATCTCCCGGTCCAATCGGGCTCCGACCGTATTCTAAAGGCGATGCACCGCCCTTACACTGCTGAGAAATACCGTCTGTTGGTCGATCATATTCGGCAGACGCGTGACGAGATTGCAATTACGACTGACATCATCGTCGGTTTTCCCGGCGAAGACGAAGAGGACTACGCCCGGACCAGGGATTTGGTTGAGAAGATTCAGTTCGATAACGCCTTTATCTTCCGCTACTCGACTCGACGCGATACGCCGGCGGCGACAATGCCCCGGCAGGTTGACGAACGGGTGAAGGAGGAGCGAAATCAGGATCTTCTGCGGGTGGTCGACGCCTCCGCGCGCCGCGCGAACGAGCGTTTGGTCGGCCGCGATGTCGAGATTCTGTGTGAAGGGCCGAGCCGGACGAATCCGGCGCGTCTGATGGGACGGACCCGGACGAACAAGATCGTTGTCTTCGAAGGAAAGCCGGAACATGTCGGCGCGCTTTTCGACGTCAACGTCCAGCAGTCGAATGGATTCAGCTTGTATGGAACGCCGGTCATGCAAACCTCTTCTCCCACCCGCGCATGATCTATCACTTGTCTCTTCAAACGGCTGGCTTGGTCGCCGGCCTTTTCCTTTTGCTCGTGAGCGTGCCTGGGGTGATCAGCCCCGATCGCGCGCGGGGCTTGGCCCAGCGCTTACCCCGGTCCCGGGTCGCCGGCTTCGCCCTTTTGACGATCGATTTGTTTTGGAGCCTGTGGCTTCTCGCGACGATGGAGATGGGGGAATTTTCCGGTTTCCGGCGGCCCTTGCTCATTATCCTCCCCATCGGTTTTTTTCTTGTCTTGAGGTTCGTGGACGAGTTTCTGGCCGTCCGCGCGCTCGGCATCCTTTTCTTGCTGGCGGCCGAACCGCTGCTCGATGCCGCTTTCTTTCGGACGGAAACCAGCCGGCTTCTCGTTACCGTGTTCGCCTACCTCTTGATCGTCATCGGAATGTTCTGGGTCACGATGCCGTATCTTCTGCGCGATCAGATAAATTGGAGCGCGCGTACGCCCGGGCGCTGGCGGCTAACCAGCGGCCTGGCTTTGCTCTACGGAGCCGCGATTCTCGCGTGCGCCGTTACCCGGTATTGATTTCCGCGGTCTGTGACCGCCGGTTTGCGGCAGATGAACCGCATTCTAATAATCCGCGGCGGCGCCATCGGAGACTTCGTTCTCACGCTGCCGGCGATCAAGCTCCTGCGTGATCGATTTCCGCGAGCGCATCTCGAAATTCTCGGTTACACCCAGATCACGGCCCTCGCCGAGAAGCGCTTCTATGCCGATGCGACTCGCTCGATTGAATCCGGATCGCTGGCAGCTTTTTTCGCGAAAAGTTCTGCGCTCCCGGAGGAATTGGCCGATTACTTTCACAGCTTCGATCTGATCGTGAGTTACCTCTTTGATCCTGACGGAATCTTCGAAACGAATCTGAAGCGGTGCCGAATCAAAACTTTTGCCGCCGGCCCCTCCAAGTTGAGCGGCGGCGAGCACGCCGCGCTTCAACTGGCGCGGCCTCTCGAGCCGCTGGGTTTACATCTGGCGGACCAGGCGGCGACGATTTATCCGGCAGAAGAAGATCGTGAATTCGCTCGAAATTTTCTTCGCGGCGCCACCAACCCGGTCATCGCCTTTCATCCGGGCAGTGGGAGCGAGACAAAAAATTGGCCGATCGAGAATTGGAAGGAACTGGGCGAGCACTTCTTTTCCGCCGGTGACACGGTCTTGGTGGTTGCCGGGGAAGCCGACACAGGTCGCGCCCAGCTCTTGGAGTCGGCTTGGAAAGGGAAACCGGCGATATTCGCGAAAGACCTCACTCTTCCGCGGCTCGCTGGCCTGTTTGAAAACGCGCTCTTTATTGGGCACGACAGCGGAATTTCTCACATCGCCGCCGCGGTTGGCGCACGATGCATCCTGCTTTTCGGTCCAACGGATCCGGCAACCTGGGCGCCGGCGAATCAAAGCGTTACAGTGCTCCAGGCGCCGCACCGAAACCTGCGTTTACTCACAGTCGACCACGTAATCGCGGCTCTGCGAGCTACGAGCTGATGCGCATCGGCATCAGCACATAGAGAAACGGCGTCTGGATTTTCAGGACACCGGGGCTCATCTCATCGATCAGATCGAGGAAGACTTCGTCCTCCGTCAGCGCCCGCAACGGCGCCATGAAAAACTCCGGGTTGAACGCGATCGAAAACTCACGGCCCTTGTAAACGACCGCCAGCGATTCCTTCGCCTCGCCGACCTCCGGCGTGTTGGCCGTGATGTCGATGTTGTTCTTGGTGAAATTCAACTTGATCGAGTTCGACTTATCGCTGGCGAGCAAGGAGACGCGCCGCAGCGAATTCAGGAAAGTCTCGCGCTCGAGCGTCACGCGCTCCTTGGTCTCCGAAGGAATGACCTGCCGATAATTCGGATAATTTCCTTCGATCAATTTTGAAACCAGAAGCGTGTTGTTCAAATCGAAGGCAATCTGGCCGCTGCCCACGCTCACCTTTACTTCGCCATCGTCGGTCAGAAGCCGCTGCAATTCCGTGACCGCTTTGGTCGGCACGATGATGTCCGCTTCGTGGCTGCGGGGGAACTCGAGCTCGATGTCCACCATGGCCAGCCGCCGGCCATCCGTGGCGACGAGCGTGAGTTTGTTTTCCTTCAAGCTAAAGAGAAGGCCATTCAGAACATACCTAGTCTCGTCGGTCGAAATCGCGTAGGAAGTTTTTCGCAGTCCGTCCCGCAAGTCTTTCTGGCGAATCGTGATGACTTTCGCGTTCTCGAATTTCGGCAGGGGCGGGAACTCTTCTTCCGGCAGCCCCAGGATCTTGAAAAAGCTTTGTCCGCTTCGAATGGAGGCCGCGTTCTTCCCGTCGACCTCGATCTGCACTTCGCTCGAAGGCAGCTCGCGGATAATCGTGAAAAGACGCCGCGCCGGAAGCGTGGTCGCGCCTTCCTTCTCGACGTTCGCCTCGAAACTTCCGCGCACGCCGACGTCCAGGTCGGTCGTGGTCAAATGGACTTCGTTGCCCTTGGCCTGCAATAAAACGTTGGAAAGAATCGGAAGCGTGGTGCGGGTGCTGACGACGTTCTGGACCTGCTGCAAACCTTCGAGCAACTTTTCTTTCGTGACACTAAGTTTCATGACGGTACGTAAGCTAAGATGTAAGGCTTACGATTTTATTCGGCAACCGCAATCTCGTTTCTGCGCTTCCAGTCCCATTCTTCAACGCTGCAGCGCGCTGTCGATGAATGAGATCGTTTGCCGGATGTTGTCCTGCTCCTGCATTCGGCGCTTCACCAATTTGCACGCGTGCAGGACGGTGCCGTGGTCGCGCCCGCCGAACGCATCCCCGATTTCGTTGAGGGACGCCTTGGTCAATTCTCTCGCCAGATACATCGCGATTTGCCGCGGAAACGCGATGTTCGCCGGCCGCCGTTTGCTGGTCATGTCCGCGAGGCGCACGTCGTAATGCTCCGCCACGCGCCGCTGAATCTGCTCGATCGTAACGGCATGCCGCGCTTCCTCCTGCAGAATGTCTTTGAGGAGATGCTCGACGACTTCGTTGGTCAGCTCCTTGCCGCTCAAAGAAGCAAATGACGCGACGCGCATGAGCGCGCCTTCCAGCCGCCGGACATTCGTGCGAATGCGCGTGGCCAGAAAATCGAAAGTTTCGTCGCGCAGTTTGATGCCGAGGGTGTGCGCCTTTTTCCGCAGGATCGCCATGCGCGTCTCCACATCGGGCGGCTGAAGTTCCGCCGTCAGCCCCCATTCGAAACGCGACACCAGCCGATGCTCGAGGTTCGCAATCTCGGAAGGCGGCCGATCGCTCGAAAGCACGATCTGTTTATGCCCGTCGAAAAGCGTATTGAACGTGTGGAAGAATTCTTCCTGGGAGCGCTCTTTGCCGCCGAGAAATTGGATGTCGTCGATCAGGAGGAGGTCCGCCTGCCGATACCTTTTCCGAAACTTGACCAGATTGTTGTGCTGGATCGCGTCGATGAATTCGTTGATGAAAAGTTCGCTGGAAAGGTACATGACCTTGGCGTTCTTCTTTTTCATCCCGACGTATTGACCGATCGATTGCATCAGGTGCGTCTTGCCGAGCCCGACTCCGCCGTAGATGAAGAGGGGATTGTAGGTGCGCGCGGGCGATTGGGCGACCGCGAGGCTGGCGGCATGCGCAATCTCGTTGTTCGGGCCGACGACGAACGATTCGAAGCTGTTCCGCGGATTGAGTCCGAGCGCGGTGCTGGATTGCTTGGCATCGCGGGAGTTCTCCCGGGCAAAGTCTTTTTCGGGAATTTCAGAGAGAACTTCCTCGCCCGGTTTTGCGGGACCTTCCGCCGCCGAAGAAAACTTTACTTCACGCGGCGAGCCGAAAGCACTCACGATCGCCGCCTGCAACGCCGCCATGTGGTTACTTTCGATCCAGAATTGATAGATGTTGTTCGGGACCCGGAAAGTGAAGGCCTCATCGGTAGCGTGGACGAGCTTAACGGCGGAGAACCAGCGCTTGAAAGTGTCCGGACTAACCTGCGGTTTGAGCGCTGTCGACAATTTCTGCCATAGCTGAGCGTAATTCTCTTCCATACCGACTTGTTAACAGCGTTAAGCAACTCGCCGCGCGACGGGCGGAGGCGAAAATAACGAGGTGAAATGCAATTCCTCACCGCCGCCCATTGAGAATGCCCTCAGCGCGTGCCCTCGAAAAATCCGCGTCCAGCGTGCGAGATACGAGGGAAAAAGCGTAATTGTGCTCGAGAGGGAAGGACGCGGCGCAGGGAAAAAGAGATTCTGCTGGGTCCATCGGCTTCCTCTGGCGGGTGTCATACTCATTCTAGCTCTTGGTAAATTGCTGAAAACTGTTCACATCTTATTAACACCTGCCCTGTTCGCTCTGCGAGCGGCTTGAGATTAAGAACCGCCCAAAGATGCGACAACAAAAATCTAAACTTTATTTTTTTCTCGAATCAAAAAAATCTTGACGAAGAATTCAAACAAGAGTTGCCGCGAGAAACGCGTGGGATCCCTTGGAGGAGGTTGACCCAACCCCCGCCCACGCGCAACGTTGCTCCCGCATGAGCGTTTCGTCTCCGCCGCCGTGTCGTTGAAATGCGTTCCAATTTTTTCCACCGAATCATAAACGGAGTGGGAACTTTGCCTTTTTTCCCGGCGGCCGTGATCGCCCTGCTCCTTTCCGCGACTTCCGCGCTGGCGGCCGATGACATCCCGCCGCCGTTCGGATTCCACTGGAACGATTCCATGACGAAAGTCGAGCAGGTCCTTCTGGGAGCGAAGGCCAAAATCGTCTCGAAAGAACGCAAGGAAAAACGCGACGTATGGACGGTCGAAGGCCTGGTGCAACCCGGTCTCAAGCGGACGCTGTTCATGTTCAAGGAAGGTTTTCTCGTCGAAGTGGAATTGCAGTACGAATACCCGGACTGGAGCATCGAGCGTTACAACGACCGGATGGGAGAAATCCGGCGCTACTTTGATGCGAAGTTTGGCACCGGGAAACTGGTCTCGCGCTCGCGAGATACTGACTCCGATGTGATCCAGACGCTGGTGGGCTATCAATGGATCGTGGGCGGCACGATGTTGGAGCTGTTCTATTTCTCCGCCCAGCGCGACCAGATGGTCTTCCGCAGCATTACCGTCACCTATAAGGCGATTTAGGGAGGGAAAATGGAGTAGTGGAGTGATGGAGTAATGGATATTGACCGTGAGTTTCTCGCATTACTCCAACACTCCATTACTCCATTCGCTTCAACGTCCCCGCTGCAACCGCTTCAGCCGGCTCGACAGACTGGCTTTCGCGACCGAGCTCATCCGATCGATAAACAGGATGCCGTTTAGATGATCGACTTCGTGTTGCAGCGCACGCGCCAGTAATCCCGCCGCTTCAATCCGGACAGTTTCGCCCTCGAGCGTCTCCGCCTCGAGTTCCACGGAAATCGCCCGATCGATTTCGGCAGTGATGTCGGGAAAACTGAGGCAACCTTCGTTTCCCGACGTGACTTCTTCGTCCAGGCGGATCTTCGGATTGAGCAGGATCAGAGGCATCGCGCCGGCGGGGTCGACCTCGGTGCCATTTAGCTTCATCGCGCTCGGCCGATCTTCCACCTGCGAAACGTCGAGCACGGTGAGTTGAAGCGCCGCGCCTACCTGCTGAGCCGCGAGGCCGACCCCATTCGCCGCATGCATGGTTTCCAGCATGTCGGCCGCGAGGGCGCGGATGCGTTCGTCCACCTTCTCGATGCGTTTGCCCTGGGCGCGCAAAATCGGGTCGCCGTATTTTACGATCGGTAATTTCATTTTTCGCCGTGCGTGAATGCGGGCAGATTTTTCACGCCCGCCAGCTTCAACGCATCCATCACTTTGATGATCGTCCCGAACGAAGCCTTCTTGTCTGCTTGCAAGGCAAGGGCCGATTTGCGCGACGGCGGCAAATTCTTGACGGAAATTTCCAGTTCTTCCGCGCTGACCACCTGGCCGTCGAGCCGGATTTCGTCGTTCTCGTTCACGCTCACGATGGCATGCTCGAACTCAGCCGTGGCGTTGGCCGCTGTCTTCGATTCTGGAAGATTGATCTGAACTTCCGGCTGATCCTTTTTGAACGTGGTCGAGACCACGAAAAAGATCAGGAGAATCGTCAGGATATCGACCAGCGAAACAATAATGATGGAAGGCGCCCGCCGTTTCCGGACTGCAATTTTCATGGAAAGACGAGGGGCGAACGGTTCACCCGACAGGGGCGCGGGCCGGCGCCGGCGAAGTCGTTCTCGGGGGCAGCACCGCTTCTCCGCTCGGGACGCGCCCATAGTAGCACTTCGCGATGAGATCGGCGACGAGCGACTCCATTTCCACCGACATCACTTCAATTTTTTTCGAGAAGTAGCTGAACCCGATCAACGCCGGCACGGCGATCGAGAGGCCAAAGATCGTGCAATTGAGCGCTTCGGAAATACCCAGCGCGACCGCCTTCGTATCCGACGCGCCCGTGTTCACCCCGAGTCCGGAGAAAACATGCACCAAACCGGCGACCGTTCCGATCAGGCCGATCAACGGTGCGATTCCGGTCACGACTTCCAGCACGATCAATCCGCGCTCGAGCCGGACGAGCTCGCGCCGCGCGCGGGTCTGGACCGATTCGATATTTTCCGCGCGCGGCCAGCGCAGATGCTGGAGCGCGGTGCGAACGACGCTGGCCAGCGATGAGTTGTCGTCGTTCACGATCCGCATCAGACGCTCGGCGCTGCCGCCCGGCGTCAACCTTTCGATCTCACTCTCAATCACCAGCGGCAGAACTTTTTTCTCACGCAAAGTCAGGATGCTCAGAACGATCGTTGTCACGGTGACAATCGAGCATGCGAGCAGCGGCCACATGAAGAGGCCGCCTTTGCTGAAAAAGTTCACCATGGTCTGGATTGTTTCGGTCATGGGCGGATGGCGAAGCCGGTCATCGATTTGAGTAGGAGATAAAGGTAAAATCCACAGGCATTCTGCCCTCTGGCAGAGCGGTAATCAGATCGGGCGGAATGGGAGGAATGCGCGCTTCCTGAAATGATTGCAAGCAGATGTTGGCGAAAGCTTCGTTCGCATTGTTCGAGACGACCCGCAAATTTTGGACGCGGCCTTGCGCATCCACCTGCGCCTGGAGGTTTGCTGTTCCAACGCTCACCAGGTCCCCTTTTGATTTCATGTAATAATACCAACGCGAACCGATCGCGTCGGAAACAGCCTTTTGGTATCGCCCGAGCGGCGTTCCGACCGCGTTCACGGAAGAGGGGCCTCGATTAGACAGGCTGCCGGAAATGCGCGTTTGCTCCTTTTGCGCCTGATAATTGGAAGCTGCCAGTTCGGGTTTCGGCCTCGGGACCACTGGAGCGGCCGGCGCTTCCATAACCGGTGGCGGGGAAGATTCGGTCTCGTCCGGCGCCTTGATTGGCGGCGGCGGGGAGGACTTTAACATGGCGAACTGCTCCGGCTCGGGGGTAGTCGCCGGCGCCGCTATTGGCGTAGGCGCTTCGGAAACCTTTTCCGGTGGCGGTGTGGTTGGTGCGGGCGCAGGCTTCGATTCCGGCGCGGCGGTTGATTGCGGTTCGGGTTGCGGCTTGGACCCGTCGGTCGGGAGCGAATAGTCGTGCGTCTCCAGATTCATCGCCGGGCGATCTTTGCCCTCCTGGGTAGGCAATGGTAAATCGCCTGTTGCTGGTAAGTTGCTCGCGGCGAGCGAGTTAGCATTTGACTCAAAGGTTTGCTCTTTCGGCTTCTCCGCCGACTCCCTGGACTTAGCGGTTTCGATGAACGGAGGATCCTTCGAGACCAGGGGGGGAGGCGTTGCGGATAGATCGACGATGGTAAGTTCAACCGGTTTGTCCTCGAGTGGAAGGGAGGGACCCATCGCACCGCCGAAGGCGGCGAGCGAGAACGCGACGACGAAGTGCAGGAACAGCGATATCAAAATCGCCAAGGCCAATTTCCGGCGCTCTTTTTTTTGTTCCATTATTTAGCGGGATGTGCCGTGGCGCGTCTCACGGGTTTCCAACCGTACGGATAATATCGCACATCGCATGGCCTAACAACTTGCGCTCAGCCTTCATTTCGCCCTGGCGTGCAGCGCACCGCTCCCTTTCCGGGCATGGTGGAAAAGGTACTGCTGCGCATAACCGCCGTGTTCGCCAAAATAGGTTTCGCAGAAAGCGCGCAGTTGGACCGCGGTGACTTTTCGCTTTCCGGCAAAATATTTTTGCCTGAGCACGCGCTCGATCCAGACATCGATCGGGAACGCGCGCAGGCGCTCATAAGCAAAGAGCATGACACAATTAGCAACCTTTGCGCCCACGCCAGGCAGCTCGCAGAGACTGGCCCGCAATGGTTCGTCCGGGAGCGCCCTCCATTGTTTGAGATCGGCCTTCCCGGAGCTGATGAGGCGGGCCGTCGCGAGCAGATTTTTCGCCCGATAACCGAGCGCGCACGCCCGCAAATCGGGTTCGGTCAGTTCTGCGATCCGGTCCGCGGGCGGGAACGTTCCGACTTCAAAATCGAGGACGCGGCGGCGTTTCCCATATCGCTCCCGCAACGTCCGCGAGATCTGGCGAATGTGCGCCACCTGTTTCATCGACGAAGTGATAAACGTCGCGAGACATTCCCAGTGCGGCTGACGGATGATGCGCAAACCTTCGCAGAAATCTCGTGCCGCAGACATGGCGGGGTCATTCGGGAACGAACGGCAGATCTCCGCGAGCGGGTGATCCAGAGCGAAATAGTTTTCAATGACTTCCGCGCTGGTGCCGGTGAAGAACAGACGATTCTGCCGCTGCTCCGCATAGACGGCGCTGGCGCCGATGGTTCCCGCGTAACCGTCGCCGCATTTTTCCCAATGGAACACCTGCCCCGAATCGAGGGTGCGCGCGAGATCGAAATCGGTGGCCGGGATTTCGCGGAGCGATTCGGTTTGCACGCAGAATTATGGGCCAGGGAGCGGCGGTTTCCAAACCGCGGAAGACGCGCGGAAGGAGTTGGACGTCGAACGAAAATTGTCTCGGCGGTCCGGAGACCGCCGCTCCGTCAGAAACCGCTTTGCGACCAGCCAAATTTCTGGAAGCTAGGCAACGTGGACCCGGTTTTTAACTCGCGCCTCCTCATCGACACCGTCGTTCTGCTCGCCTATTTTTTTGGCATTGTTGCCCTTGGCCTTTGGGCCGGGCGGCGAAATAAGAATTTGCAGGATTTCGCCCTCGGCGGCCGGTCGATTCCATGGTGGGCGGTTCTGGCTTCAATCATCGCAGCGGAAACGAGCGCCGCGACTTTCCTGGGAACGCCCGCCGAAGGCTTCAAGACCAGAGCGTACTTCTACGGTCAGTTAGTCATCGGCACGATCCTGGCCCGCATCGTCATCGCCTTCACCTTCATCAAACCCTATTACGACTACCGGGTTCAAAGCGTTTACGAATTCTTGACCGTTCGGTTCGGAACGAAAACGAAAAACATGGCCAGCGGAATCTTCCTGTTCACCCGGGTGCTGGGCATCGGCGTCCGCCTTTATCTCGGGGGCGCCATTATGGTCGTCATCTGGCGTTATCTTTTCCCGTCACTGCCCGTGAATTTGAACACCTACGTCTGGGGCATCATTTTCGTCACCGTCATCACGACGGTTTATACTGCTGTCGGGGGAATCAAGGCCGTCGTTTGGACCGATCTGATCCAGGCGGTGCTCATGTTCAGCTCCGTGATTTTCGCCATCTTTCTCCTGCTCCACAACATTCCGGGTGGATTTGAAACGGTAAAAGAAAACCTCGGCGGCCTGGACAAAATTAAGTTTTTCCAGACGGGCTGGAATGCTGAGCTGCCTTTCGGGCCTGCCCTGAAAGCGATGATGGAAGAGCCGTACACGCTTTTCGCCGCTTTCATCGGCTCAACCTTGCTCACGATGGCAACTCACGGAACCGATCAGGACATGGTGCAACGCATGTTGACGGCGCCAGATCACCGCAAGTCCCAACTTTCCCTCATTCTCAGCGGGATCATGGACGTCCCCATCGCCATGGCGTTCCTGACCGTGGGCATTCTCCTTTCCGTTTACTACTCCGTCGTGCCCGGCATGACGTTGCCCGCCGCGGACAACGAGATCTTCGGGCATTACATCGTGCACGAGATGCCGGTGGTCTTTCGCGGCCTGATCATCGCCGGGGTTTTTGCCACGATGATGGGCTCAACCTCTGCGGCCCTGAACGCGCTGGCGACCAGCTTCACAAAGGATTTTTACCTGCCCTACATCCGCCCGGGCGCCAACGATCGGCAGGCAATTCGGGCTGCCCGGATCGCCACGGCTGTCTTCGGAATTCTCATAATCGTCGTGGCGACAGTGGCCGCCAACGCGGTCTTGCACGATGCAAAGCTGACTATTATTCCGATTGCGATCGGCATCCTCGGCTACACCTACGGAGCGTTGCTCGCAGTTTTTCTTCTGGGAATGTTGACGCGCGGCCGCGGAGCTGACGGCGTCAATGTTGTGGCCATGATTGTGGGGATCTGCTCCGTCCTCGTCTTGTGCAAAATCACTATTCCGGCCTTCGATCTCCTGGCCCTTTTCACTGGAAAGATTGTGCCCGCGCAATGGAGCTTCGGTTGGTTCATGCCTGATTGGTGGCCGAAAATCGCCTGGCCCTGGTTCGTCTTCGTGGGCTGCGTCGTCACGTTCGCCATCAGCATCCTTTTCCGCACGCCCGAAAGCCAGATCGCGGCCGCCAAAGCGCACGTCGGATCGGCCAGCAGTTCAGGAAACTAGCCTGCGGTTTCGCCGGCGAGGAGGATGATAATGTCGATGTCGTGCGTTACCCGAATTTTCCCCATGGATCATGGACGCGATCGAACCCGTAGCGGCCCAAGGCGCGCCAAGAGCGTTAAAGCGTGGTGCAAAGATCGTGGCCGGATCAAGATCGGCCATGCAAGGTAGAGCGGCGCACCTCCTTGGCGACTTCCGCTTCGCTCCAATCCGGATGCTGCTTCCGCAGCGCGATTGCTTTAAGCCGCCGCAATCGAACGAATAAAGCCGAGGCCAAGTTCTGCGCGGCGTTCCAGCGACATTTGACGCAACGCTTTGATCTGCTCCGGATGCAAGCCGCCTTCGACGAACATGCCGCAACTTTAATCGCTCTTCTTTTCCATTGCCAGCTTGATTCCCAAGTCCCGCAACTGGCGCGGATCGACTTCGCTGGGCGAGTTCGACATCAAATCGAGGCCGCGATTGTTTTTCGGGAAGGCCATCACTTCGCGGATGCTTTCTTCGCCGCAGATCAACATGACGAGCCGGTCGAGACCGATTGCGATTCCCCCATGCGGCGGCGTGCCCAGGCGGAAGGCACGCAGCATATGTCCGAACATGCTTTGCTGGTCTTCCTCGTTCACGCCGAGCGCCGCAAAAATCTTGGCCTGCAACTCCGGTTCGTGAATCCGGATGCTGCCGCCGCCCAGCTCCACGCCATTCAAGACGACATCGTACGCTTCAGCGCGTATATCGCCGAATTTCTGCGCCTCGAGTTTTGCGACGTCTTCATCCTTCGGCCGGGTGAAGGGATGATGGACCGCGTTCCATTTGTTTTCTTCCGCGCTGAAAGCCATGAGCGGAAAGTCGGTGACCCAGAGAAAGTTGAGCTGGCTGGAGCCGGCGTTCAGCTTCTGCATCTCGGCGATCCGGGATCGAAGCCGTCCGAGCACTTCGCAAACGACTTCCCATTTATCCGCCGCGAACAGAATGAGGTCGCCCTCTTCGACCTGCAGTTTTGAACCCAGCGCTTCCTTCTCGGCCTCGCTAAAGAACTTTACGATCGGCGATTTCCACTCGCCATTTTCCACCTTGATGAAGGCGAGCCCTTTCGCCCCGTAATGTTTCGCAATCGCGGTCAGTTCGTCGCTTTGGCCGATAGTGAGGCTCGCGAAATTTTTCGCGTTGATCGCTTTGACGGCGCCGCCCGCATCGAGCGTGCCGCGGAACATCTTGAAGGAACTCGACCGGAAAATCTCAGCCAGGTCCGTCAGGTGCATGGCGAAACGCCGATCCGGTTTGTCGCTTCCGAATTTGTCCATCGCTTCGGCGTAGGTCAGGCGTTCGAAAGGGGTGGAGATTTCCACGCCTTGCGAGGCGCGAAAGACCGCCGCGAGCAAGCCCTCGACCAGAACGAAGATGTCGTCGGGAACAACAAACGACGCCTCGATATCGATCTGGGTAAACTCCGGCTGACGGTCCGCGCGCAAATCTTCGTCACGGAAGCATTTCGCAATCTGAAAATATTTTTCGATCCCGCCCACCATGAGCAACTGCTTGTATTGCTGCGGCGCCTGCGGCAGCGCGTAAAATTTCCCCTTGGTCAGCCGGCTCGGAACCAGGAAATCGCGGGCGCCTTCGGGCGTGCTCTTGGAAAGAATCGGGGTTTCGATTTCGAGGAAGCCCTTTTCATCGAGGAAATCGCGCGTCGCCTTGGTGACCTTGTGGCGCAGCCGGAGGTTGCGCGTCATTTGCGGCCGCCGCAGATCGAAGTAGCGATAGCTCAGCCGCAAATCTTCGTTGCTGGATTCCGCATCGATCGGGAACGGAAGCACGTCCGCGCGATTCAGGATCCGCAACCTGTCGGGGACGAGCTCGATGTCGCCCGTGGGCAGTTTCGGGTTTTCCGTTCCCGGCACGCGGGCGGACACTTTGCCTTCAACTTCGATCACGTCTTCGTGCCGCAAGTGATGCGCCTGGGCGGCTAGCCCGGCATTTTCCTCTGGCCGGAAAACGACCTGCGTCAGGCCTTCGCGATCGCGCAGATCGATAAAGATCACGCCGCCGTGATCGCGCCGGACGTGCACCCAGCCGGCGAGCATCGCCGTTTGGCCGATGTCGCTCTTACGGAGTTCGTTGCAATGGTGGGTCCGGTACATAAATGCGCGATTGGCCTGTCATTCTGAGCGATGCGCAGAATCTCGCAAGCGCTGACGGTGAATTGGCCAACGCCTCAACTAGGCCGGGGAGGGTGAGAGCGTGGCAAAACGCGCGGATAGTTCTGTGTGCGGCAACAGGCTCTGCTCGCCGGTGCGGAGGTCTTTTAGTTTCACCTGGGGCCATTCGTCGCCGAAGAGGATCGCGATGCGGGCGCCCAGTTGCTCGGCGGTTTGAAACTGCTTTCCAACCTTGGCGGCAGTGAGCGGAAAATCGACGCGATAGCCGCGGTCACGCAACGCTTGAATCTGCGCCAGCGCGTCGGCCCGGCGTTCCTCCTTCGCGATCACGATGTAGATGTCGAGGTTCTGTTGGGTGGCGATCGCTTCTTCCATTTTCGCTTTGGCGACGGGGCTTTCGGCGATCAGCTCCGCGAGAACGACATCGCCCATGGCAAAGCCGAGCGCGGGGAGTGACACCGCCCCGTCACTGAGCTGCTGAATCAAGTTATCGTACCGGCCTCCCCCTGCGAGAGCGCGCAACTTACCGCCGCGATCGAACGCCTCGAACACGACGCCGGAATAATAGGCAAGCCCGCGCACGATCCCGAGATCGATCTTCACGAACTCGCCCAGGCCGCGAGCTTTCAGGGCGGCCAGGAGACGTTCCAATTTTTCGCTTTTGCCTTCGCCATCGAGAATCTTGAAGGCGGGCTCGGCGAGAGCGCCGAGCCGCGCCGCCGTTTTTTCCCGGGGTTCGCGTTCGCTTTTGTCGATTGCCTGCAACATTTCGGCCCATTGTTCTTCCGGCACATTTTGCGCTCGAAGAAAGTCGACCCAGAATTCGCGGTCGCTAATTCGCACGACCACGTCCTCCGCCGTGAACCCGAACGCGCGCAAAATATCGACGCAGAGAGCAATCAACTCGACATCCGCTCCAAGAGAGTCCTCGCCGATGATGTCCGCGTTGAATTGATAGTGCTCGCGGAGCCGGCCGCGTTGCGGGCGCTCGTAGCGAAACATTTGCGGCAGGCAAAACCATTTGATCGGCTTTTTGAATTCGCGATGGGTCGCCGCGATCATGCGCGCCAGCGTCGGCGTCATCTCGGGCCGCAAGGCGATGGCACGGCCGCCTTTGTCCGTGAAGTCGTAAAGCTGTTTTACAATCTCTTCGCCGGATTTTTTTGTGTAGAGCTCGAGGTCTTCCAGGAGCGGCCCGTCATATTCAACAAAGCCATATCGGCGAGCGACTTCCCGCCAGCGGTCGAAGATGTAATTCCGTGCGGCGCAGTCTCTTGGAAGGAAATCACGGAAACCAGGGAGCGATTGCATGGGATTATTTTGTGATCAGGGCTTCGCGACGTCGATGCAACCACACTCTCCGCCGATTACGAAAAGAAGATGCGATTGAATAAACTCCCCCTTTGAGCAGTCGGATAAATGCACGACGGAGAGCATCCGTTTAACCAAAACAAAGGACAAACATGAAACAAAACAGATTGACTACATTATTGGCAGCCGGAGCCGTCAGCGCAATCGCGCTCACCACAGCTTTCGCGCAGACATCCTCAACCACCACCACCAAAACTACCGATCCCGCCGCGGTGACCAGCAGCTCATCGACGACAACGTCGACCAGCTCCATCGACGCGTCGGGCACGATCACCACCTACACGCCGGGCTCGGACTATATCTCGTTCCGCACGGAAACGAGCACCACGCCGGTGAAGTATTACTACACCAAGAGCACAACGATCGTCGATCCGGAAGGCAAGACGGTCGAGTGGTCCATGCTCAAGCCTGACATGCCGGTGAAATACACCTACGTCAAAGAAGGCGACCGCATGGTCATCAGCAAGATCACGCTGACGAAGCCGGTGTCGTACTACGAAAAGACGACCACCACCACCACTACGACCAAGCCCTAACGGGAAGTCAGTAGTTTAGAACTGAAATTCAGAACACCCGCGGAACGTGTTTCCGCGGGTGTTTCTTTTTCCACGGAGGGGCGGTTTCCAAACCGCCCTTTTCTAGGATCGCGCGCTAAGGCGCGCGATGATTATTTTTTCGCGGCTTCGCCGCATTTGATGGCCGGCGGCTTGGAAGGCGCCGCTCCTTGAAATCTAATCGCCGTAGCCGTTCGGAAATTTCTGGTGCCATTTCCAGGCGCTCTCGATAATCGCTTCGAGATTTTGGAATCCTGGGCGCCAGCCGAGCTCCTTCTGGATCTTTTCCGAAGCGGCAATGAGGCGAGGCGGATCACCTGGGCGCCGGGGCTTTTCCACTACGGGAATCGTGTGGCCGGTCACTTTTCGACAGCTCTCGATCACTTCGCGCACGCTGGAGCCACCGCCGGTCCCAAGATTGTAGAATTCACTCTTTGGCGCCTCCAACGCGAGAATGTGCGCGCGCGCCAGATCGAGAATGTGAATGTAATCGCGGATGCACGTCCCATCCGGCGTCTCGTAATCGGTGCCGTAAATTTCTACGTGAGACTTTTGCCCCAGCGCCACTTTCAACACATTCGGAATGAGATGGGTCTCGACGCGGTGTTCCTCGCCGAAGTTCTCCGACGCGCCCGCCGCGTTGAAATAACGAAGCGCGACAAAGCGCAAACCATGAATCTCGCCATACCAGCGCAGTATTTTCTCGAACGCCAGTTTTGATTCCCCATAGGGATTGATCGGACGTTGCGGCAGGGTCTCGTCGATCGGCACTCGTTCCGGTGGACCGAACGTGGCGCACGTCGACGAAAAGACGAGCTGCTTCCGGCCGGTCGCGACCATGGCATCGAGCAGGTTCAAGCCGTTTCCGATATTGTTTCGGAAATATTTCGAGGGATTCTCCATCGACTCGCCGACCAGTGCGCTCGCGGCAAAGTGCATGATCGCTTCGGGCTGGAACGCAGCGAGAGTCGATTGAATTCGATCACGGTCGGCTAAATCGCCTTCAATGAACTCCGAGCGAGAATCTACCGCACGACGATGCCCCTCGGTGAGATTGTCGAAAATCCCGACCGTGTGGCCCTCATCGAGCAACAATTCCGCGCAGACGCTGCCGATGTAGCCTGCTCCGCCGACCACGAGAACTTTCATCGCGCAAGTTGTGGCGCGCTGGCGCGCCGTGTCAAAACAAACCGCGCCCGCGGGTCGTCAACTTTTTCTCGCTTCGAGCCCGGCGATCATGCGCCGAACGGTTCCATGCTTTCTGCGGGGCGCCAGGACCTTGAGGCTCTGCTCTTTTGAGCCCCATTCGACAATGTCGATATCCACCCGGCGCACACCCCATCGTCGCATGGCCGCGCGGCTCGTCTTGTAGAGGTCGATCGTGTTGGTTCCGACTAATGCACTGCCATAATCGTCGATGACATAACGGTCGGTCGTTCCGACGATTTGGAAACGGGTCCCCAACGGGTAGCGCGACCAATCAGAGGCGGCACTCACGACGCCAGAACCGGATAAGCGACGGCCGATGGCGTTACGGTTGCCGCCCCTTTCCGTGTGGGTATAGGCGGTGGTCCGGACGTTCGCGATGCGTCGCACGCCCGTGATGGAGGCCGGACGCATCTGCGGGCCGAAGGCCGATTCTTTGGGCGCTTCACAGCTCACCAGCGCGCATGCGATCGCGCCAAGCACCGTCAGTTTGTGGAATGTCTTCATCTGGACAGAAAAAGCGCTCATACCGATTGATGCGCACCCGCGCAAGCGATAATTTGCCGCGCCAATTGCCTTTCCATGACCTTGTTACGCGCGAACCAGGCGCTCGTCGCCGAAGAAATCTTGCTGGATGGCCGCCTCGCGCTCTTCCATCAACGCGAGCGCTGGCTCGCCGTGGCGGACCTGCATTTCGGCTATGAATTGAGCCAGCGCGCTGCCGGCTGGCTGGTTCCGATGTGGGGGATGGAGTCGATCTCCGAGCGCCTGATGCAATTGATCGAGGAGTACCGGCCGAAGCGTCTGATTATCCTCGGCGATCTGGTGCACGATCAGACCGCGGCCGACGAAGCTCGCCGGCTGCTGCAACGAATCCAGAATTTCTGCGAACCGATTGTGGTCGCGGGAAATCACGATCGGCAACTGCGCGGCAAGGTCGAATTGTTCGAGTCCTGGGAGACCGGGGGCTTTAATTTTCATCACGGTC
>DASZDO010000104.1:0-7482 GCA_035941955.1 Chthoniobacterales bacterium
GAAACGAGGCGGTAAACGCGAAGGGGCCGGGCGAAAGTCAATGGGCAAGAGCACCTACTCGGTGACGCTCACCGCGGCCAACGTTGTGAAGGCGCGGAAACGCGAAACGAACTTTTCCGGCCTGCTCGATCGGCTGCTGGCGCGGTGGTTGCTCAAAAAGCCTTGAAGAACTCCCCCGTGAATTTAGTATCGCACTGTGCTCGATAGCGGTCGCCCGGGCGGATTTCGCCGCCCAAGCCCGCTTTTAGCGCCGAGGGCCAGGAGAGCAGGAACTTGCCCAAGCGACTCTCTCCTGGCCGTTCTGGCCCCACTGACTGGCGTCTCGCGGCAGTGAGGCTATCTAGTTAATTTCATCGCAATTTGTCCGGGCACTTAAGTTACCGAATTTCAACGCTTTAGGTATTTCGGGTAGGCCCACGTTGGCCTGTTTGTCCGGGCAAATACAAGGTGAGTTGAAATGGTTGCCGCCCGAACTGGTACGCCATGCGATCCCTCAACTCCTGCATCGTCTCACACGCCTTTGCCATGCCAATCACCATCCAGATATGTTCGATGAGCTTTTTCAGGCCGAATTGGTTGCTCATCCACTGGTGATAGTTGCTGCCGTGACGGGGTTGAGGCGCATTCTCTCGCAACCACGCTGCCACATCCGCATCGAGATATTCGTAGATCAACTCCATAACCAACTTTCCCCAGTACTTCGGGCGTTGAGTAACAGAGCCAGTCCATCGGGTGAGGCGGCCAAATTCATGCCACAGTTGGTCCGGAAAGGTTTTCTCCCATTGACGCATCTCTTCTTCGAGGAACACGCGGAGCTTGAAGCGCAAGGCATCGTCCTCGCGGGCGTATTGATATCCCGTAGCTTCGTCAATCAGTGCAATCAGGCCGACCTTGGCACACGCAGCCAAAAACATTGCGGACTTAGCAGCGATCTCTAGCTGGCGCTTCGTACCCAAGTCTCCAGCATTTTGGGCGCTCACGTAGGCGCGGCAAATATCAAGAAAAGCACCGGCCTCGTATCCGATAACGGTTTTGTTAACCACGCCGGGGATCTGAAATTGAATGGCCTGATCTGGTAGCGTAGCCGGAAGATGCGGAGCCAGCGCGGCGACTTTCAAATAGTTCTCCAGGTTGCCACCGCCTTTGTTTTCCGTGAGCACTTGCGTGGCCCCAGTGCGACTAATGACGCGCCTTCCATCGTTTAACACGTAGCAAGGCAGAGAAACTCCTTCGGTTATTTCTAGCGTTCCCATCCAGTTTGCAGTGGGCAATACGCTAACTGAGGGTTGGCTTGTTATCTCGCCGTTGGCTCCCATCGGTTTGAAATCCGATTTCTCGAGTTTGATTCCCTGTTCTGAAGCGACGGCAAACAATTTCGGATGCCACTTTTCAGGAATGCGGCCGACTTTTACCCAGTACTGAACGGCGCTTTGCCCCCTGCCAATTAGTTTAGCGAGGGCGTTCTGACCCCCGAACTTTGCGACTACTTTTTCCGCAGAATTTTGCTGAGCCATGACGGACTCAAACAAATATCGGCCATCCTGTCAAACAAAATTACAGGCCGCTGCTAATCAGTTTTGTTTGGCTTTTCGATCTTAATTCGCTCTTTGGCTTCGCGAAACTGGCGCTTCAATTGCTCGGATTCGATCAAATCCGCGCCGTCTGGGGGCGGGCAACCAGTCACTTCGGTGACTTGCCTGACTGCTTCTTCGTTGAGGTCCCGATCTGGCACTCTTCAAACATCGCACTTTTTCGTTGACCCGCACAGCCGAATTTCGGCACTTTGGAGGTGGGAGCGTAATCCGGGGGGATACGCCAGCCAGCCGTCTCTCAGGCCCCTCAGTACGTGTTTGGGAGACGGCACTTTTTCCAGACCGCCCGCATGAGCAACACCCAACTCGCTATCGCGCTTGCCATCGTAACGATTAGCAACCAGTGGATTATCGCGGTCTTCAATAGGAGAGCCAAACAGGCCAAGCCCAAAACGAAGCCAGTCAGTAGCGTTGCGACAAAAGCGAAAAGGAGTTTTTGGCAATACTTGGCCTTGGGCGTGGATTTACTTATTCTCATCGCAGGGATTTACATATTGTGGACCGTGATGACATTTACATTTGGTCATCCCGAGATGACGCCGACGCTTCGCATGTCTGCCCAGGTCTCACTGGTCGTTTCGGGTTCCGCGATCATAATTGTTTACCAAACGCACAGAGTTCTCTACGGAGTTTTGGACCTATTATTTCCATAACGCCAACCGGCACCAACACCCTAACATTTCATATGACATATATTGTATGATGTTATCGATCATGGAAATAGAACCGAAATCCCCCGGGAAGTCTCAGTCATCCCCGCGGCAATCGGGCCGATGGCAGCTACAGTGTTGGTATGGCCACGTCAGCAGCGGACTTTTCGCGGTATCGCCGACAACGGTTGTTTTCCCACGAGTCGGTCGGCTTTCTGACGATTCCCTGGATTCCCTGTCTTTTTCTTGGCGGGTGCGGGAGTGATCGCGGGGCGCTGGCTCCGTCGGGCAGGCAAGATATAACCACTCGGCGGGCCGAATTCGTGGAGGAATTGGATGGCGACATCGTTCCGTCGTCCTCGAGGAGCCTATCCGGTTAATCCGTCACGCTTCTGAAAACGCTATCGCCACATTAGTAATTCAGTACGTTATTATTTACGCTCGCCTGATATTTCCAAAGTAACGTTGTTTTCCTAATGATTTCCGGCGGAAAGCTGGCAGCAATGGCTATTCGTCGCAAACCGGCCTCGGCGCAGGAGGCGCAAACTTCGCCAGGCCGAACTCCGTGTGGGTGAGCTGGGCGGCGCGATCGGCATCCTGGGCATCGATCACGACGGCGATTTTGATCTCGGAGGTGGAAATCAATTGAATGTTGATCCCGCCCTTGCCCAGGCAATCGAACAGACGCGCGGCCACGCCGGAGTGCGACCGCATCCCGATCCCAACCACGCTCAGTTTGGCGACCCCGCTCTTGGCGATCAATCCCGCGGCTTGAACTTCCTTTACCACCGGCGCCAGTAAAGCCCTCGCTGAGTCCAGGTCGTTTTCGTGGATGGTAAAGGAAACGTCGGTCGTTCCGTGCTCGGACACGCTTTGGACAATCATGTCGACATTGATGTGGCCGCTCGCGATCACGGAGAATATCCGCCCGGCCACCCCCGGTTCGTCCCGCACATCATCGATCGTTACCTTGGCCTGGTTCCGCTCGAGGCTGATGCCGCGAATGACGATGTCTTCCATGTTCGCGGTTTCCTCTTTCGCGGTCGTCCCGACGTCGCTCTTGAGGCTGGAGCGCACTTCGAATTCGACGCCGAACTTCTTCGCGAACTCGACCGCGCGTGATTGCATTACCTTTGAGCCCGCGCCGGCCATTTCGAGCAGCTCGTCGTAGGCCACCTCGTCGAGCTTCTGGGCGTCGGTCACGACCCGCGGGTCGCAGGTGAAGACTCCATCGACGTCGGTAAA
Organism: Chthoniobacterales bacterium; assembly: GCA_035941955.1. Taxonomy (GTDB): domain Bacteria; phylum Verrucomicrobiota; class Verrucomicrobiia; order Chthoniobacterales; family UBA10450; genus AV80. Next base: position 3,488 of record DASZDO010000104.1, read on the forward strand.
GATCTGGCAGGCGTCGGCATTGAGCGCGCCGGCCAGCGCGATCGCGGTCAGATCGGAGCCGCCCCGGCCGAGGGTCGTGATTGCTCCGTCGGGATTCTGGCCCTGAAAACCCGCGACGACGACGATGTAGTCATCGGCCAGCAAGGCATGAACTTGTCTCGGAGAGATATTTGCGATCTTCGCCCGGGTATGGGCTCGGTCCGTCAGGATGCCCGCTTCCGCGCCGGTCAGGGAAACAGCTTTCCCGCCGAGGGCATTCACGGCCATGGCGGTCAACGCGCTCGCGGCCAATTCGCCGGTGGCGAGCAGCGCATCGAGCTCGCGCTCCGCCGGCTGCGCCGAAGTCTCGCGCGCCAGCTTGATCAGGCTGTCGGTCACGCCGGCCATGGCGGAAATGACGGCAACGACGCGGCAACCGCTCCGCTGCGTTTCGATCAAGCGCTGCGCGACATTTCGGATGCGCTCGGGAGTTCCAACGGAAGTGCCGCCGTACTTTTGGACGATCAGGCGCATGGCAAGGCCGGGCCGGGATATGAGCGGATGTTCACTAAACGGGATGGTTTTCGCTTATGTTCCGCCGCTGTCAACTCGCGAAAGCGTTCGGAGTCAACTCGCGAAAGCTTTCGGAGCCGGCGGCGTGTTGGTTCAAAATCCGATTGCGCGCAGCACATCCTGCTCGTTCGGCGGCACGGCCGTCAGCTTCGCTACGCGGTTCGTCGCCGCCTCGGGATCTTTCAATCCGTGACCGGTGAGCGTGCAAACGATTCGGCTTCCTTCCGGGATTTGGGCGAAGGAATAGGCCGGATTGCGCGCCGGGTCGCAGCACTTGAAGAGCCCGGCGACGGGAGCGGCGCTGGCCGGCTCAACGAAAAGCCCTTCATGGGTGGCCAGCCAGCGTTGCGCCGCCAGGATCTCGTCGTCCGTGACAATGTCGATCGCCCCGTGTGAGTCGTTTACGGCCCGCTTCGCCGGTTCCCAACTGGCCGGGTTGCCAATTCGAATGGCGGAGGCAACCGTCTCCGGATTTTTCACGGCGCGGCCATGGAACATCGGCGCGGCGCCCGCGGCCTGGAAGCCAAGCATGGCGGGCAACCGGGTGGCTTTTCCGGCTTCTCGATACTCGTCATAACCGGCCCAGTAAGCGGTGATGTTTCCGGCATTTCCTAGCGGGAGAAGATGGAGGTCGGGCGCGTCTCCCAGGTCGTCCACGATTTCGAAGGCGGCCGTTTTTTGTCCGGCGATCCGGTCGGGATTGATCGAGTTCACGACCGCGAAATCAGCGCGCATTCCAAGCGCGCGAACGATGAGCAACGCGTCATCGAAGTTGCTGTCGACCGCGACGACTTTAGCGCCGTAGGCAAACGCCTGCACCAGCTTGCCGCTCGCGATTTTTCCGGCGGGCAAGACGACGGCGCAGCGAATGCCCGCACGCGCCGCATACGCGGCCGCGGAAGCCGAGGTGTTGCCGGTCGAAGCGCAGATCACCGCGGCGGTTCCCTGCGCGACGGCCTTCGAGACGGCCACCGTCATACCGCGGTCCTTGAACGAGCAGGTCGGATTGAGGCCCTCATATTTCAGGTAAACCTCGCAGCCGCGGCCGGCGACGGCGCTGAGACGCGCGGAAAAAATCAAGGGCGTCCCGCCTTCGCCTAACGAGATCACCGGCGTCGATGGCGACACCGGAAGATATTCCCGATAGCGCGCGATCACTCCCCTGCCCCGCTCTGGAACGAATTGAACTTCGTGGGACGTGGTCACTTGGAGACAAGTGTCGCAAACGAAGAGCTTTTCCAATCTCGAAATGGAGATCGCTGAATAAGGAGGGGCGGTTCCAAACCGCCCGCGTTTCCCCTGACGGCGGTTTGGAAACCGCCGCTCCTTGGAAAGAGAAGAGGTTGATGCTGGCCGGTTGAGAGTTGAGTGTTGCCCCGTTTCCCACAACCATCACCGATTCGATCATCTCCATTTCCAAATGCCCGCGCTAAATAAGGAAGATAAAATCCGGCTGCTCACGACGATTCTCGAGAGCCGGCACGGCGACCTGCGCGAGCAGAACCTGAACCGGCAGGGCAAAGGACATTTTCACGTTTCCGGCATGGGGCATGAGGCGCTGGCGGCGATCTCGTTTCAAATGGAGCCGGACGACTACATCGTGCCGTATTATCGCGATCGCGCGCTCGTCCTCGGCCGCGGCGTCGCCTCGAGCCAGCTAGCGCTCGATTACATGGCCAAGCGCAAGGGGCAGAGCGGCGGGCGGCAGATGCCTTCCCATTATAGTTACGCCGATCGTCACATCTGGAGCGTGCCGACCCCCACGGGCGCCCAACTTTTGCCGGCCTGCGGCATCGCCTGGGGGATCAAGCTCGACGGGAAGCCCAACTTCGTTGTGACCACGATCGGCGACGCAGCCACCCGTCAGGGGGATTTCTTCGAAGCGGTTTGTTTTGCGAAGGAAAAACAACTGCCGGTGATGTTCGTGGTGGAGGACAACGCCTACGGGATCAGCAGTCCGACGCGGAAAATCAATCCGCTCGCGATCGGCGTTCTTCAACCTAACGACTGGATCGAGGTGGACGGCACCAACGTCCAGACGGTTTACGATATCGCGGCCAAGGAGATCGAGGGGCTGCGCGCCGGAAAGGGGCCCTCCTTTTTGTGGGTGAAGATGGAACGGCTTTCCAGCCACACGAGCAGCGACGACCACAAACTTTATCGCAGCGCGGAAGAACTCCAAAACCTGGAGACATGCGATCCACTAAAGCGCTGGAAAGAGCAATTGATCGATGAGGGCGTAATCACCGCGGAGGCATACGACAAGCTCGATAACGAAATCAAAGAGCGGATTCGGCAGGAATTCACCGAAGCGGAGCGCGAGGCCGATCCGTCGGCCGACGAGCTTGAGCTTCACGTCACGGCGAAAGCGCCGGAGTTGACGGACGAGGTGCTCCCTCCGGGCAAATACCGTATCGGCGATACAATCAATAAAGCGTTGCGCGCTGGGCTGGAGAAAGATCCGCGGCGCATCGTTTTTGGCGAAGATATCGAAGATCCGAAAGGCGGCGTCTTTCGCCTGACGCAGAAGCTTTCCACCGAATTTCCGCAGCAGGTTTTCAATTCACCTCTCGCGGAGTCGACGATTCTCGGCGTGGCCTGCGGCCTGGCCTCGTACGGGAAGCGGCCGGTCTTCGAGCTGCAATTCATCGATTTCATCGGGCCCGGCTGGAACCAGCTCGTCACGAATCTTTCCACGTTGCGCTGGCGCTCCTTTGGGACGTGGACCTGTCCAGCCGTGATCTACGCTCCTTACGGCGCTTACCTTCCGGGCGGCAGCCTTTGGCACAGCCAGGCCAACGAGGGGGCGCTCGCCCATTATCCCGGCATCAACATCGTGATTCCGAGCACCCCGGAAGATGCCGCCGGCCTTCTCTGGACGGCGATGCATTGCGAAGACCCGACGTTCGTCCTTATTCCGAAACACCTGCTCTGGGCTGAGCATGAATCCACGCAGCCGATCCGCGCCGTCCCGCTCGGCCAGGCGCGCAAACGGAGCAGCGGCTCGGACGTCACCCTGGTCGCGTGGGGAAATACGATCGAAAAATCACTCGAAGCGCTCGCGAAAATTGGCGGCGAAACGAGTGTCGATTTGCTCGACCTCCGCTCGATCGTGCCGTGGGACCGCGCGGCGATCGAGGAATCGGTCCGCCGCACGGGGCGGTTGATCGTGGTGCAGGAGGACACGGAGAATTGCAGCGTCGGCCAGATGATTATCACTCACATCACGGGCCAGCCGGACATTTGGAACGAAATGGTCAGCCCGCCGATTCTGGTCAGCAAAGGCAACGTAATGATTGGTTACAACCCGATCTACGAATATGCTGCGCTGCCTGACGTGGAGCGAATCGCGGCGGCGGTGCGCCGCTCGATGTCGTCGGAACAGGCGCGCCCTGTAGCCGCGGTCGCTGACCGCGGCCGCGTGGAGCCGGAATTGGTTCGAC
>DASZDO010000105.1:0-27724 GCA_035941955.1 Chthoniobacterales bacterium
GCGTCGGCGGCCGGTTGCCCGCGCTGCCGCGCGGCATGTCCGGCCGGCACTTCAGGACGTTCGCTATGTAAACTTCAGCGCGTTTGAACCCCATCGTCTCAATGATTTTTGTGAGCAGCTGGCCCGCCCTTCCGACGAACGGTTCGCCCCGCGCGTCCTCATCAGCCCCCGGGGCTTCGCCGATGAACATCAACTCGGCCTCCGGGTTGCCCACACCGAAGACCGTCTGGGTGCGCGTGCGCGCGAGGTGCGGGCATTTGAGGCAAACCGCCACCCGCGCGCGGATCGGTTCCAGTAAGGTTGCTTTGTCCACGGCCTGCTGGAGGGACGGGCGCCCGCCGTCGCCGAGGCTTTGGTGGGCAGGAGGCTGTTCCGTCCTGGATAGCGCCGGGCGCGCCCGTCGAAGTTCCACCAGCGACGTTCGCGAAGCCCGTGGAAGTCTTTCTCCACGCTCCCGCATCTGTTCCAGCGCAGCGAGGACCAGATCGAGCGCGGGCGGAAAATCGTTCACTGTCCGACCATCTGAGGTTTTGCGCCGGACGGCAAGATCGGAACAAGGAACGGCGGTTTGCAACCGCCGTCGTTTTTGGTTCGGCGGTTTCAAACCGCCGCTCCTTGGGGATGGCTGTGCTACGATTCCCGGATGAGTTCGCTGCTGTCCGATTACGATTACGTTTTGCCGGAAGAGCTGATCGCGCGGCGGCCCCTCCCGCGCCGGGAGGATTCCCGCATGATGGTGCTGCATCGCCGTGAGCAGCAAATCGAACATCGGCAATTCGCCGAACTCGGCGAATTTCTCACGCCGGGCGACTTGCTCGTCCTGAACAACACGCGCGTGATGAGCGCGCGAAGATTCTCTGACGATGGCAGAATCGAGTTTCTCTTTCTCGAACGGCTTGGACCTGCGCGTTGGAAATGCCTGGTCAAGCCTGGCCGGAAAATGCGTGCCGGCGCCGTGGCGGAAATCAACGGCGCGACGGCGCGGGTGGAAGAAATCTGCGCCGGTGGCGAGCGGGTAATTTCATTCGAAAGCGAAGAGAACCTCTTTGAGGGGGGCTTGGTTCCGCTCCCGCCGTACGTGGGGCGGCAAAGCGATCCGAGCGATGTCGAGCGGTATCAAACCGTTTTCGCAGAAGTGCCGGGTGCCATTGCCGCGCCGACCGCCGGGTTGCATTTCACTCCCGAAATTCTGGCGAAGCTGCCGCATGCGTTCATTACGCTTCATGTCGGCACCGGAACGTTCCAGCCGGTCAAGACGGAGGAGATCGCCAATCACCGGATGCACGAGGAGAGGTTCTCCATTTCCGATTCCGCCGCCGCCGCCATCAACGACGCGACCCGGATTATTGCGGTCGGGACAACCACCGTTCGCGTGCTGGAGGCTGCCGCTCGTCGTGAGGGCAAGCTGGCCGGACAGGATGGCTCAACGGATATCTTCATTCATCCACCTGCAAAAATCCGCCATGCCGATTGTTTGCTGACGAATTTCCACCTGCCGCGTTCGACCCTGCTCATGCTGGTGAGCGCATTCGCCTGCCGGGAATTTCTCCTGGACGCGTACGCTGAAGCGATTCGGGAACGCTATCGGTTCTACAGTTACGGCGATTGCACGTTGATCCTGTGACGCCTGCGTTTCGGCGGTCGTAGACTTCGCAATTTAAGACCGGAGGGCTATCGAAAATTAGCCGGTGGCGTGAGCCGCCGGATTCATTGCCATCCACCTAATACAGCCCCGGCAGGGGCTGGGCGAAGACGCGGACGTTTATGGGCAATGCACGTTCGATGATCTTTCCTTTGACGCCAGAGCCAGGCGGCTTGGCGTGGATGAGCCTTCCTCCGCCCCTCCGGGGCTGATCTCCCTTTTGCCTGACGACCGGTGGCTTGCACCACCGGCTAGTTTCCGTCAGCCCGTCCGGGCTTCAAGGACGGCGGATCGCGAGGCTCGCCTGTTGTGTTATCGTCCATGCCAATGGAAACTCCCGATGAACCGAAAGGCGAGCTCGTTATTCGCACGATCGCGATGCCGGCAGACACCAATCCGAATGGCGACATTTTTGGCGGCTGGATCATGTCGCAAATGGATCTGGGCAGCGGAATCATTGCGGCGAAGACGGCGAAAACACGGGTCGTTACCGTTGCGATGGAAGGGATGTCGTTTCTCGAGCCGGTGCGCGTGGGCGATACGGTGGCCTGTTATGCGTGGGTCGAGAAAATCGGCCGCACTTCAATGACCATTCCGGTCGAAGTCTGGGTCCAACGCTACATGAGCGGGGAACAGGTGCGGGTTACGCGTGGAGTCTTCATTTACGTGGCGGTCGATAGCGAAGGGAAACCGATTCCCGTTCAGCGCAGCGTTTAAGGTGCTGTGAATGGTGATCGGTGAATTGTGAATGGCCTCTTCCATTCACTGATCACTGGTTACTGGTCACTGGGTCACTGGTCACTACGCTCTCAGAACACCCGTGCGATTCTCCGTCCCTCGTCACTCACCATTCAGTTCGCTGGGAACAGCCTCCGGACTATCCGATGTCTCCGTGGCTTCTCGCGGCTCCGATGACGCCATCACCTCCGGCGGTGGCTTTTCGGAGCCAGTCCGGTGTAACTTCGCCAGCCGGCGCTCGCGGGTGACCTGCAACTTCTTTCGGTATTTCGCGTAGGCGCGTTCCTGACGTCCGCCGGCCGTGAAGTAGCGCGGTAACTTCGCCAGACGGCTCTCGCGGGGGGCCTTTAATTTCTTTTGGTATTTGGCGTAGGCGCGTTCCTGGCGTCCGCCGGCCGTGAAGTTCGAACAAGCGGGGGTGCACAGCGCCAGCAAGAGAATGAGACAAAGCGATTTCATGAAAGTAGCTCCTCAGGCAACCTTTTGGACAGCGCCGACCTGGGACAGATCGAGTTGCTGCGACTCGGCCAGCTCGTCTACCGCCTCATAGATCTTCAGTTCGTTATAGGAACACTGTCGAAACAAACTCGAGAGGATGACTGGTCCGTCCCCCAACGACTTCCAAATTTCCTCCGCCACGGGCCGCAACCTGGCCGGGGCGCCCGCGGGCCAGACCAGATTCGATCCTCGCCGGTTAAGCGTCGCCGAGCCATCGAACATCCGGCGTTTGAGGTCGCTTAGTTCGTCTCGCCCCTGCAAGGCGTTGATCAGCATCTCGCTTGGATTTCGGGTGAACTCTTCCTCCTGCATTCCGGCGCGCAGCAGCCGGTCGCCGGAGGAGAATGAAAACGTGCCCGCCAGGGCTTCGCTGAGGAAGAGCTGAGAAAAGGCCTCTTCGCCAGTGAGATGCTCGAACTGCCCGCAGCGCGGCTGCCCTTTTTCGAAATAGAACGCAGAAATGAGCTGGGAACTTTCGTTCGAAACACGGAGCTCGCCGGTTTGCGACGAGTTCACAATGGTCTGGTAAACGGTGACCAAATCGAAGTTCGAGAGGCTTCCGCTCAATTCCAGGCAGTGACTCTCCGACAGCGTGAGGTCTCTCGCTTGCGCGAGCCGGAACGCGAGTTGTTCGCTGAGATATTGAAAGAACGACGGCACCCGCCGGACCAGCTCGGGAAAATTCTCGCGATGGAAACATTGGAGACTCACGGGTTCGCGTGTGCGCACCAGGTACTTGCGCGGGCGTTCGGTCAAAACCTCGACGTCGCCAAAGATGTCTCCGCGGGAAAGATAGGTGTCCGACACCTCCTTGGCGCTGCTGCGGACCGCTTCGACCACGCCACGGTTGATGATGTAGAAGGCGTCGCCGGGGTCGCCGGGCGCGTAGATCGTTTCGCCCGCTGCCAGGTGCCGGGTCTGCGAGAGCTCACCTATTGCCTTTAGCTCCAGCAGCTTAAGCGTGGTGCAAAAGCCAAAAAAATCCCGGTCGACCATTCCATTTCTATAGCAGGAGTCGTGCTCCGTAAGCGCAGTCAACGCAGAGGCGTCCCGCCTATGGCGCCGGCATGCGTCTCGCCTGCCATGGGCGGTTCAGGAACGGGCTGGAAGCCCGTTCGCCCCACAAGTCCGCACAATGGACGGATTCGTCCCGTGGCGAACAAGGTGCCTGTGCCACGCGTGGAGTTGCAACTGTGGCTTGCGCCGTTCAGTCTTCGCCATGCGCGAGGTCGCCTACCTGCTCGAGCGATTTCCGTCGTTCGGCCAAACTTTCTGTTACCGCGAGGTGGCCGAGCTGGAACGCCAGGGCACGAAAGTTCACGTCTACTCGATCCGGCGGCCGGTCGACGAACCAAAACAGGACTGGGACGACCAACTCGTCCGGCGCGTGCATTACCTGCCCGACGAGGATGCGCTGGTACGCGAGGTCGACCGGTCGCTGCGCGACGGGAAAGTCTCCGGCGCCACGCGGGAAACCGTGGAGAAATGGGGGAGGCAATCCGATTTCCTGCGCCTTTATCAGGCCATTTATGTGGGGATGCGGATGCAGCAAAACGGCGTCCCGCACCTCCACGCGCACTTTGCGGGAATGGCGGCGCGGACCGCATTCTGGCTCAATCAGTTCTTCGGAATTCCCTACAGCTTTACCGCGCACGCGAACGACATTTTTGCGCCGCGAGACTTCGTGGTTTCACTCGCGAAATTGATGGAAAATGCAGCGGCGATCGTGACCGTGAGCGATTATGCGGCGGAGTTTCTTCGCAACCGTTTTCGCGAAGCGGCCGCGAAAGTGCATCGAATCCACAATGGAGTAGATCCATCTCGCTTCCATCCGGTTGATTTTGGCAGCGGAATTCCGGCGATTGTTTCCATCGGCCGATTGATCGAGAAAAAGGGGTTCGCCGATCTCATCAGCGCCTGTTGCTTGCTCAAGCCCCGGGGCCGTCCGTTCATTTGCGAAATCATCGGGGAAGGCCCGCTCGAGGCGGCGCTGCAATCGCAGATTGTCAGCGAGGGCGTGGAATCGTGCGTGAAATTGGTCGGGCCCCAGACGCAGTCCCAGATCGCGTTGCGCCTCGCGCACGCCACGATCTTTGCCCTCCCTTGCACGCGGGAAGAGGGTGGGGGGATGGACAACTTGCCGACCGTCATCCTGGAAGCGATGGCCGCGGGGCTGCCGGTCGTCTCGACGCCAATCGCCGGCGTTCCGGAAATGATCGAGCACGACGCGAGCGGCATCCTGGTCCCGGAACATGAACCCGGGGCGGTTTGCGCTGCGATCGAATATCTGATCGCAAATCCTGAGGTGGCGCGAAGATTCGGCGATCGCGGGCGGCAAATCGCGCGGGAAAAATTCTCGATCGAAACCAGCGTCCGAACCTTGCGGGCGGTGTTTGAAAACATTCAAGGAGCGGCGGTTTGAAACCGCCGTTTATCTTGGTCGGCGGTTGCAAGCCGCCGCTCCCTGGGGTCGTGCCGCTCATTTTGCTCTTGCCGTATCAATTACCGGAGTGCGAAATAGAGCCATGAAAATACCCCTGCGCGTTCTCTTAGCCGCCGCGTTCTGTGTCGTGGGCGCGGCCACTTCCCAGGCCCAGAGCTGGATGGAACCCTATAATCGGCTTCTCGGGAAATACGTCACCTCCGGTGGCGTGAAGTATGCCGAATGGAAAAACAACGCGGCCGATATGCAGGCGCTCCAGGCCGTGGTGGATGGAATCGCAAAGGAGAGCATCTCTGGACTGGATAAGAGGCAGCAGGTCGCGTTTTACTGCAACGCCTATAACGCCTGGATCCTGCACGAAGCGCTCGGAAAATACCCGACCGCGAGCGTGAAGGACACCCTCTTCACCTTCTTTACCAGCAAACGGATCACGATCGCCGGGCAAAAGACCAGCTTTAAGGCGCTGGAAGATAATGTGATTAGAAAACTCGGCGAGCCGCGGATCCATTTCGCGCTCAATTGCGCCAGCCGGAGCTGCCCGCCGCTCAATCGCGAAGCGTTTAGCGGCCCCAAACTGGATGGGCAACTCGAAAAACTGGCGAAGGGCTACGTGAATTCGGACCGGGGAGTCCGATATTCCGCCGAGAGCAAGACGGCGCAGCTCTCGAAAATCTTCGATTGGTACAAGGATGATTTTGCGAGCGTGGGTGGTCCGGTGGCCTTCATCAACAAACGCCGCGCCACGCCGATGCCGAGCGACACCAAGATCACCTATCAGGAATACGATTGGGGTTTGAACGAAGTGAAGTAGTGTCAGGGAATGGTGTCGCTCGCGCACGATGAAGAAGTGAACCAGCCGCCCCGCTGGCGCGCGCGCTGGAACGCTTTTCGTCATCCGATTGCCGAGGAAAAGGCGCGCGTGTTGAAGGAGCGCTGGGAATCGCTCCCGCCCGAGCTCCGCACGAACAATCAGATTTCCGGCCGGCACCTGACGCATTGCGGCTTCACGCTTGGCGCAAGTTATTGCTCGTTTCATTGCACGCACTGCTATCTCCCCAAGAACGCGAACGAGATTCCGATCCCGTCGCTTGCGCAGGTGAAGGAGCAGATCGACGCCAACCGTCGGTTGCAGGGTCCCGGCGGCGGTCTCCAGATCACGGGTGGCGACGTGGCCGACGCCTATTGGAAATCGGGACGCGGCGATGAGCTGATCGAAATTGTCCGTTACGCGATTTCCGTCGGCTCAATTCCGATGCTCATGACGCACGGGCAAACCTTGATCGAGCACCCGGAATTTCTCGAGCGGCTCGTGGTCGAGGGCGGGCTGCGGCAGATTTCGGTGCATGTCGACATGACCCAGGCCGGCCGGCACGGATTTCCCATCGGCCGCATCAAGTGCGAAGCCGATCTGCATCCGGTGCGCCAGGCGTTCACCGATCTCGCCTTCCGCGTGCGCGAAAGCACGGGGCTGCTCCTGGAATACGCCCTCAGTTTTACCGTGACGCGCCGCAACATTGACGACGTGCCGGAGGTGATCCGGTGGTACCTGGCCGATCCGAAGCGGAGTTACATCTGGCGCATGCTCAGTTTTCAACCGGAAGCCGATACCGGGCGCACGATTTTTTCCCAGCGCCCGATTACTTCAGCCGATGTGTGGGAAAAAATTCGCGAGGGCGTTGGATTGCCGCTCCGCCGCGACGTTTCGATTTTCGGTCACCCTGATTGCAACAGTTGGGCCTCGCTCTTGATCGCGCGGCCCTCCGGGAAATTTTTCCCTCTCCTGCCGGACGACAAGAAATTCGATTCGCTCCTGGGTGAAGTGCTGCGAAAAATTGGCGGCCTCTCCCTCGTGAACGACGATGCCGGGACGCCGCCCTATCGCCTCGCCGGCGTCTTGTTTCAGCACCCGCTGCTCGCCGCCAAACTTGTCTACACGCTTTTGCGCTATGTCACCTCCCGGAAGGCGCCCCCGGAAATCTTCCGTTCGCTCCTGCGCGGACAAGTCCACACGCTCGGCGTTGGCATGCACAATTTCATGGATGCGAAGCAAGTGGCCCAGGCCGATACCGATCCGGTCATCCGGGCGCGGCTCGATTCTTGTGTGTTCAAGGGGGCGGTGAAGCGCAATGGCGAATGGATCGCCGTGCCGATGTGCTCGATGAACCAACAGACCTGGTCCGAGGTTTACGACGGCCGGCTGAACGATCCCGAGCTCCTGAACGAACCGCAGGTTTTCAATAGAGCGGAAACAGTCGCAGCCTCGGGAACGTAACGCTCTCGCCTCGACAGAGTCTCGCCCTACCCGGCTGAAAGGTCGCGTACCTCTTTTGGTAGGGCGAGACTCCGTCTAGCCGGGAACAGGCGCCGCTACAATAAATCCCGCACGCAATTCATCGCGCGCAGATAAACGCGATGCGGCCCGCCGCGCATCAATTCTTCGCTCATCAGCCGCACCGGGTCGTTGCTCCCGGCCGGCATCAGACATTTTCGTTCCGAATTCGACCCTTCCACGGACACATCGAGCAGGTCCGCGTTTGCCGAATGCGCCACGTGAAATGCGGTGGACCCGCATTTCACCGCGCAGCGGCCGATCGGTTCGCCCGCTTTTTCGGTCAGTGAAACTCGAATCGCCTTTTTCGCCTGATCGCGAAAAGCCAGCGCATTCTCCTTCGAGTCCTTCTCGAGCGTCCAATGAAGCTGCGCGGCCAGCCAGCCCGTCAGGAGCAACGCCGTCGAACGGTACCCGGGCGCAAAATCGATCTCGACGGTTTCGATTTCTTCAAAGCGATGGCGCGAACCGGGATGATCGAAGAATTGTCCGAGACCGAGGCGGAGCTGGACGAGCCGCGTCCAGTTGAGGTCGCACAGGACAATGCGCTGTTTCGCTTCGGCCTGAGCGGTTTCGACGCGCTCCATTTGCGCGCGGAAATCGTTCCAGGTCTGGCTGTCGTAGATCACGCGGTCCACCCACGCCCAGAGCTGCGGGTCCATCGGATCGTGAAATTCGCCCTGCCACCAAAGATAAAACGGAAGATCGGAATCGAGATGGGAGAAGACAATATTGGGCAGCAATCTCGCGGAAGGCCCCTCCAGCAGGAACGAAAGCTGTTCGGAACAAATTTGCTTGCTGCCCGCGCGGCTGACATGGCAATGCGCGCTGATCCAGGCCTCGACCCGGTTTTCTTTCGCGCCGGGGTTCGCGCCGATAACGATGGCGCGGCAGGCGTGGTCTTCCGTGATTTTGAAAATGATTTGGGTGTTTCGAGCGAGAGAACCGGGCGCTTCGCTGTAAACCGCGAGGTTCATCAGAGAGGCGCGCGTCATCGCGCTGCCGCTCTCGGCCCAAAGCTTTTTCAACTCGCGATCGATTTTCCCGATCTCGACCGGCAGGCCGGGTGAGATGGAGTGTTGGGCTGATGGAGTATCGGTCGTCGTCATCGTCTTCCCATTACTCCACTACTCCATTGCTCCATTGCTCCATTGCTCCATCACTCCACTGCTCCACTTAGAGCCTCCGCCAGGCGCGGCCGTCGCGCGCGAGCAGCTCGTCCGCTTCCTCCGGGCCCCACGATCCGGCGGGATATTCGAACAGGCCCGGCTGATTCTCCTTCGCCACCCACGCCTCCTCGATCGGGTCGATGAAGGCCCATGCTTCCTCGACTTCATCGCGGCGCGCGAAGAGCGTGGCGTCGCCGCTCATCGCGTCGAGGAGCAGCCGCTCGTAGGCCTCGGGACTCGCCTTGCCGAACGACGTTCCGTAATGGAAATCCATCTTTACCGGCTCGATCCGAAGACTGGTGCCGGGCATTTTCGCCTGCATCCGCAGCGAAATTCCTTCATCCGGCTGGATCCGGATGACGAGGACGTTTTGATCGAGCGAAACCGATTCCTTGTTGAACAAGACCGGCGGCGCTTTCTTGAAATGGACGGAAATCTCCGTGCCCGATTTCGGCAACCGTTTTCCGACCCGGATGTAAATAGGCACGTCGGCCAGCCGCCAATCGTCCACCCGCACGCGCAAGGCGACGAATGTCTCGGTCTTGGATTCCGGCTTCACCCCTTTCTCGCTCCGATAACCGGGAACAGGTTTCCCGTTGATCGCACCCTCGGCGTATTGGCCGCGAACGACATTCTCGGCGATCTCCTCGTGCGTCATGCGCCGAAGCGATTTCACAATTTTGACCTTTTCACCCCGGATGCTGTCCGCGCCGAGGTCCGTCGGCGGCTCCATCGCGACGAGGCAAAGAAGCTGGAGCAAATGGTTTTGCACCATGTCGCGCAAAGCACCCGCGCCTTCGTAATAGCCGGCGCGTCCCTCGACCCCGAGCGTTTCCGCGGCGGTGATCTGGATATGATCGACGTAGCGGCCGTTCCAGATCGGCTCGAAGATCGCGTTGGCGAACCGGAGCACGAGAATGTTTTGCGCGGTCTCTTTCCCGAGGAAGTGATCGATCCGGTACGTTTGATCCTCGGAAAACGCCTGGCGGACAATCCGATTCAGCTCGCGCGCCGAGGCCAGATCGGTCCCGAACGGTTTTTCGACAATGACCCGCGCCCAGCTCCCTTCACGCGCCTTGTTCAAGCCCGCTTCCTTCAGATTTTTCAGGATCGGCTCGAACTGGTCCGGCGCGACCGCCAGGTAAAAAAGCCGGTTCCCGCCCGTGCCGCGCTCCTTATCAATTTTCTCAAGGCGCTCCACCAAACTCTTGTAACCGGACGCGTCGTGGAATTCGCTCTGATGATAGAAAACCGATTCGGCAAATCCGTTCCAGATTTCGTCGCGCACCGTCTGCCGCGAGAATTTGCGCGTTGCTTCTTCCTGTTCCTTGCGAAATTGCTCATCCGTTTTCGGCCGGCGCGCGAAACCGACCACCGTCAAGGCCGGCGGCAATTCGCCATCGGCCGCGATGTTGTAGAGGGCGGGAATCAATTTCCGCATCGTCAGGTCGCCCGTCGCCCCGAAAATCACGACGGTGCACGCCTGCGGCACGGCCCGGGTCGCGAGCCCCTCACGGAGCGGATTAGTTTGCTGGGTTTCCGAAGTCTTGCTCATCGCGAAAGTGCTATGCAAGATTTAGGCAGATTCGCGCCCAATAGGTAAGAGGAAAATTCTTGGCGGTTGATAGTGAAGCCGCGAACGGAGTCGCCGATAAGAATGAGGCTCTTCATCTCGCGGGCAGGGCTCACGCTGGCAACAGGGCGCGCGTTTAGCCAGGCGATGGCATTTTCTTGTAGTCTTTCACGTGCCGTTTCCTAATCTCCTCGGTCTTTCTTAACAACAGTTGTTCAGCCAGTTCGAGCGCTGGTCTGACCACTGCCGGTTCTAGAACATCGAGCAATCCGTCTACCGAATCGTATGCCAAAACATCCATGACCCAGTCACCGTACTTTTGCTTCAGGTCACGAAACATCGAGAATGGCTCCTCGTCCTCATGAATAATTGGAACGAAGGGTATCATGTAATTTGGCATCGTCGCTTGCAGTTCCAACGGACTCGATTTCGGGTTGGTTATGTCGGCGATAATGAACCGACTTAGCCCTGCAAGCGTCATGAGGGTTTCAGTGAAATCCCGCTGCTTCGGCTTCTCAAAGTCAAACATCATTGGAACAAACCCGAGTTGACGGAGTCTTTCTCGAATCGCGTCTAGGACTGCCTTTCGCTCCTTCGTGAAACGTCCAAGTATCAGTACGCCCTTCTGGCTTATTGTGTCGATTACGTCTCTGATTTTTTTATTCTGCAAGAGCAGGTAGATAAATTGCGCCACCTCCAGGCTGTCGACAGTGATCTCGGGGTGATGCGGAGGCGTGATGACAAGATTTTCTTGCGTCAGGCCCTCGGTCTTAACGTCCCATACGGAAATCCCGTAGATGTTTGCCCCACTGATATCAGCATTCGTCAGCTTGGTTCCCTCGAGAAGCGCCCCGCGGAGATCTGCTCCAACAAGAATAGCATCGCTCAAGTCAGTTCGCTTGAGCCTCGCCATATATAGGCTGGCCTCTGTCAGTTTCGCTCCCCGTAGAGAAACAGAGGGGAGGTTGGCCTGGCGCAAGAAGGCCTTGCGAAGGTCTGCCCCGCTGAGATCGGTTTGTGCGAAGGCTTTGTAGAGGTTTGCACCGATCAGGTTCACCCCACGCAAATCGGCAAAAGATCCTCGAATATTGAGATGGGCAAGGTTGGGAGTGACCTCGGGGTTTTCTTTTCGCCATTGGTTCCACACCTCTGCTCCTTGCCGAAGGATTGCAACGTGCTTCTGGTCTGGCCCAGACGGGAGGTTCGGAAGTCGAAGGCGCGCTCCAGCCAACTTGAGGAGTCTGTGCCGAAAGACGTCGTGTTCTAATAATGACACTGAGGTCTTTTGACGAGACAACCGCGTTTTTGGACTGGCTTCCTTGCCTAAAGGTGTGTTTGCCGTCTTGGTCGAGGCTGTTGTTGATGTTTTTTTCTTCGTCAAGTGCGTACGCCGATTTGAGAATTATGGTTGCCTAACGAGACCAAGAAGGCCTACGGCTAACCGGGTCGAGCGTCAATTCTTGCAGCCTATCTCTTGGTTTAAGGGGAAATCGGCTGTCGAAAGCCGCATCAAAGGAAATTATCAAAGTCGCGATCCTCGTAGCAAGATGGAACTGCCCCCCTGCGGGACGGGTACGGATTAACGGGTTGCTTCGCTTCGGAAGTGATGGCGGCATCCGAGAGGGCGTCGAGATCGGCTCGCTGTAGCAATCGGCCCTTAAGGACGACGGCGCGGATGCGCTGGGTGTGGCTGATGTCGGAAAGCGGATTGGCGTCGAGCAACAGGAGATCGGCGCGTTTGCCGACGGCGATTGAGCCGCTGCTGTCGCTCAAGCCGAGAAACTCGGCTGGCCAGATGGTGGCGGAGCGCAACGCGTCGGCGGGACTCAAGCCGGCTTCGACCAGCAGCTCGAGCTCTTTGTGCAGCGCGTAGCCTGGATAGACGAGCGGCATGGGCGCATCGGTCCCGGCCAGAATGCGCACACCAGCGGCATGCAGCGTCTTGACGATTCGACGAGAGATTTCCCAGCGCCGAGCGCTCAGCTTCTTGCCTCCGGGCGGGTAGTCTTTGAGTATCCGCTCCCATCGTGCCTGTTCATCCGAGCGGAGGCAACGCCAGCGCGGGTCGTCGCGAAACTTCGCCGGCGATCCGCGCGCTTCGAAATGAGACAGGACAAGCGTGGGCACCTGCACCTGGTCCGTCTTCGCCAGAGCCGCGGCGGCCCGATCGCAAATGGGCTGGTCGAAACTTTCCAGCACCTCCGGCTCTTGCGCGTCGCGAAGTTTGACGATCTCCCGGCCGTCGAGTCCCTTTCGAGCGTCGAGGAATTGTTTTTCCCTGGCTGAGCAGGCCTCGTAGATCTGGGTGAGATGTTCATTGCTCCGCTGCCCGGCGTTCGCAGCGTCGAGCAGACCCACCTCGGCGGGAATGTGTCCGCACACGGGTATTTTGAGAGCGCCGGCCTCATCGAGGATGGCGCGCCACTGCGGCTCGCGCGTTTGCGAAAAGATCTTCAGAAAATCCACGCCGGCGGTTTTCGCTTCACGCACTTGCCGGCGCGTCGCTTCCTCTGACTCCGCACTCACGGACGCGCCCGCCGCCAGCACGCGTGGAGCGACAAGCTCTCCTCGGGCCATCTTTGTGCGCCAGCGGTCCACCACGGTCATCGCTGCGGGCTCCGTCAGCATCTCGCGGACTCCGGTGACGCCATTGGCGACGAAAAGGGGGAAGGTCCACTCGTTAGGCGCGCGGCGCGAAGCGTTGTTGAAGAGATGAACATGCATGTCCACTAAACCCGGCATGAGAAAACGGCCGCGACCATCCACTCGTACCGCCGCGGGCGGAATATCTATCGTGGCCGGCTCGCCAATCGCGGTAATTTGTCCATCGCCGACCAGCACCGTCCGCGGACTTGCGATCTCGCCGCGGGCCACATCCACCACCGCGACTCCTTCGATCGCAATGATGGGACGCTGAGGCGCTCCGGCCGGATCCTGCGCCTGGACGAAGTGAGGCGAACCCCACGCAGCGAAGGTCGCAGCGATCGCAAGCAGGGCGCTCGCGTGCCTCCTGCGCGACTTGATTATCCAGCGTCTTTTGGCGGAGATTGATCGAACCGACGCAGGAGAGGTGTCGTCCACAGATTAACGCCTGGTCACTTCATCTATCTTTCCAGCGTTCGAGTCTGGGAATTCGTTTCGTGAAAAAACCGGCCAGGAAACTCGGGAAACCCATCTCTTTCATCTTATCCCTCACGAAATTCTGCATTTGGGATGCCGTCCAATCAGGTTGTTTGAATGCCCGTTCTCATAGCAATAGGAACAATAAATCGTGCTGATGGTGCCATCGGCGTTAGTCCCGCCGCCGCCGGGCGACTTCTTGAGCGGCATTCCGCAGCTCTGACAATTTTTGTTCGTCTTAGTCATACCCCTCCTTCTTAGAGTACCGGAGTTGCCCCCAACGAGGACAAAATGAACCACCCGCCTCCGCCCTCGCTTCGGCGAGGAGGGCAGGGGAACGGCTACAGTCAGGATGGCAGCGGAAAGCGCCGCGTCAGCTCGCGCACTTTTCCGCGAATCTGTTCCAGGGCGGCGGCATCGTCGCGGCGGTTGAGGGCGTCGTTGATCAGGTCGGCGATCTCGAGCATCTCTTCTTCTTTCATGCCGCGCGTGGTGACGGCGGGTGTGCCGATGCGGATGCCGCCGGGCTTGAAGATCGGGTAGGTGTCGAAGGGGATGCCGTTTTTGTTCACGGTGATGCCGGCGAGATCGAGGACTTCTTGCGCTACCTTTCCGTTGACGTCCTTCGGGCGAAGATCGACGAGCATGAGGTGGTTGTCGGTGCCGCCGGAAACGATGCGGTAACCGTGCTTCGCCAAACCGGCGGCGAGCGCTTTGGCATTCACGACGACCTGCCGCTGGTAATCGTGGAATTGCGGCTGGAGCGCTTCGTGGAAACAGACGGCCTTCGCCGCGATGACGTGCATGAGCGGGCCGCCCTGCACGCCGGGAAAGACGGTGCCGTCGATCGCCTTGGCGTGTTCGGCCGTGCACATCACAATCCCGCCACGCGGGCCGCGCAGACTTTTGTGCGTGGTGGTGGTGACGAACTGCGCGTGCGGAATCGGAGTGGGATGCTGGCCACCGGCGACGAGCCCGGAAATGTGCGCCATGTCGATGAACAAAAGCGCGCCAACGGAATCGGCGATTTGGCGCATACGCGGGAAATCGATGATTCTCGGATAGGCTGACGCGCCGGCGGTGATCATGGCCGGTCGAAACTCCTCGGCTTGTTTCTGCAACGCGTCGTAATCGATCCGCTCCGTGTCCGCGCTGACGCCGTACTGCGAGACCTGGTAAAATTTGCCGGAGAAATTTGCCGGGTGGCCGTGGGTGAGATGGCCGCCGTGCGCGAGGTTCATGGCGAGAATTTTGTCGCCGGGCTTTAGCATGGCGAAGTAAACGGCCATGTTCGCCTGCGCGCCGCTGTGCGGCTGGACGTTCACATGCTCGCAATTGAAAAGCTGCTTGGCGCGATCGATTGCCAGTTGCTCGACGGTGTCGACGTTTTCGCAGCCGCCGTACCAGCGTTTTCCGGGGTAGCCTTCCGCGTACTTGTTCGTCAGCACGCTGCCCTGCGCTTCCATTACGGCGCGGCTGGTGAAATTTTCCGAGGCGATCAGCTCGATGTTCTCGCGTTGCCGGTTTTCTTCCGCCACGACCGCCTTAAAAATCTCGGGATCGACTTGGCTCAAACCCCCGCGGTCCGGCGGGGGAGGCCCGCCTGGGCCGGGCCTGGTCGTGGGGTCATGAGGCTGGTCTGCCATGGTATAGGATGAAGTTCCGCCGCCGCGCGACTTGGCCGGCACCGCGAGTTCGCTTTGTTCTACGAATGCGAGCACGGTCGGTAAAGCGTTTTTAATGGTGGCCGCGCAAACGCTGTAAACATCGCGGCTACAACCGATCGGGTCGGGCACATCGCGCCAGACGGTCATGCCCGGCTCTTCAAATTCCCGGAGCAGATAGGCCTTCTCCGCGCCGTGGGGGAAGAGCATATGAATCGTGTCGAGATGAGCACCCGTCATCGCGAAAATATGCGTCGCGCGATCGACCAGCGTGGCGGTGAGCGGCTGGCTGCGCAGTCCCCGGATGTCGACCCCTTCCTGCTCGCAGACATGCACGGCGTGCATGCTCGGAGGCTGCCCGCGGACCGCGTGCACTCCCGCGGACGCGACCTCGATGTCCTTCCGATTGCCGAGCAGCCGGCGGAAAAACCCTTCCGCCATAGGGCTCCGGCAAATATTTCCTGTACAAACGAAGAGGACGCTTTTCACGATGCAAAGCCGGCGCGCTGCCGACTTCGCAACCTAAAATCAAACCGAATCAAGTCAACGCGCGGTCCGCGGCGGCGAGATGTTGACCATGAAATTCCGGAATTGTAGAGCGACTGCGCCTCAGGTGGTCTGGGCTGATAGGACCCTGGCTTCGGCGAAGGTTTGTCCCGGAGGGACATTGGACATTAGCCGGTGGTGACAACCACCGGTCCTCGGGCAACAAAAGAGCAAAGCCCCGGTAGGGGGCGCCGGAAATCGTGGGACGCCCTTCCATCGTCCCTCCGGGACTCGCGGCATTTTCCATCCGTAACCGGTGGTTGGGCAGTCGCCGCGGCGACCTAATTTCCCGGACGCCGCCGGCGTCAACCACGTGACTGAACACGGCAGGGCGGCGCGTCTGCCTCATAACCTCGGCAAATCACGCCGCCAATTGGTAGATCAAGCCGGCCAGTCCACTGCCGATCACGACCGGGACCACGTTCCATTTCCATTTCAACAGGCCGATGAAGGCGATCACGCTCAGGATGAGAGCAAACCAATCGATCGTGCGGCCCGCGGGGAAAAGCGCGTGCAGGCCGAACCAGACGGCCAGGTTCAAGATCACTCCGACAATGGCGGCGGTAACAGAGGAGAGGGCGGCGGTTAGTTTCCGGTTGCCGCGCAATTGCTCGATGTGCGGCGCGCCGAGCAGAATCCAGAGGAAACAGGGGACGAAGGTCGCCCAAGTGGTGATGAGCGCGCCAAGGGTCCCGGCCAGGAGGGGAGACAAAAGGCCGGGCTTGTTCCATCCGCCCATGAAACCCACAAATTGCAGCACCATGATCAATGGCCCTGGAGTCGTTTCGGCTAATCCCAGGCCGTCCATCATCTGGCCCGTTTGGAGCCAGCCGAAATTATCCACGGCCTGCTGCGCGACATACGGCAGCACCGCGTAGGCCCCTCCAAAAGTGACGACCGCGGCCTTGCTAAAGAACAGACCTTCCTTGAACAGCGTCTGGTCCCATCCCTGCCACAGGCCGGCCAGGAGAATCGGCGTCCACCAAAGGGTAAGGCAAACCGCTGATATGCGCGCCGCGCGAGACCAGGAAGGTCGCGCCCGGTGAGGGGATTCCTCATTATCACTAAGAATGCTGCCGTTCCCGTTTCCTTCGCTCGCCTGAGCGACGACGAACTTGTCCGGCCAAAACTGCCCCCCGAAAAAACCCACCACTGCCGCCGCCAGAACAATCACGGGAAACGGGATTTCGCACCAGAAGATGCCGATAAAGGCGACCGCGGCGATGCACCACGTTATCGGATTCTGCAACGCCTTTCGCCCGATCCGAATCACGGCAACGGCGACGATCGCCATGACAGCCGGTTTCAATCCGTAAAAAACCGCGGCGATCCACGGAATGTTGCCATAGTCCGCATAAACGAAGCTAAGCGCCCAAAGCACAAACACCGATGGAATGACAAAGAGAGCGCCGGCCACAATGCCGCCCCAGGTCCGGTGCAGGAGCCAGCCGATGTAGATCGCGAGCTGCTGCGCTTCCGGTCCCGGCAGAAGCATGCAGAAATTCAACGCATGGAGAAAGCGCGCTTGGCTGATCCATCGCTTCTTCTCCACCAGCTCCGTCTGCATGATCGCGATCTGTCCGGCGGGCCCGCCGAAACTAATGAACCCAAGCTTGAGCCAGAACCGAAAAGCCTCAGCGAAACTCGGACGGCGACCTGCCTCTTCCGCAAGCTGAGGTTTCTCTGGGAGCGTCATTGTATCTGGAATCGAACTGGACTAACTGGGCGCCCGACTCTTTTGGCCAGGCAGCTGATCAAGTTGCCGTTGGCGCAGGTATAGGAAAAGAGGCAATCCGAGTGACACCCCTACGAGGAGAGTGGCAAGGACCGGCAGCCAGAGACGGCGTATGGCGAGGCGGCGGCCTTCCAGCCAAATGAAGGCGAAAAGAACCAAGGCCGAGACGATGACATCCAGCCCAAAGAATGCGCCGATCCGCGTGGAAAACAGCTCATTGAAAAATAAGGGAAGGTCCAGACCGTGCGCTGCGAGCCATGGAATTAGTTTCAAGTAAGGCAAGAGAAAGCCTGGGACGCACAAGCCGAGATAAACGTGGCGTATCTTCATCGAGTTCCTTCCGAAAGCTAGCCTTTGTTCGGGCGTCTAGCTAACGAGCCGAGAGAAAATAGAGCGTGACGGATACAATGATAACTAGAATAGCGGTAAGCCACCAGATCGTCTTGATTCCGGCCGGCTTGATGGAAGACCCGAACTCTTCCCGGACGAACTGATCGTAGTCGAAATCCTCGTCCGGCAGATCCAGGGCTTCATAAGTGTCGGCGTTTTCTCGCCATCCTGAATTGTGGTCGGCGCCGCATTCCGGGCAGGCCAACGCGCCGCGCGGGACCTCATGGTCGCACACGGGACACACGGCCGGTGTCTTCAGCTTGTTTTTCGCCATCGGTTAAGGCTTACGAGGTCGATTCTTCTTGAATGCGAAAATGGTAATGAAGAGGCCGGTTAGTGCGCCAAAAACAATACCGCTCGGGATGATGTAAGGAGCATCACCCGACTGGGGTCCGCCCTTCGCCAGATAAACTACGACAGCGAAGGCTAAACCATACAAGGCGCCCACGCCGATTCCAGTCCAGCGCGAGCTTGCCGGAGTCAGCGAAAAGCCGGTCAGGCTCCCGACTAGTCCGCCCTTTAGCGTCGCGGCAAGAAAGATTTGCCACTTGTATGGCTCACCGGGCGCAAAGAAGATGCCTGCGCCATCCAGGGCGCCCAGGACGGCTCCGATCAACACGGCCAGAAATACGTTCATCAGTCGCGTCGCCGATGAGCGTGTTTGGACCAGCTCCTCCTACTGAAGAAGAGTTAAGCGGGAAATCGCTACGCCGCCGGGGCCTTAGCAGTCGCAATCTTAGCGCTGCCGATGAAGGTGGCGGCTTCGTCCACCACCAGGCGCGGCGATTCAATATCTCCGTTGACCGTGCAGCCGGCTCGCAGCTCGCAACGTTCCGCCGCGGTGATGTTGCCTTCGACCGTGCCGTCTACTATCACGGATTTTGTCCTGATCTCGCCTTTGATCTTCGCATGTTCTCCAATGGTAAGCCGGCCATTGGAATCGATCTTGCCTTCCACGGTGCCGTCAATCAAAAGCTCCTTCTGGAACTTAACGGAACCTTTGATGGAGACGCCACTCGACAGGATCCCACCGGCTCGCGGCAACTCCGCGGCGCCGTTAGAAGCTGGGGTAGGCGCAGGCGTCGCCGCCGGCTCGGTAGCGGTCATGGGCATCGCTGGTTCTACTTTTCGACTGCTTGAAAACATCTGCATGCGCTGATCTCCTTACTGCAACTACTGTTGGTGTGATGGGATTTATCCCGCAGACAGCGCCCGGTCAGTTTACTCCACTTCCGCTTCGTTCCGGTCGAACGTTATCCGTCCAGCCATCTTGGGAGATAAGTGACGAAAGGTCAACAGTTTGTTTCCGTCCGTTTGGGTCTGCGCGCCGTTTGTAGCTGCGAAAACGTCTTAGCTGACAGAACCCGCGGGAGCGGAGCGGCGGGTGGAGGCAAGGTAATAGATTGTGCCGCAAAGGCCGAGGGCGGTGGCGCCAAGGAAGTTCGCGGCCGGTCCCAGCTTCCAAAGGTAGGCGCCCAGGATCGCAGCCGCGCTGACCAGAAGATCGCGCACGAGATAGTAGGCGCCGATCATCTGGCCGCGCCGTTGAGACTCGCAGTAACCAATGATTAGGGCTTTGCGTGAAGTGTCGCCAAACTCTTTCAGCCCGCGGATCGCGAACGCGACCAGGAGCATGGTGAAACCGCCCGAGAGCCAGAGCGCGAGCGGGAAGATGGTGAAGAAAACGAAGGTGACAAGGATGAAAGGCTCGCGCCGATGTTTATCGGCAAAGTGTGACGCGGGAATGATGCACAAGGTGGCGGTCAACATTTCCACCGTGGTCAGGATGCCAAACTGTTTCGCGCTGAGGCCGATGTTATCCATCGCGTAAATAACCACCCACGCGAAAGGGATCCGTTCGCAGAAGCGGACAAGGATGTCGCTGAGCAGAAGCCGGCGGAGTGGGGCGCTGAAGCCCCGGAGGCTCTGCCAGAACGTCCAGCGGTCAACCACTGCAACTGGTTGCGAGGGCTCGTCCTGCAAACGGCGTTGCACCAGGATCGTGGCGCCGGAAAGGAAGATTGAGACGATCAAACCGATCCGCACGCCATCGATGATCCCGAAGCGATCGATCAGGATCCCGCCGAGAAGCGGTGCGACCATAATCGGCAATCTTTTGATGACCGATTGAAGGCCGACGCCCATGGCGTGGCGATTCGCGCCCAGCGTGGCGCCGATAAGGGAAAAAGTCGCGGGCAGCGAGAAGCAGGTCCAGGAAAGAAAAAGAAACATCCCGGCGATGACCGCGCCCCAATGGGGGAAAAGAAGCACAAGCGAGTAACCGGCGATCGAGAAGACGTTGAAGGCGAGAAAAGCGCGGCGATGCCCCCAGCGGTCGACCAGGACACCGCCGGGGTAGGCGTAGACCGCGCCGAGCAGAGTCCGGATTCCGTCGAAAAGCCCAATGATGAAAATCGTTGCGCCCAGCGCCTGGAGATATTTCGGCACGAAACGCATCCAGAGCTCTTCCCCGGTACCGATGACGAACGTCGCCACCAAGAGGAGGACGAGGTTGCGCTTGAGACCGAGGAACTCGGCAGTCCTGCGCCAGAAATTCACGATGGGTTCCAATTCACGGCCGTCGTATGATCTTATCGAAATCGGATTATCACAATCGAACCATATTGGTTAGGAAAACGACAGCGCGGGGGCCGCGCCTCCCCGCTCGCGACCAACACGAAGCGTGCTTACACTGGCGCCGTGCGCGCGGTCTGGAAAAAAATTCGTTACCGTCTCGAGTGGCTCGCTCTCAAGAGCGCGGCGGGAATCGTTCCGCTCCTTTCCCGGAAGGCGTGTTATCGCCTGGCGCTGGTTATCGGCGCGATGGCCGCCACGCTGGATCGAGCAGGCCGGCGGGTGGCGTTAAGCAACCTCCAGGTTGCATATAGCGGTGAACTTTCGCCGGCCCGCCGAGCCGAAATTGTTCGCGAGTCCTACCAGCATTTTGCCAGGACAATGATCGATCTTTTCTGGAGCCCGCGTCTGACCAGGGAGAACTACTCGCGTTATATCGACGTCGAGGGTCTCGATCTCTGGCAGGAAGAAATAAGGCCGGGGAACCCCGTCATCTTCGCTTGCTGCCACTACAGCAACTTCGAATGGATCGCCAATGCGGCCAACTATTTCGGCGTCGAGAGCGCACTCGTTACCCAGGAATTCAAAAATCCCTTGCTCAACCCGATCTTTGTCAGCCTGCGAGAATGCAGCGGTCAACGGGTCATTCATAGGGGAGGAGCGGTTCTCCAACTTTACAAAACGCTTCACCGCGGAGGGCGCGTGGCGATCCTGACCGACCTGACCATTCCGGCGCAATTGCCGACGGTGGCCATCGATTGTTTCGGACTCAAGACGAGCGTCACGTTCGCGCACGCATGGGCGCACCGGCGCGCGGGTGCAACGGTGATCAACGTTCACAGCGAGCCGCTGCCGGACGGGCGTTACCGGATTGTTTTTCACCCTCGGATCGAGTTTCCGCCGGAGGCATCCTTTCGGGAAATCGCCCAGGCGTGCTGGGACCAGTTTGAGCCGTACGTCCGCGCGAATCCCGCGCCCTGGCTTTGGATGTACAAGCACTGGCGTTATCGCCCCATCGCGGCGGACCCGGCGGCGTATCCTCCTTATGCGAATGTCTCGCAGGATTTCGAGCGCCGGCTCGAGGAAAGGGCGAAGAACCTTCCCCCAATGTCTTCCACTCTAACCCTCGATCTGACCCCTGATGGCACGTTCCAGCGATCCGCGACTATTGACAAAAGCCCGCCAATGCGCTTTTCCAGTGATTAACTATGCAACATCTTTCCCGCCTCTTCCTATTGTGCATCGGCGCCACGGCCGCCCTTTTTCTGACGAGCTGCGGAACCATGACCACCGCGTCGTCGTCTGGAAGCTATCGCGTCATAGCGCACAAGCCGCAGGACCCTTCCAAGGTCGAAGTGAAACTTTCGCTCTCGACTCAGAATCTCTATGTGGTCGAAGGTGACCGCCTGCTCATGGCGGTCCAGGGCAACGTCGGCAAGCCGGGGGCCGCGACTCCGACGGGTAATTTCACCATCTACAGCAAGGAGAAGAAACGCCGGCGCCAGAGCGAACCGGACCGCGGTTATCCGATGGCCTATTGGTGTGAGTTCAAGCCCGCATATGGATTCCATGAAGGCTTTGTCCATCCCGCCCCGCACACGCACGGCTGCGTTCGGTTGCACCGCGAGGCTGCGGCCCGGCTCTTCGCGCTGACGCGGATCGGCACGCCGGTTACTATCCAGCATTCTCTGCCCGAAGATAAGAAGTGGGGCAGCCAGGTCCGCAGGCTCGATCAGAGCAAAGATCCCGATCCGCCGCGCTCTGTCATGATGTCCGACAGCTGGTTCCAGGATCCTCCGGGCCCCCTGCTGGTGGATTGATCTGGCTCCGGAAATAAGAACTTTCGGCGGCGGTCGCTGTCCGCTGGAAACGGGTGTAATGTCTGGGCAACCAGCGCCATGAGCACGAATCTCATTTCCAGCGGCACCACGGCGCGCGAGAAAGTAAACTTGCGCACGCCGGAGGTGATGACCGCCGTGCAGGAGCAAGTCGAGTCCCACTACCGGAGCGACATTGTCGACAAGGTCCGGCGTGCCGGGGGAATCCTGACCTTTGGCGACGTGACGGTGCGGCTCGCGAAGCAATTCGGGTTTTGCTACGGGGTCGAACGCGCGATCGATCTCGCGTATGCCGCGCGCAAGGTTTTCAAGGACCGCCGGCTGTTCATCGTCGGCGAGATCATTCACAACCCCGAGGTGAACGAACAGATCTCCTCGTTAGGCATCAAGAACTTGATGGGGAAGAACAAGGAGGCGGACATCGCGGATTTAACGCCGGAAGACGTTGTCATCGTTCCCGCCTTCGGCACGGAGCTTTCGACCCTTCAGCAGATCAAAGAACGCGGCTGCCAGATCGTGGACACAACCTGCGGCGACGTCATGAGCGTGTGGAAACGGGTGCGCAAGTACGCCAGCGAATCCGCCACCTCCATCATCCATGGCAAGGCCGAGCACGAGGAAACGAAGGCCACCAGCTCCCGCGCGCTCGGCGACGGCAAGGGGCATTACCTCGTCGTCCTGACGCTGCCGGATACCGATTACGTCTGCGATTATATCCGGCACGGCGGCGATAAGCAGGCCTTCCTCGAGAAATTCCGGAACGCGCATTCGCCCGGCTTCGATCCCGATTTGCATTTGCGAACGATCGGGGTGGCGAACCAGACCACGATGTTGCGCGGTGAAACCGAAGAAGTGCAGCGCCGCATCCGGCAGGCGATCATGGACCGCGATGGGCCGGAGCTCGCCGCAACGAACTTCCGTTTCTTCGACACGATCTGCGGGGCCACTCAGGAGCGGCAGGACGCTTTGCGCGAGCTGCTCGATATCAGGATGAACCTGCTTCTGGTCGTGGGCGGATATAACAGCTCGAACACTTCGCACCTCGCCGAGATGGGAGAGGAAAAGCTGCCGACCTATTTCGTGCGGAATGCATCCCGGTTGTTATCCGAGAAGGAAATTTTGCACTACGATCTTCACGCGCGAGAGGAAGTGGTCGCAAAAGACTGGCTGCCGGCCGGGCCGATCGTTGTCGGCATCACCGCCGGCGCGTCGTGCCCGAATAATTTGATCGAAGAAACGCTGGTGCGGCTTTTCGAGTTGCGCGGGATCAGGCGCGAACAGCTCGAAGCGGCGGCGTAGTTCTTCTGTCATCCCGAGCGAAGTCGAGAGGTGACGGCAGACGCGCGATCAGGACCTCAGCCGCGAAGCTTCAGTATGCGTGCGATCTGGAAGGGCAGTATCAGTTTCGGCCTCGTCAATATCCCAATCGCGGTCTATCCCGCGACGCGGAGGGAGGAGCTGAAATTCAGATTGCTTCGGGCGAAGGATCATAGCCCGGTAAATTACAAGCGGGTCGCGGAAAAGGACGGCAGAGAAGTTCCCTGGGACCAGATCGTGAAAGGATACGAGTACGAAAAAGGGAAATTCGTCGTCCTGGATGAAAAAGATTTTCAGCGGGTCGATCTCGAGGCGACGCAAACGGTGGACATCCAGGATTTCGTCGATCTCGAAGAGATCGACCCGATGTATTTTTACAAACCGTATCACCTCGAGCCGCTAAAGGGAGGAGACAAAGCGTATGTGCTGCTCCGTGAGGCTCTGGCCGATAGCAACAAAGTCGGAATCGCGAAAGTGGTGATCAAGACCCGGCAATACCTGGCGGGCGTAAAAGCGCTCAAGCATGCGCTCGTTCTTGAGCTGATGCATTTCGCCAAGGAACTCGCGGATGCGGAGAAGCTGAAAGTCCCGAAAAAGCTGGAAGTGGGGAAGCGGGAGAAGGAGATGGCCAAGGCATTGGTCGAGAGCATGAGTTCAAGCTGGGATCCGGAGAAATATCACGATGATTATCGCGAGGCGCTGATGGAAGTGATCGAGGAGAAAGTGGAGGCCGGCGGAAAAGAGATCGAAGAAAAGCCGAAGGCAAAGAAGGAGTCGACGAAAGTCATCGACCTGGTGGCGGTGTTGCAGGAAAGCCTGGCGAAGTCGCAGGGTGCGAAGAAGAAAAAGAGAGCGCCGAAGCGCGCGACGAAGGCTCACGCGAAAAAAGCGGCGTAGCGATCCGCTCCCGAATGGATCAAGCGGCGGTGAGAAATCGCGGTCACTCGCTTTCTAAGATGTTAGGTTCTCAGCTCGTTGAGTGCGTCGCCGATGGCGTTTTGCAACAGACGAGGTCCTGACCCGCCAACTTGCACATCCACCGCTTCCAGCCGTCGGATTAGATCGATAACCTCACGGCGCGCATAAGGCCCACCGGCGGCCGCGCAAAAATGGGTCCGGCAGCCAAAGGGACGGGAATCATAGATGACACAGTCGCCGGTGTTGGAATCGAGCATGGGACATGCGCCCATCGCGTTCTCCGGGAGCTGCCTGCGGCCTGTGGCGCGAAGAGCCGCGGCGGCTAATAACGCTTCGCCTTTTGTCAGGTAAGGCGTCCGGCCCGTGAGCTTGAAATGGCAGCATTCCTTCACACGCGCGCAGTTCCGCTCGATCGGGCGTTTTGCCAGATCGGCGTAGACCTGCCGCACTTCCGTGAGCGCGCCTTTGAGGTCCAACTTGGAAATTCCGGTGCGTCTCATACGGGCAACTTTGGCTCTGCGTGCGCCATGGCGTGTCCGGCGATCCAACCGGTCGTCCAGGCCGCTTGAAAATTGAAGCCGCCGGTGACTCCGTCGAGGTCGAGCAGTTCGCCGGCAAAATAAAGGCCGGGAGTAATGCGGCTTTCCATCGTTTTGAAATTGATCTCGCGCAGACTCACGCCGCCGCAAGTGACAAACTCATCTTTGTTGAGCGACTTGCCGTTCACTTCGAGTTCGGTGCGTGTGAGAACGCGGGCCAGCTCATGGGCTTTCGCGCGCGCAAGCGTGGTCCAGCGCGTCTCCCGATCGATGCCGGCAGCGAGCGCGAGTTGCTCCCATAAACGAGCGGGCAGGGAAGGAAGAGGTGAATTTATTACGAGACGGTTTGGGTTTGATTGGCGGAACGATTGCAGTTCGGCGCGGACGGCCTCCGCAGTGAGATCGGGCAGCCAGTTCACCCGCAGGATAAAACGGTAATCCAGTCCATGCAGGACTCGCGCACCCCACGCCGAAAGCCGCAAAACGGCGGGGCCGCTCACGCCATTGTGCGTGATCAGCATCGGCCCACGCTCGCGCAATTTTGTGCCGGAGACCGATACCTCAATATCCGGAATAGATACGCCTGGGAGCGAACGAAGCCATGGGGTGGAAACGTGCAACGAAAAGAGAGACGGAACGGGCGGGACGATGGTGTGCCCAAGAGATTGCGCGATCTGGGCGCCGGCGATCGACCGGGAACCGCCGGTGGCGAGCAGCAAACGATCCCAGGAAATATGGGAAGGGACGGCGCCCGTCCCTCCATTGGGGGGATGCCCGCCGTGCCGTCCCATTGTTAACTGGAAACCGCCGCCTGACTGCACCGCGCTCTCGATTCCTGTGCGCGCGAACAGTCGGACGCCCGCGGCCTTCGCTTCACTCACCAGGCAATCGATAATCGTGCGCGAAGAATCCGTTACCGGAAACATGCGGCCATCCGGTTCGGTCTTGAGTCGCACGCCGCGCTCTTCGAACCACGCGACGGTGTCGCTTGGGGAAAACCGGTGAAGCGGCGAGATGAGGGCGCGCTCACCTCGAGGATACTCCTCGCTTAATGTCCGCGGATCGAAGCAGGCATGGGTGACGTTGCAGCGTCCGCCACCGGAAATCCGGACCTTCGTCAGAAACTCCGAGCCGCGTTCGAAGATAGATACTTCATTTTCCGGATTGGCCCGGGCGCAGGCGATCGCGGCGAAGAACCCTGCCGCGCCTCCGCCGATGATTGCGATTTGCACGTGGCATCGTGACGCACGCCCGCAAAGTTGCAATTCTGGAGCGAAGCCGATTTTCCCTTCTTCCTCTTCCGCTACCTCTTCCTCTTTTCACCCTCTCGGAAATTGACTGAAGAGGAAGAGGAAGAGGAAGAGCGGGAAGGAGAATCTTGACAGGTCCAACTCGTCGTCACAGCCTGCGCTGATGAACTCTCTGAATCGTTTCGCTGATCCGGTTTATTGCATCATGCGCTTGTTCGTCGGGCTGCTGTTCGCCTGTCATGGCGCGCAAAAAGTTCTCGGCTGGTTTCCCAAGCCGGGGCAGCCTCCCGCCCAGCTCGATATGATGATGACGGTTGGCGGGTGGATCGAACTGATTTGCGGGCTCCTGATTGCCATTGGGTTGCTCACGCGGCCCGCCGCGTTCCTCGCCAGCGGCATGATGGCGGTAGCCTATTTCATGGCCCACGCCGGCGGCGGATTTTTCCCGATCGTCAACAAGGGAGAATTGGCCGTGATATACGCGTGGGTTTTCTTGTTCATGTTTTTCTACGGCGCCGGCCGGTGGAGTGTTGATGCGACGATGCAGCGCGGGCCTGCTCCAGCGGCTTCCACTTAATTCAAAATCGATCCTATAATATGAAAGGTCTTTTCGTTGCGGTTGGCTTGGTTGTTCTGGCGCAGGGGCTGCCCGCGCAGGATTGGGCAAAGGCCCGGCTGGAAAAATCTTCGCGGCATGGCGAGTGGGTTGAGTACAAATCGGGCGAGCGGACGATCAAGGCGTTCGTCGTTTATCCGGAGCGGAAGGACAAAGCGCCGGTCGTGGTTGTCATTCACGAAATATTTGGACTGACCGATTGGGTGCGCGGCGTTTGCGATCAACTGGCCGAAGCGGGCGTGATCGCCATCGCGCCCGATCTGCTGAGCGGTCAGACCTTCGCCGATGTCGACGGCGCTCGGAAGGCGATCTCAGCCTTGCCGAAAGAACAGGTGAAGGCCGATCTCGATGCGACGGCAGAGTATGCCTTGACGAAAATTCCGGCAGCCAGCGGCTCGCTCGCGGTCTCTGGTTTTTGCTGGGGTGGAGCGCGGACGTTCGAGTACGCGGCCGCGAACCCTAAACTAAAAGCCGCTTATTCGTTCTACGGGACCGCAGTCGAGAACGCGGAGGACGCTGCGAAAATTGCAGGTCCGGTTTATGGCTTCTACGCCGAGAACGACGCGCGAGTGAACGCAACGATCCCGAAAGCGGAGGAGTTGATGAAAGCCGCCGGCAAGAAATACGAACCCGTCATTTACAAAGGCGCCGGACACGGTTTCATGCGCGACGGCGAGTCGCCCACCGGCACGCCGGAGAACAAGAAGGCGCGCGACGATGCGTGGGTGCGGTGGAAGAAGTTGCTCGGGGAGCTCGCAACTTCAAAGTGAATGGTGATACGTGACTGGTGAATGGAGGAAGAACCATTCACCGATCACCGATCAC